>UQHF01000004.1 GCA_900540785.1 uncultured Blautia sp.
ACTAAGGATCTTGTGAGCAATGCGCTCGTGTGGGTTCAAGTCCCATCTTCCGCATTTTTTATTTCTTCGATAATGTATCATTTACCCCGTAAAGCTTCGGTTTTACGGGGTTTTTGCGTTGAATTGAAATTGGATTGGTGTACTATTTTGACAAAAGTCTGCCCCTTTTTATATACGCTTTTCTATTTATTGGGCATACTTCAATTGACACTATACAATACATTTCTTATAATATGGTTATATGAAAGGAGCTGATACCATGCCATTACCAACCACAAAGATTTACACTACAGAAGACATTTACACGCTTCCGGAGGGAGAACGTGCGGAGTTAATTGACGGGATTATTTATGATATGGCGCCGCCAAGTACACACCATCAAATTATTGTAGGTGAACTTTACGCCACAATCCGCAATTTCATTAAAGCTCACGGAGGAAATTGCAAGCCGTTTGTTTCTCCCTTTGCAGTCTTTTTAAGCGAAGACAACAAAAACTATTTAGAGCCTGATGTATCTGTCGTTTGTTCTCCCGAAAAGATAGATGATAAAGGCTGCCACGGTGCGCCAGATTGGATAATTGAGGTTGTGTCTCCCGGAACACAGGCTCGCGATTACGGAATTAAACTTTTCAAATATCGCACTGCCGGAGTTCGAGAATACTGGATAGTAAATCCGATGAATAAAACTATAAATGTTTATGATTTAGAAAACGATACTGCTACAGGTCAATATTCCTTTGAAGAAAGTATTGCAGTAAATATTTTCCCCGAATTAATTATTAAAATTTCAGATTTGTTATAACTTTTCTTTCCCTTTTTCCAAAGCCACCAAGTTATAAATACCCGTAAAGCTTTAGTTTTTCGCCGATAAAGAAGCATTCACAACAGCTTCTCACTAACGCTCACAGACAGAGTCAAACAGAAACAGAGAGTTAATCACTTTCAATAGTGGTCGACTCTCTGTTTTTCTATCTTCACTTTATTACGCAATAGAATGTCATTTTTGAGGATAGAATTTTCATACTTCCGCAATAACAACATTTTTTATTACCGCTGGACGGCATATTCATATTATCCTAGTGTATGAAGATTTCTTCTGTATTCCTGCATTTCTTCTTCGCTGACTGTATCTATGATATATTGCAGTTCACTTACGATTCTATCACGTTCTTTTGGGAGAAAAGCAGTGGTTGGATAAAAATTAGAAACAGAGTTTGCAAATAAATGAGTTCGTATCTGCAAATGCTTAATAAATGTCTGTAATTCTTCTAAACGCTCTTTTTCTCCCGCAGGAATAAATTTCCTTTCCTGTGCCATTCGATACAATTTTGTATCGGGGAATAGTGTCAACGAATCTACGGAAATAAAACGCGGATTTACTTTACTGAATACTTTCGCACTATTGACAGCATTTCGATAACCATTTCCTTTTCCGGCAAGCCCTGTCATATATACAAAATAATATTCGATTCCTGCCTCGTCTAATTTTCTGCATTGTTCAATCAAGTCCTTTGCAGTGTAACCCTTATTTGCTAAAAGCAGAGTGCTGTTATCGCCCGATTCCGTACCAATACTGATTCCGTTAATGCCTAAACTCCGAAGCCTTTTTAACTGCCATACCTTTTTATTTTTTATATCACGAATACTGGAAAACATAGCAATCGTCTGACATTCTACAAGATAGTCATGAATAAGCAATGCCCGTTCTGCTAAATTTTCATAACTCATCACAAAAGGATTTGCACCTGTTAAAAAAATACGTCTTGCAGTAGGCTGATACCTTGCCAGCTCTGCTAAGTCCTCTTTAAATTCTTCTAATGGCGACATACGGAAGCACTCATTTTTATACAGACTGCAAAAACTGCATTTATTATGTGTACAACCGGACGTTACTTGTACAATAAAGGAACTTGCTTCATAAGGTGGTCGCCATGTTCTTCCTGTAAAGTGCAATATTAGATTCCTCCTCAACATATTCTGCTACTTAATATATTTTCTTTTATAAATGCCGAAGATTTTTCCTATAATTTCGCAGTTCATTTTCATCAACACTGTTAATAATTTGTTCCAATACAGAAATAACTTTCTTGGTATCTCTTGGCAGTGTACCTTGAATCGGAATAGCATTTGAAGCGCCTCCGGCGGCAAACCAGACAGGAATATTCAAATGTTCGACTAAAGTTTTCAATTCCATGTATTTCTCAATTTCCTGTCCCTCTTGCCAATTCCCTTTTTGAATTTCCTGATATAGCTCAGAACTTTGATAAATGGTAAGCATATTTGCGCCTATGATTTGAGGGTGCAGTTGATTGCATACTTCTGCTGTTTTTTTTGCTCCTGCCTCTCCTTTTCCTGCACCGGATACTCCTGTAAGGTAGAAAAAGTTATAGCTGATACCCGCTCTATCCAAACGCTGACATTGGAGGACAATATCATTTGAAGTGTATCCCTTGTGCATAAACGTTAAGGCTTCGTCATCACCCGTTTCAATTCCAATCGTCAAGCCATCATATCCCGCATTTTTTAACTGCAAAAGTTCCTCGTCTGTTTTTAATGTAATATCTGTAATTCTTGAAAAGCACCCGATTGATTGATTCGTTGGAAAATACCGCCGTATCAAGTCTGAAATTTCAATTAAACGGGAAGCCTTTAAAACAAAAGGATTTGCCCCTGTTAAAAAAGTACGGGATATTTTATGACCAATCCATATACGAAATTGTTCTTTCGCTTTCTTTAAATCGGCTTCAATATCTTCTATAGATGTCATTCTGAACTTAAACGGTAAATCGTCATATAAAGTGCAGAATTTACATTGATGATGTGTACAGCCTGCCGTTACTTCCAAAAGCAGTGAGGACGCTTCATAAGGCGGTCGCCAAATTGTTCCTGTATAGTGCATAAAAATCTCTCCTTTCTCCCTTGCTATCCTCATTATATCGCTGTACACTTGTTTGAAAAGTACTGTACTTTTTTATAGTACATTGATTTTTGATTGTAAGAATAGTATATTATAGTGGATTGGAGGGTTAATACATGAAAAAGAGCCAAATGTCTATTGAACGCTGTATCACTATTTCTACAATTCAAAAAATCTTAGGCGGAAAATGGAAAATTGAAATACTTTATTATATTGGATTTCAAAATATACAACGGTTTGGAGAACTACGCCGACATATTGGAGATATAACAGAATCCTCTCTGACAAAGCAGTTGCGGGAATTGGAAGCAGACGGTTTTATTTCCCGTTTTGACTACAAGGAAGTCCCACCCAAAGTAGAATATTCATTGACTGAACTTGGCAAAAGTTTTATGCCTGTCTTAGAATTTATGAAACAATGGGGTGAAAATAATCTGAATCAAAATCCTTAAATAAAAATTGAATTTATATGGTCGAATCCAGACTTCTGAAATATAAGCTTAATACAAGGTTTCCTTAAGGTTAATATAAGGTCAGCATGATAGAATACCTTACAGAACAGGAGGTATACTTATGGCTGACAATTATATCATCGAAACAAAAAATCTCACAAAACAATACGGTTCTCAGAAAAGTGTAGCTGGCTTAAATATCCATGTAAAAAAAGGAAGAATTTACGGCCTGCTCGGCAGAAACGGAGCCGGAAAAACCACCACTATGAAAATGCTTCTGGGATTGACAGAGCCAACTTCCGGAGAAGTCAGAATATGGGGACAATCTTTACCTGAAAATGAAAAAAAACTGCTTCCACATATCGGAAGTCTGATTGAATCCCCCGGGTTTTACCCGAACCTGACGGCTACAGAAAATCTGCAGATTTTTGCTGCTCTGCGAAAAATCCCAGACCGTCACGCAGTCAAAGAGGCTTTAGATTTAGTCGGACTGCCCTATAAAGACAGAAAGCTGTTTTCCCAGTATTCTCTTGGCATGAAGCAGCGACTCGCTATTGCACTTTCTGTTATGCACGACCCGGAGCTTCTTATTTTAGACGAGCCTATCAATGGTCTTGACCCTATCGGAATTGCAGAAGTACGTACTTTTATCCGGGAGCTTTGCGACACAAGAGGCAAAACCATTCTGATTTCCAGCCATATTCTTTCAGAAATCTCTCTTCTGGCTGATGATATTGGAATTATCGACCACGGCATTTTATTGGAAGAAGAAAGTCTTGAAGAATTGGAGCAAAAAAGCAGCAGACATATGCACTTTACTCTCTCTGATGCTAACCGGGCAGCAAAAATTTTAGAATGCCTCTTCCACGAAAAGCATTTCTCCATACAGGATAACCATAATCTACTGCTGCATAACCTTAACCTGTCTCCTGGTAAAATTGTTACCGCATTTGTAAGAAATGGATTGGAAGTATCGGAAGCCACAATCTCAGAAGAAAGCCTTGAGGATTACTTCAAGCGCGTAACCGGAGGTGAGGGAATTGCTTAAACTGATCCAATGTGAATTTTGGAAATTAAAGCGAAAAAAATTCATTCTTTTCCTCATCCTTGCAGCTTTTTTATTTCCCGTTCCTCTGACCTATTTAATGACAACGCCTTCCATGATGGCACGGTATGCAGATCAGGCAGACGCATTTGACGGACTTTTTAATATGGTCCTGGGATACGGCATACAGTTTTTGCTCCCCTGCATAATCGGAGTGATCGCCGCCATTCTGTTTTTTATGGAACGTGACAGCGACACCTTCAAAAATCTTCGCACGATTCCTGTGACCAGCACACAGATGGTGCTCTCAAAAATACTCGTTCTGTTTCTCTTTGGAATCGTTTTTTGTGTAGCATCTGCCATTGCAACAGCACTTTGCAGTCTGGGAACCTTAAAAGTCTATGGACTTGGTTACAAACTGTTCCTGGCAGTGGAAACAGGGATTTTTATTACAGCCGGTACTTTACCACTTGTCGTTCTTGTTGTTTTTTTCAGCAAAACTTATATTTTTTCTATTCTGCTGTGCGTATTTTACAGCGTACTGAATATGAGCGCAACGGCTTTATTTGACGTACTCCCAAAAACAATATTATGGCTTTTGCCTACACCTCTGACTACGTTCTGGAGCGCCGGAGATATGAAAGCACATGGAATAAAAATGGAGCTGGAACAGATGACCGGACTGATTCCCTCCACTTTTCAGGTGATCCTTATCTTGGGATTTATGGCAATTGTTTCATTTTTACTGATTGACAGATTGTATAAACAAAGAAGGGAATAATTATGATTGATATTGTAAAAACAGAATTTTACAAATTAAAAAGGTATCATATCCTATGGGCAGGCGTTACACTTATGCTCCTTTCTGTTCTGCTTACCCTGTTTACTTCTATGGCAAATGATGGCTCTGCCTGGGATTTTATCTATCTCACAGAGCAGGTTATCAAAAATAATATGTCCATGATTTTTCCTGTGTGCATCAGTTTAATCGCCGGATATATCATCTCCCGCGAGCAGACAGACGATACCTTAAAAAATATTCTGACTGTGCCGGTTTCTTTCAAACGTCTTCTGACCGGAAAACTGATCGTATGCGGTGTTTTATCTGTTATCTTTGGCCTTTTAAGCAGCCTGTTTACCATTATTGCAGAAATGATCGCAGGATTTCCGGGTTTTCAGATTTCCCTTGCCTTAAAGGGCACATTACAGATCACGGCAGTAAATTTCTTTTTATATCTTGCCGTTCTGCCAATCATTATAATTACCAGCCAAAGAGCGGACCGCTTTTTCATTGGTATCATTCTCGCATTTGTCTACGGATATGGCGGTATGTTTGCTGCCGGAAATATGACACTGGCAAACCTCTACCCCATTACAGCAGGGCTAGGAATCGTTGGTTACCGCAGCTATGATACTGCTGTCAGCTGGAATCTTCCTGTCTGTATTTTCAGTCTGGCGTTTGTTGTCCTGCTTTCTGCCATATTGATACTTTGTATGAAAAACAGGGAACCGAAACCGGCAAAGAAAAAAGACCGGAAGGCAGCTCCAAAGAAAGGATGGTGAAGCTCCTCAAAAAATCCCGAAATCAAAATTCAGTAAACTGCCCGGATACACCATATTTTAAGACAATTTTTATATCTTATTCTCATAATTTGTGGTATAATTCGTTCAAATAGAATTTTCAGGAGGGCAAACACATGAAATTAATCTATGCCATTATTAATGAAGATGATACAGAAAGCGTTGTAGAAGAACTGAATAAAGCAGATTACAAAGTAACAAAACTTTCCACAACAGGAGGTTTTTTAAAACGGGGCAACACCACGCTTATGATTTGTACGGAAGATGAAAATTTAAAAGATGTAACCTCCAGAATTGAACGGGTATGCGGCAAACGCCACAAAGTAGAATATGACGTTCCCTGCATCAATTACTCCGCCGGCGCAGTCGGCAGTTATTTCCCTGCCTGGTACGGCGGAACAAAAAAAGAAATCGAAGTGGGCGGCGCGATCATTTTTGCTGTGGACGTCTGCTACTATGAAAAAATATAACGGAAAGACGAAAGGAGGCGAATGCCTCCTTTTCTAATCAAACTCACTCTTTTGCTTTCGGATACTCTGTACAGAGTAATCTGTAAGCTGGTTCATCTTCTTCTATAGTCGGAAATCTTCCTAATGGCTCATAAAAAAAATTATCTGTATGATCATCATTTACCATAGAAACTTCCCCAATAAGAGATGGTCCTCCATTTGGAATAATAAATTCATGATATTGAAACGGCACAAGCGTAATAGATTCTCCATTGCTTAATCTTACAGGTTCTCCTGCCTTTACCCAATATTGACGTCCGTCTTTATAAATTAAAACATCATTTTCAAAATCTTTCTCAAAAATTTCTCTTCCATCTTCCGTGCGATGCACTTTTGTTTTATCTGCATTATAAAAAGTAAATACAATCTCATTACCACCACGATTAATAATATCTTCTCTCTTATTCACATGATAATGCATGGGAGAAACCTGTCCGCTGTCACACATCATAATTTTTTCTGCATAAGTTTTCGGATATTTCGGGTTATTTATATTTCCATTACGAATCGTAATTAACGCCAGTCCAAGGGTATCAAACTTCCCCTCTCCATAATCTGTCACGTCCCAACCTAGCTCACATTCACGAATCTCATCATATTCATGGTTCTTCTCCGTCCACTCTTCGGGCGTAAAATAAAGATATGGCGGAAGTTTAAATCTACAGTCTTCTAATAATTTTTCCATTTTTTTAATTACAGCATTAATCTCTGAACGTTTCATAATACATACCCACCTTTATAATTATTTTTTAAATTTCTCTCTGAATTTACAAATTGCTTCTGATATTTCTTCTTTACCATCTAACATAGTAAAATTTAACACATTCTTCTCTTTTTCAAATGGCGCCAGTTTATGTACGCTATTCCTCTTCTCATGATATATGCGTCCATATACACTGGAATTTGCCGGTTCCAGACCAATTACATAATCACCTGATGCTACCGATTTCCATTCCATGAAATTCGGAAGATATTTCATATTATACGAAAGTTTCATTCCTATCCCCAAAAACTCATTAACCACAAGAAGTTCCGTATTGCCATTCTCATCAGCCTGCATTCCATGAATAAACACATATTCATCTTCATTGTCTTTCGGAATATCCATTTTGTCATAATCCGCCTCATGTCCTATTCCCGCTGCATCACGGGCAATTACTCTATCTGTTGGAATATAAAGCCTTGTATTTCCATCTAAAAAAGGATACCCTATATTAATATGATAAAGAAGCATAAGAGGCTCTTCACGAAACCCTTCATTCTCAAATTCATCAGTTACAACCAACGTATTACTTCCATACACTGTAGAAATTTCTCTGCGAAGCACCATATTTTCTCCAAATAATGCTGCCTCCCGCATTTCACCTTTTACAGATATTTTATATTCATCTCCATCCCAGAACGCATCTGCACTTAAATGTTCCCCGGGAGTTGTACGAATCCGCCCATGCATCGGATAGTCCGTTCCCTCTATTGTGCATGGAGCACAGATATTCTCAATTCCAGAAGTGAAAAAAAAACCTCCCATAATGGAACGAATTGCTTCCTCCCCATTTGTATCATATGAATTCCTTCCCTGAAGTCCAGGTTTGGAAAGAAAATTAATATTAATCCCCTTAAAGCTTAACTGATTTATGTCTAACGCTTTATCCGCCATCACCTGAAATTCCAGACAACCATTTTTTACTTCATATACAGAGAGCCCATGACTTCTTCCCTCTGCATAAGTCAAAGGACGCACATACGCCACTTGCTGCATACTTCCAAGATATTTCATCAACTCCTGTTTCTTCATTTTTCCTTCCTCCCGTAAATCATTCAAGATTCGCATGATACTGCCATAATTCTTTCATATCAATATTACGGCTTTCTACAATCATTTTCGCCAGAATATCCCCCAAAAAAAGCACACTCTGTTCAAAAAGAGAAGTCATAATCTGACAGGAATCGATTTCATCTTCCAAATAAAATTTAGTCCTCACAGGAATACGCACCATATAATCAGCAATATCTTTCATCTCACTATTAGGATTGGAACCAATATGTACAATTTTGCAGTCTGCGACCGCTCTTGCCTTCTTTGCAATTCCAAGAGGAAATAACGAGCTGCCAGAGCCGGAACCTACAATCAAAAGATCTTTTTTGGTAATGGCAGGTTCTGTAATTTCCCCGACATAATGCGTTTTAATCCCTAAATGTGCGAGCCTTTTACATACACATTGCAGTGACAGCATCACTCTTCCTACCCCCACAAAAAACACCTGCTCTGAATTCAAAATATCTTCCGTCAAACGTTCCAGAGATTCTGCATTAATGCTTGACATAGTCTTCTCTAATTCAGCAAACACATCTTTACATGTTTTTTCGTAATTTTCTTTAAAAACCATTTTCTTCCCCCTCTATTTTAGAATTTCATTTCTCAGTTGATTTAATTTTTTAAAACTTCCCTCTATATTTCCCCGTTCCAGACAAGTACTTCCTACCACAAAAATATCTGCTTTCTCCCTGCCATATTTACAGATATTATCTGAAGAAATTCTTCCATCTAACTCAATTTTGGTACCAGTTCCTCTCTTTTCTATCATCTCTCGCAATTCGCAAATCTTGCGATCCGCATAAAGCACCTGTTTTTCTCCTTTTACAAAAGCATATCCTGGATTAATCAGCATCAATAAAATCGTATCGCATTTTTCCAGGACATACTCTATTGTTGAAAGCGGTGTAGATGGTTTCAATGCCACACCCGCTTTCACACCTTTTGCATGAATACGATTAAGCATTCCATCTATATGCGGTTGGGTTTCTGCGTGAAAAACAATCTGCTCTACCCCTATATCTAAAAGCTCATCTATAAAAAAATCTTGATTTTCTGTCATAACGTGACAATCAAAAAATAAATCTGTTTTTTTACGAAGCTGCCTTACCGTATCTAGTCCCAATGGCATACTGGGGCTAAAATGGCCATCTAAAATATCTACATGGAGCATTTCAATTCCTGACTGTTCCAAAATATGAATCTGATTTTCCAAATTGCACATATCTAAACAAATCAATGACGGCGAAATTACACATTTCTTTTCCCAAACAGACATAAGATTCCTCCTGAAATTATGTATTTTATTCCTCTTTTGCAAAGTAAGATTCTATAACATCTCTCGTAGGAATGGAGGAAACAGCGCCTTTACTCTGTACACAAAGAGAGCCTGACATATTCCCATATTCCATAGCTCTCCGAATTATGTCCTCTGTCAAATCTGTGATCCTCTCCACTCCCTGAATACGAAGCGAGGAAAGAAATGCTCCCCAAAAAGCATCTCCTGCACCTGTTGCATCTACCGCTTTTACTTTTCTTCCGGGAATACGGATAATACTGCCATCAAAAAATGCTCTTGCTCCATCGGCTCCCATAGTTTCAACCAACATGGCAATCCTGTTCTTTTTCATGAGCATTTTAAAGTTCTTCTCGCCTCCCAGCATGGACTCTTCTTCCTCTGAAATTTTTAACATGTCCACATACGGAAGAATATTCATTACAGACTTCTTACAATCCTGCTGATTATCCCTCCACATCAGATTGCGATAGTTTACATCAAAAGAAACAATCCTGCCTTTCTCATGGCCGATTCTCAAAGCCTTTACTGTAGCCTCTGCTGTCGGTTGGGCAGACAGAGAACAGGAGCCTGCATGAATAATTACGGATTCTTCTATATCTTTCTCTTTCACATCATTTGGAGAAAGCAACATATCCGCTCCCGGCTTTCTGGCAAAAGTAAATACGCGTTCTCCATCTTCACGGAGAGTGACAAAGGCAATCGTAGTCATTGCCTTATCTGTCAATTCCGTAACCGTCTGAAGCACATGATATTTCTCCAAAGTGTGCATAAGAAAATGCCCAAATTCATCATTTCCAACTTTACATGTCATGGCGGATTTCAATCCATTTTTTGCTGCTGCAATCGCCACATTTGCCGGAGCCCCTCCGGCTCTTCTCAAATAACTGTCCGGTTCTTTTCCAGGAATCATATCAATTACCATCTCACCAATTGCATAAATATCAATCATTCATTTTACCTCCTGTACCTCTTCAGATAATCCGCGGATACAAATCTCGAATGTGAAAAAATAATTCACGAAAAATCTGCTGCTTCTCCTGATAAATCTTTACATTTTCACAAATCGGCTCAACTACTGCGTCACTCATAGTTATGGTAGCTTTGCAGGCCTCTTCTATATTTTTATAAATTCCGACTCCAACAGCTGCCAGAATTGCAGCTCCATGACATGCCTCCTCTCGGATATTTGTAGAGTAGACTGGCATATCCATTACATCTGCCTGGATCTGTTTCCATGTCACACCTCTGGCAGCTCCGCCAGATGCAATCATTTTTGTTCTCTCTACAGACATATCGTCCAATATGTACAGGCACTCCTTCAAATTAAACAAAATCCCCTCCATAGTTGCACGGATAATATGCTCTTGCCCATGCATGGCGTTCAAGCCAAAATACACCCCTCTTGCCTTTGGCTCATTATATGGAGTACGTTCTCCCGAAAGATATGGAAGAAAATATAATCCATCTGCACCGGCAGCAGTACTTCCCGCTTCTAAGTCTAATTCCGCAAAAGTTTTATCCGTTTTTAATACTCTGTTCTTTAACCAGCTTAAAGCGCTTCCCCCATTTAGTGTGCCGCTCTGTATCGCCCATCTCTCCGGAATCGTATGACACCAGGTCTGAATCCGCATCTGCGGATCAAAAACCGGTTTATTCACAACCGCAGCAAGCTGAGAGGCTGTACCTATATTACAGGTAATACTTCCACTCTCAATAATTCCATTTCCTGTCAGCGCAGCCAAACTGTCTCCTGCTCCATATACAACACTGGTTTTTTCAGAAAGTCCCGTCTCTTTCGCCGTCTGTTTACTGACTTTTCCTGCAATTTCAAAACTCTTATGTACAGGTACCCAGATGTCCTCACGAATATCCAATTTTCGGAACAATTCCGTACACCATCTATTATTTTTTATAGAAAACGCCAGTGTCGCTCCCGCATCGGTATATTCCGTTCCTATTTCACCGCAAATTCGAAATCGAACATAATCTTTAGGAGACATAACATAACAAATGCGATCATATACTTCTGCCTGATGCTTCTTCAGCCAAAATACTGTGCTGATTATCATTCCAGCACTTGGTTGATTTAGCAGTTCCTCCTGCATTAGGCTTCCAGCAACAGAGCGAATTTCCAACAGTTCTTCACTGCTTCTCTGATCCAGGTGGATAATTGCCGGGCACACCGGTTTTTTATTCTTATCTAAAGCAACCATTCCGTGCATTTGTCCCGAAAAACCAATTCCAACAATCTCCGAACTGGAAATTTTTGATTTCGTTAATGCAGACTGAATTGCTTTTTTTACCGCCTCCCACCAATCCTCCGGATTTTGTTCTGCCCGGGAAATTCCTGGAATGCAAATTTCATATTCCGCTTTTCCGATTCCAGCTACATTTCCCACTGCATCTATAATGAGGGCTTTTACGCTGGAAGTTCCCAAATCTATCCCCATTAAATAGTCCATAACTCACCTCTTATTTTTCAATAATTTCGATTTCAACTCCATTCGGATCTGTTATCAGCATTGTCCTGCATGACAATTTTTCTACATAAGATGGTTCTTTACGAACAGGAATCCCTTTATGTAAACAAATATTTTTCATTTCTTCTAAATTATCGGTTTCCAGACAGAAATGCCGATAAATCCCTCTGGTTGTCTCTTCAATTTCTTTTTTATCAGCTTTCTCCACATATTTTATCAATTCCAGTCTGACCTTCTGAGGAAGTTCGAAATAAGTCAGCGTATGATCTCCCATATCAATAAAACCTTTTCCCTCCAATCCTAATACAGTTTTATAAAATTCTTCTGACTTTTCTAAATCTACAACATTAATTGTAATATGATTTAACCCTGTAATCTTCATAGTGCACCTCTATTTTTTCTCCACAACTTCATACACAGCCCTGTCTTCCAAGAATTTCAACACCTTTTGGCTCATCAACATCTCCCGAAATTCTTCTGAATCCAATCCGAATACTTTTTCGTACTCTTCCACACTTGTATATCCAGACAATTCTGCCTGCTTTTGAAGTTGCTTTTTCAACTCATCATCTGTCACACCCAGATTTTCCATATCTGCAACCGCCTGCAAAACAATCAATTTCCTGCTATAGGTCATACCCATGTTTTCAATATATTTCTCATATGTATCCTCTGTCAGACTGCCTTCATAATACTTCATAAACTCTGCCAGAGAAATATTATACTGATCTGCATAAGATTGAAGCTGCCCCTTCAATGTCTTTGTATTCCTTGCTACAAAGGCCTGTGGAAGTTCCTTTTTAAAGTTACTGTTTTTCTCCAGATATTCTCCAATATCATTTTGTACACCTTCAGAATCTCCCCGACTAGCCTCCACTGGAATCTCATCATAATCGGCAATATCGACATAATCAGCTGCAACAAGCTGTGATAAATATAATGTCTCTGCATTTGCCTCTGTCATATCTGCTGAAAACAAAACTGCTATAATTGCAATAATACAGCATGCTGCCTCGACACGCATCTTTTTAAGCATTTTACATTCCTCCGCTTCTGTATTATTAAAAAGCAGGAGAATATTTTTAATTTCTCCTGCTTCGCCACAATATTATTTCACAATAACATCTCTGCCCTTTGTATCTGAATTAAGATATACGGCTACAATCAGGATTATACCAATAATAATATCTTTCCACAACGGATCAATGCCCATCATATTCAGACCAGATGTAATAGCTGTAATTGTAACAACGCCGACAGACGTCCGAAGAACACTTCCTCGCCCTCCAGCCATAGACGTTCCTCCAAGAGCGATAGATGCAATGGCAGAAAGCGTCAGTGCATCACCAATTGTAGGAACTGCTGATTTTTGTTTATATGCATAAAGCGCACCTGCCAAAGAGCTGCAGGCACCACTTACAGCAAATGCCATAATCTGTGCCCTGTCTGTATTTACACCTGCAAGTCTTGCCGCACGAACGTTTGCTCCAACTGCAAAAATAGTCCTTCCCGATGGAGTATACTGCTGAAAAACATACAAAAAAATCAAAACAATCACTGCCACAAGAAAAATAATAGGAATACCGAATATCTTATCTGTCATCCACGCAATTTCTTTCCTGTCCTCCATTCCGACTGCAACTGAACCGTTGGGACAAAAATATAACGCTATAAACGCCCACAAATTCTGTGTACAAAGCGTTACAATAAAAGAAGGAATTTTCAGTTTTGTAACAATTGCTCCATTAAGAAATCCAAGAAATACTCCTACTATAAGCATAACAGGAATAATCCAGTTGCCAAAACGGCTTACATACAGACCAGAAATAACACATGTCGCCGAAACCATAGCTCCCGCACCAAGATCAATGCCGCCAGTGAAAATAATAAAAGAAAGTCCGCCAGCTAGTAATATCAGCGGCGAAATTTCAATCAGGAGATTCTGCAAACTATATGCGCTGATAAAATTGGGATTTAAAGCTCCAAAAACTACGAATACCAACACAACACTGATTACGACCATATGCTGAGATAAATCAGATAAACTGAATTTTTTATTTTTCATTCGCATCTTCCCTCCTACATCATAAAATGTACAACTTCCTGCTGGGAAGGTTTATCGTCAACAGGACAGTCAAAGGAACCACTGATCAAACCATCTCTGAATACAATCACGTTGCTTGCAAGACCCAGACATTCGTCCAGAGTATCTCCGATTACGATAATCGCATGTCCTGCTGCAGTCATTTCACGCACCAGACGATAAATCTCCTGTTTGGCGCCAACGTCTACACCTCGTGTAGGGTGATTCAGAATCAGCAGCCTGCATCCGCTTTCAAGAGCTCTTGCAAAAATAACCTTCTGCGCATTTCCTCCAGAAAGCTGTACTATACGTTCTTTTGGACCTGTGCATTTAATTCCAGCTTCTTTAATCCACTTCTTCGCCTTCTCCCGAATTAATTTACCTGATAACAGTCCGCCTCGTCTCATATTATTCCAACTGGAGATTGTAATGTTATCTTCAATAGAAAGAATCCCTATCATTCCTTCATCTCGCCTGTCTTTTGGAACAGAAAGAATTCCATTCTTACGCGCCTGATAAGAGCTGCTGAATTTCTTTTCTACACCGTCCAGTAAAATCCTTCCTTCTGTAGGTGCAACCTGTCCTATCAGACAGTTGCACACGTCCTCTGCTCCAGAACCTTCCAATCCTGCAAGTCCGAGCACTTCTCCTTCATGAAGTTTAAACGAAACATGATTAAACACCCCGAACAAACTCAAATCGTCTACTTCTAAAACTACTTTTTCAGAAGGAACCGTCTGCTGCGCTTCCACATAAAACTCACCTGTTGTAGCACGACCTACCATTTTTTCATACAATGTATCAATATTGGCTTCTTTTGTTGGAAAAACTGCTGTTTTCTCACCATCTTTGAATACATAAATGGTGTCTGTAATCGCAAGAATCTCATCTAAATGATGTGAAATAAATACTATTCCATTTCCAGCTTCCTTCATCTTACGAATCTGTACATACATCTGCTGAATCTCCTCATCAGAAAGTACCGTAGTGGGTTCGTCCAGAAGAATAATGGCATGTCCATCTGCAACCTCTGTTACCACATCTAAAACTTTCGCAATTTCAACCATCTCTCTGGTTGCCATATCAATATCCCGTACTTTTCTTCCCGGATCCTCTTTAATATCTACTCGTCCCAGAGCTGTTTGGGCATCTTTATTCATCTTTGACCAGTTCACAATACCTGCTGTAGAATATTTTTTTTCACGTCCAAGATAAATATTCTGCGCAATTGTCAAATTCGCTACCAGAGATTGTTCCTGAAATACCATTCCCACACCCTGCCGATTTGCATTAATAATAGAAGCAGCTGTATATGGTTTTCCCATATAAAACATCTCTCCCATAGACGGAGTGTCCACACCACTGATTATTTTCATCAGAGTAGATTTCCCTGCTCCATTTTCACCAATCAGCCCAATTACCTCTCCCCTGTGAATCTTCATATCAATATCATGCAAAACAGTATTGGAACCATATGTTTTGCCAATGCCTTTTGTCTCAAATAAAACTTCACTCATATGTATCCCTCCACTTATTTTACTACTGTTCTTCTATTATGCTCGACTGTAAGAGTCACTGCTATAATAATAATGATTCCCTGAATTACTTTCTTCAGATTTGTATCAACTCCCATCAGTGTCAACCAATTTGCCAGCTCTGCATAAATCAGTACGCCTACAAATGACTGAAGAGAACCTCCTTTTCCTCCACTTACAGAACCACCGCCAAGAACGATAGCTGTAACTACAGGAAACATCTGATTTAATCCCAGGTCAGACTGCCCAAGCTTTAACCTCATACACTGAAGCACTCCCGCAATCGCCGCTGTACAGCCCGACAGAGCAAATACCATTATTTTCGTACGGGAAATATTAATTCCTGTCGATGCTGCTGCTGTCTCATTATCGCCGATTGCAAATACTGCCCGCCCAAAAGCAGTATAGTTCATAATGATGGCACCTATAATAAATACCGCAAATGAAATCAATGTTATGTAAGGAATTCCCAAAAATTTCCCCTGAGAAATTGCTATAAATATTGGATCTTTTACCTGAATTGGAGTCCCTCTGTATATAAGAACAGCAGCTCCTGTCATAATACACCCCACTGCATAACTGACTATAAAACTTGCAATTCTTGCTTTCGTATGAAGAAATCCGACAACGGCTCCAACACCCAATCCAATCAACACTGTCAAAACAACACCGAAAAGTCCAAAATTATTTGGATTTGAATTATTAATTACCAGAAACGCAACCAATGAACCAGAAAACCCCATAACGCCTTCTATAGAAAGGTCAATGCTTCCCAAAAGAAGAACAAAACTTAAACCAACAGAAATCACCAATGGAATAGACATTTGGAACATAATATTTACAATATTAGCCCATGAAAAAAAGTTTTTCTGGAAAATCCCTCCGATAGCAGTCATAATAACCAGCAGAATCAGCGGAGAATAACGTCGGATCTTATCCATTCTGGCATTCTCTTCTGCCTGTGCAACAAACTGCTGACTGACCGATAAATTATTTATTGCACTGCGCCGTTTTCTATTCATAAATTGTCCTCACATCTTTATTGTAGCGGAGGAGAAATGCCTTAGCATTTCTCCTCCATCTTAATTACTACCAGTTTCTCTCAGTATTAATAACCTAAAATCATTCAGCCTCCTGAGGTGCATCTACACAGAAACTTAAATCAGAATAATCATATCCCGGATCCTGTGTTTCAATAAATTTAGTAATAATTTCATCTACATTTTCAGAATCAACAAGTGTTGTTTTACTGAAGAACATTCGATCTTCTGCCTTCATTCCTTCTACATCAAGAGACCCCAACGCAGCCTGGATTGCATAAGCAGCACCATAACCTGCAACACAATATCCGTCATTTGCATTTGTAACAACCATATCCCCATCTTTTACTGCATTCAATGCCGCTTCAATGCCATCACAGCCACTAACCTTAATTTCTCCATTCTTTCCGGCATTCTTCAGCGCTTCCACTGCACCAAGTGCCATTGTATCATTTGCAGAAAAAATACCTTTTAAATCTGGATAATTTACAATCCAGTTTTCCACCAATGTCATGGCATCCGACTGACTCCAGCTTGCTGTCTGGCTGTCAACAACCTCAATATCTGGATAATCCTCCAATGCTGCCTCAAATGCGGCATGTCTGTTAGTTGCAGAGTCATCACCTAAAAGTCCAACAAGCTCTGCTACCTGTCCTTCCCCACCTATAGAATCAAAAAGCGCAGAAGCTGTTGCCTTGCCAATAGCCATGTCGTCCAGCATAATGGAAGCTACAAAATGCGGATAATCTGTCGGATATAAGCCTTCTGCTCTGTGAGCCAAAATCGTAACGTAAGCGCCAGCATCCTCACATACCTCAGCAATATTTACAGTGTTTGCAGTAGAAGATGGATCAACTACAAAAATAGCCTTATCACCATACTGCGCAATATAATCTTTAATTCCCTGAATCTGCTTATTGTCATCGCTGTCACATGTAAGAATATCTGCATTTACCCCATAATATTCAGCCGCCAGTTTCGCACCTGCCGCTTCCTGTGCCCAATATTCATTATCCATAGAATGGATACAGATAGCAAGGTGATACTCTGATGGATCCACTCCTTCCGGCGCTTTATAATCTGCAGATACCGTTACTGCAGATGTAGCTACTACAGTTGCTGCTAAAAGTGCTGCTAAAATTTTCTTACGCATAATAAAAATCCTCCCATTTCTTAGTCGCATCTTCCGACCTGTTTTTGATGACTTTATTTTAATTCATTTAATTAATAATGTCAATCAATTTTTAAATTCATTATTTTAATTTGCCATATTTAACAAACAGATTCGGCAATTTTTGTGTATTTTGCACAATTTCTCACGACTCTCCTTTACAGAAAGACGCCGCATTTATCGCCGCTCCTATAACACCCACTTCCGCACCTGGAGATGCTAAAATAATGCGCAGTGCATTGCGCGGATTTGGCATCCGAAGATTCTCTTTTACATTTTCTATAAAATATTCCAACGGAAAATCCGGCATTTGTGTTACACCTCCGCCAAGAATGACACAAACAGGGTCCAGAATTGTTATTTCTGTAGCTGTAGCAAGGGCACACATACGCACCACTTCCAAAACCTCCCTTCTGTTTCCATATTTTGTGAAAATCTCCTGTATCTGACATTGAAAGTTGTTCTGTGCAATTTGCGCAAGAACCTTTCCGCAAGCTTTCAATTCAATACAGCCTTTTTTTCCACATCCGCACATCTCCTCCAGTCCGTCAACGGGGATATGACCCAATTCACAGGAAGAGCCAGTATTCCCCTTATATATCTTCCCATCAATACTCATTGCGTTTCCCAGCCCAGTGCCAATATATACTCCAATTACAATTCCTTCTTCAACAATATTATTTTTACTAAGATCATAAAGCAGAGATGTATTTACATCTCTTTCCATAATCACAGGAAGCCCCCAGATATTTTCCAGTATTTCTTTCAGCGGAAGATTGTCAAAACCCTTTAAATTAGGGGAATTTAAGCATATGGTTCTTTCCCTGTTCATCAGAGATGCCAGAGAAAGAGAAATACCGTAAAAGCGATTCAAACCATACTTTTCAATCACAGGGCTGAGCAGTCTTTTAAAATATCCCCCTTTATCTTCTGATTCTGATAACTCTTTAGACGAAACTTTAAAAAACTTCTCTAAAGTATATTTTTCTGTTACAACCCCCACACGCAAATGCGTTCCTCCAATTTCCACACAAAGAAACAATTTTTCTTTTTTGTCGTTCATCTCGATGCCTCCCGATTTGTTTTTGTCTAAAAGCGATTCGCACTGCCCATAATTTCAATCTTATGTAAATATAACTCCTTCATAAGCGGTCTGATTTTCAGAGTAAAACATCGGCTGTCAATCGCTCCTGTTTCCTCGTCTAAAATTCTTCTTGTATTTGCAAGCCCACAAATCCAGCCATCTGTTGCAATATTCACTTTACATACAGCAAGTTTGGACGCTTTTGCTACCTGTTCATCTGGAATACCTGCCGTTTTTTCAATATGCCCTCCATGCGCATTAATCATGTCCACATACTTTTGGGAAATATTGGAACAACCATGCAATACAATAGGGAAATCTGGTTTTTTTTCAGAAATATACTGCAAAATATCGTATTTCAGTTCTGGAAGTGTTCCATCTTCTTTCGGAACCATCTTTACAAGCCCGTGACAGGTTCCTATAGAAATTGCCAGACTGTCACAGCCTGAACGTTCAATAAAATCCACTGCCATTACAGGATTTGTGTACATGCTCTCATCTACACCTTCCATCCCTTCCTCTTCTTTCCCTTTTAAAATCCCAAGCTCAGCCTCAACCGTTACATTGTGCGCATGCGCATACTCCACAACTTTTTTTGTTAAAGCAATATTTTCTTCAAATGGAAGTTTGCTTCCATCAATCATAACAGAAGAAAATCCTTCTTGAATCGCTTCTACGCACTGTTCGTATGTCATACCATGATCCAGGTGAAGCGCAACGGGAATATCCAGTCCTGATTCCTTGATACGATCTGCCGCCACCTGTGCCAATCTTGCCGTCATCTCATATCCAAGCTGTCGGTGCAAATTGGGCGAAACTAACAAAATAACTGGCGAACGCGCTTCAATCACTGCGTCAATCATGCCATTCAACTGTTCAATCGTAACAAAATTCAATGCTGGTACCGCATACTTTTCCCGATACGCCTTTTGAAACATTTCTCTTGTATTTACCAGTCCCAATTCTTCATAATTGTACATAGTTTGCCCCCTTACTTTCCATGTTATTTATTTCTATATACTCAGGTAATTCCCCTATAAGTGGAAGTATATATTCCATATACGTATCTTTAATATCTGCATGATTTGCTTCTACATACGCAGTGTCCATAATTCGTTCTACATCTGCCACCTTTTCAAGCTCCAGCGTTTCGCTCTTTACTTCATATGGCACACTGCTAAGCCTGGTGAGCGTCATCATTTTCCCGGTCTCTCCCGCAAAAGCACATTTTACAGCCTCTCTTCCTAGCATTTCCGCTTCTCTTCTGTCAATCTCTGATGCATCATGAGCTGCACATCTCTGCATCAATCCCAGATCAATACAACGAATTTTGCAATCAAAATGACGGCGCAGCAGCATATTAAGATATGGCGTAATCCCTCCCATATTTATAGATGGATTTTCTGCTTTATTAACCGTTGTATCTTCAAAAAGATATTTTCCATCAGCAGTTTTCACTCCTTCTGCTACAACAGCAAAACATTTTCCCTTTTTTTCAATAACTTCCGCTACGTCTTTTACAAATTTCTCCGGTTCGAAAACCACCTCCGGGACATATATCAAATCCGGACCCCAGCCTGTTATTCTTGCAGCAGTAGCTGCTGCTGCAAGATACCCTGTGTTCCTCCCCATAACCTCTACTGCCATAATTAAATCAGTATCATAAGTATACATATCATGCACTAATTCAGAGATTGTAATCACTGTATGTCTGGCAGCAGACGGAAACCCCGGCGCATGATCCAACACTGCAATGTCATTATCAACTGTTTTGGGAATTACAATCAGCCTGCATTTATAATCAACTTTTTTCAAGTACATATACAAACGTTTCCCTGCTGAAACAGAACCATTCCCTCCATTAATAAAAATATAGTAAATCTTATATTTTTTCAAAGTATCTACAATTTTTTGATAATCTTCTTCCGAATCTTCCCGCACTACGTATCTGCAGGAGCCAAATGCCATAGACGGGGTTTTTTTCAAATGTTCCAGCTCATTTTCTTTCAGTTCCGTGCAATCGTACAGCTCGTCACGCAGAACACCTGCAATTCCGTGAATGCTTGCATAGAGTCTGCCAATTCCATAACCGGCTTTTCTACTCTCATCAATCACACCGTACGCCGAACAATTAATAACCGCTGTAGGACCTCCTGATTGAATATATAAAGCATTTTTTTTCATTTTTTCACTTTCCTCTTTAATATCTCTCGGACTGTCTTTTCTATATATTTTTCCGAAATTTCAAATTTATCAGCAAGAAACTTTTTCTTTCCAACTTCTCCGAATTTGTCTCTTATACCAATACGTTTAAAAGGTACCGCACAATTTTCTGCAAGTATCTCTGCTACTGCACTGCCAAGTCCACCATGAATATTATGATTCTCTGCAGTTACAACAGCCCCGGTCTCCCTGGCACATCGAATGATCAGTTCCGTGTCAACAGGCTTAATTGTAAACATATCTACCACCCGCACACTGATATTCTCCTCTTCCAGTCTCCTTGCCGCTTCCAATGCCCATGCCACTTCAATTCCACTTGCAATTACAGTAATATCTTTTCCTGTCTTTACCACATTTCCCTTGCCGATTTGAATTTTTTCATTTCCCTTATAATAAGCTTCCGCTTCTTTTCGCGGAAAACGAATATACTGTACGCCGTAAGTAACAGCCATCTGCTTTATTACTTCACTCAGAAGATATGGCTCTGCCACATCCAAAATAGTAATATCGGGATATGCACAATAAATTCCCATATCCTCAAAAGGCATATGGGTTCCCCCATTTGTCTCAGCTGTAATACCAGGATCAGATCCCATAATCTTAAGATTTGCATGATTATAACAGCCGGATAAAAAAGTCTGATCCGCAACTCTTCTGGAAGCAAACGGTCCAAAAGTATGGACAAAAGGAATCTTTCCCTTTATGGACATACCAGCTGCCACTCCAATCATATTTGCTTCCATAATCCCCAAATCAAATGCTTGCTCCGGAAATTTTTCAAAAAGTCCCGCTGTGCCAAGAGCTCCTGCCAAATCTGCATCTAAATATACAATTTGAGAATTTTCTTTCATGAGATCAGATATTATCTTATAAAAAATATTTCTTAATTCTGTCATTGTCACACCTCTTTTTCATGAAAGCTTCTGTCCAGCTCATCATAAAATCGCGAAAGATCTTCCTTCTTCACTGTTGTCGAATGGCAATTATCCATCATTTCATAGTAATTAATCCCGGCTCCCTTAACAGTACGAAGAATCAATACTGACGGTTTTTCTTTTTCTTTCTTTGCTTCGCAGATTGCTTCATATATCTGACCTGTGTTATTTCCATTTTTCACAACAATCACATGATACCCAAAAGAACGAAATTTCTCTTCCAGATTTTCCAAATTACAGATATTCTTCGTCATTCCATCTAACTGTTTTCCATTTGCATCTACAAAAGTAATAAGATTTGTAAGTTTCTGATGTGCGACAAAAAGGGCCGCCTCCCAAACCTGACCTTCATCTAACTCACCATCTCCAAGAATCAGATACGTATATGACTTTTTTTTATCAATTTTATCTGCGAAAGCCAAACCTGCTGCCAGAGAAGCACCCTGTCCCAGAGAGCCTGTAGATACATCTACACCCGGTGTTTTCATGCGATCTGTATGACTCGGCAACGTAGTATTTTCTTTATTTAATGTTTCCAGAATCTCTTCCGAAAAAAAACCTTTTGCCGCCAACGCTGCATACATTGCAGGTCCGCAATGTCCTTTAGACATAACAATATAGTCTCTGTCTGCTTTACGGGGATTTTCCGGGTCAATATTCATTACACCGCTGTAAAGAACAGCCAAAACATCTGAAACAGACAAGGCCCCACCTATATGCCCCTTTCCTTCTGACGCTATAGCCCTCAAGATATTCTTTCTAATCCTTACAGCCATTTCATCAGCCTGTTTCCTGTCAAATTTCATATATTCTCTCCTTTCCCGGCTTTCTGCACTCGTTTTATTGATTGCTTTTGATTATTTTTAATTGTTTTCTTTCTTATATTTGAATATTATCATATATTATAATCATTTTCAATATTTTTTTGCTCATTTTAAAAAACAATCATTTTCGCTCACTTTATTATTGACTATTTCGCTCACATCATATATAATAACCTTAAGAATATTGTTTTTGTATCTTATCCAATAAGTAATCGAAAGGAATGAACACAAATATGAATCACAGCGAAATTTTAAGCAAAGTAGACCATACCTTATTAGCGCAAACTGCAACCTGGGAAGAAATCCGGCAGATATGCGATGATGGAATCCTTTTTCAAACTGCCTCTGTATGTATCCCACCCTGTCATGTGAAACAGGCAAAGGAATACGTGAAAAATCGACTTCAAATCTGTACAGTCATCGGTTTTCCCAATGGCAACACCACTACTGCCACAAAAATTTTTGAAACACAAGACGCACTGAACAACGGCGCAGATGAAATTGATATGGTCATTAACATTGGGGCATTAAAAGAAAAAAACTACGCTTATGTACAAAATGAAATTTCGGAAATAAAAAAAGTATGCGGAAATAAAATTCTCAAAGTAATCATTGAAACGTGCCTTCTGACAGAAGAAGAAAAAATTAAAATGTGTGAAATCATTTCCAGAACAAATGCTGATTTTATTAAAACTTCCACCGGTTTCTCCAAATCTGGCGCTACTTTTGATGATATTACTCTATTCTCAAATTACATAGGATCCGATGTAAAAATTAAAGCAGCCGGAGGAATTTCTTCTTTTGAAGACGGAGAAAAATTTATTGCTCTAGGTGCGTCCAGACTCGGAACAAGCAAACTTATAAAAATCGAAAAATCTTTATAAACGAAATCAAAGAACGGAGAAATAAAATATGCTGCCAGCAAAACGAAAACAACTCATACTCGAATATCTGGAGCAAAATCACATGGCTACTACCCAGACTCTCTGCGATATTACGTCTGCATCTCCCGCCACAATTCGACGTGATTTAACACTCCTGGAAGAAGAAGGCCTGCTCCTCCGCACTCATGGGGGCGCCCAAAAACGGGATACGGATACCTTCCATTCAGAACAACTTGTATCCAACTATTCTCAAATTTTTTCTTCCATACGCATAGAAGATGAACAGTTTGAATACAAAAATGCCATTGCCCGAAAAGCTATTGATTTAATCCACTCAGGAGATATTCTTTTTATAGGAGCAGGATTTACCTGTTCCCTGCTTTGCAGACACTTAAATGCCAGCAATAAGAAAAATATTATGGTAATTACCGCCAACATCACTGGTGCATTGGAGCTGGCATCTAATAACGACATTCGCGTCTTTCTTTTAAGCGGAATCGTGCATTTAGGCAATAATCATATTGAAACTTTGGACGAATCTACCGTTTCGAATCTGAGTAAGCTATATTTTGACAAACTGTTTTTTACAGTGGACGGAGCAGATTTAGAATATGGATACTCTATTATGAACCGGGCACAATTGCCTCTGTATAATTATCTTCTTAATAATACAAAAAACAGTTATATCCTCCTGAATCATTCGAAATACAATAAACGCACTTTTACACACCTGTGTAATCTAAATGATATTCCTAACGTTATCACAGATACAGGAATTCCCGGTGAATATACAGACTATTTCCAAAAAAACGGAATAGGGTTATACCTTTCCTGAATATCCAGAAAATGGCAAAATGCTTTGCGTCCTGTTGCGCAAAGCATTTTTCTGTTATATAATGAAAATAATTTAACCAGCGAGGTATTTAATATGAAACAGGCAACCCGAGGATATAATCAGGGAAATATACAAAACATGAATCGAACACTGCTTCTAAACCTTTTAAGGCGGGAAAAAGTATGCGCAAGAACTACTCTCGCAGAACATTCAGGTCTGCAGCAAGCTACTGTTACTCACATTGTAAATGATTTTATAAATTGGAATCTGGTAAAAGAAATCGGTTTTCTCTCTGGGGCAAAAGGTCGCCGTTCCATCGCAATTTCTCTGAACACAAACGATTTTGCAGTGGCAGGTATCCGTATCGCACGACGAAATTTTTCTGTAGGACTTTTTACTCTTCAAGGTGAAGCTCTTTTAATCAGACGTTTTTCTATTACTTCCGGACAAAAAGCCCGCGAAATTATGAATATGGTTATTCAGGAAATGGATTCTCTTATTGCAAAATTTCCCAATATTAAAATTCTCTCACTTGGCGTTGCAATTCCAGGTCCGTATAACTCATTAAAAGGACGGATTTCCATTATGACCAATGTGGAAGGCTGGGATAAGATTGCTTTAAAAGATGAATTCTCAGAACACTTTAATATCCCTGTAATTATTGAAGAACACGCAAACGCCGCTGCTCTGGCACAATTCTGGTATGATGCAGATACACAGTCAAACGATGTTCTTGTATACATTGCTTTCGCTCAGGGAATCGGTGCCGGCATCATCAACAAGGGCATTCTTTTAAAAGGTGCTACCGGTGCCGCCGGAGAAATTGGTCATACAACCGTCGATCTCCACGGTCCCAGATGTTCCTGTGGAAACTATGGCTGTCTGGAAACTTACTGTTCTTCCATCGCTTTTGTCCGTCGGGTAAATGAAGCTTTCGGCAAAAAAAATGTATTAACCTTTCATGATGTTGAAATGCTTGTAAAAGAAAAAAATCCAATTGCAACAGAACTTTATCTGGAGATGTGTGACTATTTATCGATAGGTGTCATTAATGTAATCAACAGCTTTAATCCTCAATTGATCGTTATCGGTGATGAAATGGCCCATATAGCTCCAGAACTAATGTTGGAGCGCATCACTTCCAATGTAAAAGAGCGCATCGTTCCACAAACATTGGAAAACACAAAAATACAGCTAAGCGCATATAAACAGGATTCAATGGTGTATGGTGCTGCAATTATAGCTATCAACCATATTTTCGAAAACCCTGCTCATTATTTTGGCACAACATCTGCTGAATAACACTAATATAAGCATCTTCAAAAAAGGAGGCGAACGCCTCCTTTTTCTATCCCTTCACAGCTCCCGACATCACGCCTCCGATAATGTGCTTCTGCATCAGCAGATACAAAAGCAAAATAGGAATCATTGCCAGTACAAAAGCTGCGAATGCCATATTTAACTTAATGCTGTACTGCCCGAAGAAAAAATACTGGGTCAGCGGAATAGTTCTTACCTCCTCTTTCTGCGCAATGATCAGTGAAATCTGAAAGTCATTCCATACAGACAGTGCATTTAATATCAAAGTGGAAGATATAATCGGTTTCATCAGCGGAAATACGATTTTCCAGAAAGTATAGAACTTCCCTGCACCGTCAATATAGGCTGCCTCTTCCATCTCTATGGGAATATTTCTGACAAATCCCACGTACACGAATATATTATAAGCAAGCTGAAATCCGCATATCGTAAGAATCATGCCAAGGCGCGTATTTAAAAGATTCATGTCACGAAGCTCTACATACAGCGGCAACATCACCACCTGGAAAGGGAGCATCATAGCCGCCAGAAACACATAATAAAATGACTGAAAAAACCGGGAGCGCATATTTCTCGCGATCACATAAGCCGCCATACTGCACACTACCATAAGTACAACAACACTCACCACCGTAATAATCAGACTGTTTTTTGCCGCGTTCCAGAAATTCGATACTTCAACTGCTTCTGTAAAATTCTGCCAGTAAAATTTCTTTGGAAAAGCAAGTCCTGTTTTCATTGTCTCCTCCGGAGATTTCAGCGCATATACAACTGCAATGTAGAAAGGCATGATAAACACGGCTACAAGCAGCAGTTTCAACAGGACTTCTCCGGCTGTTTTTATTTTTTTTGCAGCCTCCATCACATATCTATCTCCTTTCTCCTCAGTATTGTAGACACCACACCGGAAATCAGGAAAATTGCCAGCATCATAAGTATCGCTGCTGCCTGCCCATAGCCTGCCCTGTTATAAGGGAAGGTATAGTTATATACGTACATGGCAAAAGTTTCTGATGCTCTTCCAGGTCCTCCGTTCGTTGCTGCCATAACATAATCAAATATTTTCAGTCCCCAGCCGAGAAACAGGGTTACATTAACGGTAAACGCAGGCGCAAGAAGAGGTACTGTAATTCTTGTAAATCGCTTAAAAGAACTTGCTCCGTCAATTTTGGCAGCCTCATAATAAGTGTCCGGAATCGCCTGAAGCCCTGCAAGGTAAATCAACATAGCATATCCAATATCTCTCCAGGACGCCATAATACAGATGCCAATCATAACAGTATCCTTGTTTCCAAGAAGACTTTTTATTCCGAAAATCCCATAAAATACATCACTGTAAATGTACTTCCATATAAATCCGGTAAGTACAAGGCTTAAAACAAAGGGCATAAAAATACAGGTTCGGAAAATCCGGTTTCTTCTGTTATCTCTTCTAAGCGCAACAGCCACTCCAAGACCGGCCAGGTTATTTACAATAACCGTCACCACTGTGTAAAAAAGTGAATTTAAAATCGGGTCTTTAATACTGGGGTCTTTTAAAATTCTTTCGAAATTCTCAAGTCCCACATAATGATAAATCGGCGAAAAACCGTCCCAGTCCGTCAGGGAAATGCGAACTCCCTTAATAAAAGGATACACTACGATCAAGCCAAATAAAATCAGAGCCGGAACAAGAAACATGAAATTCTCTGCCTGTTTTTTTGCCCTCAGTTTCATTTTTTCACTTCCCTTCCCTTATATCCACTTACTGAATTGCAGCGATTTCCGCGTCAAGCTGCTCAATCATAGCGTCCACATCACGCTCTGTATCTGCCGCAAATTCTTCCTGCCATTTACGGAAGGTTGCATCATACTGCCCGGAAAAAATATCCTCTGTCTCATAGTTATATACTTTTCCGTTTTTCTGAATATCAATAAAATCAAGCACAATCGGAGAAAGTTTTGTCGTATCTACCTCTGCCGCACAGGGAATATCATAACCTTTTTCATTTAAAATCGCAGCTCCTTCCGGCGTTGTAAGGAACTCAATAAATTTCTTTGCAGCGTCAATATGCTCTGACTGAGAAGTGATCATATAACAGCCATCCGGAGCAAGTCCGAGTACAGGCTGATCATCATTTGTATTTGGTGTTGCAAAAAATCCAATCTGATCATCTACTCCCGCATTGACAAATTCAGAAATTTCCCAGTTTCCACTAACAAGCATTGCCGCTTCACCGTTGATCAGCATATTTCTTGCTTTTGCCGCGTCTGTTCCAAAGTCGTCTCCACCTTCAAAAGCAAGTCTGTCTGCTGTTCTCTGAACGCATTCTTTAAACTCGGGATAATCTGCAAATTTCTTTTCTCCTGCTGCGATTTCCTTAAACATCATAGGATTGCTCTGCAGTGCATATCCGTAAAGATCGCTCTGGATTTCACACTGTGACATCCAGCTTTCCTGGAATCCATGTGCAAATGGCGTAATTCCTGCGTCCTGGAATTTCTTTGCAGCCTCCAGAAGCGCTTCGTGAGTTTTTGGAATTTCCACTCCATTATCTTCAAAAACTTTTTTATTATAGAAAATCCCCATACCTCCCTGATTCGTAGGAATTGCATAGATTTCTCCGTCAACCTTCATAGATTCCAGAGCGGCCGGTTCTACATTTTTAATAAATTCCTCATCTGTCAGAGGCTCAATATGTCCCGCCCGGATTAAATCCGCATACATTTTCGGACGTCCCATAATCAAATCCGGAGCATCTCCGCCTGCCAGTTTTGTTTTCAACATGGTATCATACTGACTGAAATCAATTCCCTGCTCCTCGATTTCGATTCCCTCATTGGCTTCTTCAAAAGCCGCGATCAATTTTTCCAATGTCTCTCTTGCCGCTTCCTCTCCGATATGGTGGAAAAGAGTAACTACCTCTTTTTCCTCTTCTGCCTTAACCTCTGTAAGACCAGTTCCGGTCATAAGGGCGGTTGCCGCCATTGCTGCACATAACATAGAAGATAAAATTTTGTTTCTCATTTTCATGATTCGTTCCCTCCTTGTTTTTTGTATTTTTATTATAGCAGCAGAGCACCGGAAACCATATTTTATCCATTTTACAAAATATTAGTTTTTTTTACCTTTTTTATAATCGCTTGGCGAAATCCCTTCCTGCCTTTTAAAAACCTGATAAAAATAAACATAGTCACTGTATCCAGCCATTTCCCCGGCTTCAGCTATCCGGTACCCCTCGTCCAGAAATTTCTTTGCTGCCGCAATACGCACCCCTGCTAAAATATCTGTAAAATTGCTGCCTGTTTCTTTTTTCAGAAGTCTGCTTAAATAAGATGGATTTGCAGAAAGTTTCTCTGCCATTGATGTGAGACTTATATTTTCCCTGTAATGTTTTTTCATATAGTCTAACGCCTGTACGGCAAGAGGATTCTTCTTTTTTTCTTCTCTGATGTACGCCTCTTTAATAACAGAAGTCATATTTTTTAAGTATGCCTTCCCCTGAGAAATATCTACAATCTGATTTATATTGTCAAGAATCCCATCTACACTGAAATCAGCGAAACTGCCTGAAAGAATTTTTCCATAATGACGGAACAGAGTAATACAGACCTCACTTAAAAAACATTTGATTTTAAATTCATCTCCTCCTGCGTTTTTTACAATTTCTTCCACCAGTTTCTCTGCTTCTTTTTCTGTTCTTTTCCTGGAAACGGTTTCCAGATACCGATAAAAAGAATCCAGTTCTCTCATAAGCGACCAGGTTTCTTCCCTTACTGAATCAAATGCGTCGCTGCAAAAAATCAAATCCTCTGTTCCGGAAAAATATCCGGCTTTCATAGTTTTTTCTGTCTGTCTGTAAATCTCCCCCATTTTACTTATATCGGAAGCGAGCAAAGAAGAAGCAAAACATATCCTGCCCTCTTCTCCGAACTGTTGTCTTAACCGCTCCTGCACAGCGCAGAGAAGATTTTTTATGTGAATGCGAAAGCTTCTGGAACTTACTGTTTTATCTGCACAGATCACAAGTACCAGATCCTGTTGGAACAGAAAAGGTATAATTTCTTTCTGTTTTGCAAGCTTTAAAATCTCCTCCGCCGCAGTCCGGTTTATCAAAAAAAGCTTCTCTTTTTCATAACATCTTCCCCGCCCGATCACAATTCCGTAATTCATTCGGTTAAGCCCCAGTTTTTTTATATCTTCCTCTGTTATCTTCTGTTCTGTTCCCTGAAGAAGCAGATCCTTTATTAGTCCTTTCCTTTTCATACTGATAAAAGATTCTTTTAAGCCCCTGTCTGCATTAAGCTTCCGCACTGCCTTTTCCAGTACCTTCTCCAGTTTTCTGTTCTCAATCGGTTTCAAAACAAGATCAAGAACGCCAAGGCTGATTGCCCGTTTTGCATATTCAAACTCCTGATACCCGGTGATCATAATAATTTCCATATCTGGAAACGCACTCTTTACCCTTTCCACAAGCGCAAGACCGTCTGTTTCCGGCATTTTTATATCTGTTACAAGAATATCCGGCTTTATCTGAAATGCAAGTTTTAAGGCTTCCGCTCCATTCTCCGCTGTCCCCGCCGGATCACAGCCGTATTTCTTCCAGTCAATCGTTTCCTTCAAAGACTTACAGATCAGCGGATTGTCATCTGCAATGATTACCTTATAACTCATTTTCCAATTCCTCCCCCTCAAATAGTATGGGCATTTTCAGGCACACAATCGTTCCGCTTTCTTTTCCTTTTCGTACAGAAAGTCCATAAGAATCTCCATAAAGGATCTGAATCCGCTTATGCACCGCCTCAAGCCCCACCTTTGTATGTTTTTCATCTTCTTCTGTTCCAGGAAAATTCTGTACAGAGAGCCATTTATCCGAAATTCCGACTCCATCATCCCTTACACCAATTTCCATATCTTTTCCCACGCATCTGGAAAAAATCTGAATGTGCCCTTTTCCTGCCTTTGGCTCAATTCCATGTACAATGGCGTTTTCTACAAGAGGCTGTAAAATCAATTTCGGCACAACTGCCTCTGAAAGTATTTCATCTATATCAAAAGACAAACTGATCCTTCCTCCAAAAGACATATTGGAAAGCTCCACATATTCTTTCACATTTTCCATTTCCTCTTCAAGAAGTACAAATTTTTTCTTTTTACTGATTGTTTCTCGAAGATAGCTTCCCAGAATAGACACACAGTCTGCCACTTCCCCGTCGTCATTCAGCTTCGCAAGACTGTTGATGCTTTCCAGCGTGTTGTAGAGAAAATGCGGATTAAGTTTTGCCTGCAAAGCGTCATATTCAAACTGCACAGCCTTTAACTGCGCGCTTTTTTTCTGCGTTTTTTCTTCTGTAATGTTTTCCAGAAGAGTCTCCATCTTCCGCGCCATATTATCAAAAGCAGACGCTACCGCTCCAATCTCATCTTTTTCAAAATCTGAAGCTTTCTGTGTGAAATTTCCTTCCTCCATTGCGTGGATTCTTTCAAGAAGTTTCTGAAGCTTTCCCCATATATCTCGATAAAGCCATACAGACAGAGAAACCGCAAATACAATAGCAGCCACTGCCACATACCATACAGGCTTCAACATCTGCACTGCCCGGTCAGAAATACTTTTTATATTGATGAGATTCATTACCTTAATCTCATTTTTTCCAAGGTTCTCGAGAGTGAATATATACTTCTGGTCTTTATAATAAAATTCCTGTTCTGTATCTTCCTCAAGATTATGGGTATTTACAATCATTTCTCCCACCGAATCTTCTTTGTTTCCTGTATGGATCAAAACCTGGTAATCCCCGTTAAAAAGAAACAATTCATTTCCGTTTTTACTTGTCAGATCCTTGTATATATCCCGGAAAAATTCCGTATTCAGACCAACTGTAACAACGCCTACCTGCTCCATTGTATTTTCATCAAAAACAGCCCTGCTCAAAAATACAAGAGAATCATCGTACCTGGTCCAGTATGCCTTTCCATACAATTCTCTTACTTTTTCAACATCTACAATATCCTCCACCTTATAATCCTCTGCGTTTCTGGAATAGGACGCGTACCTGTATTCTCTTCCCTCATTATCTCTTACAAGAACAACCTCTACTTCTTTATTATAATCCATAAGGTTGCTTCCAAATGTACGCATTCTCTTCTGCCTGTCATACATTCTCTCCTTATATACCGGATTCATGGCTCTGTAAATATCAGTCTCAAAAGATTCCTTTACTGTAAATTCACTGAGTCTTTTGATTTTGGAATCCAGATTCTGACCGAGCTGGTCTGTTATCTTTTTGGAAAAATCCAGAGACTCATCTGTCAGAATTTTTTTTGAAATCATATAATTCGAAATCCCAAGAAGAATTACCATAACAAGAATAATACTAATATTCCCTGTCAGAAGTTTTTTTCGAATAGAAAAACTACGAAACCTCCTCATCTTCTTCCCTCCCCTGTTTTCTGTACTGCACAGGCGTCATTCCCATCACGCGCCTGAAAATCCTGTAGAAATAGGCATTGTCATACATTCCCACAGCTCCGCTTATTTTTTCGCAGCTCAGCTCTGTTGTACGCAGAAGATAACAGGCATATTCCATTCGTTTCATCATAATATATTTCACAGGAGAAACCCCTATACTTTTTCGAAACAGCCGGTTTAAATATCCCTGGCTTACGTGAAGATTTTCCGCCAGTTTCTGTATACTGATATTTTCTGTAAAATTTCTGTCTATATATTCTGCTGCCTGAACAAATACATCAGAAGGACGTTTTTTCATATTTTCTGCCATTTCCAGAAGACACATTAAAAAATCGTAGATTTCTGCAGATTCCTCATACCTGTTTCTCTTATTTTCTTCTCGATTTTTCCTGTTTAAAAGAAGGCACAGAAGCTTATCCCCTATTTTTTCTGTTCCCATATTTTGGAGGGCATAGCCTCCTACTGCGGAAAAGCGGCTGAATATTTCCCTGCAGTTTCCTCCGCGAAGCTCCGCCCATAAAAGAACAGGCTTTGAGTCCAGGCGGCTGCAGTACATATGCGCCTGCCCCGGTGTGATCAGAAAAGCATCTCCCTTTTTTAAGAAATATTCTCTCCCTGCAATACAGAAAAATCCATATCCTTCCAGAAGAATATGAATTGTATAATATTCGTATTCCTTTTCCCGCTGCACATAAAAATTTTCATCACAGCAGGTACAGCCTGCCCGTACAGCAGAAAACAGAAATTTTTCCGCAGTTTCTTTTTCTTCCTCAAAATACCAGTTCAAAACCGGCTCCCATCTCTCTTTTTCCATAGTATCTCCTGCCTTTCTTCTTTTCTGCTCTCATGATTGATTATAAAAGATAGGATATTTTTGTCAATTATATTCACTTATCTGTTCTGTTTTATACAATAAATTGGTTCAGTTTCTCAATTATCTTTTTCCTTTTTCTATTCTATCATAAAGAAAAAACGGAGGATTCAAAGATGATGACATCAAAAGAACGGGTACGCGCAGCTATAAGCTTTCAGAAACCGGATCGGGTACCAGCTGCCTTTGAGGCTGTAGACACTGTACAGCAAAAACTAATGAACCACTACGGCTTTTCCAGCTATGACCAGCTTCTTGAAAAATTTCAGATTGATATTGTATCGGTCGCTCCCAAATACATCGGCCCGCCCCTGAAAGAATACACAAATGAAAAAGGGCAGCTTGTCCGCCAGAGCTATTGGGGTTTTGAAGAAACCTTTTACAAAACAGACATAGACACCTACACCATGACTTCCTATTTTCCATTTCACGGAGCGGAAACAGTGGAAGAGGTTCTGGCTCTTCCTTTCCCTGATCCGGCCTGGTTTGACTACGATTCTGTAAAAGAACAATGTGAGCGCTACCCGGATAAGGCAATTATCACAGGACATGAAGGACCGTTCCAGATTGTCACCTTTCTTATGGATATGCCGGAATTTTTCATGCTCATGATGGACGAACCGGAAGCTGCAAAATGCCTTCTGAACCGAATGGTAGATTTTGAAATGGAATATTACAGACGCCTTCTGGAAGCAGGGCGGGGAAAGATTGACATTATCCGTCCGCACGACGATTACGGCACACAGATTTCTCTTTTATTCAGTGTAGATATGTGGCGGGAATTTTTCCGGGAAAACACAAAGCGGCTCACAGAACTTACGCATAAGTATAACGCCTTTTATCAGCAGCATTCCTGCGGCGCAGTACGTCCCATTATTCCTGAACTCATTAAATGCGGAGTAGATGTTCTGGAACCCCTTCAGAAAGTAGAAGGACTCGAGCCCCAAAGCCTCTATCAGGAATTTGGCGGAAAAATCGCATTTCACGGAGGAATCGACACCCAGAATCTTCTGCCAAACGGCACACCGGAACAGGTTCGGGAAGAAGTATCCCATTATATCCACTCTCTTCACCATAACGGCGGCTATATTCTTATGGCAAGCCAGAATTTTGAAGGAGACGTTCCCATTGAAAACATCGAAGCAGTGTACAGCGCAGACAGACGTCCTTCTGTTTAACTGCTGAATGTAAAAAGTACAGGCTCGTCTGAGCTCTGTACTTTTTACGTTGCTTTTTACAGGGTTTTCGCAACCTCTCTTAAAATTTTCTGGCTTGCAGACGGAATCCTTCCAAGACCGTCCGGTCCTACATTTAATAAATAATTAATGCCCATTCCGTTTAATTTTTTCTTGATCTCTGCAATCTCCCCTGCACTCTTCCAGTTCTGATCCCAGGCGCAGTATCCCCAACTGTCGTTCATAGTTGCGGCTGTCTCATACAGACCGTAAGGAGAAGGCTTAAATCCATCAATCTCGTTCATCATTGCAGGATCAAATTCTGTATTTTCCGGCATTTCCTTTGGAATCTCATTATCCCCAAGAGAGACATAATCATACGCTCCGTTTCCAAGTCTGGAATTAATAAGACAGTTCGGCTGATATTTCTTTACCAGATCAAAAATCTGGCGGCTGTGTTTTTCTTCCAGTGTCATGGGAACATCAAACCAGATCAGACAGAGTTCCCCGTAATTTCTTAAAATCTCTTCCACCTGTGGGTAAATTTTATTCCGGAAGCAGATGTCAAAATCCTTCTTCTCATTTTCCGGGAAATCCCAGTCGTTGCACCAGGCTGTTCCAGAGCATGGAATATGACCAGATAAATATCCGCCGCCGTGAGGTTCGTGCCAGTCAAGATCCTGGGAATAATAAAGTCCCAGCTTCATTCCGTGTTTATAACATGCCTCTGCGATTTCTCCCACTACGTCTCTTCCGAAAGGCGTTGCGTCCACCACATTAAATTTATCTACTTTTGAATGATACATGGCAAAGCCTTCATGATGCTTGCTTGTCACTACGAAATATTTCATTCCGCAGTCTTTCGCAAATTTTACCCACTCCTCCGCATTAAAATAAATGGGATTAAAAGCAGACGCCAATCTCTCATAATCTGCATTGGGAATCCGAAGGCAGGTCTGGATCCACTCGGCATAACTGTTGCTTCTTTTGCCTCTCCACTCTCCTGCAAGAAGAGAATAAAGTCCCCAGTGCACCATCATTCCATACTGCGCTTCCTTAAACCATTTACGCATATCCATACGCCATTCCCTCTCTTTCGTCTCTTGTTTTTTGATGATTTTATAGTATACTATTAAGAAAATAATGTACATGGCATTTTTGTACGGAAAGATGGACTTTTTTCATGCAGACTTTTCACGCTTATCCTTTTTTAAATACAGAATGGGACTCTGTGTCCCTGCAGATCTGGGAAAACGCAGTTTTTACAGGAGACAGCTCCTGGTATTATCCTCACATGACTTCCCCCTTTAACCGCCTTTACTTTATTATGGACGGGGAAATCTATCTGGAAAATGAAAAAGGACGAACTCTCCTCCGCTCCGGACATATGTACCTTGTGCCTGCAGGCTCCTGTTATACATATGGCTGCACAGACAGAGTGCATAAGTTTTATGTACATTTTAATACAGAACTGCTTCCGGGAATCGACCTTTTCGGAGAGCTTGACACGATTCTTTCTCTTCCTTTTGAAAAGCCTCTGCTTGATAAAATTTTTGAGGAAATGAAAAAGGAATCCTTATCCGGACTCCTTCATCTGAAAGCAATATTCTGGCAGATCATCTGCGATTTTTTTGAATCTTCCTCCCCGGATACCTGCCAGTATCTTCATAAATTCCGGGGCTACTACCGCCAGAGAGAAGCCATTACCTATATTTCAGGAAATCTTCAGGCAGGACTTCGCATACAGGAAATCGCGGATGCCCTCCAAACAACGCCGCATCTTCTCTCCCGCACCTTCCGGCAGGATACCGGTCTTGGCTTAAAGGAATACATGGAACAGATGCTGATGCAGAAAGCCCGGCTTTTGCTTCTTTACACAAACCGTCCCATCAATAAAATTTCAGAAGAGCTTGGCTTTTCCGACCCATTTTACTTCTCACGTTTTTTTAAAAAAAGAGAAAAGCTGTCTCCCAGAGAATACCGTCTCCAGAGAGTAGCCGGGAAGATGAAGCCTTAAAAGACAAGGAAAATCGTCAGCGTTTCCTCCCTGTACTCTGCCCGGATATTTCCGCCCATTTCTTCTGTCAGGGTTTTGGCAATAGAAAGCCCAAGCCCCGTAGATACACGGGCGTCCTCCACTGTAAAAAAACGGTCAAACAGCTTTTCCACCTGCACAGCCCGAAGCTTTGGCGCTTTATTTGAGAACCGTATTTCTTCGCTGTCCAAAAGCTCCACCTTCATTTCTCCTTCGCTGTACTTTATCATATTGCTTATGATATTTCAAAAGACTCTCACAAGCGACGTCTTATTTACGTTTCGGATTATTTTTTTATCTGTTATCTGAATCTCCGGCGTAATCCCCGCACTTACCATTGCTCCGTAAAAGTTTAAAAGGCTCTCTTCCAGAACACCGGAAATATCAGTTTCTTCTTTCTTTTTCGGTTCCTCTGTCCGGACGATCGTGTAACAGAACAGTTCTTCTGTCAGTCCCTTCATGGCTTCCGTCCTGTTTTTTATGCAGGAAAGATACCGTTTTGCCGCTTCACTTTTTTCCTCCTCTTCCAGAAGTTCCAGGTACCCGCTGATTGCCGTAAGCGGCGTTCGAAGATCATGAGAAATATTGGTTACTGCCTCTTTCAGTTCCCTGTCTCCCTGCTGATACCTCCGTCTCTGCGCCCGCAGAAGTTTCAGCTCTCTGTTTATATCTGCTGCCAGCCTTCGAATATGCCGGTCTCCCGAAGAAACGGTGATCTGCATATTTGTATCCTCCAAAAGACACTCCCCGAATATTTTCCGGATTTCATCTGCACTTTTCTGCATCATTCTGATTTTTATCAAAAGCCCTGCTGCCGTCAGAAAAAATCCGACGCTTATCATCCAGGGAAGCATCTTTTCACCGCCTTTATTTTAAATCTTTTTTCTTAAATACAAAAACGCCCAGACTGCAAAACAGAGCAGTCAGTGCTGCATCGTAAGTCATCACTGCGCCGGGTCTGGGAAGATCCAGCGCGCCAAGCTGTACCGCCTGTCCGCAGGGATTTATATCCAGAAGAATTTCAAATATCTTTCTTTTTGTTCCGGTAATATAATATGGATTTGGAACCTTTACCAGCTCTTCCTCTTCTGTTATCGCAGTACCTGCCGTTTCGTTTTTTTCTGCCAGCACCTTTGGAATATACATATATTCTTTCTCAGACAGTTTTTCCTGTACAAACATTGCCCCGCAAAGCAGACAGAACGCCAGAAGAAGTCCTGCCACAGAAGCTCCTGCCTTTGTTCCCGTACTCATAGTAAGAAAGGTAAAAAGAGCTGCATCTGTTATACACATTCCTGCTCCTGCAAGAACATAAACTGCTATTTTCATGATAGATACGCCTTCTGCTCCCATAAGAATAAATCCCAGAATTCCGGAAACCAGAAGGGAAGAAAAATAGATCAAAAGACACGACACCGCGTTTACAACAACCTGGGAAAGATAAATTTTACCCCTGGTGTGCCCTCCGATCAGCTTGTTTCGAATCGTTCCATCGCTGTATTCTGTGCCGAAAAACAAGCTCACAAAAACTGCCGTTATCAATATCATGATGGTTTCCGTCATAAAAATCCCATCTTCAAACGTATAGGATACATCATAGGAAAGAGAATTCTGATATACCTGAACTGTCAAAAAAGCAGATAACACATTTACAAGAATCATGCAGATAAGAAATATCCGACTCTTTCTCATCTTATAAAATCCTGCAGAAATCAGATTACGCATGCCTGCCACCTCCCACAAGATTCAGATAATAATTTTCAAGCCCTTCCTCACATTCCTGTATGGATAGGGTTCTGCACCCTTTTTCTGCAAGCGACATTACAAGCTCTGTCACTTCCGGCTCCCCATAAATGTCTGCTTCCTGTCTGGAATGAATCCTGTATTCCAATCCCATACCATCACAGACTGTGCAGAGTTTTTTCGTATCTGTCACCTTTACCTTCAAATATTTGCCACAAATGCGAAAAAGCTCCTTTGCACTGATTTCCTGCACAATCCTTCCGCTGTCTATAAACCCATAATGTGTGGCAATTTTAGAAAGCTCATCTAAAATATGACTGGAAATCAGAATCGTAATCTGATATTCCCGGTTCAGCCTTAAAAGCAGCTCTCTGATTTCGATGATCCCCTGTGGATCCAACCCGTTTACAGGTTCGTCAAGAACAAGAAAATCCGGATTGCCGCAAAGAGCAACTGCAATCCCAAGACGCTGGCGCATTCCCAGAGAAAAATTTCCGGCTTTTTTCTTTCCTGTGCGGGAAAGCCCTACAAGGGAGAGAATCTTTGGAATCTCCTCATAAGAGGGGATTCCCAGCATACGAAACTGCTCCTTTAAATTTTCCTCCGCGGTCATATCCTGATAAATGGCAGGTGTTTCCACTACTGCGCCCATTCTCTTTCGCATTTTATAAATCCCTGCATCGGTATCTCTTACCCCAAATAACCGGTAACTTCCTCCTGTAGGTTTTTGCAGTCCGCAGATTAAGCGGATAAGAGTTGTTTTTCCTGCGCCGTTTTTTCCCACAAAGCCGTAAATGGCTCCTCTCGGAATCTTCATATTCAGATTTTGAAGAACTTTTGTATTTTTATAGGTTTTACATAAGTTCTTTGTTTCCAGACAATACTCCATCTTTCTGTCCCCTTTCATTTGATAGTCTCACTCTATCGGAAAACAGGAAAGACAGCGGGCAGGAAAAGGTAAAGATTTCGTCAAGATTTTTTATCTGCAAGGCGAAACCCGATTCCCCACACAGATTCTATATATTCTTTTCCCTCTTCCTCTCCCAGTTTTCTGCGAAGATTGCTGATATGCTGTTTCAGAGAACTTTCTGTACAATCCAGAGTGTCTTCACTGATCCTGTCCAGAATAACCGACTTTGCCATCGCCTGCCCGGGATTTTGCATAAGAAGCTTTAAAATGGCAAATTCTGTTTTTGTAAGTCTTATCTTTTTCCCGGAAACAGATACCTCATGGGACAGATGATCCAGAACAAGATTTCCCACTCGTAATTGCTCTCTGTTTCCAGATTCTTTCGTTTTCCGAAGCTGTACGGCAATTCTTGCAAGGAGCTCCCGGATTTCAAAAGGCTTCGTAAGATAATCACAGGCACCGTCCATCAAAAGCCTTACTTTATCCTCCAGCCCTGCTTTTGCACTTACTACAATGACGGGAATTTCTCTGATTTTTGAGAGTATTTCTTCCCCGGAAAGTCCCGGAAGCATCAGGTCAAGGAGTATCAGATCCGGCGTTTCTTTTTCCAGAAAAAGGAGCGCTTCTGTCCCGGAATAGGCGCGTGAAACATTATATCCCGCTTTTCCCAGAACCTCCTCAAGCATATCTCCTATATAAACATCATCGTCAATAATGAAAATTTTTTTCTTTAACTCACTCATCAGGCGTCACTTCTGGAAAATCCATTTTTCATAAGACAACTGGAGGTATAGAGCACTTTATCAAGAAGATCCATTGTTTCCTCCTGTACAAAATCAGAAATTTCCTGATTTGCAGCCTCAAAAAATGCCTTCTCGTCTTCCGGTTTTTCTTCTATAAATTTCCTGTCGAATTTTTTGATCATTTCGGACGTTTTGCTGCTCACCGCTCCCTGATACCGCTCAATATGCGAAGCGTTTTCTCCGAAATGAGGATCTGCCAGAGCGGCGATCATTCTGTTTGTCCAGTAAAAATTATCTGTTGTTGGTTTTATATGATCCCCTGCCAGATATGCCGGAGTTTTATCAATTCTTGTATAAAAAGGTACCATTGCATTAAATACATTGCTTCCCAGGGCGATCCACTGAATGGCTTTCAAAGCATCGGGCATATATGGTCGAATTTGTACCAGCCCAAGCACATTGTTGCGGTTCACACCGATTGCTCTGTATTTCCCTGCCATCTGGCTGTCAAAGCTTTTTCCGTACACATCATACGGCGTTCCCTGATAATGATTGGAAAGCGCCCACTTTACCTCATCAAGTGTAATTTTTCTTTCCGGCACAAACGCCCAGGGAAGGTCGTCGCTCTCGGGAGTGAAATCTGCATTTGGTCCGTCCCACACAAAAGAACGGGGATTAAAATATCGAAGCATCGCCCAGGCACGCGGCGTATTATAAATATGGTCGCTGTCATCATGAGAACCAAAAGCGTCTCTCGGATTAAATATCTCCTCTGGATTCATACGGCGGTCGAGATGATTTTCTTCCACAAACTCTTTCAAAGAGGCAGAGCACATATGCTCCTTCTGTTCTCCATACGCATCCTCAAAATCAAAAAAGTCCATTCCCAGCTGATTTGGCATTACCACATATGTATCGTCCGGCACTTTTTTGGCAATCCAGTTATGTCCTCCTATTGTCTCAAACCACCAGATTTCCTCTTCGTCCTGAAAAGCAATGCCGTTCATCTCATAAGTACCGTATGTTTCCAGAAGCATACCGAGGCGTTTCACACCGTCTCTCGCGGAAGTGATATATGGCAGCGTAATTGTCACTATATCTTCCTCTCCGATTCCTCCCGGTCTTTCTTCTGTATGTTCGTCTCCCTTTTTATAAACAACGAGAGGGTCAGCTCCTAAAACGCAGGAATTAGAAGTAATTGTCTCCGTAGCCGTCATGGATACATTTTTTTCATTTACGCCAAAGGCGCCCCATATTCCCTCAGACGGGTCATTGTTCGGCATATAAGTATACTGCATGGGGTTTTCCGGAAGGGAAATTTCCACATGAGAAAGAATTGATTTATAAACCCTGGGCTGTTCCTCCGGCTTCATCACTGCAAATCGTTTCGGGTCAAATTTTCCTGCACAGGAATCCTCGTTTCTTGCAACGATTGTAGAACCGTCATAGCTCGCTTTTTTTCCGATTAATATTGTAGTACACGCCATATTCATTTCCTCTTTTCTTCTGTATTGTTTTTATGTTGTATTATTTTTTCTTCATTCCTCTTTCTTCCAGAATATCATCGATCAAATATCGGATGAACTCTCTGCAGCCTCCGCAGCCTGTACCGAATTTTAACTGCTCCTGCACTTCCTCATAAGTCGTTGCACCATTAAGAATGGCATCTTCTATTTTTCCATAACTGATATTTTTACAATTACATGCAATTTTATTTCTGTTCATAACAAATCCCTCTTTTCTAAAACTTCCTGTTCATGCTTTTTATATTGTACAAACATAGTCGTCTTTTGTTCTTATAAGCATTTTACGATATTTTGCCGCTTTTGTATAGACTCTTTCTCTCTGCAATCTAAAACATATATCTCGCACTTGTCATTATCCGGTTATCTTAGTATGATGATACTGGTAAAATTTGAGAAATTCTTGAGATTTACGTGGGATAATATGACTTTACGAAAGGAGTGCAGACATGAGTAAAAAAATAATGATTGTCGATGATGAGCCAGGTGTTGTAGCCGTCATACAAAGTTATTTTGAAACAATGGACTATCAAGTGATAACCGCGCATAATGGAAGTGATGCTATAAAAAAAATGGCACAAACGCCCGATATTATTTTGTTGGACATAAATCTGCCGGATATTGACGGGCTGACAGTCTGCCAAAATATTCGAGAACATATCACCTGCCCTATTCTTTTTTTGACTGCCCGGATTGAAACTGCAGATAAAATCAAAGGTTTCTCTGTTGGTGCAGATGATTATATCCAAAAGCCCTTTGATCTCGACGAATTGGGTGCAAGGGTATCTGCCCATTTAAGGCGGGAAAACCGCAAGCAGCAACAATCTTCTTTACGATTTTTTGACGATATGGTAATTGACTATACGAAAAGGGAAATTACGATACATCAAAAACACATTATTTTGTCTAAAAAAGAATTTGACATTATAGAATTACTTTCTGCCAATACCGGTCAGATTTTTGACAGAGAACGGATCTATGAAAGAGTATGGGGATTAGAAGGTGTTGGTAACAGCGATACCATCATGGAGCATATCCGTAAAATCCGTAATAAATTTGCGGAACATACCTTTCACAATTACATAGAAACGGTTTGGGGGGTGGGATATAAATGGAACGGATAAAGCAGATGAAATTAAAGAAAGCATTATTTACAATCACACTTATTAATATTACGATTGCATTTATTCTATCTCTTCTTATTATTTGGATATGTATAGAATTGCGTTCTCAGCTTGCTCCAATGGGAGGAATTTCTATTGATGTTGATTCTGCTCACGTCATTGTCCAGCCACAGGAATCAACATCACAAGCCGTATTAATCGCAGATATGATTTTTTCTCTTGCACAAATAGTATTGCCAATCCTGATTTATATAATCGCGCTGTTTGCCACTGCTTCTATGTTCTACCACCTGAAATTAAAAGATCCTCTGAGAATACTTACAGAAGGTGCTGCCTGCATCATAGAAAACAATCTTGATTTTACGATTGAAACAAAAACGCAAGATGAATTCGGGCAACTATGTACTGCTTTTGAAACCATGCGCAAAACACTGCTGGAAAACAATTATACATTATGGCGGCAATCAGAAGAAAGAAAACGATTAAATGCTGCATTTTCGCATAATTTACGAAATCCTGTTACTGTACTAAAAGGCTCTGTCAAATTAGCTCTAAAAAGTATTGAAAATGTTACGGTAACTCCAAATCCGTTTACTGATAATCTACTCCGAATTGAAAAATATACAAATAGAATAGAGCAATATGTAGAAACAATGAGCAGCATTCAAAAATTGGAGGATATAGCTATCCAACGAAAACTTGTAAAATGGGACAGCCTTATTTCTGAATTAAAAAATATGCTTTGCTTTCTTGGTGAAGAGAAGCAAAAGCAGATAGAATTTGCCGCGGTCAAATACGAAAAGAACATTCTGATTGATAAATCTGTTTTATTTCAAATTGTAGAAAATCTCGTGTCCAATGCACTGCGTTTTGCTGCAACCCGCATTGATATTCTTTGCTCCATATCAGACGGAAAATTACTGTTGTCCGTAACAGATGACGGCTGCGGCTTTCCAGACAGACTGATAAAAAATGGTATACAGCCTTTTCAAAAAGGAAATGACGATACGGGACATTTTGGAATGGGACTATATACCTGTGAGCTTTTTTGTAAAAAACATGGTGGTAATATCACCTTTAAGAACAATCAGGCAGGCGCAACTATTTCCGTAAAATTGACAATAGAATAGAATTTGAGAAATTCTTGATTTTTACCCTATATACTCTCCTTATCATAAAACGATAAGGAGAATTTTTTATGCAAATTAAAGTAAACGATATTTCAAAAATCTATGGTACAAACGAAAATAAGGTTACTGCTCTGAAGGCTGCGTCTATGACAATCTTCGAGGGTGACTTCATTTCCATAATGGGACCGTCCGGCAGTGGAAAGAGCACCTTGCTTCACATTATAAGCGGTCTGGATAATCCAACTTCCGGCACGGTACTTTATGACACCACCGATATTCATAATGGCAGTGATAAGACGTTATCGGCTTTTCGCCGCCAAAAAATCGGATTTATTTTTCAGCAATTTAATCTGCTTCCAGTTTTAACTGCCCGCGAAAATATTATCATGCCCCTGCTTTTAGACAAAAAGAAACCCGACGAAATCTATTTACAAGAGCTCTCCTCTCTCTTAGGGTTGGAAAACCGTCTATCGCATTTACCCAATGAGCTTTCCGGCGGGCAACAGCAGCGAGCAGCTATTGCAAGAGCTTTGATCGCAAAGCCGGATATTATTTTCGCCGATGAGCCTACGGGAAATCTTGACAGTAAAAATGGGAATGAAGTAATGAAAATGCTTTGCGATATTCGAAAAAAAATGAACAAAACCCTTGTCGTAATTACTCACGATCCCCGTGTTGCAGAGATGGCAGACCGCCAATTTACGATCATTGATGGAGAGCTTTCGGAGGTGGGCGTGTAATGAAATCGTATTTATCCCTCGCTTTCAAAGAGTTAAAAGCACAAAAAGTGATGGCAGCACTCATTCTGATCGCAGTAATACTCTCAAGTATTATGACAACTGCTGTCGGACAATCTCTTGGTATTTTACAATCTATGAGAATAGAGCAGGCTTCTTCGCTAAATGGCGATCGTTATGCCACATTTCATCAAATCAAAGAAAAAGAAAAACTGCAGTTAGAAAATGATAACCGACTTTATGATGTGGGCAGTTTCATTAACGTCGGAATTACTGAACTCGGGAATAGCGGTCTTAACTTATTTACACGCGAATACTCAGGAAATGCCTTAGACGCATATCCTGCTATCAAAAAAATAAAAAAAGGCACATTGCCAGCTTTGCCATTTGAAATTGCACTGCCAGAAAACGCATTGCCATATTTAGGTGAAGAAATCCACATTGGAGATACCATAACCTTACAAGCGCGAATATCCCGCATGGACGGAACACTGCCCGAATATTCCTACTCTGCCACTTATACCGTTTGCGGCATATTAGAAAGTAATTATATCGGGTATTCTACAGGAACTTTAAATGCTGTCGCAGGTGTCGGAACGGCTGCTTCTGTTTTGCCGGATAATTATTTACTTTATTCAACAGATTTCAAGACAAAAGATACTTTACACTTCCAAACTATCATTGACGAATTGGCAAATAATCTTGGTATTGATAATTCAAATATACAATATAACTGGATTTTGTTAGACGCACTTGGTATTTCTTACAGAGAAGCAGGAAAGTCTGATACGGATACAGGTTTTTCTTTTATGACGCTTGCCAGTATCATGGTTGGCATACTTGTACTGCTTGCAGCGGGTCTGGTAATTTATAATATTTTGAAAATAGCTGTAACCAAACGAATCAAAGAATACGGAACACTTAGAGCTATCGGAAGTGAACGCAGGCAAATTTACAGTTTGGTTTCTCTTCAACTTTTAATTTTATGCGGTATCGGTATTCCTATTGGTATTTTAATTGGCTCGTTATCTGCAAAAGGTATTTTAATCGCTGCCACAGGTGTTCTAAATCCCGATTTATTTATGACAAACAGTACAATGGAACTTAATCAGATAATTCACGAAACAAAACCTGATAACTTTCTTCTATATTTTGTAAGTGGAGCCATAACATTGATATTTTCAATGTCAGCAGCATTTCCGGCTGCAAGATATGCTTCTCATGTATCGCCTGCCGTTGCCATTTCGGGGCAAAGTATAAAAATAAAGCGTCGTGGTCGTAAAGAAAAAGTCATTCGTAATTTTGAATCCTACTATGCAAGATTGAACTTAAAGCGCGGACGCGGCAGGACTGTTATTACTATCCTCTCATTAATTATGAGTATTACTGTTTTTGTATCCTTACAAAGTTTTACGGCACTCCTTGATACAAGTAAAAATGTACGGGATATGACTTTGGGCGATTATGCAGTTACAAATGAAAGTATTGGAATTCCCCCGGAAAGCGTATCTGAAATTCGTAATAACGAACTGGTAGAAAATTTAGCAACAACAAAATTATCTGTTTATACTCAAGACGCGACTGGAAGTATTCCGATTGAACTTGACTTTAAACTCCAACCTGCAGAAAGTTTTCAAATTGCAGGTATAGATGATACCCGTTTAATTTCTTCTGTAAATGGTTTATCAGAACAAGATAAAGCTGATTTGTTATCCGGAACAGCGTGTATTGTTAAAAATCCAATTCCATTTTCTTATGAGGGGGAAAATTTTGAAAATACTTCCTTTGAGTATAACGATACCATACTGGTTAATAAATACAAGCTGCGCGTTGTGGGTATTGCCAATGCGGCTGTTACAATTAACAACGAGGGCTTTACAAATGGGGTACAGATAATAGTCAGTGATAAAACATATGACCTGCTGACAGCAAATAATTATTATTTGGAAGTTTATCCAACCTTAAAGTCCCAGGTGGATCATGCGCAATTCGAAACATGGCTGGATAATTGGTGTGATGAAAACACAGGCAGTCATTGGATTTCCTATCAGCAGACAGCCAAACAACTTGAAGAAAGCTTCAAGCAAATCAGCATGTTATGCTGGTGGCTTATCTTCTTTATTGGTTTTATCGGAATACTAAATATTGTGAATACCGTTTACAGTAATATCCACACCCGTATTGCTGAAATCGGTATGCAGCGGGCAATCGGCATGAGCGCAAACAGTCTTTACAAAACTTTTTTGTGGGAGGGTGCTTATTACGGAATGATTGCATCTATAATTGGCGGTATCTTAGGATACATTTGCACCATATTTATAAATGCCGCTACAACAAATCGTCTACAATTTGTTTCTATTCCATATTTATCAATTATCGAAGCGGCACTCATATCCATTGTGGCCTGCTTGTCAGCAACAGCTATCCCTTTGCGTTCTATTGCAAAAATGAGTATCGTGAACTCGATTGAAACAACTGAATAGTTCTCAATGGATACCTTACCCCAGTTATTCAAAAACAAGGCGATTTTAAAAATAACTATTAAAATCGCCTCGTTTTTCTAATTACTCCTTTAAACTCTGCGCGTATTTCCCCTGCAGATCAAACCCATGATCCATAGGTCCGGAACCTTTCCCCAGATCAAGCATCGCGGCAAGAGCAGCAGAAATATAATCTTTGGCTCTCTGCACAGATTCGGCAAGAGGAAATCCTTTCGCAAGATTAGAGGCAATGGCACTGGAAAGGGTACAGCCAGTGCCGTGAGTATTCGGATTATGGATACGCTTTCCTTCAAACCACTGGAATCTGCCATTTTCATAAAGCAGATCATTGGCATCGTTGATGCTGTGACCGCCTTTCAGAAGAACCGCACAGTGACAGGTATCTCCAATCTGCTTCGCGGCAGTGAGCATATCTTCCTTTGTTTTAATGGACATATCAGAGAGAACTTCTGCTTCCGGAATATTTGGTGTCACAAGGACAGCGGTGGGCAGCAGTTCCTCGATCAGAGTCTGCACCGCATCATTTTTCATCAGAGCAGAACCGGAAGTTGCTACCATTACAGGATCCACTACCACATTCTTTGCCTGATAATATTTAAGTCTGTCTGCAATCACACGAATCAGCTCGCTTGATGATACCATACCGATTTTTACAGCATCCGGATAAATATCCTCAAATACAGCATCAAGCTGTTTTTCCAGAAAATCAGATGTAACTTCCTGAATTGCCCTTACACCCGTTGTATTTTGAGCAGTGAGCGCTGTGACAGCACTCATGCCATATACTCCATTCATGATCATTGTTTTCAGATCAGCCTGAATGCCGGCGCCTCCGCTGCAGTCGCTTCCTGCGATCGTCAATGCTGTTTTTAAATTCATAATTCTCATGCTCTCACCATTTCTTCTGATAATTTGCGAAGCAGACGACATTCCCCTTCAATATCCTCTGCTGCAAAAATCGCACTGACCAGTGCAACACCGTCAACGCCTGTACCGGAAAGCTGGGATATATTCGTTTTACTGATACCCCCTATCGCGACGACAGGAATCTCCACAGCAGAACAAATATCTCCCAGAACCTCTTTTGGCAGAACCTCTGCATCTGTTTTTGTGGAAGTTGAAAATACAGCTCCGACGCCAAGATAATCTGCACCATTTTTCACAGCTTCCATAGCTTCTTCTACTGAGTGGACAGAAACGCCGATTATCATATCCTTCCCAACTCTCTGCCGCACCCTGGAAGCCTCCATATCCTCCTGCCCCACATGGACTCCGTCCGCATGACATTTCATTGCAATTTCCACATTATCATTTATCAGAAATGGAACCTTATATTTTTTACAAAGGGCTGCCATTTCTATCGCTTCTCTCAGAAATTCTTCCCCGTTTAAGTTCTTTTCACGGAGCTGAATACAGGTTGCACCACCTTTTAGCGCAGCCTCAACCTGTTCGTATAAACTTTGTCTTCCTGTCCACGCCCTATCCGTAACAGCGTAGAGCAGCATTGTTTTTTTATCGCACTTCATACTTTGCACCTTTCCCCAGTATTTCCGGAGTCATATTATAAACTGCATCAATAATATAATTTCTATAAGTAGCGTTTCCGTCCATTTCTGTAAGCCTGCTGTGCGCCACCTCGCCGGCATATCCCATAGCACAGACAGCCGCTGCCGCCGCTTCCAGAGGGTATTCCGGATTTGCCGTTACAAAGGCAGCCGTCATGGCAGAAAGCTGACAGCCCGTTCCGGTAATGGAAGACATCATAGAATGTCCATTTCGGATACAATACGCCTTTTTACTATCTGCAGCAACATCAATCGCCCCTGTGATCACAATGACAGCCCCTGTTTTCTCTGCAAACGCTTTGGCAAAAGCAACTGCCTCATCCAGGTTGTCTTCTGTTATCCTATCTGCCACATCTGCATCTACACCTTTTGTTGTACCACTGCCGGACGCCAGGGTTTTGATTTCAGAAATGTTGCCCCGGATCACAGAAAACTTTACCTCTTTTAAAAGCCGCATTGCTGTATCTGTCCGTAATTTAGATGCCCCTGCTCCCACCGGGTCCAGTACAATGGGATGATTCAGTTCATTTGCCCGTTTTCCCGCAATCAGCATAGAATCAATGGTACGGGTATTCAGTGTACCGATATTAATATTCAAACCTGCACAAATCTCGGTAATATCTGCCGCTTCATTCTTATCATCCGCCATAATGGGCGAAGCTCCACAGGCAAGCACAATGTTTGCACAATCATTGACTGTCACGTAGTTTGTGATATTGTGGATAAGCGGACATTTTTTTCTTACATTTTCAAGTATATTTTCAAACATCTCTCTGCCTCCCTGCTATTGAATCGATTCCTGCATAGTATACAGAACGTTAGCTTTTTTTAAACTGTAAAGCAAAACTGCTGAAATAACTGCTCCGCCGACTGTGGAAATCAGGAATGGAATTATATAAGCATAAAAAGCAAGTCCTGCGGCACTTTGTCCCATAAAAAGAATTGCAATCGGATACGCACACAGTCCGCCAAGAATCGCTGTGCCAAAAACTTCTCCAACCAGTGTTCCGAAAAGATTCTCTGTTTTACTGTAGACCAGTCCGCACAGCAGCGCACCAAACATACTCCCCGGAAAAGCCATCAGGCTTCCAAGACCAAGCAGATTTCGAATAAGAGACGCACCAAAAGCAACGCCTACTCCATACCCCGGTCCTAAGAGAACCGCGCACAGTATGTTGATCATATGCTGCACAGGAGCGCATTTGCTCCCAAATACAGGAAAAGAAAACAGGCTTCCCACAACGGCAACTGCACAGAAAACACCGGCAATCGCTAATTTTTTAATATTTATTTTTGTCATATTCATTTTCTCCTTTGAGTTAGTCAGGAAACGGCTGTGATCAGCGACGCTTCCAAAATAGATACAGTTATCCCTGATAACTGCGGAAGTTCGGTCGATACTCTCTGGTATCCTCTCACGCCGGAACACGGCTTCCCATCGCTGACATACAAGACTCAGGGCGCTCCCCCTCAGTCCGCCACATAAGTGGTCTCCGTTCCCCCTTTCTCAAAGATAGAATGCAAAATAAAACAGGAGACAAACCTTGCGGCGCCTCCTGTAAAAAATCCCTGTGTAATGACTTCCTACGGCGGCATTATCCGCATCAGGTTAAAGGGTCGAAGTTCGATTACTTCCTCTCAGCCTGCAAACACAAGCTCCCCTGTATTTATTCCGTCCATTATTTTACCCCTGTTTTTCAAAAAATTCAAGAGATTTTCTGAAAAATGGAAGAAAAACCTTATCACTTTTTTTATTTCGTTGCCTTTTTCGCAGAAATATCCGGAAGCTGGCAGCAATAAGCAATCCCAAGAGGCGTAACCAGAAGCGGATGAACCGGCTGATAAACCGGAAGCTTCAGGCGCTTCTCAAATACAGGCGTAAATTCGCGAAACATGGAAGAACCGCCTACAACATAAATAGCCGGAACATCATATCCTTTGATAAACTTTTCTGTTATTAAAGCCATTTTTTCTACAGTAGCTTTAATAACAGGGAATATTTCATCCTGCCTGTCCGTCTGCCTTTTCAGCAATTCCGCCTCTTCATAGGAAATACGATAATGCCCCGCAACAGTCATCGTCATATGAGTTCCTCCAGTTGCTTCATCATCCGTATAAATTACTTTTCCGTTATTCAGAATGCTGATTCCTGTCGTACCACCACCTACATCCACAACAGCGCCATCACTTATTTTCAATACAGCGGCGGCAGCAGTCGGCTCATCTACAATATTCGTCACTTCAAAACCGGCACCCTCCAATACATAACCGATGCTCTTAACACTACCTTCAGATACTCCAGGTGGAATTGCTGCTGCCGCATAAGTAAGCTCCGTACCAAGTCTCTCTTCCAGTGTTTCTTTTAACTTTGTTACAAGTTGTACGCATTCATAATAATTTAAGATCACTCCATCCTGAATTGCGTGAGAAGGTGCGGAAATTCCAGCTATAGGACGATTTGCAGTATCCACAACAGCCAGCACGGTATTTGCAGTTCCAAGATCCACACCCACCTTTAATCTTCCTTTGAATTTTTTGCATTTACCTGTTTCTACAAGTTCTGCGAAATTTGACAGTGTTCTGTTTTTTAAATCCATTTTGCAACTCCATTTTACATTTTAATATTTGTTCTCTGTGATTTCTCCTGCTTCACACCAGCTATTCTGAGTGCCTATAAAGCCAGTCCACACTCAAATGCCAACAGCATATATTTTTCAGCATTTGTAAGCCCGTATAACTGCAAATCCCGAATTTCCCATTTTTCGGAGCTGAGATTATCTGCCCCATATAGAAATTGTGCAAACGGAATATTTCTATACTGGGAAACTGCCAGCATTGAAGCGCATTCCATTTCAACAGTCAGGCACCCCTCCTGCCGCCGCTCCTGAATTGCTGAAACAGTTTCTCTGTAAATCGCATCAGAAGTCCATGTTTTTCCGCAAACATATGAATACCCGCATTTTTCCAATGTGCTCTGAAGTATTTGAATCGAATGTTCCGTTGCTTTTATTTCTGTTGTCGGAGCGATGTAATGATAACTTGTCCCTTCATCGCGGACTGCGGAAACGGGGATAATAATATTCTTCTCTACTTTTTCGTCTTCCAGAACACCGCAGGAACCAAACAGCACAAACTTCTTTGCCCCCATTGCAATAATTTCTTCGAATCCAGCTACACACGCCGGCGCTCCTACCCGGGATAAATAAAAAGCAATCTCCTGATCTTTATACGAAATTTTGTAAACCGGCAATGCACCGTTTGCGGTGTACAGCTCTGCTATCTTTTCTGCATTCTTCATAGAAGCAAACTTCTGAATAATATTTTCAGAAAATGTAGAAACACAAATTTCCGGAAAATCTTTTATTTTTTTCGTTGTATCAAATGGGGTAAAAAGCGCTGGTTCTGTTATATTCTCTTTTTGAAAAATCGTCTTCATGTACTTCTCCTTACTCTGGATCTTTCATTTTTTCCTTTTCCTGATACTCCAGCATTAACTCTTCCACAAGGTAAGCATCGCTCATACAGTGCATATCAGAAACACCATCCCGCATAAGCTGATAAACTTTAGAATAGTAAAAAAAACGAAGCGCTTCATCAAGGGAAAGTCCTTTTTGATTTGCAAAACTCTCAATTATACGACTGTATTTTTTTTGAAGCAAAATCGGATTTGCCTTCATACAAGTTCACTCCCTCCAAAACGCAAAAGTTCCAGTGCTTTTTCTGTACTTTCTTTAATGTAGTTTTCTCTTGCTTCTTCTATGCCAAACCAATCCGGTAGCGCTCCTAATATCTGTCTTGCAATTTTCTGTTTATTGTCATAATCCTCAATTAGCTTAATTTCCATCTTCTTCCTCTGCGTAACTTCTAAGTATTTATAAATACTTTCCTTTTTAAGTATAAAATTTTAATAAATACTCTTTTACCTCTTCCACACCATTTTCACAATATTTCAGTCTATTCCAATAAACAATTTTGCGTATTCTTTCTTCATTCACTTCAAATCCCGCTTTCTTTATTGTATCAGCAACTCTATTCTTCATTTCCCCTCCACATTTCAAAGCATCCAAAACTATCTTCTCTAAATATTCAGGTTTTCTCTTATCTCCTAAATCTGAAAATGTTGCACTTGCAGCAACCAAAGCAGTTCTAACATATTGTGCATTATCTTTGAACAAATCGCTATCTATATAAAGTCCTTTGCTCTCTATAAACTGACTGCAAAATGTAATAACCGTACGAGTATTTCCTTCTCGATAGGGATGTACTTTCCAAAGTTCAGCCAAGTATTTTGAAAATGTCACTGCCGATTCTTCAATTGACACCTTATCCCAAGGATAATTGTTCATTTTATCTACAACATCTTTTACATCTTTTTCAATATCAAAACAATCCGAATACTCTATAGAAATACCGCCTAATGCCGGCTCAGGTTTTTCAATATTGATAACTCTTATCTTGCCTGCCCATTCATAAATATCTTGAAAAATATAATGATGCATATCACAAAGTGTGACAAAATCAAAATCACTCGCAGATTCTTTTGTCACAAGTTCTGCAAGTCGTAAACTGGTATACTCTGCCTCCATGCAAGATAATTCCTTTTCATCTTGTATATTTGCTAAGTTTTTCAGAATATTCGTATGCGGATATACATACGGATCCCTCATAAGAACACCTCTATTTTTTCATTTTATATTTCTTATCCAGAACTTTTCTTATATCATCTGTGGTCATCTCACCGCGTTTTTCCTTTACAATCAAATCCTTAAACTCTGGAGACGGTTCTAATCCATCTACTTTAATCATCCCAAGAGCATAATCCCATTTTTTATCCGCACTTACTAACATAATACCGTTCTCCTCTCCATTCTACTACAATATATTTATGGGTAATATCCCTATTTTTATCATTATACCATTTTTTATTAGTAATATCTATATAATTACTGCGATTAATCATTACTAAATTTTCTACACTTTTCTTATGCTATAATTTCTCATAAAAAAAGCCCCTATAAACAACGTAAATACGCCGTTTATAAGAGCTTTCTTATACATATTTAATGTAAAATTTCGCCGATTAACCCATCTGCTTTGCGAAGTTTTCACCAAAACCCTAGAAACTCAGCGTTTTATCAAGATTCAATTTTCACTTTACGCAATTTTTACGCAATTATTTAAGCCCTTTTTATTTTGCCATATTACTATATATTACGTATTTTGAGTTGTACGCAATTTTAAATACAGTTATATTTTAAGTTAAAAAATTACCAACTTTTTTAATTTCTTCTGAGCGCCTATCATCTAGTAAATGTGTATATGACAAAGTTGTATCATAATTGGCATGTCCCATGATGCTTTGTACTACAATAGGAGACATATTTTTTTCAAAACATCTTGTCGCAAATGTATGTCTAAAGCAATGTGGATGCAAATGTTCAATAACTCTAGGATTTCTTCCTTCAAAATATGCTTTCGATTGTTCTTTCAGATTTAAATTTTGTTCTATTTTTTTTAAATCATGTACAATTACATATCGTGTTACGGGAGATCCCATTGTAGTTGTAAAAATTAAATCTCCAAGCTCAGGATTTGCTCTCCATCTACTTCCCAATTTTGACTTATATTGGTCTTGTTTCTTTTTCCAGTCTTTCAGTATATGTTCTGTTTCTCCGAAAAAAGGAATTTCTCTATAAGAGTTAGATGTTTTAGGAGTGGTAAGTTCTTCAACTTTTTTACCATTATAATATCCTGTACTCATTGTTTTATTTATTTTTACAACCTTTTTATCCCAATCAATATCATTCCACTGTAATCCGGAAAATTCTCCAATTCTAACACCAGTCAGTAATAAAAAATAATACGCTTCTTTATAATAAGAATTTTCAATTTCTTCTAAGAACAACTCTTGTTCCCATTGACTTAAAACTCGTCTTTCTTTTTGACATTCATTATTATTTTTAATTAAAATTTGTTGGCATGGATTAATGCTAATAACTTTATTAATCACGGCATTGTCCAAACATTCTCTAAATACTCCCAATGCTTCTCTAATTGTTCTATCCTTATAACCTTTTTCTATAAGGTCGTTAGTAGCATTTTGAATATTTAATTGAGTAAGCTCTTTCAAAACTTTATCGCCTAATAAATTGATAAACGTATTTTTTATTTTTCTATCATAGATTCTTCTACATAGATCTGATTTTAGACTAGGAGCCTTACATGTGTCAAACCATTTTTGATACCAGTCTTTTACTTTAATGTTTGTATTAATCGTTTGTTCATTTAATATACGTGTTTTTTCATTTTCAAATTCTTTTCTGAGCTTTGCCAATGATAAATTATATACGTCAATTTTTACTCCATTGACAATTGCTCTCGCTTCGTATCGTCCATCCTTTCTTTGACAAAAGCCACGTCCTAACTCTTTACCTTTTAAATCTTTTCCCATAATCAATTGTCCTTTCTAATTGATTACAGCATCATTTATGTATAGATATTATAATACTTACTTATATGTATATCAAGTTAAAATTTCAAATGGCAATATGATATTTTGCACATTTTTCTAAGTATTCATCAAACTTCTTTTTATTAACATATAATCTATTCCCAATGACTACTGTAAATGTACTATCTGGTCTTTTTAAAATTTCTCTTACTTTAGTTTTTCCTAAGCCTGTATATTCACAAACTTCTTTTAATGACATTAAAATTTTTTCCATAAAATTCCTCCAATTAAAGGAAGCCACTTTCGCAGCTTCCTATTAACTTATATATTATCTTCCTGTACTTCCGAACCCGCCATTACGACTTGTTTCTACATCATCGTCCCATGTGATACCATATTGTGTAAATACTCCCTGAACAAATTTATCTCCCTTATGGATGAAAATATTGCTATCTCCATTGTTCACAAGTTTTATCATGATATGACCTTCGTTATCTGAATAAAAGTAATCACTGTCAATAATACCAACTGTATTAGCAAGTCCGATGTAATATTTAAATCCAAGACCACTGCGAGGATATAACATAAGCACCCAGTCATTATTCATGCTGCACCGAATGCCTGTAGGAATAATAATACTATCTCCATGACATAGTGTACGAGAAAATGGAGATACAAAATCATATCCTGCTGAGAACTTTGTTCCTCGCTGTGGAAGTGGAATTGATTCATATACTTCACGGAATTTTTCTTCTGTATCAAATGTTAAATTGTTTTTTTCACAATCCTGTTTAAACTGTTCAAATGATACTTTTTCAAAGTTTGCTACTCTCTTCATTTTTTATGTCCTCTCTTTTTCTTCTTTTTAAAAATATTTGCCTTAACCATTTTCTTCATAATCTTTTCAATGTTATCATCAACTTCTCGAATCATTAAATCGACACCATATGTACGATTGTAATAAGCAGGATAGAATGTATCAGTTGCCGTATTAAATACTTGATACCACCATTCCTGATTTTCTAAATCAATCTCAATGATGATCTGTAACATATTTTTATAGATATATTCATGATATTTTTTGCCATGATGAAATCCGTATTTTATAAGCTGATTTTCGGTCAAATCCTTCCTCAAAGTGTACTTTTTGTACAAATTCATTTTATATTTCACCTCGTTTTTTGTGCATATTTTCAATATTCTTCATAATAAATTTCAGAAAATTCTTTATTAATTTTAGGTTTATTCTCTTCTGCTTCAGTCACTTTATAAAGTGCATCTTTTCTGTCGTGAAATACTTCTTTACCAATAGAAGATATTCCGAATAGATATGCGTGTTTGTCATGTTTGTCAATGCCAACAAAATAGTCTGTTGTAATAGTTCTAACTGTCAGCTCACACACTTCGTAAATATCTGTATCTGGTAAAATCCTAGCATAATACAAGACATTATTCTTTTTTATATTCTCAATCATAATTGATTCCTTTTTTAATTACAGGGCAGCTTAATGACTGCCCTATTTTTTTATTTTTTGTTAATCACATTTACTCCAACCGCAATGTTTGCAAACCATACAACCACCTTCGAAAGCAATTTCTTCTCCACATACAGGACACAGGTTCGTTAATTTGGCATCCGTCAGTTTTGGTTCTTTACTTTTGATTGTTTTGTTGATTACAGTATCTTTTTTTGTTTCAATTTTATACTCGTCATCATCAGAAATATTTCTCTGCATTTCTCTATACATGTCAATTAAAGCATTACCAACTGCATCTGGACAACACTTACCTTTGCTTGTATCATGCTTTGTCATTGTGCGTCCTACATAAGAAGGGCAATTGCAATTTATATGATGGGAATTTCAAATTTAATCTGTATTATTGCAAGTAGAAATGATGCTAAATCATTCATTGTAGCAGTTTATGCGGTTGCGAGATGTTTATTGTATAAGGGAACTAAGTTTCGTATAGGTGCTGCTAAATCACCTAGATTATTAATGATTTATACATATTTTATAACTAAATAAATATATAAGGAGTATGAACAGTTATAGGACTATATCGAAGAAAATGGACTAATGATGAATTAAATTATTTAAAAAACAATTATGATAAATATAATTATAATCAATTATCCAAAATATTAAATAGAAGTCGTAGTGCAATTCAGCATAAAATTTCTATACTCGGATTATCAAAAACTTCATACAGTAACAAAAAGAAAGAGTTAAATGATAGTTATTTTCATATTATCGATTCTGAAGAAAAAGCATATTGGCTTGGTTTTATATCTGCTGATGGTACAATAAACAATTATCATAGTGGTTCGTATGGTTTTAAATTAGCATTACAAGAATCTGATAGTTGTGTTTTACAAATGTTTTTACATCATATATCAGCACAATTTGATATGAAACATACAACAGCGGTAAAATATGGAAAAACTTACAAGGGTTGTGAAGTTTCATTTCGTAGCAAAGAATTTGTTCAAGATTTATTGCAATATATTTCATATAACAAGACAAAGAAAATGAATATTCCGTCCATAGAACATCAATATATTAGACATTATATACGAGGATTTATAGATGGTGATGGTTGTTTTTATATCAACAAAAACAATAACAAGAAAAAATGTTTTGAAATAGTTGCTTACGATGAGACAATTTTATGCGATATACAAAAAGAATTTTACAATAGTAATATTGTATCAAAAATATACACAAAACATAATGGAAATAAAAAATTAGGTGTATATGCAAACGATTCACTTATTAAGTTGTATCATTATTTATATGATGATGCAACTATTTTTATGAAAAGAAAACATGATAAATCATTAAAAATATCAAAATTGGCAGCCTGAATGGTAACATTCAGTGAATAAATCGGGATGTATCGGTGAAATCCTCCAGTTTGATAGGACAATACCGAGAGCCATAATATCTAATATGGTTTGTAACGCATAGTAGTTGACCGTTAAGATGAAAGGAATAATACTACCACGAGCTTCCGACTTCCATGCTTATTATCTTGGAAGAAAATATATGCTGGACTTATACAATGGTAAAGTATAAGAACTATGGGATAAAAAGCCTATAGGATAACAAACGACAGAAAAGCAAGCTAAACTTATCGTTTCGGAAAAAATTATGGACGAATTATGTGATTGGTCACCAATTCTCAAAAAAGAAATTGAAGATTATTCTATACGCAATAATGATATATTTGTTAAATTCCGTAATGGTTCAAAAATCACTGTTTTTGTTGCCAATGAAAATGCCAGGGGTTTACGATCTAATGCAATTTGCAGAGAAGAAACTCGACAAATTAAAAAAAAGGTAGAAGATTCTGTTATTTCTCCATTTCAAACTCCACGTAAACCAAAATATATGTTTAGAAACGAATATAAAAACAATAAGGATTTAAAAGAACAGCCAGTTGATATATATATTAGTTCCAGTTGGTATGATGATGGAAATTGGATGTGGGATATTGCAAAGCAAGCATTAGATGCAATGAAAAAACATAACGGCGGCTTAATGTTAGCATTTGACGAGAGTATTGCAATTAAACACGAGTTGAAAACAATTGAACAGTTAATTAAAGAAAAATCAAAACAAGATCCTGCAACGTGGAAAATTGAATTTTTAAACTTAAAATTAAGAGATTCTGTCTCTTCTTATTTTACATATAAAATGCTTATCAATCGTCAAGTGTTAAAACAAGTTTTTTATCCTAGAACCACTATGGATTTTAAATTAGGTAAAAAAAATAAATATGCTATTCCTAAACTCGATAATGAAATCAGAGTACAACAATGGTATACATTAATGCTACAGAAGAAAAAGTTAATGCTGAATATAGAAAATATGCATAATTTAACTGTATACTATTTTGTACATAAAATAAAAACCATTAAAGACACTTGTTACTAAGTGTCTTTTTTTAATGCACAAAAGGAAGTGAAAATATGTCAACAAAATTATTAGATTTAAGTTACTGGCAAGGAAATGTAGATTTTGCCAAAATTAAGCAGCAAGGCTATAATCATGTAATTTTACGTGGTGGATACGGCACTACTGTTGATTCAAAATTTCATCAATATGCCAAAGATTGTATAAAAAATAAAATCAAAATCGGTATTTACTGGTTTTGTTATGCTATCAATAAAGATGAAGTCAAAAAGGAAGCACAGAAATGTCTTTCCACAATTAAATCTTATACGATCGATCTACCAGTATTTTTTGATTTTGAGTATGACACAATTAAGAAAGCAGCAAATCGTGGAGTGTCACTAACTAAACAGCATTGTGACGATTTTACAATCACATTCTGTGAAGCAATCAAAAAAGCAGGTTATGTACCTGGTTATTATGCAAATGGTGATTATTACAAAAGTATGTATTCAGATAAAGTAAAAAATAAAGGTTATGTTTTTTGGTTAGCTCATTACAAAAAGAATTACACCTATCATGAGCCACCATATAAATGTGACTTTTTTCAATATAGTGACAGAGGCAAGGTCAATGGAATTAGCAGTAAATCCGTTGACCTTGATGTTTGTTTTAACGAAAAATATTTATCTTGTAAAAAATTAACATCAAACAAGGAGGAAAATGTTATGGCAAATTTATGGACAAAAACCAATAATTTACTAAAAGAACAGGTTGGTTATCTTGAGAAAAGATCTAATTCAAATCTTGATAGTAAAACAGGTAACGCAGGATATAACAACTATACAAAATACTCTCGTGATGTAAATAACATGGGACTGATGGGTTGCCAGGGACAGCCTTGGTGTGCTACATATCAGTTTTGGATTTGCTGTCAGATTTTTGGTAAATCTAAAGCACTTGATATTATGGGAAATGGATTTTATAACTGTAACTCTGTAAAATCTCATTCCAGAGCGAAAGGCACATGGCATAGTTCACCCAAAGTAGGTGCTCTTGTCATCTTTAGAAACGGAGCACACATTGGACGAGTTATCAGTATTTCTGGGAATACAATTCGAACAAATGAAGGTAATACATCTTCTGGTGGCTTAAACCATGTAGAAGCAAACGGTGGATGTGTAGCTGAGAAATCTTATACAATTGGAAATAGACAAATTGATGGATATGTTTGGATTGATTATGGTAATGAAGGAACACCTGCAAAACCAGAAACACCTTGGAAACCAACTGGCACTGCCACTTCTACTGTTGACAATCTTTTTGTACGGGCAGAACCAAATGGCGAAGTTCTTGGAGAGTTAATGACAGGTAATCGTTTTGAGATTGATGGTAAAACATCTGGTATGTGGACACATGTAAAAATTGCAGGTATTGGAGTTGCATGGGTAGCTACTAAGTATATTAAAAAAGATGGTCAGGACGAACCTGCGACCAATTCAGGTAAACCATCTAAGCCACAAAAGCCATCTGATACAATTACAAATAGACAAGATAAAAACCAGAGATTATTTGTAGGTAAAGTAACTGCTTCAGAACTTTGTGTACGTACATGGGCTGGAACAGAACGTCCGCAGATTAAGTCCTATCCGACTCTTGGCAGAAGTAATTTAGTAGACGTTATGAACTATACTCAGAAAGATTCTAATGGCGCTGATTGGTACTATATTCGTATTGCAGGAAAATATTTTGGATTTGTTTCTGCTCAGTATATTGAACGTCAGTAATGGAGGTTGATAATGCAACAATTGTTAAATGATATAAATGAAATTGGATGGCACAACGTATTAAGTTGTGTCGTCCTTTTTTGTGCATTCATTATAGCTGCTATTACAGGTTGGAAGAAATTTTTATCTACGGTTGGATTAAAAAGTGTAAAAAGTATACAATTTCAAGAAATCCAAGAACAAATTGCAAATTTACAGAAAGAAGTACACGATTTAAAAAAATATGATAGTAACCAAGATGAAATCGTAGACCAAAAGATCATGGACTATTATAACAAGCTTTATGCCAAACAGCAAATTTACCATCAACAGTCTGTTGATATTCGCAATCAATTTATTGGAAACCAAGACGATTTAAAAGATAGGCTTATTGCACTAACAAATATGTTTACGCAATTTGTGAACGATGATAAAGATAAAACCGTTGCTATGCTACGAAGCACTCTTTGGAAAATGCACAAAGACTTTGTAGAACAAGGTTTTACTACACCTGATGGACTTAAAACCTTTAATGAGCTTGGAAAAATATATGAACTCAATGGCGGTAACGATGTTTACCATCAAAAATTAAAACCAGAAGTGGATGCCTTAGAAATCCATTATCCAGATGGAAGTATATATAACAAATAAATAAATTTGGGATAGCGTAACTGCTGTCCCATTTTTTTACTTGAATAATTTTCACATATATACTTAATTCTCATCATATTTCGATTGACATTTTTATAAACATTACCTATACTATAATTAGAATATGTATTTATTCTATTACTTCTATAGTTTTTTACAACCTTACCATCTCAGGGTTTAGTAAGTATCATACCGTAAATAACAACAATATAAAAGCGGTGAGTTCCTACCATAAGTGGAAACTGAAAAAGTCTAGGGCGAGAAATCGTCCTTAGTTTTATAGTATAAATTTCAATTTGTATAATCGTCATATCATATATTGATGTGCTTCATATTTTATAGTATCATTTTTGAGTTTTGTTCATATAATTAATGTTATAGAGGTGATTTTATGAATAAAATAAATAATACAAGAGATAAGGAGGAACATAATATGGCAACACTTGCAGACTTTAGACAATCAACTATCATTAAGCGTTCAAAAACAAAAGATTTTTTAAAAGCATTTAATGATAATCGTACTGACAAAAAGTATTGGGACGAATGTAAAAAAACTAATAGAACAATAAATGCTTCTGCTATGGAAACATTGAAAAAAATATGTTTAGGAAAAGAAAATGAGTAAATTTATTTATGTCGAATTATCACAAGCAAATGTAAGTCAGGATATTTTACGTTCTTTTGATTGTAAAAATCCTGACTTTAATGATTTCTTATACGAAGATGCCATTAATTTTAGTGCAGATGGTAAAGGTGTAACATATATTTTAGTCGATGAAAATGAATATCAACAACAGAATATTTCTGTCATCTTTGCATTTGCAACAATACAATCTACAGCATTACATTATTATGAAGAAGACTCCGAAGTGCTATCTTCTATCTCATGTGCTGAAATTAAATATTTTGCAATCACTCGCAAGTTACAAAAACAAATCGCATACACAATTGATGAAAATAAATATTATAGCACCATTTTCTTTGAATATTTTCTTCAAGAATTATATGAGTTGTCTACGAAATACATAGGTTTTCAAGCTATATTTTTAAGAGCCAATAAACAAGGTGAAAATCTATATAGACGAAAAAAATTTATAGACGCAAGCAGCTATATCGTACCATATACTGAAGATGATCCAACCGGAAAATGTATTCCAATGATTTTAAACATCTCTTCAAATATATACGATATATTTGGTGTGTAATAACACATTAACATGGTTCCGGGTACAGTTAAATGCTGTACCCGTTTTTTTACTTTTTTATAACATTTTGAACATGATTTATGCTAAAATATTTGTACTATATTATATTGAACGAAAAGAGGTGTAAGGAATGAGTCAAGAAAAATATAGCTATGTACAAGGATTCTGTAATCTATTGCACTACAATGGCTTGTGGTGTGTTAAATATGTGGGTACGACAGGACATTATTGTAAGGTAGAGATGGCATGTAGTTGCGCGAGAGAAAATTGTCATCAAGAATGTCAGGTGTTAGATAAAGCACCAGAGATTATTGAACTTGACCAAGAATGGAGATTGCGAGACGATCCATTGTCGTAATGTCGAATTTTGAATGATAAAAATAATTGTAGACCGTATTGCATATGTTATAATAGATAGTGGGTAAACTGTCTCATATCTAGTTTTTCTTTTTCAGGAGCGTTCATGATAATATGTAACGCTCCTGTCTTTTTATCTTTATTGAAAAAAGAGGATTGCGTTTATACAATCCTCTTTGTAATATCTACATATAAATGATGCTGTGTTTATAAAATTGCGTAAATTTCACTGAAGGTAAATGTTTTCAGTTTTACGCAATCTCTGACGCAATTTTTACTCAAAACCGTACGATATTTTACGGTAAAATACGGTAAGTTTTACACATGTGCGTAAATTACATTGCGTACACTAAACATCTTAGATTGCTTGATATTACTGACTTTCCTCACTATCATAATGAAAACTTCTCGGAAGTGATTAGTTTCCCATCTGCTTTGCTACTTCTTCTGCAAAGTTCTCTTCTTTCTTCTCGATTCCTTCGCCAGTCTCGAAACGAACGAAGCCTTTCACTGTAAGGTTTGCACCATTCTCTTTAGCAACCTGCTCTACGTATTTAGCAACAGTCTGTTTTCCATCCTCTGCTTTTACGTAAACCTGGTCAAGAAGGCAGATTTCTTTCAGCTCTTTCTTGATACGTCCTTCGATCATTCCTTTGATAACCTTTTCCGGTTTCTGGGACTCTTTCGGGTCATTCATGATCTGAGCCATAAGAATCTCTTTCTCATGTGCGATGTAGTCAGCGCTTACTTCGCTGTCGCTTGTGTACTGTGGTTTGAGAGCTGCAATCTGCATTGCAACGTTTCTTGCCATCTCTTTTACAGCGTCGTTTACAACATCTGTCTCAACGTCTACAAGAACGCCGATTTTACCACCCATATGTGTGTAAGAAGCAACGAAACCGTTGTCCTCTTTCACCTGAGTGAATCTTCTGATGTTCATGTTTTCGCCGATTACAGAAATCTGAGCTGCAAGTTCTTCGTTTACAGTCTTTGTTGTGTCAAGTGCCCACGGCTCTGCAAGGAAAGCTGCAACATCTGCTGCCTCTGTTGTAAGAGCCTGTGCTGCAACGTCTGCAACATAGTTCTGGAATTTTTCGTTCTTTGCAACGAAGTCTGTCTCTGCGTTTACTTCTACAACAACTGCTTTTTTGCCATCTTCTGCAACTAAAGTCTTGCAAAGACCTTCTGCTGCCACACGGCTTGCTTTCTTCTGAGCTGTAGCAAGACCTTTCTCACGAAGGAATTCTACTGCTTTATCCATATCGCCTTCTGTTGCTGTAAGAGCTTTCTTACAATCCATCATTCCGGCGCCAGTCATTTCTCTTAACTCTTTTACCTGTGCTGCTGTAATAGCCATTGTTATTTCCTCCTGGATAATTACAATTATTCTTCTGTTGCTTCCTCTGCGAACTCTTCAGATTCTGCTTCGATTTCACCGTCTGCATCTGCTGTTCCCTGATTTGCTTCGATAACAGCGTCTGCCATTTTGGATACGATTAATTTTACTGCACGGATTGCGTCATCGTTACCCGGGATTACATAATCCAGTTCTTCCGGATCACAGTTTGTATCACAGATACCGATAAGCGGGATTCCCAGAGAGTGAGCTTCCTGAACACAGATTCTTTCTTTTTTCGGGTCTACGATAAAGATTGCATCCGGGATTCTCTTCATTTCTTTAATACCGCCTAAGTTTTTCTGTAACTTAGTCAGTTCTTTTCTTAATTCAATAACTTCTTTCTTAGGCAGAACTTCGAATGTTCCGTCAGCTTCCATAGCTTCGATTTCTTTCAGACGTGCAATACGGCTCTGGATTGTTTTGAAGTTTGTAAGCATACCGCCTAACCATCTCTCGTTTACATAGAACTGTCCGCAGCGCTCTGCCTCTGTTTTGATAGCGTCCTGAGCCTGTTTCTTAGTACCAACGAATAAGATGTTTCCGCCGTTTGCTACGATGTCAGCGATTGCATTGTAAGCATCGTCTACCATGCCTACAGACTGCTGTAAGTCGATGATGTAGATACCGTTTCTCTCTGTGTAGATGTATGGAGCCATTTTAGGGTTCCATCTTCTTGTCTGATGTCCGAAATGTACACCTGCTTCTAAAAGCTGTTTCATTGAAATAACGCTCATGTTTTTTCTCCTTTTGGTTGTTTTCTTCCGCACTGCTCATTTTCTGTCCGGACCCGCCGTCACACCGTAGGGCACCATCCCTTCAGAATCACTGTGCGTGTAATTTCTGTTGATTTACAACTTCTGAATTATAGCATAGAAAAACCCTCCGTGTAAAGAGGGTTCTTCAAACTTTTTATGCTTTTTTCAAAATGGAGACTTCCTCTTCCGTAAGCTGCCTGCACTCTCCTTTTAAAAGTGTCTCCGGCAAGGTAAGCGGCCCCATTGAAATCCGTTTCAGATAAATGACTTTTTTCCCCACAGCCTCCATCATGCGTTTTACCTGGTGAAATTTCCCCTCGCATATGGTAAGATGAACTTCCGACTGCCATTTTAAAGACTCCCCGGGAATCTTTTTCACGGAAAGTATTTCAAGCTTTGCAGGAAGGGTATCTTTCTTTTCGCCGATGTCCACTCCCTTTCTCATAGCCTTCACATCTTCCTCTGTAACGGCTCCCTCTACTACAGCATAATACGTCTTATCTACGTGCTTTTTCGGAGAAAGGAGCGCATGGGCAAGTGCTCCGTCATCTGTGATCAAAAGCAGACCTTCTGTATCTTTATCAAGGCGGCCCACCGGAAACAGTCCTTTTCTCCTGTCCGGGATCAGCTCCATCACCGTCTTGTCTCTTGCGTCCTCTGTGGCGCTTACATATCCTGCCGGCTTATGGAGAAGGTAATATACAAACTCCGGCGCAGCTCCTATCTCCTGACCGAGAAGCGCAACCGTATCTTTTTCTGTATCTACCTTCTGTTCCGGTTTTTTTATGGAAACTCCATTTACCTGAACCTGCCCTTTCTGGATCATTTTCTTTACTTCGCTTCGCGTTCCAGCCCCCGCATCTGCCAGAAATTTATCAAGTCTCACTGCTTTTTTCATTTTCTGCTCCTGTATCTTTATTCAAGAGGAATATTTGATTCCAGAAGACCTTCCTGTACCTTTACACTGTCCTCCAGAATAAAATCCGGTACTTTTTCTTTCAGCACATATCCCATGCCTCCATATACCGGATAGTTTCCATAAGAGAGCCCGTCTGCCGTATATGTTATCTCGACATCAACATTTTCTCTTTCTACCCAGCCCGGCATAAGAAACTGCGGAACGATCGCCTGCTCCAGCTCTTTTAGCTGTTCTTTCTCTTCATAGCGCACAATGACCATATCCAACATTCCGTCTTCTTTATTTTCTTTTGTATAATAAACATCGGCATATTCCAGATTTTCGATTCCCTCAAACAAAGGATACCCTTTTTCTTTTAAAAATGCAACTGTTCTCTTAAATCCCGGATAAAGATACACACTTCCATTGTAAGAGATCTGCGACTCTTTTCCAGGTACCAACTGATCCGGCTTTTCTGTAGAAGGCAGCATATCATAATCATAATAGAGCAGACTGCACGGCAGTTCTGTAAATGTTTTCGCATCTGCATCTTTTAAGTCTTTTCGCAGATTTTCCAAAAACTCTGCTTTTTCGCTTTCTTTCATGAGCTCGTCTTCTACAGTACCGCCTGCAAGCGTAAACGAATTTTTATATTTTTCCCCTACATCCAAAAATCCATATTTCCACGCGATATAATCGGGATCTTTGTGTATTTCTTCCATTAAGGCTCTGCACTGACTGCGTTCTATAGTATAATGCCGGTAAATTCTTCTTCCAAATCCGGTCTCAAATCGAACAGGAAGATAACACCCATCTTCACTTTCTTTTAACGGCTCTTCCCGGACTATTTTCTTCAAAATCTCGTACATCTCGGGCGTTTTTTCTATGGTTATAAATGTTCCCGGACCATTGTCTTTCACATTCTTTTCTTCATATTTTCCCTCCTCTGTCTCACAGATATACGGAATTACCTCATTTCCGTTTACATCATAAAGCTCAAAGGCGATGCTTTCAATTTTCTCATAATCCGGAATGTATGTTTCATACCCTGTTAAATCCATCTTAAATATAAACGCCACAGCTGCCACTGCCAGAAAGGACGCGATAAGATGAAACTTTCTGCAGAAAAAGCACCGGAAATCAAAATGGTAAAAGGTTTCCAGAATCCCATGAACCATCACGATTCCGAAAATACCTCCTGCAACCGCCCAGACAACTCCATGCCCTCCTGTAGGCGCTGCATAGGCAAATAAACCGATGCCAAGTCCTGCCGGAATTACCACCATGAAGCGGACAACCGGCTCGCTCCAGGAATATACAAGGGCATGTCCTGCTTTCTCAAGCGGTCTTTTTTCAAATGCGAGAAAAGCTGCCACTGCGAAAAGCGCTCCCACAAAAAGCAGCCCCAAAAACAAGATCACTCCTGCCTCCCCATCTCTGTACATTTCCAGAAAACGGTCCTGAACAAACAGCGGTGAAAAATAATTATAGAAAATTCCAAGAATTCCATTCTGTAAATAGTAATAATTTCTGTAAAAAGTCTCTCCGTATCCATTCAGAACCCAGGAAAGAGCCGGGAAATAAAAAAGGAGTCCAAAGAAACATAAAATTCCCATAAGGATATTCCCTGTCATGCTCAAAACAAACACCGTACAGAAGTAGATCAGGAAATAGTCCAAAAGATGGAATATCATCAGCTTTACTGCCATCCCCATAAGTCCGAGACTGAAAAAGCCCCTGGAAGCGCCGATACATACAGCAAGAAATTCCATGATCACATAAGGAACAATATAAAAGACAACTCCTGCAAAAGCCTGCTGTAAAAAAATCTGCTTTCTTGTCAGAGGAAGACTGTGATAAAAGTCCGCCTTTCTTTTGGAATACAGATACCCAAAACTGCTTACACCATTTATAAACGCAGCCACCATTGCCATTACCAGTCCTGTCAGTACAAAACCGTCTCTCCAGAGATTTTCATAAAGAATTTCCATCTGACCTGCTGTGTAGTGCAGATGCTGCCACTGTCCAAGCATCACAAGCTCTGCCACCGGAAAGGCAAAAACAAATCCGACTGCAATAAAAAGTGGAAGCCAGGGCTTACTTTTAAACGCAGTCGTTATATTTTTACTAGAAAAGATTTTGGATCTCATATCCTGCCACCTCCGTCTCACTGATAAATATTTCTTCCAGAGATAAAGGAATTACCTCATGGAACAGAGGGCGCTTTTCTTCCACAATATGAAGAATTTCTTCTTTTGTCCCTCTTGCCGTGATCATCAGAAGAGAACCCTGATGACTGACTTTTAAAACCTCCAGATCTCGCATCAACTCATATTCCTTTGATTTATCAGAAAATACGCATTGTATTTTGTGGATATGGCTCTTCATCTCTTCCAGTTCTTTTGATAGAAGAATCCCTCCTTTATGCAAAAGACCCACATGGTCGCAAATATCTTCCAGTTCCCGAAGATTATGAGAAGCGATCACCGGCGCAAAATCCCGGTTCATGATCTCCGATGCAAAAATACTTTTTACTGCCTGGCGCATAACCGGATCCAGTCCGTCAAATGTCTCATCTCCCAGAAGATACCTCGTATTGGCGCTGATTCCCAGAATCACCATAAGCTGTTTTTTCATTCCTTTGGAAAAGGTGGAAATCCGCCGTTTCCCCTCCATCTGAAACTGTTTCATCAGACGGTGATACTTTTCTTTGTGAAAGCCCGGATAATAGTTGCTGTAAAAATTCATCAAATCCTCCGGCGTATAATTTAACGGCACATAGCTGTCGTCCGGAATATAAAAAACAGAGGCTTTCTTTTTATCATTTTCATACACAGGCTCCTTATCTACCAGAACCTCCCCTTCATCTGGCTTTAAAATACCGGCTGCAATACGAAGAAGCGTACTTTTTCCTGCCCCGTTGCTTCCTACAAGCCCGAATACCTCCCTGTTGTAAATATTGAGGCTTACCTTGTCTACTGCACAGACTTTCCCGAAAGATTTCCTGCACTCTTTTATCTCAATCATGTTTCTCCTCCCTGTAGCAATCCTGAATTTCTGAAATGAGAAGCTCCTTATCTACTTTCAGAGTTTTTCCCTTCCTGACAACCCCTTTAAACTCTTTCAGATATTCCTGGCGTCCCACCTGCAGCACTTTGTCTGTATCTGCCACAAAATTGCCTCTTCCTTTTACCGGATAAATCAATCCCTGCTGCTCGAGCTCCATATAAGCCCTCTGTATGGTATTGGGATTAATCGATAAATCCACAGCAAGCTGACGGACAGAAGGCATTTTCGTTCCCACCGGCAGCGCACCTGTAATGATCAGCGTCTTAAATTTTTCTGCCACCTGTTCATATATGGGCCTTCTGTCCTGATAATCTAAGAAAATCATACGTTCCCTCCCATCTCATGTGTATTAATTGTCTTAATACACTTAGAGTACCATATTTTATACGGCAGAACAACATTTTAAAATCTTAAAGTTTTATAAAGCTTTTCTATGGATAAAGAAAAAACCGGAAAACAGAAGAGGCAATACATCTGCCTCTCTGTCTTCCGGATTTTTGTGATCTTTGCGTTTATTCCACGCTTACCACCTCGTATCCTGCATCTGCCACTGCTTTTGCAAGCGCGTCTTTATCTGTATTTTCCGGAGCTTTTATATAAGCTGCCTTATCTTCCAGATTCACATCTGCCTGTACGCCTTCAAATCCTTCCAGCGCTTTTTTTACGGCTGCCTGACAGTGCGGGCACATCATTCCATTAATTTTCATTGTGATCATTTCTGTTTCCTCCTTTTTGATGCTTTCTTCTATATTATTGCTCTGAAGCACAGCTTCCTCCTGTTTATTTTCCTCTCTTTTTGCGAAAGGACGGAACCGTTTCAGGCGAAGTGCGTTTGTCACCACAAAAATACTGCTCATACTCATTGCAGCAGCTCCCAGCATGGGATTTAATTTCAGACCGAAGGCTGTATAAAAAATTCCTGCCGCCACCGGAATTCCAAGTGCATTATAGAAAAATGCCCAGAAAAGATTCTGCTTGATATTCCGGATCACTGCCTTGCTCAGACGGATTGCAGTCACTGCATCAAGAAGGTCATTTTTCATAAGAACCACGTCTGCGCTTTCAATGGCAACGTCTGTCCCTGCTCCGATCGCCATTCCCACATCTGCCCTTGCAAGAGCCGGTGCATCATTTACGCCGTCTCCTATCATGGCAACGGTTTTTCCCTGTCCCTGGAGCTTTGCGATTTCCCGCTCTTTATCCTGCGGCATGACTTCTGCAATAACCGTATCAATATCCAGTTTTTTACGGATCGCCTCTGCCGTCCTTCTGTTGTCACCTGTGAGCATGACAACTTCAATTCCAAGCTCCTTCATCTGCTGCACAGCCTGTCGGCTTGTGGGTTTTACCACGTCAGCCACAGAGAGAAGTCCGATAATTTTACTTTCTTCTGCGAAAATCATAGGCGTTTTTCCTTCATCTGCAAGCGCTTCCAACCGCTTTTCATATGCACCGAGAGCAATTCCCTGCTCCTTCATCATACGGCTGTTTCCTGCAAAATACCAGCGCCCGTTTATCTTTCCTTTTACGCCCTGACCTGGAACAGAAAGAAATTCCTCTGTCTTCTCTCCTTCGATTCCCCTTGCCCTGGCATATTCCAAAATCGCCTCTGCAAGCGGGTGCTCGCTTCCCCGCTCAAGACCTGCTGCAATCTTTAAAAAGGTATTTTCAGAAATCTCTGCTTCCACATCTGTCACAACAGGCTTTCCCTGGGTAATGGTTCCTGTTTTATCAAGAACCACACTTTTAATATTGTGTGCCGTCTCAAGCGCCTCTCCTGACTTGATCAGGATTCCGTTTTCTGCGCCTTTCCCGGTTCCCACCATGATGGCAACAGGAGTAGCAAGCCCGAGGGCACAGGGGCAGGAAATCACAAGTACGCAGATGGCGCAGGAAAGCGCGAATTCAAACGTAGCCCCTGCAATGAGCCAGGCAATGGCTGTCACAAGGGAAATACCCATGACTGTCGGCACAAAAATCCCTGCAATCTTATCTGCTGTTTTTGCAATGGGCGCCTTACTGGAGCTTGCCTCCTCCACAAGACGGATAATCTGAGAAAAGGTGGTATCCTCCCCCACTCTTGTTGCCTTAAAACGGATAAATCCTGTTTTATTTACAGTGGCTGCAATAACCGTGTCATTTACCTGCTTGTGAACGGGAATGCTCTCGCCTGTAATGGCAGCCTCATCCACACTTGTACTTCCCTCTGTAATAAAGCCATCTACTGGAATGCTTCCACCCGGACGGACAATGACAATGTCTCCTGCCTGTACCTGCTCCGCCGGAATTTCCATCTCTTTTCCTCCCCGCTCTACTGTAGCAGTCTTTGGGGCAAGGTCAAGAAGCTTCGTGATCGCCTCGCTTGTCTTTCCCTTTGATTTTGTTTCCAGATATTTTCCCACGGTGATCAGTGCCAGGATCATGGCGGCTGACTCAAAATACAAATCGTGATAATATCTGTGCACCAATTCCATATCTCCATTTGCCAGCCCGTAACTCATTCGGTAAATAGCAAAAATCCCATATACAAGGGAAGCTGTGGAACCGATTGCGATCAGGCTGTCCATATTAGGAGCAAGGTGGAATAAGGTCTGATACCCTTTTATGAAGTATTTTCTGTTTACATAGATAACAGGCAGGCAGAAAAGAAACTGGGTAAAGGCAAAACTCACTCCGTTTTCTGCGCCTTCCAGAAACGCCGGAAGGGGAAGCCCCACCATATGTCCCATAGAAACATACATAAGCGGAATTAAAAATGCAAACGATACGATCAGGCGCATTTTCATATTTCGAATCTGTTCTTCTACAGGAGAACGGTTTCCTCCTACGCTTCCTTTTTCTGTCTCTCTTTTTGTAGTTCCCGCTCCCTGTACACTGGCGCCGTATCCTGCCTTTACCACTGCATCGATAATCTGTCCTTCCTGAAGGATATTTTCATCGTACTCTACCTGCATACTGTTTGTGAGAAGGTTGACGCTTACCTTTTCTGCTCCTGAAAGCTTTGAAACACATTTCTCTACTCTGGAAGAGCAGGCAGAGCAGGTCATGCCTGTCACATCAAACTTTTCTTTTTTCAATTCTGTTCCCTCCCATTATTTCAGGATTTTTCCCAGCATGGAAACAAATTCGTCTATTTTGGCTTCCTTTTCCTCCTCTGTTTCCGCATTTGCAACACAGGATTTTAAATGCGCTGTCAAAATTTCCTTATTGATTTTATTTAAAATCGCTTCTGTTGCCATAAGCTGCTGAGAAATTTCAATGCAGTACCGATCCTCGTCCATCATTCGGAGAATCCCGTCCATCTGTCCTCTTGCTGTCTTTAAAAGTCTTGTCATTTTCTTCTTATCTGCTTTCATCTCGCTCTCCTTTCATACCCCTCCGGGGTATAGTATAAATGTACACCAAAAAAACTCCTCTGTCAAGAGTTTTATAAATAAAACTTTTTACAGAGGAAGTTTCGTTACTCCTTTTTATTGCTCTTTTAAATTGCCCGGTATCCCCGTTTTTTTCCTTTTTTTACAAAATAGGAAATTCCAAAAATCACAGCTGCCAGCAGAATTCCATATAAGGTAAGAACTGCTGTATTTGCCATTGCAGCATACGGCGTTCCCTCAAGTGCCAGAAGCTTTGGCGCCGCCTCCGTAAGAAGAAGGGAAAATACATTTGCCCCAATATGGAGAAGGGCACTGCTCCACAGATTTCCGCTCATCTCCAGAATGTACGCCATAACAGCGCCAAGGATTCCCGCATAAATAATCTGCACAAAATTTCCGTGGAACACGCCGAAAATCACACCCGAAAGAATCGCTGCCGCCGGGATTTTCATATAATCACGAAGTCTTAAATACATAAGCCATCGAAAAATTGCCTCCTCCGCCAGTGGAGCTACAATTCCCATCCACAGGATCATTTCCCATAAACTGTATCCTGTCGTAATGCTTTCCATCATATTCTGATATGTGTTGTCCTGCACAAATATCTGAAGAATCCCTACAAAGAGATTCACATAAAAGGCAAGACCTGCGCCAAGAAGGAGCAGAAGTCCGCATTCCCCCAGGTTTAATTTTTCTCCCGGAGGATTGGACACCAGTCTTCCAAAAACTCTCCTGTCTCTGTCTTTTCTGTAAAGATATACAGCGGGAACTATGGTGATCATTCCCGTAACACCTGTGATCAGAATAGAAAAACGATTAAATCCCTCATTGCCATATCCTGTCATTTGCGCGAGAAAAACAAGGACTGCACTTCCCAGGATCTGGTAAATGCAGAGGAACAAAACCAGAGGACTTAATCCCCTCCACACCTTTCCCGGCAAGCTCTGACGGCGCAGAGGGCTCAGGCGAAAAAATCAAGGATTTCCCCGGCAGACGCCACGATTTTAAGAGGCTCTGCTGCCTGGAGCTCTTCCATTGTTCCATATCCATAGGAGACAGCAATGCACTCCAGTCCACAGGCTCTTGCCCCTAACACATCATGCTCTTTATCTCCCACCATTAAAACGGATTCTCTTTTATCGGAAAGTCCGAGACGCTTTAACGCCTCTTCCACAACTGCCGCCTTATTTGTACGGTTTCCGTTCATCTCGCTTCCCACTACTTCATGGAAATATCCGAGAAGATGAAAATGCTCCAATATCTGAAGTACAAACTTCTCCGGTTTTGAGGAAGCAACTGCAAGAAGGTATCCTTTTTTTCTCAGCTCTCCAAGCATCTCCTCGATTCCGGGATATACGCGGTTCTCAAAAATCCCAATCGTGGAATAGCGCTCTCTGTAATAAGAAACTGCAAGCCGGGCAGTCTCCTCATCAAGGTCTGCAAATTTCATAAACTGCTCCATAAGAGGCGGCCCTACAAACACCCGAAGCTCTTCCAGAGAAGGCGTCGGCTTTCCCAGCTTTTCCAGAGCATACTGTACGGATTTTGTAATTCCCTCGCCGGATTCCGTGAGAGTTCCGTCTAAATCAAACAAGATTGCTTTATACATAAATAAAAATCCTCCCGTTGTATGATATAAGATCAAATGATACTGTCATCTTTATATCAGCCTATTATATCATTGTTTTTTCGTAGCGTCCATGAAATTTCTGTGTTCTTTTACCTCTCCCCGGAATAAATCCACGGCTCCATCTGCACAAGGCGGCAGTCTTCTGTAATCACGAGAATCTCTATTTTATTTTCCCCTTGCGCGGGCTCTGTCTCCAGGAAAAGACGGCTTCCCTCGCGCCACCAGAAGCATTCCTGATGATTGTGGCGCACAGAAATAATCCCCACCTGCCCCTCTGACTGAATTTCCACATAAGGCTTTCTTTGATTTTGTGGAACAGGGAGATGATGAAAAAATACGGAAAAGCCCTGAAAGATTGGAAATGGTCCGGAAACTTCCTGGTTAAAAGTCGATGGGAAACCCGGTGTCTGCATCGGCGTAGGCGTATGAGAGGGCGAAGGTACGGCGGAAGGCGTTGGAGTTTCCGTAACAGCCGGAGTCATTGTTGGTGTTGGGATTTCCGTAACAGCACCTTCCTCCAACGTAGGCTGCACAGGAGGAACCTGTTCCGGTGCAGGCTGATGATTTTCTTCTGTACCTACTGACGGATTCTCCACAGGAATTTCTTCTAGTCCTCCCTCCCCTGTCAAAATATCTCCTACCTGATTCTCTTGCGGCGTCTCTTCCCAATCTTCCTGCTCCGTTTCTGTTTCTGCTCCGGCTTCTGTTCCTGATTCCCCACCCGTTTCCGGCTCCTCCCACCAGTTGGAAGGATACTCCTGCCCTTCTCCTGTTCCCATCTCCACATCAAACCCTCCCAGTTCCATACTTTTTACCTGTGTCAGGCAGAGACAGATTCCTGTGAAAATCCCACTGCCAATCCATTTTACCTTATTCTTTTTCTTCATAAACCCGCTCCTTCCATACCTTCTCATTTTCTGTAGAAACGCCGTCCAGCATTCCCTTTTCTTCTTTTTCCTCAAATTCTTTTAAAAGCTTTCTGCTTCTTTCTCTGTCTCCTTTTTTCCACAGAAACATTCCGTACTCTGTATAGCCTTCTCTGTACTCCGGCTCATAGAGAAGAAGCTGCCTGTAGTAATCCTCTGCCCGCTCCATATCCTTCTGGTACTCTTCATTTACTGCAAGAAGGAGAAGAAGACGCCTCTGTTCCTCTTCTTTTTTATAAGATTGCAGAAGCTTCTGAAGTTTTTTCTCTGTCTTTTCACAGATTTCTCTTTTCTCTTTCTCAGTTGCCTCTGTAAATGTCCTGTTATAATAGGTTTCCGTCACCTGGGAAAGAGCCGTGTAAAAATCCGTTTCTTTCTCAGAAGAAAGCAGGGGAAGGATAAGAGCAGAACAAAGGCACAGCACTGTGAACGCCCCCACAAAAGCATACAGACCTTTTGTTTTTCCCGTTTTTAAATCTTTTAAAATACGGGAAAGTCTTTTTTCTGCCTCCTCTGCATTTCGAAACCGGAAACCTTCTTTTTGCATACAGCATTTTTTTGTCACAAGAAACAGCTCCGGACATTTTATAAAATAAGAAATTTTTCTTTTCCCCATCAGGCTGTCCAGTGTTTTTCCAAGGGCGTAAATATCGCTGGAAGCGGTAATCCTTCCTCTGTACTGCTCCGGCGCAGCATATCCCTTTGTTCCAAGACATACATTCTGCTCCTGTCCATACCAAAACACCGCGCTTCCAAAATCAATCAGGTACAGTCGCCCGGATTCTGTCAGCATCAGGTTACCCGGCTTTAAATCTCCATAAAAAACCGGCGGCGTACAGTGATGCAGATATTTTAAAATCTCTGCCGTCTCTATTCCAATCCTCAAAATTTCCTCAGGAGAAAAACTTTTTCCTTCTTTTATCCATTCTTCCAGATTTTTCCCCTGTATATACTCCATCACAAGATAGCAGTTTTCTTCTTTTTCCAGATAATCCATCATTCTGGGAAGTCCCTGATGGTTGAGAAGCCTTAAAAGCTTTGCCTCTCTCTTTTTTTCCAGCGGAAGCTCCTTTACTGCCCACAAAGTTCCAAGCTCCATATCTCTCGCAAGATAAATATCTCCTTCTCCCCCTCTTGCTATCTTTTCCAGAATGCAGTATCTCCCCTTTAAAATCCGTCCCGTAAGAGAAATGGGTACCACCTCCTATGAAATTTTTATATTTGAATACATAAACATAATTGGAAAACTTCACAGCAGAACGCTGTAAAAAAGAAATAAAAAATCCCTGCCCTTATCATATCACAGGGGATATATAAGAGCAAGGGGTTTTATTTTACCAGTTATAAAAAGAATCCACTAATTTTCTTCCTGTTTCTGTAAGAGGATTTGAAAGAACCTCTTCTGTTTTTCCGATTTCCAATATCTTTCCAGACTCCATAATTGCTACATTATCACAAAACCAGCGAATCACATCAAAATCATGGCTGATAAACAGACATGTGAGATTCATTTTTTTTCTTACTTCATCTAAAAGCTGCATAATCTGAGCCTGTACAGATACATCTAACATAGATGTTGCTTCATCTAAAATAAGAAACTCCGGCTCCAGCAAAAGCGCCCTGCACAAAATAATTCTCTGCGCTTCTCCTCCACTTAACTGATGGGGATACCGGAAAAATAACTTCTCTGGAACTGCAGCTATCTTTGCAGTCTCATATATTTTCTTTACTCTATCTTCTTTTGAACCATATTTATGTACCAGAAGAGGATTCATAAGACTATCCCATATTTTTTTTGAAGGATCCAGTGCACCTTCCGGATTTTGAAAAACAATCTGCATTCGCTTTCGAATTTTTCGCATATCCTTTTGAGAAAATTTTGTAATGTCCATACCATCAAAAATAATTTGTCCTGCATCACATGGAATCAGACGCGTAATCATCCTTCCCACTGTAGATTTTCCACAACCGCTTTTCCCCGCCAAACCCAAAGTTTTTCCCCTATCGATAGAAAAACTTACATCATTTACTACCGGTATTTTATTTTTTCTACCTCTCCCATACATCTTTGTTAAATTTTTTACTTCAAGCATAAAGAAAACACCTTACCTTTCTTCCCGCCTGATTATATTCTTCTGGTTTCTGTTTTCTGCACCGCTCCATAGCTTTCTCACATCTGGAATAAAAAATACACCCCTGTCCCACTTCTCTTTCAAAACAGGGAATTGGTTTCATTCCTTTTGAGGGCAAAGAATTTAACAGCCCTTCTGTATATGGATGAAAAGGTTTCTTTAAAACTTCCTGCGCAATTCCCTGCTCTACAATTTCTCCTCCATATAATACACATACATTGTCACATAATTTTTCTGCTAATTTTAAATCATGCGTAATTAAAAGCATACTTTTTATCCTGCTTTCAGAAATAATTTTTAAGATCTGATATACCTGTTTCCTTAAAACCGCATCTAATCCTTTTGTTGGTTCATCTGCAATAATCCATTTCGGATTTTTACATAACCCCATCGCAGTTACAACTCTCTGATTCATTCCCCCGCTCATCTCAAAAGAATATTTTTTTACAATTTTTCCGGTCTGCATTAATCCCAGTTCCTGAAGTAAGTTCTGTATATCTTTCTGAGATTTTTCTGTATTTTCGCATAATTGTTTCCCTATTTTTATCACAGGATTTAGAGATTGATTGGGATTTTGAGGAATCAAAGCAATTTTTTTCCCCCGGATTTTACACATATCTTTCTCTGACAAATGAAATAAATTCTCTCCATCTACCCAACATTCTCCATCTACCGTAGCCGTTTGAGGGAGAAGTCTCAAAACAGACATTCCAATAACAGATTTTCCACTTCCACTTTCACCTATAAGACCTGTAATCTTTTTCTCTCTAAAGCACACTGATAAGTTTCTAATAACTGAAATTTCTCCATTAGATGTTTGAAAAGTTACATTCATATGCTTAATATCAATATCCGACTTTCCCATTAAAAATCTCCTCCCGTTTCTGAATGTACATCAACAAAATCACGAATGGCATCTCCCAGAAGATTAATACACAGAGACAAAGCAATCACACAAAAACCTGGTGCAATTAACAATAACGGCGCACTGCGAAATAAAGTTCTGGCATCACTGATCATAATTCCCCAATCTGGTTGAGGCGGCTGCAATCCAAGACCTAAAAAACTCAAAGAAGCAACTGAAAGAATCGCTCTCCCTATTCTGGTTGTGAAAACAACTATAAGATTTCCCATAATATTCGGAATCACATTCCTTATGATAATACGAAAGTTTCCACTTCCTGTTGCTCTTTCTCCTTCAATAAAACTTTCTGCGCATACAGACATCGTTTCTCCTCTTGCCAGTCTGGAAAAGCCAGCCCATGATGTAAGAACAAGAGAGAAAAGAAGGCTTTTTATTCCTCCACCCATCAACCCTGAAATCGCAATCATCAAAGTAGTCCCTGGAAGTCCCTGAAAAATATTGCTGATGATTGTAAAAAAAGAATCTACTACTCCACCAAAATATCCCGATATAAGCCCAACTGTCATTCCTAATAGAAGAGAACCGAATGTCGCTGCTACAGCAAGAATAATGGATTGCCTTCCTCCATATATCACTCTGCTTAATACATCTCTCCCAAGATTATCTGTTCCAACCCAATGTCCCTTTCCTGGCTTTGCTAAAATATTTGTCATATCTATTGCATTAGGATCATAAGGTGCAATCCACGGAGCTAAAATACTCATTCCGATTATCCCTGTTAAAATTAACAAAATTACTATTGTTGATTTTTTTATCTTCAATTTTCTTTCCCCCTGAAACGAATTTTAGGATTTGCTACCGCATAAAGAATATCAATGATTATATTGACAACTACAAAAACAGCTCCGGTAAATAACACATAACCTTGAATAACCATATAATCTCGCGTGTAAATTGCATCCAATGCATATTTTCCGATTCCAGGAAGTGCAAAAATTGACTCTACTACTGCTGAACCTCCTAAAATCCCTCCAAAATAATTACCAGTTAATGTAATAATTGGAATCAATGAGTTGCGAAATGCATGAAAAAAAAGTACTCTTTTTCTTGTAAGGCCTTTACTTGAAGCCACAAGAGCATAATGCTGCCCCATCTCCTTAATCAAAGCTGCTCGGGATAATCGGGCTGTTACACCTATATTGGAAGCAGCTAAAACAAACGAGGGCATAATGTAAGATTTCCAGGAATCAATGCCACTGGTAGGTAGAATCTGTAAAATTTCCGCAAAAATAATAATGGCAAATAAAGCAAGCCAAAATCCCGGTATAGAAAGCATAAAAACAGAAATACCAGATAACGTTCTGTCTAAAATCCCACCTGGTTTCCAACTCATAAAAATTCCTGCTGAAATTCCTAAAAGCAAAGTCCATCCTAAAGCCATGACAGATAATTTTACAGTAACAGGAAGGCGCCTTATCATCTCTTCCGAAACTGATGTGTGATCAATATAAGATTCTCCCATATCGCCTCGAAAAACATTAATAAGCCAATGTATATACTGTTCTGGCAAAGGTCTGTCCAATCCCATCTCTTCTCTCATATCCTGTATCTGTTCTTTCGTGGGATCTTCCACTGCAATCCTTCTGAGCGCTTCTACTGCAGGATCCCCCGGCGAAACTCGCCCAAGCAAAAATGCTGCCAAAGAAATCCCCAAAAGTACAGGAATGATCGTCAGCAATTTTCTAATACTGTAACGAAACATATCTCTTCTCCTCTGAAAAAGGCGGTGTCAATTCATGACTCCGCCTTTTGAACTTTGTTTATTTAATTTACACCCATTCTACTTCTGCAAGATTAAATCCGTTAGGTTTTAATTCATAACCCTGAATTTTTGTATTATATGCTGCCAGAGCCTCTTCCTGATAGAGAGATACAACCGGAACATCTTCTACAAGAATATCCTGCATCTGTCCGTACAGTTCTTTTCTTGTATCCATGTCCATCTCATTTTTTACTTCCTGTAAGAGACTGTCCATCTTCTCATTTTCATAGCCTCGGTTATACTGCATATTTGTGGCACCATCACTGGCAAATATTCCCTGGAATCGCGCATACGGTTCACTATTCGGGAAAGACTGCATTGCAAGTCCAAGATCGTACTCTCCTTTTTCCCAAAGATCATAAACTGCATTTTCTTCTAAAATCTGAATATCCAGATCAATTCCTATTTCTGAAAATACTGCCTGAAGATATTCTGCCTCAGCTTTAAAAGGATAGCGATCCAAATCTTTTGTTCTCATAAGAAATACTGCCTGAACTCTCTCATCTCCCAAAACTTCTTTTGCCAGCTTTTTCGCTTCTTCCGGATTGTACTCAACAGGTTCCTCTTTATAAAATGGACATGTGCTTGTCAGCCAGTTAGAAGAAGCCTTTCCATAACCATTATAAAGCTGCTCTACTATCGTCTCTCGATCCACAATCATGCTCATTGCTTTACGAAGTCGTACATCATTAAATGGTTCTTTATTCATATTGATTTGAATGTGATGTGTTTTTGATGTAACAGAAGATGTCACCTGAAAACGTTCATCTTTTACTAATTCTTTGGCAAGATTCGGCTGAATAGCGCCTATATCCATAACTGCCATAATTTCTTCTGATTTTAGCGCAGATATTTTCGTATTTGCATCGGGAATTGTACGGCAGCGGATATATTTCGTTTTTGCCTTTTCTCCCCAATAATCATCAAATCTTTCTACAAGACAATATTCATCTTTTTTGTATTCAACAAGTTTATAGGGTCCTGTTCCTATTGCATCTTTCACAAATGTTCCATCATCTGCAAAACATTCCGGCTGAAATATCGGACTCCCATAATCCATCATATTATAATCTAATGTAGGCACGGATTCCTCGAATATTAAAGAAATCGTATTTTCATCTATCTTTTTCACCTCTTTTAAACCAGGAAAAGTATTTTCCATATTAATTCCATTAAACTCTGAAGAAAATGGTCCTTTTTTCCATCTGTCAAAATTAGCGATTACTACGTCTGCATTAAAATCAGTTCCGTCATGAAATTTTACACCTTCGCGTAAAACAAACGTCCACTCTGTTGCATCTTCATTCTTATTCCACTCTACTGCAAGAGCCGGAGATGGAGCCCCGTCTTCTGACATTGTGATAAGTGGCTCCCAGACTCTCATATTTTGAGAAATAAAAACTGCATCTTCTTTATCTCTTACCTGATCTCTGTGTGATGCAAAAACAATTTCTTCATTTTCCTGACTTTTCTCAGCATTTACTGTTTGGGGAACAGACCAAAACAATCCCACTGTCAGCAATAAGCCGAGAAGCATACATCCTAAACTTTTTCCTTTTTTTTCTGTCATGTTTTCCTCCTTAATGTGTGCTTTTTCAAAAAAAAAGCTGCCTCGGAGGGAGGCAGAGTAATAGAATAAAACTTTACGTTTTCTATCTGCTCTCTTTCCCACCGAAAGAATGCTTCTTCTTCACTTTTGGCAGGTCTCCTGGCTCAGCTTCTTCCTGTAATCTTCCTTCCCGGTATTTTACCAGTGGTATATAAAACTACAGTCCACTTTACAGTAGCGGGGGCTGCTGCAGACTTTCACTGCATTCCCTTTTCAGATACTTTGTATCCACCAAAAATGATTCTGTTTACTTTTTTAAATATACGTTTTATATTCTGATTTGTCAATAGATTATATATTTTTTCAGAAAAAAAGCAGCAGACTTTGTTCCTGCTGCTTTTATAAATTACATTCTCTCAGGCGCTTCGAATCCCAGAAGATCGATACATGTTTCCAGAACCTTTTTTGTAAGATTTAAAAGCTGGATAAAGGATTCCTTCTGTTCCTGATTTTCTTCACTTAAAATCTTTGTTTCATGATAGAAGCTGTTAAATGCGTTTGATACTTCATAAATATAAGCACAGATTTTATGAGGCGCTTTCTCTTCAAAGGCATTTTCTACTGTTGCGCCGAAAGCAGTAAGCTGCAGCATAAGATTCTTCTGGCTTGTGTTTACTGCACCGAGAATCTTTCCGCCTGTCAGATCGCCGCCCTCTTCTGCATAACGGTTCAGAATAGACTTGATCCGCACGATGGTATAAAGAATGTACGGACCTGTATTTCCCTCAAAGGAAGTAAAGCGGTCCACATCAAAAATGTAGTCCTTTGTTGCCTGATTGGAAAGGTCGCCGTACTTGATTGCAGAAAGACCTACAATTTTTGCAGTGTCTCTTGCATCCTTGTCACGGACGCTTCTGTTGTCCACGATTTTTGTGTACATTTCTTCGTTGATGTCTGCGATCAGGTTTTCAAGACGCATAACGCCACCGTCTCTTGTCTTAAACGGCTTTCCGTCTTTTCCGTTCATGGTACCAAAGCCCAGGAAGGAAAGCTTTGTATCTTCTTTTACAAGACCTGTCTTTCTTGCACAGCGGAATACCTGGATAAAGTGAAGTTCCTGACGCTTATCTACCACATACAGGATCTCGTCCGGCTCAAACAGTTTCATACGCTCCACAATGGTAGCAAGGTCTGTTGTTGTATAAAGAGAAGCTCCATCTGATTTTAAGAGCATACATGGAGGAATCTCCTTTGTATCCGTCTCTTCTTTTACATCCACAACAAGAGCGCCCTGATCCTCATATGCAAAGCCTCTGTCCTTCATATCCTGCACCATATCCGGAATGTACGGCTGTGCATCGGATTCTTTTTTCCATAAATCGAAGGATACGTTCAGGTTGTTATAGTTGCGCTTTAAGTCTGTCACAGATACTTCCATAATGTGGTTCCAGAGAGCCATATATCCCGGTTTGCCCTGCTGAAGAAGATGGGTTGCCTCAAGGGCTTCGTTTCTGTAACATTCGTCCTCTTTTGATTTTCCGCTTGCACAAGGATAAATTTCCTCAAGCTCACTGATCGTGAACGGCGCTTCCTTTGGGTATTCTCCCTGGAAATTGTCATCAAAATATACAAGCTCCGGTTTTCTGTGCTTTAACTCTGTGATGATCAGTCCCATCTGAAGACCCCAGTCTCCAAGATGTACATCTCCGATCACTTTATGTCCCACAAAACGTCCGATCCTCTTAATACTCTCTCCGATAATTGCAGAACGGAGATGTCCTACGTGAAGAGGTTTTGCCACGTTCGGTCCGCCGTAGTCAATGATAATAGTTTTTGGATTTTCTGCTGCTGTAACGGAAAGCTTTTCATCCTGTGCCATTTTTTCAAGATATTCTGCCAGAAATTCTTCTTTTACGCGAAGATTGATAAATCCCGGCTTTACCACCTCTGCCATTGAAAATACAGAGCTTTCTCCCAGGTTTGCCACGACCTCATCTGCGATCATGAATGGAGCCTTTTTATATGCCTTTGCTCCTGCCATTGCCCCGTTACACTGAAATTCGCATAAATCCGGTCTGTTTGATACGGTTACCTTTCCGTAAGCCGGATCGTATCCTGCTTTTTCAAATGCTGCGGAAAGCTCTTCCGCCATCTGTTCCATCAGTTTTTTCATATTTGTCTCGTACTCCTTGTATTTTCTGTTTTAAATTCTTCAAATTTTTACTTTTTTGGTACAGCCGATCGCAAGAGCGCCGTGTCCGATATGACAGGCAATGCTCAGAGCGAGAGGCGCCATACGGACTTCATGTCCCGGAAATGCCGCTTCGATTTCTTTCTTAAATTCTTCTGCTTCCTCCGGATTTCCGGTATACGCGCTTTCGATACACATAAGCCCCTCTTCCTCATATGCTGCAAAGCGTTCCTGCATATCCTCCTGAGCTGCTTTTAACATGGCTCTCTTTGCCTGTTTTTTGCCCCTTACTTTGGCATAGGCGTCCAGCTTTTCTCCCTGGATCTGAAGTACTGGCTTTAAATTGAGAACCGTTCCGATCGCAGCAGCAGCAGGTGTGATCCTTCCGCCCTTTTTCAGATATTTTAAAGTTTCCAGAGTAATATAAATACTGGATTCCAGCTTTTCCGCCTCCAGTACCTCTTTAATCTCCACTGCGCTTTTTCCTGCGTCACGAAGCGCCAGAGCATCTGCAATTGACTGATACTGAGTAACAGAAATTCTCTGATTATCTACTACCTGCACCTTTCCATCATAGTCTCTTGCAAGACCCATCGCGGTTTCACAGGAATTGCTCAGTCCGCTTGACATGGGAATATGTACGATTTCATCGTTTTCCTTTAAGAGCATATCCCAGAGACCGCAGACTTCTGCCGGACTTGGCTGAGAAGTGGAAATCGGCTCGTCATTTTTCAGTCTTTCATAAAACTCTTCCTGAGTCAGTGTCACTCCCTCAAGATACATGGTTTCATTAATATAAAAAGGCATGGGAATTACGTGCACTCCCATTTCTTTCGCCTGTTCCTGCGTTATGCCGCTGTTACTGTCTGTCACAATGGCAATCTTTCCCATTTTCATTCTCCTTTGCTAGAAAATATACATACTGTGTTCAGTGTAACATATTTTGTTCCTCTTCTCAATTAGAAATTGAAAAAATCCCTCTTACATGATAAAATATGACAAAATAAGAGATGGGAGGCGTGTTTTATATGTCATTTACGCAAAACAGCTATGCACTGGCAGGGGAAACTCTGAAGAAAAAATTTGCCAGAAGAAACATGGACGCTTTTTACTGTGCCACAAAGGAAGAAGCAAAAAATTTGATTCTTTCCATGATCCCGGAAGGCTCTTCTGTTACCTGGGGCGGAACGGAATCTATGGAAGAAGCCGGAGTCTGCGAGGCAGTCCGAAGAGGAAATTATGAATTTATTGACAGAAAATCAGCAAAGACGCCGGAAGAAGCAAGAGCCCTTTACGGAAAAGTCGTATGCGCCGATTATTTTCTTACCAGCACAAACGCCTTCACTACAGACGGTGAGCTTGTAAACATTGACGGCGCAAGCAACCGGGTTGCCTGCATTGCCCACGGTCCGGCTCACGTCATTATCCTTGCCAGCATGGACAAAATGTGCGCTTCTGTAGAAGACGCTTACAACCGCGTACGCACACTTGCCAGCCCTCCAAACGCCATGCGTGTCGGTGCAGATACTCCCTGTGCAAAAACAGGTGTCTGCGGCAACTGTTTAAGCCCTGACTGCATCTGCTGCCAGGTTCTTGTCACAAGATATTCCCGGATTCCAGGACGGATCACCGTTGTTTTATGCGGCGAAAAAGCAGGCTTTTAAAAACCTGCTTTTTTCGTCTTACTCCACTCTTGCTTTTGCAAAATACTGCGGGAGATGGAAATTGGGCTTTTCATTTTTGATTTCCGCAAAGGTTCCATAATGCTCAATCTCCGGTGTCTCGGAAATTTTGTAGAAGTTACAGTAAAAGACATCACCATTTTCTATGTTTACTTTTCCAAGTTCTTTTATCAGAGTTTCCGGAATGAGAAGCTTTATGCCCCAGCATTCCCCGTCTTTATATACTTCCGGGAGAACAGAATCATACACCTCATCTGTAAAATGGCTTCTTCCTTTTCTTCCCTTTCCATATGCAGCATACAGCACTCCTGCGGAATTCATCTCAAAGTTTATATACATGGAGTTTTCACGGATTTCTCCGTCCTCATCTGCAAAGCCCAGAAAAACCTCCACTGTACTGTCATCGCACACCCGGAACCCCGGTACCTTTCCGCTTTTTCCGTTTTCCATATTTGTCTCTGTTCTGGGAGAAGATTCCTTACAGTACATTTCTACATAAAGACCTTTCCCTTCCAGGTATCCCATATATCCAAAGGTTTCCGGCTTTGGTCCGTCCACCCACTGATAATTGGATACTTCAAAACGCTCACAATTTTTAATTTCCTCTTTTTCTGCAATTCTTTTTACCAGGTACTCCACTTGAAAGCCCTCCTTCGTTTGTTTTCGCTCCCTTTATTATAACGCTTCTTCCAAGAAGGCACAACAATAATGTTCCAAGAAAAGCAGCTCCTGCCTGAAATACCCTCACGATCTGCTCTGCCTCTTCCGGTGTTTTTGGAAGTATAAGATACATCTGGAAACTTTCGGAAAGCTCTTTCCACTTCTCAGACCAGAACGAAAAATCTGACCACTTTCCGGGAATCCAGTCTTTTGAAAGCTCCATATTCTGTGTGGAAATCCCGGATAAGCCGTTTCTTAAGAGAAACGCCTCCCCTGCGTTTTTCTTTGTCTCCCCCTGCTGCGGCCGCACAAAGGCTCTTGTATAAAGAGTTTTGCTGTCTGTTGGACGAATGAGTATCGCAGGCTGCTTCCAGGAAATGGTATCCCGGACTATATATGTTTTTCCATTTAAAAGAATCTCGCTTCCCACTGCCTCCCTGCTTCCGAAAAGCGCGTAAGACGTTTTTTCGTCTATCACACAGCCTTCTCTGTCCTCTTTTGAAAATCCCTGCACTCTTCTGTCATAAAGAGAAGCGTCTCCCAAAAGGCCGCAGACCATCGCTTCTTTCTGTGTTCCGTATTTTGTAGACTGTAAAACAGAAATCCCTCCGTCCCAGTAAAAACATGCGTCTGTGGGAAGTTCTGCCCTGCTCTCTTTTTCCAGAATTTCTGCCACCTGTCCTTGATCCGGATATGTACCGGATAAAAATACAGATGCAGCCGGATTCTCCTGAAGCAGCCCACAAAGGCGAAGTCCATAAAAGAGACAAAGCACCCCCATCACACAAAGAAGCAGCCCCCCTGCCTTTCTGAACCGGAAGGAGGTGTTTTTGCCTTTCATGACTCCTGCAGCCTGACAGGACTGCCCTCCGTAACTTCTCTGTCTGTGCTTATAATAACCTGCTGCTCGCTGGAAAGGCTACCCTCTTCCAGAGCTGCATAGGAATTGTTTTTATCCCGCACCGTTACCTCTACCTTTCTTGCTACAAGCTGTTCCCCAAGAATGGTGTTTTCCGTATCTGTCACATACACAAAGCTTCTTCCGTTCTCTTCCCGGAGAGCAGACAGAGGAACACAGGTGGTAAAGGGTCCTTCCTCTCTTGTAATGGAAAATTCTGCTGTCTCTCCAACAGACAGGGTATTTTCCGGAAGAAGAATGGAAATCCGGCGGCTGTCTTTGTCTTCCTCCACCTCAGATATAGATTCTATCTGGGCTTCCGGAATTTCTGTTCCGCTGCTTCCCTTCACAGCAGCCATCCCTCCAATTTCCACATATTTCAGATCATCTTTATAGATGGTTCCTGTCATGCGAAGGCTTCCTCCTGTTTCATAAAGGATCGCGGAAGCCTCCTCTGTTGTCTGGCTTCCTGTAGAAGCGCTCATACTTTTTATTACGCCGTCTGCAGGGGCTTTTACTTCCCCCTTTGCCTCAAGAAGCGCCTGAAGTTTTCCAAACTCCTTCTGCAAAGCCGAAAGCTCCGCTTCTGCATTTTCAAGACTTCCGTCTGTCGCCTCTGCCATATCTGCGTCCTGTACTGCCCGCTCTGCCTCGCGCACCTCATTATTTCTTGCAATGATCGCCTGATTAAGAGCCTCTTCCTTTGCCCGTATTTCCTCCTGAAGGGCTGTCTCCTGTTCCTTTGTATAAGCGTCTGCTACATTGCCTCCCTGTATGTTTTCCTGACTCTCTCCAGATTCCAGATGATCCCCTGTACCATCCGAGAGGCTGTCGTCTCCCTGCGGCGGTGTATTTTGTGCCTGGGCTCTTCCATTATAAAAATCCTGAAGCTTCTGTTTTGCCGCATCCACTTCCATCCTTGCATTTGCCATATTAATATCTCCGTATTTAATGGCATCGTTATAATTTTGCTGTGCTCTGGCTTTTTCTGTCTCTTTTTTCTGCCCCTTTACAGAATCTGCACTTTTTAAATCCTCTGTTTTTCTTACTGCAGTGTCGATCTCCATCTGCTTTTTTTCAATCGTCTCCTGTAAGACATCCTGATTCAGTACAAAAAGTGTTTCTCCTTTTTTTACATTCTGCCCTTCTTTTGCAAAAACCTGTTCCACCTTCTGACCGGCAAGAACAAACACTGCCTGTTCTTTTGTGCCTTCCACTCTTCCGGTTCCTTTTACATTATGGGCGATCACCTGGTTCTGCATCTTTTTTGTATCTACATTTGCAACGTTTAAAGAATCTGCCGCCCTTGATAAAAAAGTAAACACAAGCATCGCCGCAAAAAATATCACAATCCATTTCACTAATTTTCTTTGTTTATCCATCTCTTACTCCTTAATTGCTGTAGAAATAATACCCTGTTCCAGATAGTCCTGTCCTGCCAGAAATACAAGAACTGCAGGAAGGAGGACAACGGCTGACGCCGCAAAAGCAAGCCCTGCCTTTTCCATATTGATATTTGGAAGAAACAGAGATAAGGGCCACAGGCTTTTTGTCTTTAAAAATGCCATTGGCTGTTCTATTAAATTCCAGTATTCCAGAAATCCAAGAACCATAGCGGATATGATCCCCGGAGAGCCAAGAGGAAGCCCCACGCGTATAAAAAGCCTAAGTTCCCCTGCCCCGTCAAGTCTTGCCGCCTCCATAAGCGCTTCCGGAATCCCCTCAAAAAACCGGTACATGATAAATACAGGGAAGGTGGAAAACACTGCCGGAAGAATAATTCCAGTAAGAGTGTCCAAAAGCCCCAGACTGTCCAGAACAAGGTAATTGCTTAACATCATAACCTGAAAGGGCATCATCATAAGAGCAATATATATAATAAAAAGAAGCTTTTTCCCGGGGAAAGAAAATCTTGCAAATCCCCAGGCTGCGGGAACACCGACAAGAAGCTGCCCTACAAGGATCCCTCCTGTAAGCTTTACAGAATTCCAGAACATCACGAAAAATTCCGGGGAATCCAGAAGGAGCTCCACATAAGACCGAAGGGTGGGGTATCTTGGAAACAGCTTCCAGGAAGCAAAGCCTTCTCCCCCTGTGAGAACCGGCTGCAGCAGTTCTTTTAATTCTCCTGCTCCCATAAGAGAACCGGCTGCAAGAAAGAAGACCGGAAACGCCGCAAGAAGCGCAAAACAAACACAAATAAAGGTTCCTGCTTTTTTCATATTCTCACTCCCTTTCCCATGCTTTTTGAAGAAATAAAATCAGAAGCAAAATCACAGCTCCTGTTACTACTGCAGCGGCAGACATTTTATCCAGGGATAAATCTCTGTACCAGTTATTAAAAAGATGCTGCAGAAGATACATATTTTCCTGTGGATAATCCCCCGCTACAAGATACGCCTCCCGAAACACCTTAAACCCGTTTAAAAGGGAAAGAACCACTATGGTAAAAAGCGATGGCAGTAAAAGAGGAAGGGTGATTTTTGTAAAACACTTCCACTCTCCAGCCCCATCTACCCTTGCCGATTCATACAGAGAAGTGTTGATCGCGGAAAGCCCGGCAAGCCACAGTACAATGTCGTATCCAAGATTTCTCCATATGTAGCTGAATACCAGTACATAAAAAGAACTTTCCGTATTCATCCAGTCCTGCCCTTCTATGGAGAAGAAGGAAAGAAGATGATTTAAAAGCCCCTGGTCATGAAACATAAGCTTCCATAAAAGGACGACCGAAGCAACCGGAATTGCCATAGGAAGCAGAAAAAAACTTTTTGTCATCTGACGGAAGCGCTTCTGCCCTGATATAAAAATGGCTGCTCCCAGAGACAGACAGACAAGAAGCGGAATGCACACTGCAAAAAATCGAAGTGTATTTTTTGCTGCAAGCTGAAACGCTGAATTTTGAAATATCGTTATATAATTGGAAAATCCGGTAAATTCTCCGCTTACCGCCCCGAAAAAGGAGCGTCGGATCACATCTATGTAAGGAACGAGCCAAAAGAGGCACACTCCGAAAAAACTGGGAAGAAGAAAGAAAATCCCCTTCCATTTTGCTGATTTTTTTCTCATATATCTGCCGCCTTTCTTTCTGTTATCCCTACTATAGCAAACTTCTCTCTAAGTTTTCTCTAAGACTTTTCGTATTCTTAGAGATAACTTTAAGATTTCCATGTTATAATAAAAAGACTATACATAGAAAGCAGGAACAGAATATGAAGATTTTAGTAATCGAAGACGACAAAGAACTTGCAAAAGCCATTCAATTTCAGCTTGAAAAAGAAGATTTTTCCGTGGAACTGTGTCATGACGGAGAGGAAGGTCTTTATTATATGCAGGAAAAAAGCCATGATCTTGTGATCCTGGACAGAATGCTTCCTCATATGGACGGCGTGACCCTCTTAAAAGAAGCAAGGCGTTCCCACGTTTCCACGCCTGTTATTTTTCTCACTGCACTCGGGGAATTAAACGATAAGGTCTGCGGACTGGAATGTGGAGCAGACGACTATATGGTAAAACCCTTTGCCTTTGAAGAACTTCTCGCAAGAATCCACTGCCTTATGCGCCGCCCCGGAAAATGGGACGATTCCTCCATTCTTCGTCTGGGAGACGTTTCCTTTGACCCGGAAAGCAATCTTTTAGCAAAAGAGGACTGTGAATGCACCCTTTCCAAACGGGAAGGAAGTCTTATGGAAATTTTCTTAAGAAATCCCGGACAGACGCTTACCCGGACTGTCCTTTTAAATCGTGTATGGGGCATGGACAGCGATGTGGAAGACGGAAATCTTGATAATTATATCCACTTTTTAAGGCGCCGCCTGAAATCTGTAGGCAGCACCCTGAATTTAAAAACAGTACGTGGCGTGGGATACTGTATGGAAGTATTTCATTGAGCCACGATCATAAAAACGGGTCCGCTTTCCATTTATCTCATGGAAAACGAACCCGCTTTTTCTTTTATCCCTTTATTCTGATAAGTATAAGTTTACCTGTGACGCTGCTTTTTCCACTGCTTCTTCTACAGAAATTTCTCCTTTCAGATAAGAAGCTCCCGCATCAAGAACAGCGCTTAAAATCATGCGGTTTTCTTTCACCGGAGTAGTCAGTGTCTTTCCAAGATCCTGCATTTCTCTGATCACTGCCTCGCCCGGCTGTACAATGTTTAAGTCAACGCTTTCTCCTGTCTGATTGTTGTAGCTGCTTGTAACAGATGTCACATCGCCCTCTTTTGCATTTCCCATCCAGTACGATACATCCTCATAAACAGATTTTCTTACAGGAAGACCATTGGAAGAGCCCACTCTCTGCCCTTCGTCGCTGAATAAATAGCTCACAAATTTTTCTGCCGCCTCTTTTTCTGAGGATTTGGCGCTGATTCCCACAAGCTTCTGAGGAATAAAGGCATCTTTTGTCTGACCGTTCCAGAGTTTTCCGGAAATGCTGTCGCCCTGCTGTTCTACAGAATAAATGGAACGCAAGTCAGAAGGGGAATAGACGCCTCCCGTTCCCAGAATGTTGCTTCCTGAAATCAGACTCAGGCCGCCTACACCAAACTGGGAGAATACTGCGCCAAATTCCGAATAAAGTTTTCTGACTTCATTGGCTTCTTCCATCTCTTCTACTGTTGTTCCAAAAGAAGCAATCTGCTCCTCTGCCGGTGCTTTCGCACTCTGATAAATCCGGTTTGCCTGCTCTAAAAATCCCTGTACTGCCTCCTGGTTTAACGTTCCATCTTCGTTTACCCATGCAGACATATTCACTGCCGCAAGACCTTTTAACAGCATATACGGACTATAAGAGCTTGAGAACGGAAGCGTATCCTTTGTATACTCTTCTTTATGTGATTCTATGGTATCTGCCATAGAAGTCAGATCAGAAATTGCGTCCACATATTCTTTCTTTCCCTGAATATACGGGATGCCAAATTTTACAGGCATCTGATATATCTTTCCTTCTCCGTCTTTATAAGGTTCTATAATATTTTCCAGAATATCTGCATCTTTTAAAATTCCGCTTAAATCCTCAAGCATTCCCTTTTCAATATACGTATCTGTGGCAATGCCATCCATAAGAAGAATATCCGGTCCCTTTCCAGCCATGATTTCTGTGTTTAAAGCTTTTAAGGCGTCTGTTTCTGTTACTGCGTCCTCTCCTGTCATACCGGTCTCCAGATTCAGATAAATATCTGGATATTTTTTCTGGAAGGCCGCTGCCGCCTGCCGGAGGAAATCATCATCTGCGAGAGAATATACGGTAAGTTCTGTATCCGGGACAGCCGGCGTGTCTTTTGAGTACACGTATTTGCAGATTCTTCCCATAGAATCGCCCTGACTCATATCAGAAACTGCCAGATAAAAGGAACCATCTTTATCCCTCGCCATATCGGTAAATGCTATATCCGGAGAATTGAGGGAATTTAATTTTCCATCTGCCACCTGCTCCACAACGCTTCCTCCAAAAGCATATCTGTAAATTCCGTCGTGGCTTACATAGAAGAGACTGTCCTTTTCATCTCCTTCAAGAAAAAGAAGATTATTGACGCCCATTCCCGTCATCTGCAGATTATCCGGATTGGAAGCGATTTCTTTTGTCAGAATCTCTTCTTCCTCCAGAGGCTTTCCTGTTTCCATATCGTAATAATGAATCTCTGTATCTACAACCGAAATCAGCCGGGTTCCCACCGTATCAAATATGGTAACCATACTGCCTTCGTCATAGCTGTGAACGACGCTTCCGTCCTGCGGATTTACTTCCTGCACTCCATTACTGGAAGATAACAGAAGATTACCCTTCTCCGAAAACGCACAGCGGAAAATATATCCGTCTGTTGCCTCGTTTAAATCCAGTTCTTTTACTTCTCCCGATGGAGAAATATAAAAGTAATGAAGAATATAGTTTTCTTCGTCCTGCATCTCCAGAAATGTGGTAAAAATTCCTCCGTCCTTTGCGATCGCCGCAGAAGAACCAAACTCCAGACTGTCGTCCACCTTTGCAAGCTCCCGTATATTTTGGGGGCTCTCCCATGTTTTTCCCTTGTCTTTGGAATCACTTACCTGAACACCATCTGCTGTAAAATACACAAGGCGCAGCGTTTCATTTTCCAAAAGCTCCATTGCTATGATCTGCGAACACCCTTCCGGGACAGCCAGATCCTCCTCAAGGTATCTTCCCATTGCTTTTTCTTCTGTATCTTTTTTTCCGCCTTCATCAGATTGGGAAGAAACTGCCTCCTTTCCACAGCCTGTAAAACCGGCGATACTTCCCGCTGCAACGCAAACACTCATTACTGCAGCGAAATTTCTTTTATGTTTATGATACCAGCTCATGTGTAACCTCCTTTTTGTTTATGCTACTACCTTAACAGGGTTTTCTCTAAAGAATCTCTAATCTTAGAGACTTTTTTTAGAAATCTGTGTTATGATGGTCTTACTATTTAAGAAAGGGGAATCCTATGTTTCGAAAACTTCACACACAGATGACTCTTTTTTCTGCCGCAGTTACAGGCGGGATTTTAATTCTTATGACGCTTGTCTGCCTTTTTATCGCAGAAAATGGAACAAAACAAAACAGCTATACCACTTTCTCCCAGAATGCGCAGGCGTGTATTTCCTATCTGGAGACACAGACGATCCTTTCTCATTCCTGGATTCAGAAAACGCAAAGCAATTACGGTCTCTCTATTAAGATAACCGATAACCAGAAGCCGCTCTTCTTTGACAAGCTTCATCTTACAGAAGAAGAACAGGCTGCCTTTGAAAAAGCATCGGAGCTTGCCTTAAAACAGGAAGGACTTGATTTATCCGGAGCATTTCGAAATTCTCGACTTACAAGCTCTGCTTTTTTCACTATGAAAGATTATTACGTCTGCGTCGCCCTGATTCCCAAATCGGAAAATAACTTTTTAAGCGTAGTCATTCTTCATTCCTTAAGCGACCTGAACCAACAGCTTGTCAAGCAGCGCCTTGCCTTTTTCGCCGCTGTAGTTCTGGCTGTATTTGCACTTTTTATTTTTTCCTGGTTTTTTACAAGAAAAATGATACGCCCGCTTTCGGAAAATCACAAACAGCAGACCGAATTTATTGCTTCTGCCTCCCATGAGCTCCGTTCGCCTCTTACGGTCATCCTTTCCAGCATTCAGGCAATGGAAAAGGCTTCCCCTGAAGAACAGAAGCACTTTGCTTCCATTATAAAAAATGAGGGGAACCGAATGTCGAGGCTCATCGGAGATATGCTCTCCATTGCAAATGCAGACAACCGCTCCTGGAAGATTTTCCCTGCGCCCTGTGAGCTTGACACGCTTCTTCTGGGTACCTTCGAAAAATATGAACGGCTGATGCAGGAAAAAAAGCTCCGATTTCATATTTCTCTTCCGGAAGAAACGCTTCCCCCCTGCAAATGTGACAGCTCCAGAATTTCCCAGGTTCTGTCCATTCTTCTTGACAATGCCCTCTCCTATGTTCCCTCCGGAAAAGACGTATTTCTTTCTCTTTCCCAGGGAACCAAACATTTTTATCTTACTGTAGCAGACAACGGTCCTGGTATCCCGGACAAACAGAAGGCTTCTGTTTTCCACCGGTTTTACAGAGCAGACAATGCAAGAAACAACAAGGAGCATTTCGGTCTTGGGCTTTGTATTGCCCAGGAAATCATTCAGCTTCACAAAGGCACTTTAAAAATCACAGATACAAAAGGCGGCGGTGCTTCTTTTATTATCCGTCTTCCAAAATAACAGCAGACAGAATTACAGGAGGGAATCTTAAAAAATTCCCTCCTGTTTATTCTCTGCCTTTTATTCACTTCGCAGCGCGTCGATCGGATTTAAGTTGGATGCCTTTACAGAAGGCAGAAGACCAAAGATCAGACCGATCAGCATGGAAAATACAACGGAACCGACAATCGCCGGCACACTGATCGCAGTGGGCGCTCCTGACACCTTTGCCACGATCCGCGAAAGTCCGATGCCGGATACCACGCCTATGATTCCTCCAATGCTGGTAAGCACAGACGCCTCTGTAAGGAACTGGGCAAGGATTGTTTTTTTCCTTGCTCCGATCGCCTTTTTCAGACCAATCTCGCTTGTACGCTCTGTGACAGATACCAGCATGATATTCATAACGCCGATACCGCCTACAAGAAGAGAGATACTTGCGATCCAGATAAGCTGCTGGTTTGTACTCTGACTGAGCTTCTGCAGACTTTTTACACGTTCCATTACATCATCTGCCTTATAGGCAATTTTTGTGCTGCTGGAGGAATCCTCGGAAGTGGATATTCCGGAATTTAAAATCTCCTCCGCATCTTTTCCGGCAGCACTCATATTATCTGTACTGTCTGCCTTGATGATCACATTCTCCGGCTCGTCAAACTTAAATGCAATGGGCCAGGATTTGTTCGGGATCATAATGGAACCTGTGATTTCCTGATGGTATTCGTCATACTGAGAAAGAGTTTTGATATTTGGCATGTCGTCTTCCCTCTTTGTAAGGATTCCCACCACAGTAAACGGTTCCGATCCAATCTCCACTGTCTTCCCTATGGGATTCTCTCCTTCAAAAAGATTCGCTGCCGCATTGGTATCTACAAGAGCAACCTTTGCAAAGGAATCATAATCTTTTTTTCCGAATCCTCTTCCTGCCTGAACAATATAATCGCAGGTATCGAGATAAGATTCGTCAATTCCGAAGACCTTTCCTCCCTGAAAGCTTGTATTTTTATAATACACACTGCTTGTATAACTTCTGCTGTAATAAAAAGTTGCGCTTTTTACATGGTCCAGTTTTCTTACTTTCTCTTTCTGTTCATTTGTAAGAAGCGGAGGAGCCTGATTTCCATTCATACTTCCGTATTCCGCATCGTACTCATAATCTCCCTCTTTTAACACAATATCTACTGTGTTATTTCCGGATCCGATCAGGTCCTCCTTAATCTGCTCGCTTGTTCCCTTAATTGTGGAAACAATAGCTATAATAGATGCAATACCAATAATAATTCCAAGCATTGTCAGGAAGGATCTCATCTTATGCGACCATATTCCCTGAAACGCCAGGCGTATATTTTCAAACATAAAATTCTTTTCCCTCCTTAAAAGCCATACATTTCTTCCAGTGTGGCATCTTTTGTCTTCGCTCCGTCTTTTACATCATCACCATATGGAAAGGCAACATAATCCTCTGCCGTCAGACCTTCTTTGATCATGATATTGTAACCGCCGTCCACGCTGGCTCCTACTGTAACAATCTGTTTCTTTAACTTTCCGTCTTTATCTTTTTTATAAACATAGCTTGTTCCGTTTTCTGTACGCACAAATGCTTTTGATATGATCAGAAGATTGGTATCAGAGACTTCTTCGCCTAGCATGATATTCAGCCAGCTGTCTTCTCCCACCTGTACCGATTTATCCGGAATCGTTGCCGTAAAATTATAATAGGACACATTTGGATTTCCGTCTCCCATATACATACTTCCGTCCGATTCTATAGGATAATCCGACACATCGATAACTTCTGCATCAAATTCTCCGCTGTCATAACTGGAGCATTTCAGAATGGTTCCCTCTTTTACCTTATCAAGAAGAAGCTCTCCTACCTGTCCCTGCACATAATATCCTTCCTTACTCTTTACCTTTAAGAAAGCGTCCTGTGAGGTACTGCCTGTGACAGGATCTCCTACATAAGCGATGGTTCCGTCCAGTTTACTGTAAATTTCCCGGTTTTCCATCTTTCGTTCCAGTTTTTTGATTTTTAAATCACTTTCTTCTATATCAATTTTCAGGCTGGCAATACGGTTTCTCTGGATTTTTATTGCCTCATCTCTTGTGAGCGTTGTTCCGGAACCGCCTCCGCTTCCATCTCCTCCGCCATCATCCTGTGGTTCTTCATTTTCTTCATACTGAGACGCCTCTTCAACGGTAAGCTCTGTCTCCGCAAACATATAAACAGGATTGGAAAGAAGACTTCCGTCTATGTAATAATATCCGATACAGGATGCTTTTCTGTCCTGAAAATCACTGATAGTATCATTCTGGTGGAACTCAAGCTGAAACCAGCTTCCCGTCTCACTTAATTTTTCTGTTCCGTCCTGACTGTATCCTGCCATTTTATTAAAGAAAGAACCCATCACCGTTACTTTGCCCTTTGCACTGCTGCAGAGAAATACATACGGGTCTTCCTTTGTACCGGAACCTTTAAAAGGCTCTGTGTTATAATCAAGAGTCATATAAAAAGGCGCTTCCCCATCAGAAATTCCATTTATGTCAGATGGATCTAAAATATCCGGTGTTGGTGTCGGTCCGTTCGGATCCGGCGTCGGTGTGGGCAGATCCGGCACCTGATTTCCATCACCGGACGTCAGGTCATCAGAAGAAGGTTCCTCGTAACTTACATCTCCGTTTTGAATGGTGCCCTGCGTTTCTGTTTTATCTTCTCCTGATGTTAACGTATCATCCCCGGATTCCAGAACGGTTGCAAGAGCAGGAGAAAACGGAATGGCTGCCAGGTACATCCCCTGTGAGGTTCCCGCCGATGCCTGCTCATCTTCCGGAATATCGTCTGTTGTCTCATTCTGACCGCCTAAATTATCCGCATCTATAGGGTTCTGATCCGTCTCCTCCACAGGTCCGCCGTTTAACAGACTGTTCAGTCTGTTGACTGCCTTATTTAAGTCCTGTTCCAGCTTCTGATGTTTCAGATTTGCAATATTTAACTCCATTTCCACAAGAGTCATGTCAAATGTCATCAGCTTATCGCCCTTTTTGACGGTATCTCCCTTCTGCACATACACGTCCTGGATAATCACATCTTTATCCATTTTTACATTCTGGGAAACACTTGTTACAATCTGCCCCTGGAGAGTCGTACTCGGAGTATACCAGTTGCTTGCAATGCTTCCCACATTTACAACCATAACTTCTTTCTGATTCTTCTTTTTTACATAGGAAAGACCGCCTGCTGCCCCTCCTACCACAAGAGAAGCAACCACAACTCCTATGATTCCTTTTTTGATTATGCTGCGCATTTTTTCACCTCTTTTCCTGCAGTTCACCGTCACGTATGGTAACAACGCGCTTTGCATGTGCCGCAATATCCGGGTCATGGGTGATCATGAGAACGGATACGCCTTCCTCATTTAATTTCTGAAACAGCTCCATAACCTGAGCTCCTGATTTGCTGTCAAGAGCTCCTGTAGGTTCGTCTGCCAGAAGGAGCTTTGGATTATTTACAATCGCCCGGGCAATGGCAACTCTCTGCATCTGTCCGCCGGAAAGCTGATTGGGTCGAAAATCCACACGCTCTGCAAGCCCTACTCTCTCCAGTGCCTTCAATGCCCGTTCCCTTCTTTCTTTTTTGGGAACCTTCGCATAATTCAAAGGCATTTCCACATTTGCCAGGGCTGTCTGTCTTGGAAGAAGATGGAAGCTCTGGAATACAAAACCGATTTTATGCAGGCGCAAATCTGACATTTCGTTTTCCGAACAGGCGCTTATGTCCTGCCCGTCAAGAAAAAACGTACCCTTTGTCGCCTGGTCCAGACACCCGATAATATTCATAAGCGTGGTTTTTCCGGAACCGGAAGGTCCCATAATTGCCACATATTCCCCTTCCTCCATAGAAAAATTCACATTCTTTAAAACAGGAACGCTCATTTTCCCCTGCTGATATTCTTTATATATATCCTTCAGATCCAAAATCATTTTAAAGGCACTCCTTTGTCTTATCTGTATACACTCAGCCTACTGGTACAAGGTCATCCACAACTGCGCCGGAAGCGTCTGTCTGGGTTTCTTCTGTTCCTTCCTCATAAGGAACCATCTCTCCCATTTCCTCCTCAGGAACGATCTCATCCGAAGAGCCTTCTCCTTCCATTGATTCCATATCTGCTGCCCCCATATCCTCGGACATATCAGACATCATGGCATTCATGGTCTGCTCCCCGCTTCCCACAACTGCGTCCATACCTTCCTCGAGCCCTTCTGCCGGGAAAGCAATACAGTCGTCCTCTGTCAGTCCGTCCACAATCTCATACTCAAGAAGTGCCTCATCATATTTTCCAAGTGTCACACTCCTCTTTTCCAGATGTTTTTTCTCATCTGCAACCCACACATAAGGTTCTGCAGTATCTGCATCTGCAATGAAGAAATCACTGAGCCAGAGCCCTTCTTTTTTGTCGTTCTGTCCCTGGTCCGGTTCTATGTAAACATGCTGTCCAAGCATAAGCCCTTCTGAGGTTTCAAGCTGCACATAAAAAGGATAGGAGCTTGAATTTGTCTGAGAATCTCCGCCTGTACTCATCATGCCGTACATATTGTTGCTGTCATCAGAAGCTGCGTTTTCCTGATCTACATTTCCCATTGTACCCTTCCATGTCTGCGTTTCATCTGCTCTGGAACGGATAATTACCGGCTCTCCCGGTATGATATTCTGACGGTTCAGCTCATTGACCATACCTTTTACGCGGTAAGCTCCTGTGCTTAAAATCGTAATAAAAGCTCCGTTTTCTGAATTATCCATACCGGACATATAACTGCCTGACTCCTCCACAAGGGTATTTTCCACTGATTCTGATTCATCGCTGCTCATTTTGGAAGAATCGATTTTCTGAATGACACCGTCTATATCGCTTCTTACTTCTGTATTTAACATAGCATTTTCCAGCTTCTGAATTTCTGCAGCTTTGCTTTTCTGATCATATTCATTTTTCTTGAGATTCATTTTATTTGTTTCTATCTCAATGGTATAAGAAAGCTGGCTGTCTGCCTTTGCCTGTTTTTTTTCTTTTTCCAGAGTATTGATCTGCTGCTGGAGATTGACCGCCTCGTTTTTAAGCCTCTCCAGGTCAAGCTTTGCCTCCTGCAGATCCTCCTGAATGCTGCTTAGATCATATTCAAAAAGAAGCTGTCCCTGTTTGACTTCATCTCCTACTTTGACTTTAACTTCCTTTACCTTTCTGCCATTGTCAATTTTTACCTCCACAGTATCCTGTGGTTCTACAACTCCGGCATACCGGTTCTGCACACCAAGGTCATTTCCCATAAGGGTACTGATGGAGGATACATATACGGTATCTTCTCCTGAAGCCCCTGTCTGGCTGTTGTTATAATAATACCAGCCTCCGGCTCCGGCTGCTGCCGCTATCACAATGCCTCCCACAACCAAAAAGCTTTTTTTCATGATAGTACCTCCAATAATCATTTAACAGTCTCAAATTTTCTTTCTTATCATACCAGATTCTACAGCAAAATAAAAGCCTGTGGAAAAATCACTGCATTTTTCACAAATTTTTCATTCTTATTTTATAAAAATCGTATATTTTTTATGCTTTTTTGACTTTCCGTTCATTTTCTGGTAAAATAGGGCAGAACAATTTTTTATAGGAAAGGAAAGAACCCATATGAAGATTGTGAAAGGTTTTCTTCCTGCGTTTCTGTTTGTCCTTATCCTCCTTATGGCAGGCTGTTCCCCTATGGGCAAATCAGATGTAAAGGAAGTAATTACCCGTGAACTGGATTTACTGAAAAATCTGGATTCGGAAAAAACTCAGGAATACGTTTCTTATAAGGAGCTGTTTCCTGCTGCAAAAGATATGGAACTGTCGGCTGAGGTGAAAGAAGTTTTTTCTCTTTTCTTCCGGAATTTTGATTATAAAATTCAGGAGATCCACATAGATAAAAAACAGAAAACAGCTTCCGCTTCTGTAAAGCTTTCCACACTCGATGCCAGAAGCCTGGCAGAAGACTTTGAAGCGTTGAGGCTCAAAACAGAAATTGAAGCGGCCGCCTCTTCCTCAGAAAATGCAGACAGCAGTTATCACCTTTTAAACCAGCTTCTGAAAAAAAACAAATACGAAACAGTAGATGAAGTCTGTACCATGACCCTTCACTACAAAAATGACGTTTGGAAAATCGACCATTCAAACTCCCTGGAAAACGATCTGGTAGGAGGTCTGATCACGTATCTTGCAGATCCCGATATTCTTTCTCCTGAAGAAACTATGAAGGTTTATCTGAAAACACTGAAGAAGATGGATCTGGAAGAAATGAATAATTTTCTCGGCATTGAAAGTCTCCTTACAAGCGGAGACACTGCCAGAAGCGCCATTGCTTCTGCTCTTGTAGAACAGGTACATACGAATTTCAATTACAAGATCACAGAAACCACAGTAAATGGATATACCGCTTCTGTGGAAGCCGAAATTACTACCTTTGACAGCGACAGTATTTTAGATGCTTATCACGAAAAGCTGAATAACTATCTTGCCTCTGCTGACGCCGTGATTGACGGCTCGGAAAAGCGATACCTGAAATCTTACGAGCTTCTTCTGGAAACCATTGAAGAAAATGAAGATACCATTACTGCCTCTGCTGCCTTCCACCTTGTAAATGACGGCGCTTCCTGGAAACTGAAAGATGCAAGCACAGAGCTTGGAAACGCCATTTTCGGAACACTTGTCACATCTCCCGTATCAGAGGAAGGTGAGGAATAATTTTTACAAAAAGACAGAAACCGGAGAAATACCATCTCTCCGGTTTCTGTCTTTTTACATAAGAGGTGCAAACAGCAGAAAAATACTTGCCATAATCTTCTCTTTCTGTGTTCTGTTCTGAAACATTTCCAATGTATATGGATTGCAGTGCAGAATGTCCTTTTCAAAAATTTCCCTGTATTGTTTCACAATCTCATTGGAATAAAAGACACCGCATACTTCATCATCTACCATAAGACTTCTCATATCCATATTTACAGAGCCAATACAGCAAAGCTCCTCATCAATCACCATCGTTTTGGCATGGATATACCCTTTGTATTTATATACCTCCATACCATATTCCAGAAGCTGTCCACAAAAATAATTTGTCACAGGATCAAGAAAAAAGCTTGCCTTTACGCCCGGAATCATAAGCCTGATTTTTACTCCCGCCGCAGCCGCTGTTTTCAGCGCGTCCATCACAGACGCATCGGGAATAAAATATGGTGACTGAATGCGTATGGTCTTTTTGGCACTTCGTATCATACTGAGATAACACATTTTCACAGACTCTTTATCTGTATCTGCCCCTCCTGTAATAAACTGACACAGAGAATCTGACTTTTCGTATTTCTGAGGCGTCAGTCTGCGAATATCAGAAAGGGTACTGTCCCAGTCTCTTTTTCTTACTGCACACAGCCAGTCTGTAAGAAAATATTCATCAAGAACAGAAGTACACGCTCCTTCCAGTCGGACCTGGGTATCTCTCCAGGGATTTTTCTTTTTATCCATATTGGCATACTGTTTTCCAATATTCATTCCGCCAATATAGGAAATCTGATGGTCTATGGATACAATTTTTCTGTGGCTTCTGTAATGGGTAAAATACGGTTTTACACGGATCACCTTTCCATTTGCTTCTATAAGAGGGCGAAACATTTTCTGAGGAGTAGAAAGGTTTGCAATAAAATCGCACATCACCCACACATTTACTCCTTCTTTTGCCTTTTCCGTAAGAAGCTCCACCAGTTTTTCTCCCACTATGTCGTGATGAATGGTATAAAATTCAATATAAATGCTCTGCTTCGCATTTTGAATATCCTGAAAAAGTCTTTTATAATGACTCTTTCCATCTGTTAAAAACTCTGCTTTATCGCAGCAGGTCAGACAGCTTCCATTATATGTGGAATTAAACCGGATTACCTGTACATCTTCCTCGGACAGCATATTTTCTTTTATATCAGAAGCTTCTGTAAGCATAAATCCGGAAGGATTCTTCAAAAGCCGTCTTTTTCTTAAAAATGCTGTCAGTTTTATGGCTGCCGTACTGCCAAAAACAAGATAAAGGATTGTCCCCGCATAGGGAAGACAGATCATCACAAATACCCAGAGAAGAGCTTCTGTGGGACTTTTCCGTTCTATAAAAATCACGGTCAAGATCATCAGAATATAAATAATAAATAACAGAGTATGAAACACGGCTCCCCCCCTCCTTCCCCTGTTCTATTTTTCTTCTTTCATTTTACGAAAAACAGGAATATATAACAAAAGGGTGATCACCATCACTGCCATCATAACTGTGATCAGGATATTTACAAATATTTCCGGGAGCGCCGGGAATAAAAACAGTACAAGAAGTCCCACAAATAAAAGGGCAGTACATACTTTTCCAAACCACATGGCTCCGTCAAGCATCTTTCCTTTTCTGAGGAAAAGAATCCCCATAATTCCCATATATCCTTCTTTCACTGCCATAAGCGCGATCAGAAGCCACATAAGCGGATACCTTGTTGCAAGACACACAGCCAGAGCGGCGTGTGTCAGTTTATCTGCAACAGGGTCAAGGGCTTTTCCAAGCTCAGTTATCATGTTAAAGCGCCTTGCGATTTTTCCGTCAAATAAATCGGTCAGGCTGGAAATCAATACTACAAAAGCCGCCCACATATAATCTTCCCGGCTTTCTGCTGTAATGTAGAGATAGCAGAATACAGGAATCAGAAGAATACGGAAATATCCCATAATATTGGGAATGGAAAAAATTTCTTTTTTGCTGAATTTTTTCATATCATTATTCTTCTTCTGTCACATTTACATCAAGACCAAGTTCCTTTAACTGTGCCTCGTCTACCGGCTGCGGAGCTTTTGTCATAAGGCAGGACGCGTCTTTCACCTTCGGGAAGGCAATGACGTCACGAATGCTGTCCACCTTCGCCATCAGCATCACAAGACGGTCAAGACCATAAGCAAGTCCTGCGTGAGGCGGAACTCCGTATTTAAAGGCATCCAGAAGGAAACCGAACTGCTCATAGGCAGCCTCTTTTGTAAATCCAAGCGCCTCAAACATCTTCTCCTGAATATCATTCTGGTGGATTCGCACGCTTCCTCCGCCGATTTCATTTCCGTTTAATACGATGTCGTATGCTTTTGCGCGCACCTTGCCCGGATCTGTTTCAAGAAGCGGAAGGTCTTCCTCCATAAGCATGGTAAACGGATGATGCATGGCTGTGAAACGATTCTCCTCTTCATTCCACTCAAGAAGCGGGAATTCTGTTACCCACACGAAACGATACTCGTTTTTATCAAGGATTTCCATCTGTTTTGCAAGCTCAAGACGAAGCGCTCCCAGTACGTCGTATACAAGCTTTGTCTTATCTGCTGCAAAGAGAAGAAGGTCACCTGGTTTTCCTTCCATTGCCGCTACAAGAGCGTCCATCTCTTCCTCTGTCATAAATTTTGCAAAAGAAGATTTTCTTGTGCCGTCTTCTGCAATGGCAATGTAAGCAAGACCTTTTGCTCCGTATCCTTTTGCAAACTCTACCAGTTTATCAATCTTTTTACGCGGCATTGCACCCTGTCCTTCTGCATTGATACCACGCACGCTTCCTCCATTTTCAAGTGCTCCTGTAAATACTGCAAAGCCGCAGTCCTTTACAATCTCACTCACATCATGAAGCTCCATTCCGAAGCGCATATCCGGTTTATCGGAACCGAAACGGTCCATTGCCTCCTGCCATGTGATTCTTTCGATTGGCAGCTTCACTTCCACTCCAAGCACCTCTTTAAACAGGAAGGCAAGGTATCTCTCATTTACATCAATGACATCGTCTACGTCCACAAAGGAAAGCTCCATGTCAATCTGTGTAAACTCCGGCTGACGGTCTGCGCGCAGGTCCTCATCACGGAAACATCTTGCAATCTGAATATAACGGTCGTATCCGGAACACATTAAAAGCTGCTTATAAAGCTGCGGAGACTGGGGAAGACCGTAAAAGCTGCCCGGGTGCACACGAGACGGCACAAGATAATCTCTCGCTCCCTCCGGAGTGCTCTTTCCAAGCATCGGTGTCTCGATCTCAAGAAAACCTTCTTTTGCAAAGAACTGTCTTGTGAGCATTGCCACCTGGCTCTTTAACATCATATTTCTCTGAAGATCCGGTCTTCTTAAATCAAGATAACGATATTTCAGACGGATTTCATCTTTTGTCTTGCTGTTCTCCTCGATTGGGAAAGGAGGCACATCTGCCTCAGACAGAATGCGGAGGCTGTTTACACGAAGCTCGATCTCTCCTGTTGCAAGATTTTCGTTTACTGCACCGCCTCTCTTTTCCACAGTACCGGTTACTGCAATTACAAACTCACTGCGGAGATGTCCCGCTTTTTCAAATCCCTCTTCATCAATGCTGCCGTTTTCAAAAATAAGCTGCATGATCCCGGAACGGTCCCGAAGGTCAACAAAGACAAGTCCGCCTTTGTTTCTTGCTTTCTGCACCCAGCCCATAAGGGTTACTTCGCTTCCGATCATCTCTTTTGTCACTTCTGCACAGCGGCATGTTCTGTGCAGTCCCTGCATACTTTCAGCCATAATTTTCTATCCTCCTGATTTTTACATTCTGTCGCGGAAAAATTCCACGAACTCTGTATATCCTTCTGTCATCATCTGTTCCTTCTGGAACTTCTTATTTTTCTTCATAATAGAAATGTTTACCTGTGTTCCTGTGCTTCTCTCTTCCTCTGCCTGCTTTAATATCGTAAGAAGCTTATCTGCCGGCATATTTTTCTCTATGAGATATGCTTTTTTGCCGTTCTTTGTTGGAACCTCATATCCTCTTTCCAGAAGAAGCATAACAATTCGCTCAAAGCCAATGGAAAAACCGCAGGCACATGTCTGATTTCCTGTGAATTTTCCGATCATTTCATCGTAACGTCCGCCGCCGCCTACGCTTCCGCCAAACTCGTCCATTGCGATCTCAAAAATCGGCCCTGTGTAATAAGACATACCACGTACAAGTGTCGGGTCAAAGGACATTTTAAAATCTGCTGTCTTTACACTGTCCACTGTGGAAATAATGGTCTGAAGATCTTCTGCAACGCCCGGTTCCAGAACATCTTTTAATTTTTCTCCCAGGAAACGGACGCCTTCTGTATCGTTTGTCACCTCTTTGAACATTCCCAGGTATGTGTCGATGCTTTCCTCTGCAAATCCTTCTTTTTTCAGCTCCTCCGCTACGCCGTCCAGTCCGATTTTATCCATCTTATCCAGGATGATAAATACGGTATCGAAACTTTCTTCCGGGAAACCGCTGTATTTTGCCATTGCCTTTAATATCTTGCGGTCATTGATACGGATTGTAAAATTGTGGAAATCCAGTTTTCCAAGAAGCGTTGTTGTTGCAAGAACAAGCTCGATTTCCGCAAGGTAGGTCGGTTCTCCCAGAATATCAATGTCACACTGCATAAACTGACGGAAACGTCCTCTCTGGGGACGGTCGGCTCTCCACACGTTTCCCATCTGAAGGGCTTTAAAAGGAGCCGGAAGCTCGTTTGCATGGTTGGAGTAATATCTGGAAAGCGGAACCGTAAGATCATAGCGAAGCCCTGAGTCCACAAGGTCTGCTTCCTCCTTTGCCTCCTCAAGTTTTAATTTTTCTCCTCTTTTTAAAACCTTAAAGATCAGTTTCTCGTTTTCTCCGCCCTGCTTGCTGCAAAGATTTTCAATATGCTCCACACAGGGAGTTTCTATGGAAGAAAATCCAAATGTGCCGTATGTCTCCCGGATCATGTTCATCACATAATTTCGGATTTCCATCTCCCTGGGTAAAATATCTTTCATTCCGGTTACCGGTTTTTTCTTTAATGCCATATCTTTCCTCCTTTATTATGAACCACTCTCTGAAATGCAAGAAATACCTGCATATCAAAATTTTTTATTTCTTCTATCATAAGCTCCATCGCTGTTTCCATATCAAATGCCTGTCTGTACGGCCTGTCTGAGCGAAGGGCTGCAAACACATCGCATACTCTTAATATTCTGGCCCCCAGAGGAATGTCCTCGCCTGCCAGATTCGACGGATACCCTGTCCCGTCAAAATTTTCATGATGGTATAAAACACTTTTCAGTATAAAATCCGGATACCCCTGTTTTTTCAGTACCTCGTATCCAAGTGACGAGTGCATTCTCACATATTTCAGTTCCTCTATCACGAGAGGATCCTGCTCCTGCCCGTTAATATAGCCGGTCAGCTTCAGCTTTCCAATGTCGTGAAGCATACCTGCAACTGCCAGGTCATGACACACCTCCTCAGAGAGAGCCAGTTCCTTTGCCACCTCATATGCAAGATTGCTTACGTCCATACCATGATGCAGCTCGGATTCCAGATCAAATTTAAGAATCCCCTTTTTTTCTGTTGTCGTCAATGCCGTCTCCAAAACTACAGCCACCTTTCAATGCCCGCACGTTTTCTCTCGATCATTTCTTCAATCCTTGCAATGTAATTTGTGACGTCTTTTACATTTTCCACACGTTCAATTCTTCTTCCGCCGTCAAAAACAAGCTTGGAAGAACCGCCTGCTCCCAGCGCGATAATGGGCTGTTTTTCTTCCATGATAAGAATATTATAGATACCCGCTTTCTCTGCCTTTGCATAACCTACATTCTCAAAATTACCCTTCATATTTTTCTGTCTGTACAGGTAATAAGGGCTCATTTCCATTTCGCGGGCAGTTTCCATCGTCAGGTTCATAATTTCCTGATTATTTTCAAACGTCATTTCCTGGTATTTATCTTTGAACATATTAAGTCTTGCTGCACGTTTTACAGCAAGGGAATGCACAGTCAGACTGTCCGGTGCCAAAGCTCTCACCTTGTCCAGTGTATTTTGCACTTTGGAAATGTCTTCTCCCGGAAGTCCCACGATCAGATCCATATTGATATTATCGAATCCCAGCTCCCGCGCCAGAAGAAAGGCTTTTTCCGTCTCTTCCACTGTATGGCGTCTTCCGATAATATCCAGGGTTTCCTGATTCATTGTCTGAGGATTTACAGAAATTCTTGTGACAGGAAATTTCCGGATTGCCTGAAGCTTTTCTTTTGTAATGCTGTCAGGCCGTCCCGCTTCTATAGTAAATTCCACAATACCGTCAAATCCAAAGCTTTCCTCCACCTGATGAAGCACTCTTCTAAGCTGCTCCGGCTCCAGTGTTGTTGGCGTTCCCCCGCCAATATAAATAGTATCCAGCTTTCTTCCCTTCATCATGGGAGCTGTCTCCCGGATTTCTCGGCAGAGAGCATCCACATATGCGTCTACCCTGTCCTTCCATACTTTTAACGGATAGGAACTGAAGGAGCAGTAAAGGCAGATACTTGGACAGAAAGGCACGCCAATATAAAGGCTGTACCCTTTTTCATAATCAATTTTTTTAAGAATATCCCGTTCTCTGTTTGCGATTGCAACAGCAAGCGCCGTTTTTTCCGGACTTACAAGATACCGCTCCCGCATTTCCTGTGCAGTCTCAGAATTTTTCATTCCGGATTCTATCATAGCCATTGCAAGCTTTACCGGACGAATCCCCGTTAAATTTCCCCAGGGCAGAGTTCTCCCTGTAAGTTTTACAAGAAGCTTGTAAAGACCGTATTTTATAATATCTTTATTTTCTTTTCGAAGTGTGCGGGCATCTTCTTCTGATTCGCAGAAAACAGGGGCATCTTCTTCCTGACTGCAGGAGTGCCCCTTTATTTTCTGTGCGCTTGTTATGCCATTATGACCTTCCCCTTTGTATCTTAAAACAAAGCTTCCGTCTTCCTCTGACACAGTAAAGGAAAGGTCGTATTCTTCCGGTCCGGCTTCTTCTTCGTAGATGGTATGTATTTCACTTTCCGGATAAAACGCCCGTATCAGTTCATATACATCATGTTCAAATTCTCTGTCTAAAAATAAAATCCTGATTTTATACAAATGGATTGTACCTCTTTTCATATCCAATAGTTGTGGATGCATCGTGTCCCGGATAAACTTCTGTTTCCTCCGGAAGAGAATCTACCAGCTTATGGAGACTTCTCACAATTTCTCCCATGCTTCCTCCCGGCAGGTCGGTTCTTCCCACAGAACCGTAAAACAGAGTATCTCCGCTGAACAGAAGATTTTCTTCTTCTATATAATAACAGCAGCTTCCCTCTGTATGTCCCGGCGTATGGATCACCTGAACTGAAAATCCTGCCGCCTCAAATACCTGCAGATCCGAAAGAAGCGTATCCGCTTCTATGGAGCAGGAAATCCTTCCGCAGTTTCCGGACAGGTTAAGGGAAGTGTCAAGAAGCATTTTCGCCTCTTCTCTCTGTGCATAAACAGGAATCTGATATTTTCGCCTCACGTCCTCCACTGCCTGAATGTGGTCAAAATGACCGTGTGTCAGAAGAATTGCCTTTGGCGTTCCGGAAATTTCATTTACTTTTTCAAAAATTTTTTCCGCTTCATCTGCAGGGTCAACGATCAGTACTTCGCCTGTGTCTTTGTTTTTCAGGAAATAACAGTTTGTATATACACTTCCAAGGATACTTTTATAAAGCTCTGCTTTTTTCATCTTCTTCCTCCTCAGCCTGTTGTACGTTCCACATCAAGAACGCTGTCTATCTGGCGGATTTTTTCAATCAGAGTATTTAACTCTTCCTTACATTTTACGTTAAAACTCATGGAAATAGTAGCTTTCTCCTGCTTGCTGGTACGGCTGCTCATTCCGCGAACATCTATTTTTCTCTCTGTAAAAATTTTGGAAAGATCTACAAGAAGGCCGGTTCTGTTATTTGCGTAAATCTGAATCTCTGCCATATAAGTTTCTGAATTGGCTGATTCCGGAGCCTGCCACTCTGCCTCAATAAGACGGCTTCTGTCAAGTTCCGACATATTCAGAACATTGACACAATCTGTCCTGTGAATAGTGATTCCTCTTCCCCTTGTGACAAATCCCACGATTTCATCACCCGGTATGGGGCTGCAGCATTTTGAAAAACGAACAGCAACATCATGAATGCCTCTTACAATAATGCCACCTTTATTTTTTGTAATGTGAAGCTTTTCCTGATTTTCTGTGGCAGCCTCAAGTACCTGTTCATCTGTAAGATTCTTTTTATTTTCCTTATCATAGGCTTCTACCAGCTTATTAAAGACCTGTCCTTCTTTTAAACCACCGTGACCGATTGCTGCCAGAACAGAATCCCAGTCACGGAAGCCATATTTGCGCATCACAGCTTCCTGATATGGCGCTTTTGTGTAAAGAGTAATTTTAAAGCCTTTGTTTTTCGCGTACTGAGCAAGCATTTCCTTACCCTTTAAAATATTATCTTCTTTCAGTTCTTTTTTAAACCACTGATTGATCTTATTTTTTGCCTGTGTACTCTTTACAATTTTCAGCCAGTCACGGCTTGGTCCCTGAGAATTTTGAGAAGTGATGATCTCAATGCGGTCCCCGTTTTTAATCTGGTATTCAATAGGTACAAGCTTTCCGTTTACTCTGGCTCCCACCATCTTATTTCCCACCGCACTGTGCACACTGTAGGCAAAGTCAATAGGAGTAGAACCTGTTGGAAGATTCTTGACATCTCCCTGAGGCGTAAAACAATATACATTGTCTGCAAACAGATTCAGGTCATTTTTCAGAAGGCTCATAAATTCCCGGTTGTCAGACATATCTCTCTGCCATTCCAGAATCTGGCGAAGCCAGTTTAACTTTTCTTCCTCACTCTTTTTCACCGGAACTTTTCCGTCTGAGGATTCTTTATACTTCCAGTGCGCCGCGATTCCGTATTCTGCTGTTCTGTGCATCTCAAAGGTACGGATCTGGATTTCAAAGGGCTGACCGTTTGGTCCGATCAAGGTTGTATGAAGAGACTGATACATATTCGGCTTCGGCATTGCAATGTAATCTTTGAAGCGTCCCGGAATGGGCTTATACATTTCATGGATCACACCAAGCGCTGCATAACAGTCTTTTACTGTATCTACAAGAATGCGCACAGCAAATAAATCGTAAATCTGGTCAATGGTCTTATCCTGATTTACCATCTTTTTATAGATGCTGAAAAAATGCTTGACGCGCCCGTCTACCTGGGCTTTGATATTGGCATCTTCCATATGCTTTTTGACCTGCTGCACAATTTTTCCCACAAACTCTTCTCTTACGCTCTTTCGAAGCGCTACCTTTTCTACAAGATCATAATACGCATCCGGCTTCAGGTATTTAAGAGAAAGGTCATCAAGCTCCACCTTAACCTTGGAAATACCGAGGCGCATGGCAATGGGTGCGTAAATGTCCATTGTTTCCCTTGCTATTTCCAACTGTTTTTCTCGGCGCATATACTGAAGAGTACGCATATTGTGAAGACGGTCTGCCAATTTGAGCAGAATAACTCTGATGTCCTTTGCCATTGCAAGAAACATTTTTCTTAAGTTTTCTGCCTGAACCTCCACCTTATCTGCAGCATAGGACAACTGTCCCAGCTTTGTGACACCGTCCACAAGAAGCGCCACCTCAGAGCCAAATTCCTTTTCCACTTCCTCATACGTCATCCAGGTATCTTCCACGGCATCGTGAAGAAGCCCTGCCACGATCGTCTCCTTGTCAAGCTCCAGGTCTGCAAGGATGATCGCCACGCAAAGAGGATGGATAATATACGGTTCTCCTGATTTTCGCTTCTGATCCTTATGTGCCTCACTTGCAACTGCATACGCCTTCTCGATCATGGAAATATCCGCAGAAGGATGGTATTTCCGCACACTGGTGATCAGTTCTTTATAAAGCACCTCCGGACTTGTAAAATCACTCATAGACTTCACTGCCGCATCTGCTTTTTTTACAGATTCCAGTTTTTCTTTTTCTATCTGTACGGTATTCTCTTCTTTTCCGTTTATAATCTCTGCCATCAATTTCACCTGCCTGTCTACAATACAATAGGTTTTACTTTCCTTCGTAGCAGATTACAGACGCTACATCATAATCTTTCAGCTTTTCTCTTCCCTTCAGACCGGCAAGCTCCATAAGGAATACTACCTTGACAACCTCGCCGCCAAGCTCCTCGATCATATGGATCGCAGCTTCAATGGTTCCGCCTGTTGCGATCAGATCGTCCACAACTGCGACCTTCTGCCCCGGTTTAATGGAGTCTTTATGCATCTCGATGGTTGCGCTTCCATATTCCAGATCATAGCTTTCTGATATGGTTTCACAGGGAAGTTTTCCCTTTTTGCGCACCGGTACAAATGGTTTATGAAGATTATAGGCAATGGGAACTCCAAAAATAAAGCCTCTTGATTCTGTACCTACAATCACATCTACATCTGTATCTTTCAGGCATTCCTGCATAGAATCAATGGCAAGCTTCAATCCATCTGCATCCTGTAAAATACTTGTTACATCACGAAAAATAATCCCCGGTTCCGGGAAATCCGGTATACTTCTTACATACTCTTCAAGTCTTTTCATTTTCCCATTCCTCCACTTTATCTCATAAATATTTTTTAGTATATCACTTTTCCATGCGGGAATCAATCTAAAACCCGACAGAATCCGCATAAATGCGCCCGTCTTCGAGTTTTTCAGCGATACTCCTGAATAATCACCTGCAGATTTTCTCTTCCCTGATACCGGTTGATCTCCGGATAATAGGTGATCATAATCGTTTCTTTTTCGGAAATATACTGAGAAAAACGCTCTGCTTCCCCAAAATAGATTCCGTCGATTGCTGTACCATTCCCGTCCATAAGCTGCATTTTTGCCACATTTCGATTTTTCCCAAAAATTCTTAAATTTAAAACCCGCAGATCCTTCTGGGCAAAAACCGGCTTTGTATTTCCTTTTCCAAACGGCTCAAGAAGAGAAATCTCCTGTACCAGTTCTTTTGTGATATAAGATACCGGCATAGGTACGTCAATCACTACTTTTGGAATCAGGTCTTCCTCTGTAAGCATACAGTTTTCATTCAATCTCTTTCGAAATGTCTCTATGTTTTCTTCTTTTATAGAAAGTCCTGCCGCCATTGGGTGGCCTCCGAACTGCTCCATAAGATCTGCACATTTTACGAGCTCTTCATACATGGAATATCCCTCTATGGACCTTCCACTGCCTTTTACACAGGCTTCTCCTTTTGTGAGAACAAACGAAGGCTTATGATACTTTTCCCGTATTCTTCCCGCAATGATTCCGGCAAGACTCTCATGGCAGTCCGGAAGATAAACTACAAGAACACTGTCGTTTTTGAGAGACGTATGTTCCACCTGAAAGATTGCTTCCTCTTTTCCCTTTTCTGTCAGAGCTTTTCTGCTGTCGTTTAAGGCTTTTAAATCTCCTGCCAGTTTCGCTGCCTCATCTCTGTTTTTTGCGTTTAAAAGCGCAAGAGAACGGGCTGCTGTGTCAAGACGGCCGCTCGCATTGATACATGGACCCAGCACAAAACCAATATGATACGCTGTAATTTTACCATCTTCCAGTCCGTTTGCGCGGATCAGCTCCCGAAGTCCCACGTTTTTTGTATCGGCAATGCGGCGAAGCCCCTCTTTTACAAGAATCCTGTTTTCTCCCTGAAGCTCCATCACGTCTCCTACAGTCGCTATTGCCGCAAACTCAAGAAGTTCCTCTGCCGTTTCCTTTGGAAAAGAAAAACTTTCGTAAAGGGCGCAGGCAAACTTAAATGCCACCACAGCACCACAGAGATTTTTGTTAGGGTAAGGGCAATCCGGCTGTTTTGGGTTGATCACCGCATCTGCCGGAGGAATCAGATACTTTCTCCCTTCTTCCGTTTCTTTATAGGGAATCTCATGATGATCGGTAACGATCACGGTCATTCCCGCCTCTTTTGCCATTGTAATCTCTTCTGATGCCGCAATTCCGTTGTCACAGGTTACAATCGTATCCACCCCATCTTCCAGAGCTTTTTTTATAAGATGCTCATGGATCCCATAACCGTCTGCCACCCGGTCCGGAATATAGGTATCTGCCTGCGCACCGATTTTCTGAAAACAGTGGATCAGAATATACGTAGAAGTCACGCCGTCAATGTCATAATCTCCAATGATACGGATTTTCTTCTTCTGCCTCACTTTTTCCTTTACAATCTCCACTGATTTTTTCATATCTTTTAAAAGCCAGGGAGAAGGAATCTCGTCCGTTGTTCCAAAAAGATACTGCCGTACTGCCTCGTCTCCGACTACATCTCTGTTTCGGATCAGTCTTGCAATGACCGGGTCTATTCCAAAGGTTCTCCCGATTTCCTGAAAATCTGCGCCCTTTGCTGTTACTACCCATTTTTCCATTTTGTTTCTCCTTGCTACAAAGATAAATATCCCAGGCAGGAGCTACCTGTCCGGGATATTTGTTTTTTTATTTTGTTTCATTTTCTTTCTCAGAGGCTGCTTTTTCTGCTGCTTCCTGAGCTGCAAGACGCTCTGCTACTCTCTTGCGGTTTTTCTTTTTCGGCTGTGTTTCTTTGGAAGAAACGCTCTGACTCTGAACAGAAGATTTCTGCGCATTCACTTTTTTCTCAGCCTGGTTATTTGCAGAAATTGCTTTTACCGGTTTTGCTCCTCCGGAAAGCCGTTTCTTCATAACAAGCCACAGTGCGCCTGTAATACATACAGAAGAGTACGCACCACAGATAATACCTACCATAAGAGGTGCTGCAAACTCACGGATAGAAGAAACACCCATGATGTAAAGAACAGCAACCATTACAAAAGTAGTAAAAGATGTATAAATACTTCTTGTAAGTGTCTGTGTAATACTTGCATTTACCACTTCCTCGAGATTTTCTGTACGTTTGCTGCCGTGGAGATTTTCACGGATACGGTCGAAAATAACGATTGTGGCATTAATGGAGTAACCTACGATCGTCAGCATACATGCAATAAAGGTATTTCCCACAGATACTCTTGCAATGGCGTAGAATGCCAGCACAACGAGAACGTCGTGAAGAAGCGCCAGAACTGCACTGCTTGCAAAGCGAATGTCTTTAAAGCGCAGCCAGATGTAAAGAAGCATACATACAGTTGCCACAAGAACTGCCACGATCGCGTCCTGACGCATTTCTTTACTTACAGTCGCAGAAATATTTTCTGCCTGGATCATTTTTTCATCTACATCAAATTCCTTAACAAGTGCCTTGTTCAGTTTTTCACGCTCATCAAGAGAAAGCGTTCTTGTTTTAATAATAACCTGATTGGTTCCCACAACCTTTGTAGGCTGTACGTTCTTATCGCCTGTTACTTTTTCTACAAGAGGTGTTACCTTGGAGTCAATTTCCTTAATGTCCATATCTTCGTTGAAGGTAACATTTGTAGCTGTACCGCCTGAGAATTCAAGGCTGTAGTTTAAAGCTTTTCCTTCACTCTGGCTGTGGAACAGCATAAATGCAGGTCCACAGAGGATAAGTACAAGAGAAAGGACAAAGAATACTTTTCTTTTTCCTACAAAGTCGATGGCTTTTCTCTCTTTTGCGCTTCCGTAGAATTTCGGATCACGGATTCCTACTGCATAAAGTGCGTTTACGATCAGTCTTGAAATCACAAGGGCTGTAAACATAGAAATCACAATACCAAGAGCCAGCGTATATGCAAAGCCTTTTACTGTACCGGAACCAAGCCACATCAATACAAAAGCCGCAATCAGGGTCGTGATATTGCCGTCGAAAATTGCAGAAAATGCTTTGCTGAAACCACTCTTAATTGAATTTCTCACAGACACTCCTGCTGCAATTTCTTCCTGTATACGCGCATAAATAATAACATTTGCATCTACTGCCATACCAATACCCAGGATAATACCGGCAATACCCGGAAGTGTCAGGGTAATATCAAAAGCATTTAAGGTGATCAGGATCATAGCTGTATAAAGAACAAGTGCAATTCCTGCCACAAGACCAGGAATGCGATATACAAGGATCATAAACAGGATCACGATCACAAGACCGATCGCTGCTGCCTTCACACTTGTCTCAATAGCTTCTTCTCCAAGCTGTGCTGCCACAACACTGGAGCGTACTTCCTCAAGCTCAAGGCTTAAAGAACCGATTCGAATATAAGAAGCCAGCTCCTGTGCTTCCTCAAGGCTTCCCATACCGTCAATCTGTGCGCTTCCGCCTGTAATTGCTTCAGATACGTTCGGCGCACTTAAAATACCATTGTCATATACGATAGCAATCTGTTTTCCTACATTTGCCTCTGTTGCTTCTGCAAATTTTTTCTTTCCCTCTTTTGTGAGAGTCAGACTTACTACATACTGTTTTGCATTTGTCGTCTGATCCTGGATCGCGCCGCCTTCAGCCTCCGCTATATCTGTACCTTCCAGTACAACAGAACCGGCTTCTCGGATCTGGTCGATGGTTCTTGAAAGCTCATATCCATTTTCTCCATATGTGAAGTTTTCATTTCCGTCTTTGTCTGTCTGCTCCACAAAACAGAGAGAACCTGGTTTTCCCAGCTCTTCCAGAATGGCGTTTGCATCTGTCACACCTGGAATTTCCACATTGATACGGTTTCCGCCTTCCTGATAAGCCTGAGCTTCTGTGCTGTACTGTTCCACACGCTTCTGCAGCTTATATGTAGTATCTGCCATATCTTCGCTGCTTGGATTTTCTTCTTTTGCCTCATAGGTAATGCTGACGCCACCTGAAAGGTCAAGACCGGTTTTGATATTTTTTGCCGCACCGGTTCCTGTTGGTCCGAATCCCACTGCTGCTGTAAAACACAGTAAGCCTGTCAGCAGAACAGTGAAGATCAGGACAAGGACTCCTCTGTTTTTCTTCATTGTTTTTCCCTTCTTTACTTCTTTTTATTCCGCAAGAGCGGCTTTTATCATGATGGCGCACTCCACACGCTTACGCTGGAGCTCGCATCCGATTTCATAATTTCCCTGAATATCCCCTTTAAAATGGTACGCATTTGCAGCACAGCCGCCGCTGCAGTAAAAACGGGCAAAGCAATTTTTACAGTCCGGTTTTGTGTACACATTACAGTGTCCAAATTCTTTCTGGATTTCAGGCTTTGTGATTCCCTCGTCTACATTTCCCATCAGATATTCTTCTTCCCCTACAAACTGGTGGCAGGGATAAAAATCACCCCACGGGGTCACTGCCAGATACTCTGTTCCGGATCCGCAGCCTGACAGACGTTTGTATACACACGGCCCTCCTGTAAGGTCGATCATAAAGTGGAAGAAATTAAATCCTTTTCCCTCTTTCTCCCGTTTAATCATTTCCTTTGCGAGAAGATCGTATTCCTCCAGAATCTTTGGAATATCCTCTTCTTTGATCGCATATTCTTCTGTATCAGGCGCTACTACAGGCTCTACGGAAATCTGTTTAAAGCCCAGGTCTGCCAGATGAAGAACATCTTTTGAAAAATCAAGATTGTGGTGGGTAAATGTTCCTCTCACATAATAGTTGTCCTGGTTTCTTGATTCTGCAAATTTCTGGAATTTCGGCATGATGAGCTCATAGCTTCCTGCTCCTTTCCGGAACGGACGCATATAATCGTGCACTTCTTTTCTTCCGTCTACGCTTAACACTACGTTGCTCATTTCTCTGTTGCAGAATTCCATCACTTCATCATTTAAAAGAACTCCGTTTGTGGTAAGTGTAAAACGGAACTTTTTACTATGAAGCTTTTCCTGACTGCGGCCATACTCTACCAGGTCTTTTACAACCTGCCAGTTCATAAGCGGCTCGCCGCCAAAGAAATCCACCTCCAGATTCTTTCTGGAGCCAGAATTGGCAATGAGAAAATCAAGCGCCTTCTTTCCTACTTCAAAGGACATTAACGCTCTTCTTCCGTGGTATTCCCCTTCTTCTGCAAAGCAGTAACGGCAGGCAAGATTACAGTCATGAGCAATGTGAAGACAAAGTGCCTTTACCACTGTCTGTCTGCTGTCTGTAAATTCTTCGATCGCTGCCTCGTAAATATCTTTTGTGAAAAGCATTCCCTCTTCTGCAAGCTTTCTGCATTCAGAAACAGAAGTTTCCACATCTTTTTCATCAAAACGACCGTCAAGCTTCTGTATGATCTCAGCGGTGTCCATTCCCTCCTCAAGATAAGGAAGCACTTCATATGTAACTTCATCTACAAGATGAATGCATCCGCTGTTTATATCCAGAACAATGTTGTAGCCGTTGCTCTGATAACGGTGAATCAGACTCATTTTTTTTAATCCTTTCTGCTGATTTTCGTAAAAAGAACAAAGCGGACAAGTCCGCTTCGAACATTATAATTTCCTGTTATACAAGAAGAAGCAGCGGATAAATACCCGCTGCCCGATGTTTTTCTACAGCCGCCTTATTTATGCTCGCAGCTCTGATTTCCTACTGTACAGGAAGTTTTACAAGCAGACTGACAAGATGTCTGGCATTCTCCGCAGCCGCCTTTTTTTACTGTGTTCTGTAAATTTTTTGTATTTAATGTTTTGATATGCTCCATCGTATATCCTCCTTAATATATAAATATTTCTTGGGATAGTATAGCATACATTTTTATAATTTAAAAGACTTTTTTGTGCAAATTTCTCTCAGGAGAGCATTCCACCAAGCGCTCCTCCTCCAAGACACATAAAAAATGTAGTTATCACATGCTGTACCGTCATATCCCACTTTCCCTGCACTCCGAAAGACACAACGACAAGGAGCAGAAAATAAGCAAGCCCCGTCAGAGTTCCCCAGAAATATTTATCTTTTCTGATAAATTTTCCTGCTGCAAAACCTCCGAAAAAACAGGCCAGAACGTAAACTGCTACAATCCCTCCTGCCGCTGTTCCTTCTCCCAGATTGAACTGAAACAATAAAAAAGCAAGGAACAAAAGAAGAATACCGGTAATCCCGTAAGCAAAAAGCAATGCTTTTAAAACTGCTTTTCCCTTCATAATTAAAAATCCCCCTTCCATATGAAAATATATGGAAAAGGGATTTCTCTTATGACTGCTTATTTTCTATTTTTCTTCAGATAAAGAACAACGCCAACTACGATCACTGCTGCTGCTACCAGAATCACAAATGGCAGGATTACAGTAGAATCACCTGTGTTTACAGATTTTTTGCTGTCAGATGTGTTTGTATTTTCATCTGTCTCTGTTTTCTCGTCAGTCTTTCCATTTGTTTCCGTTTTATCTGTCTGGGACTGCTCTGACGTATTCCCTTCTGCATTATCGGAAGTTCCCTGATTTTCCCCATTAGAAGAAGGAGCTTTCGTTACTTCCGGCGCTTTTGTTGTTTCAGGTGCTTTTGTAGGCTCTGCATTTCCGCCATAACCATCCTCTGCAATTCCATTATCTACAATCGGTTTACTTCCGGCAATTCCGAATGGGCTGAAAGAATGTGTGCTGAATACCATAACTCCATCTTCCACATTTGGAATGATCGTCTCCATTGCTCCATTATCAAGAAGATGTTCTACTGAATAATCATATCCATCTTTTACAGGAACTGTCACACTGATATACTGTCCGTCAGGAATCGTATATTCTGTATCGTTCTTTAAATCCCACAGTTCAAATTCGTAGGATTTAAAAATTGCTGCATCTTCCTCATTTGTAAAATCATAGCTCTCTCCGCTTGTGGCACGGAACTGCACATACCACGGGAGATTGATGCCGGAAACAGAAATCCCGTTACAGGTATGATTCTGTTCTGCCATCTCTGCCATTTCCTGCTCTGTAAGATCTTCTTCCATATCAGAAGGACGGTCCATTTCTTCTTCGGAAGGCTCCTGCGGACGGTCAAAAATATTCTCATCCTCTTCCTCCGGACTTTCTGTTATCTCCGGGGTTGGCGTTGCTTCCGGAGTTACACTTACTTCAGGTTTTTCTTCCTCTGGTGTCTCTTCTGCTTCAGGCGTTACCGTTACTTCTGGAGTTACTGTTGCTTCCGGGGTTACCGTTGCCTCTGGTTCTTCTTCATCCGGTGTTTCTTCTGCTTCAGGCGTCACCGTTGCTTCCGGAGTTACACTTACCTCAGGTTCTTCTTCCTCTGGTGTCTCTTCTGCTTCAGGCGTTACCGTTGCTTCCGGAGTTATCGTTGTCTCAGGCGCTTCTTCCTCAGGCGTTTCTTCCTCTTCTGGAGTCACAGTTATTTCCGGTTCTTCTGTTTCTGTGTCCTGATCCTGATTTTCTTCCGGAGCTTCTTCATACTCTTCTTCCTGTTCTGCAAGACTGCTTACCACAACATTTACATATCCGATCACTGTCCCTGTTTCTTTATCATAACCGGAAACACCGGATACATCTGTTTTTCCTGAAGGTGTAAATATAACCTCGCAGGACTGTACATGTTCGGAAGGAACAAAAGCTCCATCAGCCCAGGTCAGAGTTCCATATTCACTTCCCGGAAGAGAAACCTCAGAAAGTGCCACCGGTTCTGAGATTGTTACATTGTCCGGTATCAGGCTTCCTTTTGTTATAGTAGTGCCGTATTCAGCCGATGCAGTCACGGGATATACCTGTCCTCCCAGTAAAGATGCTGTCAAAACTGCCGCTGCCAGAACGGAAATACCTTTTCTACTTGTTTTTTTTGCCATTTTCTTCTGCTCCATGTTTACCTCCCGGGAACGCTTTCGCGTCATCTATATCAAAAAATTTATCTGTTTTTCATTTATATGTATCTTCTCTGATACATCTGTATCTCTATTATAATAACAAATCTTTACTAATTTGTAAAGATTTTGTAATAATATTTTTTCATTTTTTGTCGAAAGAATTATACCACATTTCCCCTGTTTTTTACACCCCCGAAATTACTTTTTTCACCCCTTGCATTTTTCGTCGAAATCATGTATATTTTTATTCAAATATTAAAAAATAAGGAGTGAACGAATTTTGGATTCAAGTGTTCCCATACAAGCGGTTACTATTGTACTTATGATTCTTCTTTCTGCATTTTTTTCTTCCGCAGAAACAGCAATGACAACAGTAAACCGCATTCGTATTCAGGCTCTTATAGAGCAGGGAGACAAACGGGCAATTATACTGGACAAGGTAATTTCAAATTCCAGCAAAATGCTCAGCACAATTTTAATTGGAAACAACATTGTAAACATCTCCGCTTCTTCCCTTATGACGACCCTTACCATTCAGGTGCTTGGCAACGTCTATGTTGGAGCGGCAACCGGGGTACTTACCCTTATCATCTTACTTTTCGGTGAAATCACACCGAAAACACTGGCGTCACTTCACGCTGAAAAAATTGCGCTGTCCTATGCCAAAATCATTTATTTTCTTACAGTTATTTTAACTCCTGTAGTTTTCATTGTAGGAAAGCTTGGCAACGGCGTAATGTTTCTTCTCCGTGTAGATCCTAATGCAAAAGCAAATCCCATGACAGAACACGAACTTCGTACTCTTGTAAATGTAAGTCAAGAAGACGGCGTTATCGAACGGGAAGAAAAACAGATGATTTACAATGTGTTTGATTTTGGTGATTCCGCGGCAAAAGATGTTATGATCCCAAGAATCGACATGACTTTTGTGGACATTAACTCTACTTATGACGAGTTAATGGAAATATTCCGGGAGGATATGCACACCCGTTTCCCGGTTTACGAAGAAAACACAGATAATATTGTAGGAATCATTAATATAAAGGACTTAATCCTTTATCCCAAAAATCAGGAATTTTCCATACAAAAAATTCTGCGGGAACCATATTTCACATATGAATATAAAAGGACTGCCGATTTGATGGTAGAAATGCGTAAAGCATCTGTAAATCTTGCCATTGTCCTTGACGAATACGGCTCTACTGCCGGTCTTGTCACACTGGAAGATCTTCTGGAGGAAATTGTGGGAGAAATCCGCGACGAGTATGATGAAGACGAAGAAGAAGATTTAAAAGAAATCCAGCCCGGCAAAGAATACATCGCCCTTGGTTCTGCCAAACTTGACGATATTAATGAGGCGCTGTCCATTCATCTGGAATCAGAAGATTACGATTCTGTCGGCGGTTATATCATCGAACAGCTCGATTCTCTTCCTTCCCAGGGTCAATCCGTTACTCTGGAAAACGGGATCCGCCTTGTGGTAGACGAGTTGGATAAAAACCGAATTGAAGCCGTACATATCTGGCTTCCGGAAGCTTCTGACAATAAATAATTTTCCAAAACAAAAGCCCCTGACTTTGGCACAAAACAAAGTTCAGGGCTTTCTTATTTTTTTATTTCGGCATCAGCAGCAAAAACTGCCGGATCATCCTTTCAAGCTCTCCCATCACTGCCTGTATGCCTTCTTCTGTACTGTTCCAGTTTTCCCTTGTAATCCCATCTGCATCAGATGCACATACAAAAAACTCCGTCTCCGGATATGCTATTTGATAATACATTTTGCACCTTCTCGCATGGCAGGCCTTACAGCAGAGAATCCCCTTTCTCACAACAATCCCGGCCGCATCTGTTACCTTTCTGGAATATAGGGCATTCTCATACGTAAAAGTTGCATTGTCCTCCCGAAGGATTGCCTGTTCCAAAACGCCATTGTCCAGAAGTACGCTTCTTAAAAACTCCCATTCTGTCGAAAACGTTCCCGTATACTTTTCTTTTTTCGCAAGCACTCCGGAAAAACAGCCTTTTGTCACACTGTACTTTCCGCTTGGCAGCACATATGGCGCATAATTTTCCTTATAAAGCTGCGCTGCTCTTTCTGCCATATGAGGATACCCGTTTCCCGGAATAAAAATCACATCTGACTTTTCCGGACTATCCTCCACAAAAATAAAATCCTCTATTTCTTTTAAAAACGCTCTGTATCTTTCCATATTTTACCTGCCTGTACTTTTTGTCGATATTTTATTTGCAAGATGCCGGACGGACCATGTTCTTCTGCCCGGCATCTTTATTATTGTATCACAGAGATTATTTTGTGACAATCACGGTACTGTATCCCGCATCGCGAAGGCGCTGTTCCATACGGATTGCATTTCCTAGCTGCATAAAAGCGCCCACCTGTACCTTATAAAGACCGTCTTCATATAGAAGAAACGCCGGAAATCCCTTATCTGCAAGCTGATACACCAGCCTGTCGGCATTTTCCCTGTTTCGAAAAGCACCCACCTGCACTCTGTAATACAAAGGAGACTCTACAGTTTCTTCATCAAGCGTTCCTGTAATTGCCTCCGCTATTGCTTCTGCAATCTCCTGAAACTTGTCGTCAAAAAGCTGATTATCTGTATCAGAATTGATAAATCCTGTCTCAATTAATAAAGCAGGCATTTTCGTTCTTCTAAGCACCACAAGCCCCGGTCTTTCCTTCACTCCGATTTCCCGGAAACCCAATTCTCCAAGCGCGCCTACAATATTCTGCGCCATTTCGTACTTTACGCCACTTTTATCGTAAACAAGCACCTCCACTCCATTGTACTGATTCGCCTGTGGACTGCTGTTTCTGTGAAAAGAAATAAAATAATCGACTCCTGCCTGATTTGCAAGACGCGTCTTTTCAAATGGTGTCTGATATACATCTGTTGTTCTTGTGTACAAAACATCTATTCCATTATCTGCCAGAATTTTTCCAACAGCCATAGCGAGCTTCAAATTGTCGTCTTTTTCCTGGCGCCCTTCATAAACTGCACCCGGATCTGCTCCCCCGTGGCCTGCATCCAGCATAATTGAATACGGCATACTTTTTCTTCCTTTCTTATCTTCTATATAATAAGATATGCCGTTTTTTTGTAAATGTCCTCATTTCCCTACAGACAGGTAAATTCCCCTGTTGTCTGGCTGTAACGATAAATGTGCGAAGATAAATAATCCTCTTCTTCCGTAGCTTCCTGAATCGTCTCTGCCAGAACTTCTTTTAAATCCTCCGGAGAAACCAGATCTGCATTATGGACCATTACCTCATGAATACTTGTAAAGGCAAGATACAAATCTGCATTCAGCAGCTGACTCAGCCGTTTTGCCACACCCGGCAAAAACACAGCAACCGCACCGTTTGTCTTCTTTACCGTACTGAGACAATTCCCCCGCACTGCATCTTTTCTGAGATTTATATCTTTTTCCATAAATTCTTCTCCTTCATACGCCGGATTATAGAGGAGTTTCTGCCATTCATAAATCCTCGGGGGAGACATTCGATATGTGTTATATATCGCTTCTTTAAATACTTCCACTACATTCTTTCCCCAGTCAGCTACAAATCTCCTCATAACCTTTGTACTGTTTACCATTTCTCCATCTTCTGATATTTTCATATAAAGTACAAGAGCAATCTCCCCTTCCGCCGCATAAACAGCCCCTTTCAGGCTTTCTTCATGCTTCTTTAAATTCAGAGGACGTATAAAAAGATAATCTTTTGCTTTTTCGTATGCGCTGAGCCTTTCTGCAATTTTTACAAATTCTTCTCCGGAAACCTTTTTAATTTGGATCATAATCATTTCCGCAATTTCTTCCACAGAAATATCATTGCGATACCGTTCGTATAAATCTTCCGTATAAAAGCCACACACCTCCTTCGTCCCATCATAACCTGCCAGTTCTATAAATAATTTATCTCCTGTGGGCGTATATGGTCCGCCTTTTTCCTGAAAATAAATCTTTTCCTCCGAAATCCGCATTGTTTCTTTTAAAACAAGGCGCAGTTTCCCTACAAACTCTTCATACATCAATTCCATATGCAATTCCTTCTTTCTCTGTGAATAAAGGTCGGACAGACTGCCCGGATAAAATAGATTCCCGTACACAAAACTCCCTAAGCAGAAATTTTATGCACAAAATAAGGGAGCAGACGCTCCCTTGAGCTACTGTATCTACAGTATAGATGATGTTTATTTATTTGTAAAGAAAATTCGTTCGACAAATCCCCGGATCATCAATACGGCAACTTGCCATTTTCCTTCAAATATTGCAAAAATCCTTCACAGCCTTCCACAATGTCCCTGTATGTGCTCTCAAAATTCCCAGTATACCAGGGATCCGCAATATCCCGCGGACGACTGCTGTAAGAAAGAAACAGTTTTACTTTATTTTCCGGATCACTTCCCAGAATCCGCATCATATTGCGGATATTTCTCTCCTCCATGCCGAGAATATAATCGTATTTCTCATAGTCGCTTTTCTTTAGCTGAACTGCCCGTTTTCCATCACAGCAAATGCCATGCTTTGCCAGTTCCTCCCTTGCCGGGGGATACACCGGATTTCCGATTCCATTCCAGATTTCCTCTGTACTGGTAGCAGCAGATTCAATATGAAATTTTGATTCCAGGTTCATGGAAGAAACCATGTTTTTTAAAATAAATTCAGCCATAGGGCTGCGGCAGATGTTGCCGTGGCAGATGAATAGTACTTTTATCATATATGAAAATCCTCCTAAAATGCCGTATTCTGCCCCGATTTGCCGCAGTTTGCCGATTATAAATTTTGCTCTGAGATTGTTAAGTTTGTCACAGAATAAGCAAAATGCGGCAAATCGGGGCAAGTTAAGGACATGAATCGTAGTAGAAACTGGGGCTTCTTACTACTGCGATTATTTTTAAATAATACAATGATTCTCAAAATACACTTCTGATCAACTTTTGCACTCATCCAACATCTGTTGGCATTTTCCAAATTTTAGTAATATATTTGTGAAATCATCTCTTGTATATGCGGCTTTGCCAACACTAGTATTCCAAAAGAGATGATCTTCTTTATTCAAAATTCTATCCCAAATACTCTCAAAAGCAAAAAACATACTCATCAAAGAATATCTAAAAACAGTTATCCAACACTCTCTATTTTATTTCCCTAAATCAAATACAAATATTTGGTCTGTATTATATTCCTCAACAACTTGTTCTCGATACAATCTTGTTTTACTAATATCAGAATGTTCAAATTTACTTCCTTCATTATAAAGCGTTATATACATACCAAATAGAATTCCGTTTTGTTTAGATAATTCAGCAATACTTTTTATTTTAGTAGGAATGTTTTCTTGTGTAAGAATTTGTTCATTTTCGGTAATCCCTCTATCCAGTCTTTCTACCATGTCATCTTCTAAGAATCTCTCATCTAATTCATCACTATATTCCTCTATCATTTTCTTCAGATTTCTATTCGTAAGAATTTGACTAATATGTGGCTGATAAAAGTATTCCTTTACTCGGGAGTCATCTTCTCCTTCGCAAATATATTTAATCCATAATGTATTATTAAATTGACTTCTAGCTAATAAATAAGCTTCCTGCTCCATGCCATTTTCCAGCAAAAGCAAACAGCTATCACATAAATTTATTTGTTTTGCCAATAAAGAGAGAACTTCTCTATACCAACTATATTCATCAATCAATATTATTGGCTGCCCTTCTTTTATAATATCCTTTGCAATATCATTACATATTTCTCGCAACAACTCCGTCATTTTCGGATAAAAACTTGCATTCATAATTCTTATATCCCCTTCAGCTAATATCAAGTACTCTGTTTTATAGTTTACCATAAATTGCGGAATTTTGGGAGTAGGAATGTAGAAAAAACGCCCTACAGTCGCAGAGCGTTCATGTGTTCTTTCCCTATAAAATTGTTATTCGCAATCCGCTCCGCTACTTGCTCATGAAAAATGAGCTGCGGTTTGCAGCCCATTTTTCAAACTACCCGGAACATCTTTTGTGTTGCCGGAGCATCTCCATTCGCCTTGTTCAGTTCTTTCCGAGCGTTTTCCAAATCCTCCATCCGCTTCAGTTCATCCGCCGCATCCTCAAGTCCAAGATGGGTATAGGTATTGAGCGTTACGCCGATATCGCTATGCCCCATCAAATATTGGAGCGTCTTTGGATTCATGCCCGACTTCGCCATGTTGCTGCAGTAGGTATGGCGGCAAACGTGGGGAGTGATGTTCGGCATCTGCACCCGGAAAATATCATTGTACCGCTTGACCATGTGGTTAAAACGATGTTCCCAATGCATTGCCACCAGCGGTTTCCCATCCTTATCCGTAAAAAGGAAGCCTGTATAGCCATCTACTACCTTTTCATATCTCGGTTTCTCGCGATCCTCAATGATTGCCTGAAAACACTGGAACACATCCTCCGTCATGGGCAGTTTCCTTGTTCCGGCATTTGTTTTTGTAGCCTCAATCACATACTTTCCTTCGGATGTTCTAAGCAGCTGATGATCGATATTGATAATGCGATTTTTCAAATCAACGTCTCTGATCGTCAGACCGCAGAATTCAGAAATTCGCATTCCTGTATGGAACAGGATATAGACTACCTCGTAATATTTGCAGTAAACATTGTCATCATGGATGAATTTCAGAAACTTCCTCATCTGGTCTCTGCTAATCGCTTCCCTCGTCACGCTGTCATTTACAATCACTGTAGCCAATTCAAATCCAAAAGGATTCTTGTGCAGTACGTCATCATCCACTGCCAACTGGAAAGCCGGGCGTAGCACACCCCTGATGGAATGAATCGAACTGTAACCCCTGCCGTCACTTTGGAGTTTTATCAGAAACAGTTTTGCATCGGATACCTTTATCTGGGATATTTTCTTTCCCCCAAAGGATTCCTTTTGAAGAATACGCTGCACGGTTTTATATCCTGCCCGTGTACTGTCCCGCACTCCTGTTTTTGTTTTAAGGTAACGATCTACCAATTCTGTCACCGTGATATTCTTCCCCAAAGGATCCATCTGCGAATCAAGGTCGTAACCGATCTGCTTTTCCAGTTCCCGGAGCGACAAGCACGGTTTCTTTCCCACCGGCAGCTTATCCGTAGGCTCCAGCCGCCAACTGTACACAAAATGCGGTTTGCCATTGACATGGTACTTGAATTGGTATTTCCCATCTGCCCGGATAGATTCTCCCCGGCGGAGAACCCGGTGCTTGGAATCGCGCCGGGTACCTGGTCTGCCTGCCATCAGCTTCCCCTCCTTTTCAGTTCCGGATGCTCTGCAAGATACTTTTCAAACTCGGTTCGGATAATCAGCCTGCGGCTGCCGTACCTTGCCACAAATTTAATATCCTTCCCATCCTTCAACAGCTTGTAAAACTTCCGTCTGCTGAGCGCAAAATGTACGATTGTCTCCTCCTAGTTCAAAATATCCTTCTGTCCAGCCTCCTGTTTCTTCATTCCGCATCCTCCTCTCTTTTCGTCAATGAATCCATGTAGTCCTCAAATTTTGTCCGCACAATCAAATACCGGTTTCCCATAAGCACCGTAAAGGAACCTTTATTGTCCTCTGCCATGCGCCTCATGCTTTTAATCCCAATACTGAAATATTCCGATGCTTCCTTGATGGTCAGCATATATTTCTCGCTGATCGGAATGCCTTTTTCTTTCATGTCATGACCTCCTTGCCTGGTTTTGCGACCTTTTAAGGTCATGACATATATCACTCTAAAGCCCCTGAAAGTCAACTACTAACGGCAAATAAAAATGCTTCAGACCGCAGAAGATTCCTCGATAAACCTCTCGAATTTTGTGCGTATTATGAGGTAGCGGTTTCCGCTGTAAACAGCAAATCTGCCCAGGTTATCCTCAGCCAGCCTTCGCATCTTTTTCACTCCTATATTGAAATACTCCGCTGCTTCCCGGATAGTCAGCGTATATTTTTCACTCACGGGAATAAGTGATTTGCCACAGTCTGCCATAGAATGTTCATTTGCCATAAAAGCACCTCCTCAACATACGGAGATTTCCGGGGTATTTTGAGGGGGTATGCAAATAAAAAAACGGCCTGCAATATCGCTTAAAATACTACAGGCCTGATTTCTACTCCGATATTAAATTATACTTTCTTCGCATAATCCAGGGAAATCCATCCGTCACGCTTGCCCTGGTAGGATTTCAAAAGCCCCCATCTGGAAGCGCCTTGACCATCCGCCTCATCCACGATTGTGAAGGTCCCGACTCCCGTAAACCTCCCGGTCTTTGCCTTGTCCGTTCCCGGCCCTTTTCGGATGTTCAGGTCAGAAATGGAAACCCTGGCGAGGTAAGGGGTAAATGCCGCCTTGGGCGCATAGACCACCTTGCCTGCCTCGTCAAACACGGAATATCCCGGATTGTCATCGGCGCAATTCTTGGCGTTTTGCAGCACCGCAAAGGCTCCTTTCTGCGATGCCGCATCCGCCCAGGATTTGCGGACACGGTAAAGCTGGTCGCCCGTGGATGGCGCATTTCCGGCTCCGGTGATGCTTTTTAATATAGCCAGGATTTTGAAGCCGTAGCCTGCGCCGGCCGCCCAGCCTTTGCCGTCCGGGTTCTCCTGCTGTCCCAGCCACTCCACATATATGGCAGAGCCACGGGCCACATACTTAAAGCGAGGATCAACGCAGGCATTTTTCAGGGTTTCCGTGGAGGCGTAGGCTTTCAGATGCTGAATCTGCGCCCGGATGCCAAGCTGCGGGGTATCAAAGGAATTTCCCTTCATCCCGTTGCTGGTGACGCCCATCCCTCATAAAATCCACCAGCCGAAAAAGGACGTCTGGTATCGTTTCTTTCGCAAGCTGCTCCTGTGTTTTTCTCTCCACAAGTTCCCAACTGCAATCACGGAAACGCAGCGTGTATTCCTGATAGGGCGTGTCCCTGCCTGTCACATACAGCTTGGCAGTGTCGGATGCCCGTTTCTCCTTTTCCAGAACAAAGGTAGCGTCCGCACTCCCCGTTAAGCCTGTCGTCCCAGACACCTTGTTGAACACGTCGCTGTCATTCTGCTTTCGGATGT
>UQHF01000005.1 GCA_900540785.1 uncultured Blautia sp.
CGGACAAACGGTTTTCAAGACCGCCTCGTTATGACCACTTCGATACCTCTCCAAAGCACAGCTTTTCGCTATTTTTCTCGCTTTCTGTATCAGCGCAAGTGATAGTCTATCATCAATCTCTCTCCATGTCAAGACAAATTTTGCATTTTTTTCAATTTTTTTCTTTTATTTGTTTTTTACAATTCCACAGCGCAAAAAAGCTTCTGCTATGATCAGATCTTCCGGTGTTGTAATCTTAAGATTTTCATAGCTTCCATGTACAAGAGCCACTTTTACACCCCTCTCCTGCTCCACGATCATAGCGTCATCTGTAATTCCACTCATGTCCTTACACCGGATGCTTTCGTAGGACTCTTTTATCAACGAATATCGAAAAGCCTGTGGAGTCTGCACCAACCATACCTTCTCTCTGGCTGGCGTAGATTCCACCATCTTATTCCTGTCGCTTATCTTAATTGTATCTTTTGCAGGCATACCAACTACACAGGCACCGGTTTCTTTTACAGAAAGGCATGTCCGTTCCAGCATCTCTTCTGTAACAAAAGGGCGGGCTCCATCATGAATCAGAACATAATCTGTATTGTCACAGGCACAGAGTCCTGCGTATACAGAATCATAACGCTCTTTTCCTCCCGCTGTTACCTTTTTCACTTTTGAAAAACCAAATCTTTTTACAATTTCCTCTTTACAATATGAAAGAGATTCCTCTCCCGTCACAAGAATTATGTCACGGATAAGAAGGCTCTCCTGGAAACATTTAAGAGAATAATAAATAACAGGCTTCCCCTCTACTTCCAGAAACTGTTTCTGTATTTTGCTGTTCATCCTTGTACCTTTGCCTGCTGCCAGTACAATCGCTGTATACGCTGTCGTGCTTTTCTCCATTTTCTATTACCGCTCCCCCAGTTTTAAATTGGGAACTGCATTTAAGTCCCAGCCATGCCGCACACCTTTTTTGTACTCATAGTAAGCAGCTACTCCGATCATCGCTGCATTGTCTGTACAGAAAATGGGGGACGGTCTGTAAAACTTATACCCGTTTTCCTCACACGCCTTTTCCATTGCCGCGCGAAGCGTTCCATTTGAGGCAACACCACCGGCTATGGCAATCTTATCCATATGATAGTCCTTGGCCGCCTGCATAGTATGTTCTACAAGAACTTCTACCACTGCATTCTGAAAAGAAGCTGCAATGTCTGCCCTGTTCACTTCTTCCCCTTTCATACATGCATTATTCAGATAATTTAAAACTGCTGATTTTACGCCGCTGAAGCTGAAGTCATAAGGACTTCCCTCGATTTTTGCTCTCGGAAACTCAATCGCATGAGGATTTCCCTCTTTGGAAAGCTTGTCAATTTTAGGTCCGCCAGGATAGCCAAGTCCTATGGCTCTTGCCACCTTATCAAAGGCCTCACCCGCTGCATCATCTCTTGTTCTGCCCAGAATTTCAAATTCTCCATATTCTTTTACAATCACAAGGTGCGTGTGACCGCCTGATACAATGAGGCAGAGAAACGGCGGTTCCAGATCCGGATGTTCAATATAGTTTGCTGAAACATGACCTTCTATATGATGTACGCCTACAAGAGGAAGTTTTTTTGCATACGCAATTGCCTTCGCCTCTGCCACACCCACAAGAAGAGCGCCTACAAGCCCCGGACCATAAGTAACGCCAATCGCATCCAGATCATCTAAAGTTACATCCGCCTCTTTCAGCGCCTCTTCTATGACCTGATTAATTTTTTCTATGTGCTTCCGGGATGCAATTTCCGGAACTACTCCTCCATATAATTTGTGAAGCTCTATCTGAGAAGAAATTACATTTGATAAAATGGTTCTGCCGTTCTTCACAACAGAAGCTGCTGTTTCATCACAGGAGCTTTCAATGGCAAGAATTAATGTATCTTTCATATTCTTATTCCTCTTCAAAATTCAGTTCTACACTTTTTCCATCTTTACCCGGATACGCGTTTGGGAAAATGGCCCGTACCCTGTCCATATATTCCTCCGGCCGCACAAGAGAAGGACTGTAATGAGTGAGCCACATTTCTCCAACCTCTGCCTCTCTTGCAAGAACGGCAGCTTCCTTAAAGGTCATATGCTTGTAGCCTTTTGCCTTCTCGATTTTATCCTCTTCCCCGTACATACCTTCACAGATAAAAAGATCGGATTCCTTTGCATTTCGCAAAATAGATTCTGTAGGGCGCGTATCCGTTGTATACGTAAGTTTGATTCCTTTTCTGTCCGGTCCCAAAACCATTTCCGGTGTGTAAGTAATTCCGTCTTCCTCTATTACCTGTCCTTTTTGCAGGGGGTTCCAGTATTTGAGAGGAATTCCCTGTTCCTTTGCCCGCTCCGGTGAAAATTTTCCCTGACGGAGAATCTCAAGGGTATATCCATAGCACAATACATTATGGTTGACGCGAAAAGCCGTAATCCGGTATCCGTTTAATTCCAAAACCTGTTCCGGTCCGCTGATTTCAATAAACTTTATTTCGAAAGGCAGTTCCGGTGCGATGATACGCAGCGCATTTACTACCCTCTCCAGTCCTTTGGGTCCCACAAGCGTAAGAGGTTCTGTACGATCTGCATTTCCCATTGTCAGAAGAAGCCCCGGAAGACCGCTGATATGGTCACCGTGATAATGTGTAAAACAAATCACATCAATTGGTTTAAAGCTCCATCCTTTTTCTTTTATTGCAACCTGTGTTCCCTCTCCGCAGTCAATCAAAAGACTGCTTCCATTATACCGGGTCATAAGCGCTGTCAGCCATCTTCTGGGCAGCGGCATCATTCCTCCGGTTCCAACAAGACAAACATCTAACATAATTTTCCTCCTTGTCCTGTGGCAAAGTTTATCACACTTATTCCTCTAAAACAAGAGAACAACAGAAAAAACACCGTCTTCCTCTTCCCATGTAAGGCTCCACTGATGAATCTGCGCAATGCACCTGGCACTTTTCAAGCCGACACCGCTTCCTGCCGCTTCCCGATTTTTCATTATTCTGTTTTTTATGATTATTCCCGTTTTCCCATGATTCGCCATCACTTCTATAGATACAGGCTCTGTCTTATCAGCATAACGCCTTATATTAGAAAACAAATTATCCCACAGACGTTTTAAAAGAAAAGGATTTCCCTGAAATATAATTTCTTCCGGCTTCCATCTTGTTCTTTCCTTGATTTCCACAATAAACCCTTCGTCTTCAAGCTCTTTTGCACCATTTTCAAATTCTTTCCACAAAACAGCCAAAAAAAGCTCCTGCTTTTCTACCTCTTCCGTACCTTCGAATACAAGCGTATACTCAAACATTCTATCTGACATATTTCGAATTTCCTCTGTCTTGTCAAGACACCGTTTCAGATACATTCCACGCTGCTCCGGTTTTCCAAGCCCCTTGTTTAAAATTTCAAGATAACCATAAAGTGTAGTAAGCGGTGTCCGAAGATCGTGGGATACAGCCCGTATCAGCTCTCTGTTTGCCTGATAGCTTTTCCTCTCTTCTTCTATCTGCTCTTTTAAGGCACATCGGAGATAATCCAGTTCCTGAGCAAGAGAAGATATTTCATCATTTCCCGCTACCTTAATGGGACACTCCAAATTTCCTCCCGCCATTTCCAATGCCTGCTGCCGTATCTTTTTCAGATACTTCATCCTTCTGTATATATATATAATGACAGGAAGAAGAAAAAGAAGAAGACTGAATAAAACAGCTCCTCCCATGTACCAGGAAAATATTCGAAGGACACGGTAACTCTCCACAATAAGCGTGGCAGTTCCGTCCTGAAAAAGAAGCCTCGTCTCAACCCACTCCGCCTGATCTTCCAAAAAACTGCTGCCAAGCAGCCAGGGCTTATCTGCCAGTACATCTGCTACGTATCCGGTCACATATCTTCCCGTCTCGTCATTATAGATCCAGAAACTGGCATACGGGTCACGATGCGCAAATAAAAAAGGAAGATATTCCTGATCCAGCATTTCTCTGTCTGCCTCATCCACCTCTTTTCCCGTGGGATACATTTTATAATTTCTCGACTGACTGTTCATCCATTGAATAAACTCGTCTCTTTCATTGCTTAAAATCTCTGTGTGATACATTAAAAATTCCTGAACCCGAAAACGATTCAGATAAAAAAAGCAAAGACAGCCGATGGATACAGCAGCCGAAAGTATGAGAATCTCAAGCATTCTCACAACCACAGAACCTGTTATCCTTTTTTCTTTACTCCTCTCAGTCACATCGATACCCCCTGCCCCATACGGTCCGGATAATCTGCGGATTGTGTGCATCTTCCTCAATTTTTCCCCTGAGATTTCTTATATGCACCATCACGATATTGGACGCTCCGTAATAGTAAGGCTCCTGCCACACGGCTTCATACAGCCTCTCTGCAGAAAAAATCTGGCGTCTGTTCTTTAAAAGAAGACACAGAATCGCAAATTCCGTATCCGTAAGAGAAATTTCCTCTCCTCCGCATTTTACAATGCCTGTCTTTTCATTCAGCTCCACCTTCCCTGCACGCAATACTGCATCACCAATTTCTTCCCCCTTTCCCTGATACACCTGGTATCTTCGAAGAAGCGCCTTTACCCGTCCAAGCAGCTCCTGATAAGAAAAAGGTTTCGGAAGATAATCGTCCCCTCCGCTTAAAAATCCCATCGTCTTATCCTCCACCTGACTTCTTGCGCTTAAAAATAAAATCGGCGCATTTGTTGTTTTCCTGATTTCCACACACGTCTGGTATCCGTTCAGCCCGGGCATCATCACATCCAGAAGAATCAGATCAAACACGCCTTCTTTTACTTTTCTTAATGCCTCCTCCCCGGAAGCAGCCTCTTCCGTCTCAAATCCTTCCCCTTCCAGAAGAATCGTAATGACTTCCCGTATTTCTCCATTATCATCTACAATTAAAACCCTGCTCATTTCCCACTCTCCTTTTCTCTGCGCCTTATTTTACCACATTTCCCACAATTCTTTCTCTGTTCTTCAGAATTCTTAAGATTTAACAGGGATTATTTTAAGATTTTCCGGCTATCCTTTTTATAAGATAAAAACACAAGGAGAACATACGTATGAATATTAAAAAGAAATTTACAAAAATCAATTTTTTGCATCTTATACTTATTTTATCTGCCGCCCTGCTTCTCACATGGCTCATTGTACCAAAGGGGCATCTTTTCGGCTCAGAAACAGACTGGTATTGTCAGCACGTAAATATTGCAGATGCTATGAGAAAGCAGTTTTTCGTCTCAGGAAAATGGTTCCCCGACTTTACAGAACTTGGAGGCGGCACAAATTTTTATACTCTGGCTTACTACGGCTTTTTCCGCCCCGACGTCTTCCTCGGATATTTTCTTCCTTGGGTTTCCACAGAAACTCTTGTTCAAGGATATGCCATATTCGAAATTCTTCTTGGAGCAGGACTTTTTTATTTCTGGCTCATAAAAAAGAAGATTTCAAATGCCGCCGCTTTTACAGCAGGGATTCTCTACGTCAGCGCGAACTGCCTTTTTCAGGCCCACAGGCAGCTTATGTTTGTAAATTATCTGCCATTTTTACTCCTTTCCTTTCTCTGCCTGGATAATCTTGGAAAAGAAAGAAACCGTCCTCTTTTTCTGCCACATTTTGGAGTTTCTCTGTCTTTTTTCTTTATCATTCTTCACAGTTTTTATTTTTTTCCTGCCTGTTTCACAGCATGTACTCTATACTATATGTTTTTCACTGAAAAACAGGGATCGAAATTTTCTCTGTGGTTTCGCTATCTTTTTTCCGCAGCGCTTCCCGTTTTATGCGCCATGTTTTTCCTGCTGCCTACCGGACTTGTTATTCTAGAAAATAAAAAGGACGTAAAAGGAAGTTCCCTTCTGGAAATCCTGGCCGCCAACCCAACCCTTGACAGCCTTTTGTACAGCCCCTACGGCTGCGGTCTCACCTTAATTTGTCTTTATGCCCTCTTTCTCTCCATAAGAAAAAAAGAAACACGAAAACCGGCTGTTATTCTTTTCTGTTTTCTGTTCTTCCATATTTTTTACTGGATTTTAAACGGAACTCTTTATGTCCGCCCCAAAAGCCTGATTCCTTTTTTTCCGATCCTTTTATTTCTCACAGCGAAAGTTCTGATGGACTTATGGGAAAACCGACTGACTCACAATCTCCCTCTCTGTCTGATCTGTATGATTCCTGTTTTTGTTCAGGCTGTTTTCTGCCCTTCCAAAAACACAGGTTTTACCTTTCTTGATGCCATTCTTCTTCTGGTATTTGCCACTTCCGGAAGTTTTTTCCACAGGAAAGGTCTTTCTTACAGACGCATAGGCCTTTGGAGCTGCCTGATTCTTGCTGCCCCTGTTCTGCTTTTCCTGAAAGGTTCCGAAAAAGAAAGCTTCCCGGAAAAATCTTCCCCAACCTTTACAGAAGAGGAAATCACGGCTCTCTGCCCACTCACAGACAGCCGTTTTGACATTCTGGAATCGCCTCTTTCCAACACAAATTTTGTGTATTCCGGAAATCAGAAGAAGAGCACCATGTATTCTTCTGTGTCAAACAGCAATTATAACGCCTTTGTTTACGATACCTTAAACACCCCTATCAGCGTAAGAAACCGTGTTTCCATAAATGGAAATCCCAATCCCTTCCAGGAATATCTGATGGGTGTGCGGTACCTTCAGACAACAAAGGACAGGCTTCCTGCTGGATATACCGTATTAAAAGAAAAAAACGGTTCTCTTCTTGCGGAAAACGAAAACGTGCTTCCTCTTGCTTACGGAAGCACCTCTCTGATTTCCCAGGAGACTTTTCAAAGTCTGTCCTTCCCCCATACGCTTTCCGCCCTTGTCTCAGGAACGGTTGTCTCAGACTGCGAAACAAAAAGGGAAACAGAAGATGACGCCTTTTCTTCCAAAGCGGTTCCCTATCCTCTTCCTGATGATTTTTTTGACCGTCCTTCCAAAAAAGCATTCAAGACAAAAAAAGAACTTCCTGTTCCTCTGGAAAATGAAGTTCTGATTCTCTCTTTCAACGTAAAATACAGCGGACGGAAAGATATAGACGTGACTGTAAACGGCGTGAGAAACCGCCTCTCAGGAAGCGCCGCACCTTATCCCAACCACAACACGCAGTTTACTTATATGATTTCGCAAAACACGACCCTTACCGGGCTTTCCCTGTCTTTTTCAGCGGGAAATTATGAGATTTCAAATGTAAAAGCCTGGAGTTTCCCTGTTTCTGCTTTTCAGAAGCAGCACATTACGCCTTTTACCTCTTTGCCCACCAAAGAAAAGGAAATGCTTCACGGAACCATCACAATGGAAGAAGACGGTTACTTTACTACCTCACTTCCCATGTCCCACGGATACCGGGTGTCTGTGGACGGCAAAAAAATAAAGCCGGAAACTGTCAATCAGGCTTTTGTCGGATTCCCCCTGAAAAAAGGGGCGCATGAAATCACAGTATCCTTCCATGCGCCCGGTAAAGTTTCCGGATGTATATTAAGCTGTCTCGCCTTTCTCTATCTTGCAGGCTCAGGCGTTGTTTCCCTGCTGCTCATGCCAGGTCATAAGAATGGCGTCCTCCACGGGGCTTTTGTAGTAACCTTTACGGATTCCGTCCCTGACAAATCCCATGCGCTCGTAAAGACGGACGGCTGTACTGTTTCCAGCCCGGACTTCCAGATGAATGGTGTTTATGCCCTGCTCCCCGGCAAGACGGATCAGGCTGTCCATAAGGAAATGACCGATTCCCTCTCTCTGTCTGTCTCTTCTGACTGCCACATTTGTAATGTCGCCCTCGTCCAGAACCATGAGAAGACCGCAGTACCCGAGAATCCTGCCGCGTTCCTCCACAACAAGAAACATGGCGTTTTCCTTCGTAAGAAATGTAAAAAAACCTTCCTTCGTCCACGGCACATGAAATAAATCCTGTTCAATTTCCATTACCTGGTCAAGGTCCTCCACAAGCATCTCCCTTAAAATCATAAGGCGTTCTCCTTTTTGAGGCGCTCTTCTCTCTCCCTCTCTGCCTGGGAAACGCGGAGATAATCCGGAGTGTGTTCCACTGCGCTCTGCGCTTTTCCCTCTTTATAATAAACTTCTCCAAGGGCAGCCACTGCGGCTGCTCTCTGTCTGTTTACATGTGCAGGCGCAAAAGAATACGGCACTTTTAAATTCTCTTTGATCTTCTCGCAAAATACAGGAACGCCGTCTCCCAGAAAAGTAACTTCCTCGCCGAGGCTGTTTAATTCCTCCAGAAGCTCAAGAATCCCTGCTGCAAACTGTTCTTTTACAACGGAAAGCTTATGAGCTTCAAAACGGTAAATTCCTGTGTATACCTGATTTCTTCTCGCGTCCATGATCGGGCAGATCAGTCCCTTTACATCATAAAGATTATACGCGAGGGCATCTGCTGTGGGAACAGGGATCAGCGGCTTTTTAAGGGCAAGTCCAAGTCCCTTTGCTGTCGCGGAGCCAATGCGAAGCCCTGTAAAAGAACCAGGGCCTGCTGCCACTGCAATAGCATCGATGGTCTCCAGGTCAAGCTCCGTCATTTTTGCCACCTCGTCCAGCATGGGAAGAAGGGTCTGCGAATGTGTCTTTTTATAATTTACGGTATACTCCGCAAGGAGAGTCTCTCCTTCTGTCACTGCAACAGAGGCTACAATCCCTGAACTGTCAATTCCTAAAATCTTCATCTTTACCTCCTGTTATGGTAATCCTTCTGTAATCAAAACCTTTTTCCAGATCCTTTTCGATCACAATTTCCCTGATATTTTCCGGGAGGATCTCTTCTATGAGATTTGCCCACTCTATGAGGCAGATTCCCTGTCCGAAAAAGTAATCGTCATATCCGATTTCGTCCATTTCCTCTATATCGCCGATGCGGTACACATCAAAATGATAAAATGGAAGACGTCCGCTGTCGTACTCCTGGATAATCGTAAATGTAGGACTGCTGACAGGCTCCGTAATCCCAAGTCCTGCGGCAACTCCCTGTGTAAATACTGTTTTTCCCACGCCCAGGTCTCCTGTGAGCGTATAAATCTCTCCCGGACGCGCCATTTCTCCTATTTTTTTCCCCAGAGCAAAGGTTTCCTCCGGGCTTCTTGTCTCTATTACCATGTTTTCACCTTTTTCTTGCAGAATTGTTCTCTGCATATTATAATAGAGCGAACAGGGAAATACAATACTTTTTAAAAAGGAGAATCAATACTATGGCAAATCCAATTCTTACTATTACTATGGAAAACGGCGATGTCATGAAAGCAGAATTATATCCTGAAATCGCCCCGAATACAGTAAACAACTTTATCAGCCTTGTAAATAAGGGCTTTTATGACGGTCTTATTTTCCACCGTGTCATCCAGGGATTTATGATCCAGGGCGGCTGCCCCAACGGAAACGGAATGGGCGGTCCCGGATATACCATCAAAGGCGAATTTTCACAGAATGGCTTTTCAAACGATTTAAAACACACAGAGGGCGTTCTTTCTATGGCAAGAGCCATGCACCCGGACTCTGCTGGAAGCCAGTTCTTCATTATGCACAAAACATCTCCTCATCTTGACGGCGCTTACGCTGCCTTTGGCAAGATCACAGAAGGCATGGACGTTGTAAACCGCATCGCAGAGGAGGACACCGATTACAGCGACCGTCCTCTTGACGAGCAGAAAATCAAATCCATGACGGTTGACACATTTGGTGTCTCCTATCCGGAACCGGAAAAAATGTAATTTCAGCTTTCAAAGAGCTTTACTTCTCCTTCTATGGAGGCGAAGTAAAGTTCTTTTTCTTTCTGTATTTTCACTCTGCCGTTCAGCCCTTCTGTGATTTCCTTTTCCACAGCTTCCCGCTCCTCGGAAGGAACCATAAGATGAAGCACTACCTTGTCTGTGTATTCAGAATCCAGAATGGGAAGTCCTCTTTCTCCTGCAATATACTGAAGCTTTCCGATTCCTGTGTAATCCGTTGTGACAGAAAGAGAATATCCGTATTTCTTTTCTATAACCGTGCTGTTTTTAAGCCCCTCCTGCACTGCTTTCGAATACGCGCGCACAAGTCCTCCTGTTCCCAGAAGCACACCTCCAAAATATCTTGTTACCACAACTGCCACATCGTATATATCTTCTCCCAGAATTACGTCAAGCATGGGGCGGCCTGCTGTTCCCGATGGTTCTCCGTCATCGCTGCATCTTGTATACTCTCTGTTTTTGCCAACAGAGTACACATAACAGTTATGCCTTGCATCCCAGTATTTTTTCTTCATTTCTTCCAGAAACGCAAGCGCTTCCTCCTCTGTCTTTACAGGGCGCACCGTTGCAATAAATCTTGATTTTTTTTCTGTAATCTCACCTTCTCCGCCCTGATAAACGGTCTTATACTGTAAAAGCATTCTCTTCCTCCCGATTTTCTCTGATTTCTTTCCTAAGTCTATCACGAATTTTGCAAAACTGCCACCCTTCCCTGTATTTCTTACATTTTCTTTCTGTTTTTGTTTATGATAAGAATTATAAATATTTATGAACTTTTTATTTAAGGGTTTATTTACGTATGCGAATTTGGTATAATAAAACGGATTATAAAGGAGGAATATCATGAATTACGGAAAAAAAGCCACCTCGAAGAAGCGGAATTCTCTGATCTCCCGTACCTCAATGCTGGGAAAAAGAGCGCACGTTTCTTTCATCCGGGTGCTGTTCATCTCTCTCATTGCCGTATGTATAATGGGGGCGTGTCTCGGCATCGGCTCTTTTAAGGGAGTCATCGACAATGCGCCAGATGTAGATGACATAGACATCATGCCGCTGGGCTACGCATCTTTTCTTTATGATGACCACGGCAATCAGATTCGAAAACTGGCAGCTCCTGACTCGAACCGTCTTCCGGTATCCATCGACCAGATTCCTGAAGATCTGCAGCATGCAGTTGTCGCGATAGAGGACGAACGATTTTATGAGCACAACGGAATTGACGTCAGAGGTATTCTTCGTGCCGGTGTAAAAGCACTTACAACAGGAAATATTTCCGAGGGAGCCAGTACCATCACACAGCAGCTTCTGAAAAATAATGTTTTTACAAACTGGACAAACGAATCCACCTGGATTGAAAAATTCACCCGAAAATTCCAGGAACAGTATCTTGCCATTCAGGTAGAAGAAAAAATAGGCGACAAAAATGTAATCCTTGAGAATTACTTAAATACCATCAACCTGGGCGCAGGCGCTTACGGCGTACAGGCAGCAGCCCGTCAGTATTTTAATAAGGACGTATGGGATCTGAATCTTTCCGAGTGTGCAACTCTTGCAGGAATCACACAGAACCCAAGTAAATTTAATCCTATTGAGAATCCCAAGGATAATGCAAAACGAAAAAAAGAAGTTCTTCAGCACATGCTGGAGCAGGGATATATTGACCAGGCTGAATATGAAGAAGCATTAAACGACGATGTTTATTCCCGTATTCAGGCAGCTCAGGCAGAAACCTCAGACAGCCGCAACAAAGTATATACTTACTTTGAAGATGAGCTTACAGATCAGATCATCAATGACCTTATGAACATTAAGGGATACACAAAAACACAGGCGCGAAACCTTCTGTATAGCGGCGGTCTTAAAATCATGACAACACAGGATCCGAACATTCAGAAGATTCTTGACGAAGAATATGCAAACCCGGAAAACTATCCGGCAAACACACAGTATGCTCTTGATTACGCGCTGACTGTAACAGATCCGGATGGAAATGAAGTCAATTACAGCAAAGAAATGCTGAAGCTGTTTTTCCAGAATGAAGATCCGGAATTTGACCTTCTGTTCAGCTCCAAAGAAGAGGGACAGACTTATGTGGACCGTTATAAAGAAAGTATTCTTTCTGATGGAAGCAAGGTTGTTGCAGAACGTGTGAACTTTGCACCACAGCCGCAGTCTTCCATGAGCGTCATTGACCAGCATACAGGATACGTGAAAGCAATTATCGGAGGCCGCGGCGAGAAAACTGCGAGCCTTACTCTGAACCGCGCAACAGACACAACACGTCAGCCCGGTTCTACCTTCAAGATCGTTTCCACATACGCTCCGGCATTAAATGAAATGGGAATGTCCCTTGCAACAACGTATGAAGACAAAGAGATTTTCTATCCTGACGGCTCTCCTGTAAATAACTACTCAAGAACATACAGCGACAGCTGGATGACCATCCGTCAGGCAATCAGAAGCTCCATCAACACAGTGGCAGTTCAGTGTCTGGAAGACGTCACTCCGGAGCTTGGACTGAAATATCTCGATAACTTCGGATTTACCACACTTGCCCACGGCGAGACAGATGAAAATGGAAATGTCTACACAGACGCCAATCTTTCTACTGCTCTGGGCGGTATTACAAGCGGTGTCACAAATGTAGAGCTCTGTGCAGCTTACGCTTCCATTGCAAACGGCGGAAATTATATTAAACCGATTTACTACACACAGATCCTTGACCACAACGGAAATGTACTCATTGACAACACTTCCGCAGAGCGTTCTGTAATTAAAGAAAGCACTGCATGGCTTCTCACAAATGCTATGGAAGACGTTGTTCAGAATGGTACCGGTACAGCCTGCCAGCTTGACAATATGCCAGTTGCAGGTAAGACAGGTACGACAGACGATTACAATGACCTCTGGTTTGTAGGATATACACCATATTACACCTGTGCCGTATGGTCCGGCTTTGACAACAACGAAAAACTTCCGGAAGATGCAAGGAATTTCCACAAAAACTTATGGCGCAAGGTTATGAGCCGTATCCACGAAGGACTGGAATACAAAGAATTCGAACAGCCCGCAAGTGTGGAAAACACAAGTGTCTGCGAAGAAACAGGACTTCTTCCAAGAGCAGGTTGTCCTGTTATCACGGAATACTTTGATGTAGGAACTCTTCCCACAGAATACTGTGACCAGCACTTCTATGAAATGCCGGAAGAGGACGAATTCATCGAATATGAAGTAACGCCAACACCGGAAGGTGAACTGCCTGACCCGGAAAATCCGGACGGCAATGGCGACAACTCTGGCGACGGCAATGGAAATGGAGAAAATCCGGGCGGCGGTGATGACGGCTCCGGTGAAAATCCAGGCGGCGGTGACGACGGTTCCGGCGATAACCAGGGAGGCGGCGATGGTGAAGGAGAGAATCCAGGCGGCGGCGACGATGGTTCCGGTGAAAATTCCGGCGGCGACGACGGCATCATCTATTACGATTAATTTTATGCATAAAAAATACAGCCACTTGCGGCTGTATTTTTTTTATGCTGTTAAAGTACCATTTTTGCTGCGCCGTAAATTCCCGCATCGTTGCCAAGACTTGCAATAACGATCGGAGTCTCTCTGCAGGCAGAGAATGCATATTTTTTGTAATGGGAAGCAATACATTCCACAAGAGGCTGCCCTGCTTTGGAAACGCCTCCTCCGATTACGATGGTCTCCGGGTCTACCACTGCAGTAAACACAGCAAGAGCACCTCCCAGAATATCTCCTACTTTGTCCATCACACGAATACACAGGGTATCTCCATCTTTATATCCGTCCAAAACTGCTTTTGCGGACAGCTCTGTCTCTCTTAATACGCTCGGCTCTTCCGAAGAAGCAAGCTCCTGTTTTGCAAGACGAACGATTCCTGTTGCAGATGTATACTGCTCCAGGCAGCCTTTATTTCCGCAGTTGCAGGTTTCTGTCTCATCGTGCATTACACTTGCATGGCCGATTTCTCCGCCTGCCCCATGATGACCGGCAACGATTTTTCCATCAACAATGATTCCGCCGCCCACACCTGTTCCAAGTGTGACAAGAATCACGTTTTTCGCTCCTGCTGCCGCGCCTTTCCACGCTTCTCCGAGAGCCGCTACGTTGGCGTCATTTCCTACTTTTACATTCAAACCAGTCAGTTCGTTCAGCTCTTTGGAAAGCTTTTTGTATCCCCAGAAAAGATTGACAGCGGCAATGACGTCTCCCTCTGCATTTACAGGTCCTGGAACGCCGATTCCGATTCCGTCTACCTCTTCTTTGGAAATATTTTTTTCTGCCAGCTTCTCTTCTATTGTCTTTGCAACGTCTGGAACAATTTCGGAACCGTTATTTTCTGTTCTTGTAGGAATTTCCCATTTTTCCACAAGTGTTCCGTCTGTTTTAAACAGTCCGCATTTTACAGTTGTTCCCCCTACGTCAATACCAAAGCAATATAAACCCATGATTTTTCCCTTTCTTTTGTCGTTTTATTATTGGAATTAATTTCCACGCTTTTTCGCAATATTTGCCTGCACACGCTTATACAGTTCCTCTGCTGCATTATAGCCCATCTTCTTCTGTCTGTGGTTGACAGCGGCAGATTCTACAATAACGGCAAGATTACGTCCCGGACGGATCGGCAGGGAATGACAGACGATCTTGTTTCCAAGATACTCTGTGTACTCCTCCTGAAGTCCAAGACGGTCGTATTCCTTATCCTTATCCCACTCTTCCAGCTTGATCACAAGATCTACAGACTGGGTATCCTTTACGCTTTCCACACCGAATAATGTTTTTACGTCAATAATGCCGATACCGCGCAGCTCGATAAAATGTCTTGTAATGTCAGGTGCAGAACCTACAAGCGTCACATCGCTTACTTTTCGAAGCTCTACCACATCATCGCTTACAAGGCGGTGCCCTCTTTTGATCAGTTCCAGAGCAGCCTCGCTTTTTCCGATTCCACTCTCTCCTGTGATCAGGACGCCTTCTCCGTATACGTCTACCAGAACGCCGTGAATGGAAATACAAGGCGCAAGCTGCACACCAAGCCAGCGGATAATCTCAGCCATAAAACTTGAGGTTGTCCTGTCTGTAACAAAAATCGGAACCTTATATTTGATAGCCAGGTCAATCATATCCTGTGAAGGTCTTGTCATGGTACTGAAGATCACACAGGGAATTTTGCTGGAAATAAACCGCTCATATTTGAAAAGCCGCTCTGCATCACTTAACTGCATCAGATACGTAAATTCCACATATCCGATGATCTGTACTCTCTCATTTGCGAAATGCTCCAGATACCCGGTAAGCTGCAGAGCCGGACGGTTGATCTCCGCTGTTTTAATAAAAATTTCAGACAGGTCAAGTTCCGGTGTTAAATTTGTAAGCTCCAGTTCCTGAACCATCTTTGTCAACTGCACACCCTTCATATGTCGTCTCCTCGTTTCTCTTCTGATATGTCAATATTGTACCATGAATCCCTTTGTACTTCAACGCTTTCCCTTTTCCATTTCCTCATTTCCATGAAAAAATTGCCAGACCTTTTCCGCGCTTGCCGCATTCATGCTCTCTGTATGAAGAAGCTCCTCATAAGAAGCGTCACGGATATTTTCCAGAGATTTGAATTTCCGCATCAGCGCCTTTCTTCTCGTCTCTCCGATTCCCGGAATATCATCAAGAACAGAATGCACCTGCCCCTTGCTTCGAAGAGAGCGGTGATATTCAATGGCAAACCGGTGCGCTTCGTCCTGAATCCTCGTAATCAGCCGGAACCCCTCGCTTGAAGTATCGATGGGGATTTCCACATTATTATAATATAATCCTCTTGTTCTGTGATGGTCGTCCTTTACCATTCCACATACGGGAAGAGAAATCCCAAGCTTATCCAGAACTTTCAGGGCAATATTTACCTGTCCTCTTCCACCGTCCATTAAAATCAGATCCGGCAGTCTGGAAAAGCTGTCAAATTCCCCTGTACTTTCGTGGGTAAACCGTCTTGTGAGCACTTCCTCCATACTTGCATAATCGTTTGCCCCCTGTACCCACTTAATCTTAAATTTCCTGTAATCGCTTTTTTTCGGCTTTCCCTTTTCGTACACCACCATCGAACCAACCGACTCAAATCCGCTGATGTTGGAAATATCAAAGGCTTCCATACGGGAAAGACCGGAAAGACCAAGCCAGTCTTCGATTTCTTTTACGGCTCCGATCGTCCTTCCTTCTTCTCGTTTGATGCGCTCCCTGTCTTTTTCCAGAACCATTCTCGCATTTTCCTCTGCCAGCTCCACCAGCTTCTCTTTTGTACCTTTTTTCGGAACATGGATATGTACCTTCTGCCCTCTTCTGGCAGTCAGCCACTCTTCAATAAGCTCTCTGTCCTCTATTTCCCTCTGAAGCACGATCTCTCCCGGTATAAAAGGAGTTCCTGCGTAAAACTGCTTCATAAAGCTTGAGAGAACCTGGGCTCTTGTGTCTCCTCTTGCAACCCGCAGAAAGAAATGCTCTCTTCCAATCAGCTTTCCTCCCCGGATAAAGAACACCTGCACTACGGCGTCCTGCTCCCTGAAATCCTCGCTGTCGTCCATAGAAGCAGCTATGACGTCTTTATTTTCTTCTCCATAGGAAGTAATCTTCTGACGCTCCCCTATTTTCTGTATGCTCCGGATCAGATCCCGGTATCCCATTGCGTCCTCAAACCGCATTTCCTCTGAGGCTTTCTGCATTTTCTCTGTTAAATCTGTAATCGTATCCTGAAAATTCCCGTTCAAGAATTTAAGAACCTGGTCTATATTTTTCCGGTACTCCTCCTTTGTCACATTTCCCTGACAGGGAGCGGCACACTGGTTCATGTGATAGTAAAGACAGGGCCTGTCCTTTTTACAGTCTCTGGGAAGCACACGATTACAGGAACGCACCATATAGAGCTTTCTCACAAGCTCGATCACATCTTTTACAGCTCCTGCGCTTGTGTACGGTCCGAAATATTTACACTTATCCTTTTTCATTCTTCTTGCAAACAGCACCCTCGGGAATTCCTCATTTACTGTCACTTTTATAAAAGGATAGCTCTTGTCGTCTTTCAGCATGGTATTGTATTTTGGTCTGTGCTCTTTTATCAGATTGCACTCCAGCACAAGGGCTTCCAGCTCGGAATCTGTGATAATATATTCAAATCGGGCAATATGCGTTACCATCTGCTCAATCTTTGCCCCTTTGTTTCGGCTGCTCTGAAAATACTGGCGCACTCTGTTTTTCAGGCTGACTGCTTTTCCAATATAAATGATGTCGTCTTTTTCATCGTGCATAATATAGACTCCCGGCTTTGCCGGAAGCTTTTTCAGCTCTTCCTCTATCTGAAACATATGCAAATCGCCTCCGTTCCGTTCTCATGTAATATAAAGAAAACCGGGAAATTTCCCGGTTCTCTGTAATTCTCATTTTATTCCTCCGGCTGTTCTTTCACAGGGAGTATTCCTTCCGGCTCTGTTGTCTCCGGAGCTGGCTCTTCTTTTTTCCCGTATTCTGAAAGATCCAGATCGTCAAGATTTTCAGGAATTTCCAGTCCTTTTTCCACTGCACGGAAAATCTTCATAAATTCTTTTCCTGTAATGGTTTCTTTGCGGATCAGATAATCTGCAATCTTGTCAAGAGCCTCTCTGTGCCCTCCGATCAGGCGTTTTGCCTCCTCATAAGAGTGATGAAGAAGTGCCATTACCTCATGGTCTACTTCGGTTGCCGTATCGTCTCCACAGTTTAATACTGCACGGCCGCTTAAATACTGATCTTCCTGTGTGGCAAGTCCCATAAGTCCGAATCTCTCAGACATTCCGTACTGAGTGATCATAGCGCGCGCCACTTTTGTTGCCTGCTCAATATCGTTTGCAGCGCCTGTTGTCACCGTATCAAACACAAGCTCCTCTGCTGCTCTTCCTCCCAGATAGCCAACAAGCATTGCCTCCAGCTCCTTCTGCGTATTGAGATATTTCTCTTCCTCAGGAACCTGCATAACATATCCCAGCGCTCCCATTGTACGGGGTACAATGGTGATCTTCTGTACAGGCTCTGCGTCTTTCTGGAGAGCACTTACAAGAGCATGTCCAACCTCGTGGTAAGAGACGATCTTTCTCTCCTGTGTGCTTAAAATGCGGTCTTTCTTTTCTTTTCCCACAAGAACCACTTCTACAGATTCCAGAAGGTCCTTCTGAGAAACAGCTTTTCTTCCGTTCTTTACTGCAAGAATCGCAGCTTCGTTGATCATATTTGCAAGATCAGAACCAACGGCTCCTGAGGTTGCAAGAGCAACTGCCTCAAAGTCTACCGTATCGTCAAGAAGCACATCCTTTGCGTGTACCTTCAAAATATCAATACGTCCCTTTAAGTCCGGACGATCCACAATGACCCGTCTGTCGAAACGGCCCGGACGGAGAAGGGCAGGATCAAGCACTTCCGGACGGTTTGTCGCCGCAAGGATCAGAAGCCCTTTTGAAGTGTCAAATCCATCCATCTCTGCGAGAAGCTGATTTAAAGTCTGTTCCCTCTCATCGTTGCCTCCGCCGTATCTGGAATCACGGCTCTTTCCGATCGCATCAATCTCATCAATAAAGACAATGCACGGCGCGTTCTTTTTCGCTTCCTCGAAAAGGTCGCGGACACGTGATGCACCCACACCTACAAACATCTCCACAAATTCAGAACCGGAAAGAGAGAAAAACGGCACGTGCGCCTCTCCTGCCACAGCCTTGGCAAGAAGGGTTTTTCCTGTTCCCGGAGGTCCTACAAGAAGCGCTCCTTTTGGAAGCTTTGCACCAATGGTTGTGTATTTTCCGGGATTATGAAGGAAATCCACAACTTCCTGAAGAGACTCTTTTGCCTCGTCCTGTCCTGCCACATCTTTGAAGGTAATGCCTGTCTCCTTCTGAATATAAGCCTTTGCGCGGCTTTTGCCGACGCCGCCCATCATTCCGCCGCCTTTGTTCATACGGCGCATAAAGAAGGTAAGCATTCCGAAAAGAAGGATTGTCGGGAGAAGCACACTCAGCATAGTTGCAAGAAATCCACCCAGAGCATCCGGCGGCTCAGATTTAAAAATAATATCTGTTCCTTCCAGACGTTTGGTAAGCGCTGTCTCATCTTCCATCTGATTGGTGTAATACGTCCGCTCCTGAAATGCGTTTTTCTGATTTTTCGGAACAATCGTCACGATTTCAGAGCCAACCTCCAGCGTCACTTCTTTTACCTGGTCTTTCTCGACCATTTCAATAAATTTGTCGTACGTGATCTCACTTGAGCCGTCCTTCAGCATATTCGTAAACAGGCTGAAGCACACAAGAGTCACGATCAGACATATTAAAAACGCCAGTATAGACTGGTGATTTTTATTTGGTCCCTGCTTTCCCGGACCCTGCTCCGGGCGGTTTGGATCCCGGTTATTATCTCTGTTATTGTCCATTTCATTCCTCCTCTTGTTGTCCTTTCTTATTATAAGTAGAAATCGTATATAAATCAACAAGGAAATCATAGTTTCCCCCTGTTTCCGAATATTTTCAAAAAAAATTCACACAAATTTATGGTTTTGTAGTATACTAGAAAGAGTATTTTTTAACTGACACGTGTTACCGTATATTTTTGAAAAGAAAGGAAAAACAAATGAAGATTGGATTTGACAACGCAAAATACCTGAAAATGCAGTCTGAGCATATCCGGGAACGTATCAGCCAGTTCGGGAACAAACTCTATCTGGAATTCGGCGGAAAGCTTTTTGACGATTACCATGCCTCCAGAGTTCTTCCTGGCTTTGAACCGGACAGCAAGCTCCGCATGCTGATGCAGCTTTCCGACCAGGCGGAAATTGTGATCGTGATCAGCGCAGACGACATTGACAAAAATAAAGTCCGCGGAGACCTCGGCATTACCTATGACGTTGACGTGCTCCGTCTCATTGATGAGTTTACAGCTCGGGGACTGTATGTGGGAAGCGTATGTATCACCCAGTATTCCGGTCAGGAGGGAGCCGATACCTTCCGCAAGCATCTGGAGAAACTGGGAATCCGTGTTTACACACATTATACAATTCCGGGATACCCAAGCAATACTTCTCTGATTGTAAGCGATGACGGCTACGGAAAAAATGATTATATTGAGACAACCCGTCCCCTTGTAGTGATCACAGCGCCGGGACCGGGAAGCGGAAAAATGGCTACCTGTCTTTCTCAGCTTTATCACGATTATAAAAGAGGAATCTCTGCCGGATATGCAAAATTTGAGACCTTCCCTATCTGGAATATTCCTTTAAAACACCCTGTAAACCTTGCCTATGAGGCAGCTACAGCAGACTTAAACGATGTCAACATGATCGACCCCTTCCATCTGGAAGCATACGGGGAGACAACCGTAAATTATAATCGTGATGTGGAGATCTTCCCTGTTCTTCAGGCAATGTTCGAAAAAATCATCGGAGAATGCCCGTACAAATCTCCTACAGACATGGGTGTAAATATGGCAGGAAACTGTATTATTGATGACGAAGCCTGCAGGGAAGCATCACGCCAGGAAATCATCCGCCGTTATTATAAGAGCATGAACGCCCTTGCTGCCGGAAACGGAAAAGAGGAGGAAGCATTTAAAATCGAACTTCTCTTAAAACAGGCACACGCTTCTCTGGAAGACAGAAAAGTGGTTCCTGCCGCTCTTGAAATGGAAGAAAAAACAGGCGCTCCTGCCGCTGCTCTTGAGCTTCCTGACGGAAAAATCGTGCACGGAAAAACTTCAGAGCTTCTCGGTGCATCCTCTGCCCTTCTTTTAAATGCCTTAAAAGAACTGGCAGGTATTGACCACAAACATCATGTAATCTCTCCAGATGCGCTTCGCCCGATCCAGGAGCTGAAAACAAAATATCTGGGAAGCAAAAATCCCCGCCTCCACTCTGACGAGACACTGATCGCCCTTTCCATAAGCGCAGCAAACAATCCGGAAGCGCGTCTTGCCCTGGAGCAGATTGCAAACTTAAAGGGCTGCCAGGCGCATACTTCTGTTATGCTCTCTTCTGTAGATATTCAGTCCTTCCGAAAACTGGGAATTGAGCTGACCTGCGAACCGAAATTTGAAAAAGAAAAGAAATATATGTAAGAAAGAATCCTGCTATCAGGATTCTCCGCCTGCATAAAAACACCTCCGTTGCAGTCATTCCCGCTGCATCGGAGGTATTTTTTATTTCATGTATTTTACAGCTCTGCCGGTCTTTCTGTCTCATAATCTGACCAGACATCCATTGTTGTAGCTCCCGATAAGTCTACGGTATCCGTATAAGATCCGGCTGTAATCGTATAATCGCTGTCGCCTTCCACATAAACCGTTCCGTCCTCACCCTTTACAGTTACTGTTTTTCCCTCTTCATCTGTGACCGTACCTGCATTTGCAAGAGAAGTTACTTTACTGTCTCCTGTTACTGTCCATGTTGAGTCCTCGCTTACATATACGTTTGCATATCCGTCTCCTCCGCCTCCCGCGTAAGTTTCATCCTGTAAAAAGGAACCTGTAAGCGTACTTCCATCTGTTATATAAAAATCAAGATCGCTTATGGAATCCCAGATCACATCTCCTTTCATCTCCTGGCTCTGTGCCGTAAAATGACAGTCTGCTCCGTTATCTCCCGCAGTTCCCCATCCTCTCTTGTTATTATTTCCCGTGCACTGCAGGAAAAACTCACTGTCATCGTTCGCAGAAATATCCACATCTTTTAAAGCAATCGTACTCTCTGTGTTTGTTGTGTAAAACAGACCTCCGTTATTTGAAGTAAGACTGCCCCCATCCATCTGGAATGTACTGTTTCCCACTTCTGAATCTCCCGACATACTCTGATAAAGTATGACTGTCCATGTAGTATCATTCTGCTCATCATCGCTCATATTTCCGGTAAGAGCTGTATTATATAAATGAAGGGAATTGAGTCCTTCGATACACACTGCTTCTGAACCGTTCGCTGTTAATTCTGCATTATTTACCGCAATATCCGCCGTGCAGTAAACTGCCGGAGAACCAACTCCATTTGACACATATTTTCCGCTGTCCACAACCATCGTTCCACCGCCTCTGTCGCTTCGAATCGCAGCCGATGACTCTCCGTCTGTCTCTACATCAAGATTCCATGCATAAAGTGTTCCTCCTCCTGCTGCGTGAATACCTCCTGATGTATCCTGTGATGTTTTGATCGCAGAATCTGCCGCATATACCGTACCATTTCCGTATGCAAAAAGTCCTGCTCCTCCGGCCGCATCTGTCGTAATCGTGCTGTTTTTTACAAGCGCAGTTCCGTCTTCTGCCAGAAGAGCCGCTCCTACCCCATAAAAGCTGGATGTATCCCCGCCTTTGCTTTCAGAAGAAGTTCTTGTGATTTCCACTTCGTCAAAAACTGTGCTGGCCCCCTGGGAAATAAGCGCAGCATTTTCGTCCGTTCCTGTAGATTCCAGAGAGATTTTTTCGATAGTCGTATCTTCCGTGTACTCGTTTGCTGCCGCATACTCTTCCGGCGCCTCTGCCATTCCTCCTGGACCTCCCGGTCCTCCCTGTCCATTATCAGGACCGCCTCCCATACCGGGATCACCTACAGTAATTGTCAGAGCATTTCCATCTTCGTCCATTGTAACAGATACAATATCTCCTTCCTGAATGTCAGAAAGAGTAATCGTTTCTCCTGCCGGCATCTCTCCCTGCGGCACTTCACCTTCCGGTGCTTCTCCCTCTGCCGGCGCTTCACCTTCTGCCGGTGCTTCGCCTTCCGGTGTTTCTCCCTCTGCCGGTGCTTCGCCTTCCGGTTTCTGCATACTGTTTTTTGTGATAACAGTATCATCTGTTACGGTAATTGTCAGTTCTTCGCCGGTGAGCTCCAATGAGGATTCCTCCTTTGCTGTTTCCTCTGTGGTTTCCTTCGAATCATCTCCCGGTTTTTCTTTTCTTGTTCCCACTGCAATGGTAATGCTTCCATCGCCTGCGGCTTTTACTTCGCCAAGTGTTGCATTTTCTTCTTTCTTCTCTTTGTCTTCTTTTCCTGTCCCGGATGCTTCTTCCACGCTTTCTGCCGCCGCTTCCGTATTTTCTGCCGCTGCTTCCGTATTTTCCGCATACACACTCACAGATGGCACAGATGCTGCCACAACTGCCATTCCCAGTATAATTGCTGCATATTTATTCTTCATATACATTTCCTCTTCTTTCCGAAATGCCTTTTTTAGGCATTTCTGTTTTGTTTTATGCTGCTGATGGACATAATATACAGAAAAAATGTGTTCATTTTATGGGAAACCTGCGAAAAAAATGTGACGATGGCATTTTCTATAAATAGAAAATCCCGCACAGTATTGCTTCTTTTTCCGGTAAAGCAAAAAAATATCCCGTCTTTTATGCAGGAGTTCTCTGCACAAAAAACGGGATATTCTGTAATACTTTATTTAATCATCGTATCCGTTTGGATTGTTGGACTGCCATCTCCAGGAGTCCTCGCACATCTCGCGAATATCATTTTCTGCTTTCCATCCAAGCTCTTTTTCTGCTTTGGAAGCATCGGAATAGCAGGTAGCAATATCTCCGGGACGGCGGTCTTTGATCACATACGGAACCTTTACGCCTGTAGCTGCCTCAAAATTCTTTACAATATCAAGAACGCTGTAGCCTTTTCCTGTTCCCAGGTTGTAAATGCTTAATCCGGAGTTGTCCTCAATTTTCTTCAAGGCTTTTACATGACCTTTTGCAAGGTCTACTACGTGAATATAATCTCTTACGCCTGTTCCGTCCGGTGTGTCGTAATCGTTTCCGAATACGCCAAGCTCTTTCAATTTTCCTACTGCCACCTGTGTTACATACGGCATCAGGTTATTCGGGATACCATTTGGATTTTCACCGATCGTACCGCTCTTATGCGCACCGATTGGATTGAAGTAACGAAGGAGAACTACATTCCACTCCGGATCTGCCTTCTGAATGTCTGTAAGGATCTGCTCCAGCATGGATTTTGTCCAGCCATATGGATTGGTGCACTGACCCTTCGGGCACTCTTCTGTGATCGGAATGATCGCAGGATCTCCGTATACCGTTGCAGAAGAAGAGAAAATAATATTTTTTACATTATGTTTTCTCATAACGTCTACAAGAGTTAAAGTACCTGCAATATTGTTTTCATAATATTCCCACGGTTTTGCCACAGATTCTCCAACTGCTTTTAAACCTGCAAAATGAATACAGGAATCAATGTCTTCCTTGTCGAAAATTTCATTTAAAGCATCACGGTCAAGAATGTCGGCTTTGTAGAATTTTACCGGTTTTCCTGTAAGCTTTTCCACTCTCTCCAGAGATTTCTCGCTGGAATTGCTTAAATTGTCAAGAACCACTACGTCATAGCCTGCGTTCTGCAGTTCCACTACTGTATGAGAACCAATGTAGCCTGCGCCGCCTGTCACTAAAATTGCCATAACTTTCTCCTCCTGGTTTTATATTTATTTCCTACGTTTCTATCTTACCACTATTTATATTTTTCTACAATAGCTTTCATCTGCGGAAGTTTTTCTTCCATGTCTTTTACAAGCTTGAACTGTGTTCTGCAGCGTTCAAGATTATGACCTTCTCTGTGGATCTTAAAGTAGTGATCTCCCTCCAGATAATCCGTAAGAAAACGCATTCCACATTCAAATGTCATAAGAATCGCGCCCATTGGAAGCATATCCAGCTCAAGATCTGTAAGAGCGCCTCCACAGCCCTCGATAAAGCCTTTTACATATACTTCGTAGAGATGAAGGTCACAGGAAATTTTTGATAAATCCTGCTCGTCCTCTGCACCTGTGCTCGCTCCGAAACGAATGGAATCACCGAAATCGTTCACAGAAAGTCCCGGCATAACCGTATCCAGGTCGATCACACAGATTGCTTTTCCCGTCTCATCGTCTATCATGATATTATTAAGCTTTGTGTCATTGTGAGTAACACGAAGAGGAAGTTTTCCTTCTGCCTGAAGGTCACATAAAGTATGGGCGAGATTTTCTCGTTCCATTACAAAACGGATTTCCTCCTGTACCCCCTCTGCTCTGCCGCAGGCATCCTCTTCCACAGCTTTTTTAAATTTTGCAAAACGGTCTACTGTGTTGTGGAAATCTTTAATTGTTTCATGAAGGGTTTCTGCCGGATAATCTGCAAGAAGTCCCTGGAAATGTCCAAAAGCCACTGCACTCTGGTAAAAATCTTCCTCTGTCTCCACCTGGTCGTAAGATGTTGCATTCTCGATGAAAAGATATGCTCTCCAGTATTCTCCTTCTGAATCCCTGTAATAAGGAGAACCCTCTGCATCATTGACAATATTCAGAGTTTCTCTCTCCACATCTCCGCCGTTTTCCAGGATTTTTTTCTTAAGCCATGAAGTTACATTGCTTACGTTTTCCATCAGCTCTTCCGGTTTTGTGAAAATGCTCTTATTCATTCGCTGAAGAATATATCTCTTTATTCTTCCATCTACATCGTAAGTAAGGCGGAATGTATCGTTAATATGTCCGCTTCCATAAGGAATACATTCTTTTAAAGTTCCCGGAAAATCAAATTTTCCAATGACTTCCATAATTTCTTTGTTTTCCACTTATGATTCCTCCCAAAGTTTCTGAGGATACAATCCCTCATCTTTCAGTTTCTGGATTGCCGCAACTACAACCGGCTTGTCTTCTTTATAAGTAACGCCATACCACTTATCCATTGATTTCAGCACTTTTACTGTTGCTTTTTTCTCAGTCAAAAGCTCATCTACAACAAATGGCAGGAAATATTCGCATTTCAGCGGATTGCCCTCAAGATTCTCGTCCAGGAATTTTGCAAATCTGTCTTTTAATTCTTTCAGAATGCTTGCAGAAAATCCCCACATATTCATGGATACTGTGCTTCCTTCCGGAATTTCCACCCATGTTTTTCCATCATCTTCTGTGTAGGCTGCTCCGCCTTCTCTCTTCTCAATATGAGTACGCTCATTAATTTTAATAAGATGACCTTCTTCATCTGTCACGCAGACACCTCTTGCCACATGACCATTATCTGTAAGTGTGTTCTCCAGCTTATAGCCAACCATCATGTAACTGTATGTATCTCCGTCTTCATTTTGAGAAAGGAAATCGTATGCCATCTGGAACGCATGGCTTCCATAATAATCATCTGCATTAATAACAGCAAATGGTCCGTCTACCTCGTCCAGGCAGCTTAAAATCGCATGACCGGTTCCCCAGGGTTTTACACGTCCTTCCGGAACGCTGTATCCTTCCGGAAGATTGTTCAGATCCTGGAAAACATAGGCAACTTCAACGATTTTGCTCATTCTGTCGCCAATGGCAGCTTTAAAATCTGCCTCATTTTCTTTTTTGATAATGAAGACTACTTTTTTGAAGCCTGCTCTCACCGCATCATAAATGGAAAAATCCATAATAATGTGTCCTTCTTTGTCAACAGGATCGATCTGTTTTAATCCGCCATATCGACTGCCCATACCTGCTGCCATAACTACTAATACTGGTTTCTTCATAATACAACTTCCCTTCTGTCTTTTATGATTTCTTAAAATAATCTTAGCATTTTGATATAATTAGTCTTTGCACGATTATTCCTTACTTTTGCATATACGGTATTTTATCATATCTTGCGTTCCTGTCCGTATTTTCCCGCCTTCCAGAGATTCTTCCACGACTTCTCCAAAAATCTCCAGAGAAACCGTCCGGGACTTTTCTGAGCGGATTTTCCAGGTAAGGATACCGTCTTCTATCTTTGCGCTGCACATAAGCCCGTTTTCTCCGCGGAAGTTTTCAAAAGAAACTTCTTTTTCTTTCCACTCCTCCGGAATAGCAGGGAAAAGACGGATTTTTCCATCTTTCATCTGAAAAAGCATTTCCTGCAGAGCATCTGCGCCAAACATATTTCCCTCCAGCGTAAAGGGGCGGTACGTAAAATCTGAATATCCCTTTTTCTGAAAATCTCCGTTTAAGTGAAAACCATTAGGACCACAGAAATATTTCCAGAAAATATTCAGATATTCTGCGGCTTTTTCCCCGTTCCCCTGCAGAGCATATAAATGCGCCATCCAGGTGAATGTATAACCTACCCATTGCCCTGTGCCGAGACGTTCATAATCCTTTATTACCGCGTCAATGATTTCCCTGCCCTCTCCCTCACAGGAAATTAAGCCGAGAGGAGAGACAGCGATAGCATTGGAAAAATGACGATGCGATTCCTCAAGACTCTCATCCGGAGAAAGCATAAGAACCTTCTTTTCGTTTACAGCAAGTTTTGGAAGTCTTTTTCTTATCTCCTTCCATTTTTCTTCCATAGGATCTTTCAGAAAAATGCTGTATTTTTCCAGAGATTCATAAAGATTTAGCAGAAGAGCCAGATCATAATTGCTCATCGGGGTAAGCCATGCCTTTTCTGTATCATCATGAATTTCCGGCGAACTGGACACAGGAAGCGAAAGCGTTCCGTCATCTCTCTCCTCCAGAAGCTCCCCGAGAAAAATCCCTGTTTCTTTCATATACGGGTATGCTCTCTCTCTTAAAAATTCCGCGTCTCCCGTATAACGATAATATTCTCCGAATCCGTGGGCAAGCCACGCCTGGTTTGCGGGAGAAAGAGAGTACATAGGCCAGCCTCCCAGAGGCTTGCCGTCAATTGTCATCACGCCGGGAAGACAGCATCCCCGGACATGGTAAAATTCTTTGGCAAATCGTTTTCCCTCTTCCAGCAGCTCCCATAAAAAGTCAAGAAATGCTTTTCCCTCCTCCAGATGGTTTGCTTTTAAGTAATGTGTGTAAGAAAGCTCCGTATTTAAGTCATGATGGTAATCGCCTTTCCAGGGAGGAAGCGTTCCGTCGTCTGCCGTCCACACTCCCTGAAGCGGCATAGGCGCACATCCTTCTCTTGATGCAGAGGCAAAGAGATAATTTGCCATATACCACTGCTTCTCCATAAATTTATCAGGCAGGGATATGCTGCTCTCACCAAAGTAATGTTCCCACCAGGCTTCATGCTCCCTGAAAAACTCTTTTTCCGCTTTCTGCGCTACCTGGAGCAGAGATTTCTTTCCGTCAGAAAGCCAGTTCTCTCCGTCTTCTGAAGAAAGTATTTTCCACAGGATCCTTGTCCTTTCGCAGCTTTTTTCCACCAGCATTACAATGCCGTAGGAAAACTCTTCATTTACAGGCTGTATAAACCACTGAAGGTTCTGTTCCTCTCCGCGGCAGGCAGGCGGATACTTAAGCTCTTTTAAGGTTCCCTGAGAAATTTCCCTCTCCTCTTCCCGGTAGACATACTCTTTCTCCGTTCCTTTTTCCCCGAAGTCCGGAGAGAGAAGCTCTGCTGAAAAAGAATCTTCCGGCGCACAAACCTCAATAACGCCAATGTGTCTGACTGCATGAACCCAGGTCTTTATCCTGAGTGGAGATTTCTCATCTCCAAGCTTCATTTCTGCCACAGCTTTTCCAAGAGAAAGACTGGAACGAACCTCTCCTTTTATATCCGGAAAACGGATAATAATTTTTCCCGCAGGAAGTTTTGTAGGGGTTGGATAATAATAGGGAGCATCGAAAATTTCACGAATCTTTTTTACGTTCCCCTCTTTGGCAAGGCTCACAAGATTTTCGTAAGTAAAATCCTCTCTCTGCTCCCATAAAACTGTTTTATCCCATATATCTGTGCGGTCAAGACTGAACCGCATTTCCCGCGGTTCTCCCCAACAGAGACAGCCGCATTTTCCACTTCCCAGCGGGACGGCTTCGTCCCACCGGGAAATGCTCTTTTCCCATTTATAAAATGTATTCATATTATAAACTCTCACTTAAATTTTCTGTTATAACGGTACAGAAGGAAAAGAAGTCCTGCAAGACCAAGAAGCATCACCATGAGTCCCTGGACTCCAACATTTTTCTGTCCCATTACTACAAGTGCCACACACACAATAAAAAATACAACAGACAGAAGTGTGGTCAGTATATTTTTCGTTCTCTCGTTCATTCTATTTACCTCCAGTTCAGGAACAAACTTAACCTTTCAGTCCTCCAAGAGTCATACCCTGTGTCAGTTTCTTCTGTACACAGATATACAAAAGGAGTGTCGGAACCATAACAATTACAAGACCTGCATACATCTGTCCATACTGTACAGCAGATTTCTGAGCTGCCATCAGGTTCATAAGACCTACCGGCAGTGTCTTGATTTCCGGTCTTGTAAGAAGGGTCATGGAAATAATATACTCATTCCAGAATGCCAGGAAATTAAAGAGAATAACTGTCACAATACTCGGTTTCGCCATAGGCATAATAATCTGTATCATGGTTCTCCAGTATCCTGCTCCGTCCACATATGCCGCTTCCTCATAATCCTTTGCCAGAGATTTAAAATATCCGGAAAGAAGATAAATCGTAAACGGAAGCGCTGTAGAAGCATATACGAGTGCCAGAACAAACAGATTATTCAGGAAAAACGGTGCCCCAAACCACTGGCGGAGCTTTGCATCTGCATCATTTAACATCAGGAAAATCGGAACAACAATATAGTTTACGTTGATAAAAAGTCCTGCCATAAATAATACATTCCAGAATTTATTGCTCTTAAACTTAAATCTTGCAAGAACATAAGCTGCCGGAAGTGCGATCACGATCAGAAGCACGATTCCGAGAACAGTTACAAAAACAGAGTTCAGCATATAGGAACCCATATTTGCAGTTTCCCATGCGTCTACAAAGTTCTGGAAATGAAATCCCTTGGGAAGCGCCCACGGACTTCCGTAAAACTCTGAATTTTCTTTAATTGAAGCGACAAATACCCACGCAACGGGAACAATAATCGTAATTGCCAGAAGCGCCAGAACAAGATATATCAGCACTTTTGCCGCATTGAAGCCGGCATTGCTTTTTTTCCTCATATCAGCCATCTTTTCTCCTCCTTAGAATTCGATTTCTTCACGTTTTGTTACCGCATTCAGGATAGCTGCAAGAGCAAAGGAGAACAGGAATACTGCAACACCGATTGCCATACCATATCCATAAGAAGAGTTTGTATAAGCCTCCTGATACATGTAACTTAAAAATACGTTGGAAGCGCCGTCCGGTCCGCCGTTTGTCATAGCTTTTACCATCAGGAAGCTCATGTTAATGGTACTGATAACAAAGAAGGTTAAAGTTGTACGGATATTTGTCCAGATAAGCGGAAGCGTAATGGAGAAAAACTGTTTCAGTCTTCCCGCACCTTCCAGACTGGCAGACTCGTAAAGGCTTTCCGGAATGTTTGCCATACTTGCCATATACATAACCATATAATATCCGATTGCCTGCCATACCATAGCAATGATAATGCTGTAAATTACAATTTTCTGGCTTCCTAACCATAAGATCGGGTTATCCACACCGTCCTGTCCGCGGAAAATATTTAAAAAGGAATTTAAAAGTCCCTGATTTGGATCGTATATCGCAGAGAAAATAGCACTGATTACTACAACAGAAAGAATATTCGGAATGTAGAAAACAACACGGAAAAAAGTCTGTCCTTTTATTTTTTCTCTCGTGAGGATCGCAGCAAAAATAATTGCCATTGAAAAAGTCACGATCGTAACTACAACAATGAGAAGCACTGTGTTCTGAAAAGCCTGATAAAACTTATCACTCTGCAGAAGCGTTTTGAAGTTGTCAAAACCTACGAACGTCTTTTCCGCTGTATATCCTCCCCATTTGTAAAGAGACATTTTGAAAACATCAATTGTCGGAATAATCATAAAGATAACAAAAAGAATGACAGCCGGAGCAAGACAGCAAAAGATAAACCGGCTTCTGCCCTTTTTTTTCGTCATGTTTCATTTCTCCCTTCTTCATCTTAAAAACGGACGGTAATAGTACCGCCCGTTTTGCTTTGCATGTTCAGTTGAACAGAACAGCTCTTATTTCAGTGCACCGCGAAGTGTATCACTGTCTTTCTTAACCTGCTCAACCCACTCGTCTTTTGTTTTGTCACCGCTTACAAGAGAGTTGATCGGGTCAAAGAATGTAGAACGAACGGTTACACCTTCTACAGGTTCCGTTGTTGCAAATGCGTCCATAACTGCAACTGCGCCATCGTCGTAGATAGAGTAGTAAATCTTTGCGTCGCCGTCAAGTTTGTCTGCCATTCCCTGGATCGGCTGAACTGCTCCGCCGTCTTTTGCGAAGATTTCTGCAGCTTCATCAGAGTACAGATATGCGATAAACTGTTTTCCAAGGTCTTTGTTTACAGCACCCTTTGGCATCCAGATCTGCTCGAAGAATGTGTAGGAAGCTCTCTCGCCGCCTTCTTCTACTGCCGGAAGAGCTGTGAAGCCCCATTCAAATCCGTCAGCACGCGGAGCGTCTGCCATCTCTCCGATAACCCAGTTTCCGTTTGGCATGAACAGAGCTTTGTTATCAAGAATGAGCTGCTGGTTTTTACGGAAGTCATTGTCGTTTGCGTTTGCCGGAGTTGTTTTTTCTGTGTAAGAAGCAAGTTTTTCGATAATATCAAATGTCTTTGTTGCTCCCTCTGTTTCCCATACGCCTTCACCGTATTTTAAAGCTTCCTGGAAAGTATCAGCGCCTGCTGCTTCGTGGAGCAGAGCGTAGAAGAATGCGTCAAAGTATCCTGCTGTAGGATATGTAAATAATGCGATTCCTTCTTCGTTGGCTTTATCGCCAAGCTCCCACATTTCGTCCCATGTTTCCGGAACTTCCCAGCCTTTTTCTTCAAAGAGACCTTTGTTGTAGAAAAGTCCGCATGGTCCGTAGAACATCGGCATCAGATATGTTTTTCCATCTTCATATGGGTTTGTAATGGAGTTATCAACAAATCCCGGAAGGATTTTATCTTTTACTTTTACATCTTCGCCCGGTACTGTCATTTCCAGTACGTCTGTCATCTCTTCCACGTTGTTATCTTTTACGAAAGTTTCTGTCAGAGCAGATTCAGAACCTACAGCTCTCATGATAACATCTGGATAATCTCCGGATTTCATAGCCGGTGTAATAATATCTTCCAGCTTCTTGTCGATTGTTAATTCAATCTTCACTCCCGGATTTGCTTCCTCGAATTTTGCACATACGTTTTTCCACATATCCTGTCCGTATGCTGTTTCAACTACTGCCAGCTTTAACACCTGCTCGTCATCTGCCATAACAGTTGTTGCCATTCCTGTTGTCATTCCTGCTACCATAGCTGCGGAAAGTACAAGGCTTGTCACTTTTTTCGCTTTCATATTTGTTTCCTCCTTTAGATTCTCTGCATTCTGCATAAAAAATACGGAACTGCTTTGTTGTTCTTATCATATCTGAAAAAGAAATTTTTTTCAACTCGTATATTGCTGTAAAATTTAGAAATATTGCTCTTGTCTGTAAATTTTTTCCTGCAAAGTTTTTATTGTGCTCCATCACGGTATCTGGTAAAATATTTTTATATTTTTAAAGCAATATTACTAAAGGAGATCTGCCTATGAGTATGCGTAAATACCAGCTGGAAGGCGAGCCTGTCAGCCATCTCCCGGGACGGCTTATTTCCGTTTCCTCCTCTTTATACGAAAAAGACTGGAAGAGCATTCGCCACACCCACCCTTTTGTCGAACTTTTTTATGTAAAATCCGGCTCCGGCTCTTTTCTCATCGAAGACCAGAGCTTTCCCATATCAAAAGACGAACTGATCATAATAAATCCAAATGTGGAACATACGGAAGTGTCTCTTGACGATCCGCCCCTTGAATATATCACTCTCGGTATTGAAGATTTTCAGTTTTCCTTTTCCCATAAAGGCAGTTACCTTGCATTAAAGGATAAATCTGTCACAAAAAATCTGGGAATTTACTTTTCTTCTATCTTAAAAGAAGTAGAACACAGAGCTCCCGGTTATGAGCTTATCTGTCAGAATTTTCTCGAAAATTTAACGCTGCTTCTGATGCGCCAGACAGATTCCGCCTTTGAACTGATTCCTGTAGAAAACACCACACGTGAATGCAGCCGCATTAAGCGATATATTGATTCCCATTATCAGGACGACATTACCCTGGACTCTCTGGCGAAAATGGCACATCTGAACAAATATTACTTTGTTCACGCTTTTACCAAATTTTACGGACAGTCCCCCATTCAGTATCTCACTGCAATCCGTCTGAAAACAAGTAAAGACCTCCTGGAATCCAGCGATTATACCATCTCTGAAATTGCTCAGCTTTCCGGTTTTTCTTCCTCAAGCTATTTTGCCCAGTGTTTTCGGAAAAACTGCGGCATGACTGCCCTTGCTTATCGAAATCTCACCAGAAATAAAAACAGGATATAAGTTTTTATGCTGGCTTTTTTCTCACTTTTGGGCTATAATAAAAACAGATTCAGAACATTCATGCAAGGAGTTATAACGCATGGCTTACGAGAGCATTCCTCTTTCGGAGGATATACATATAGAGAAACTTTATACCGTACATTATTTTGAGTACAGAAGCGATTTTTCTTATCCCGGAGAACGACATAACTTCTGGGAATTTCAGTGCGTGGACAAAGGGAGCGCAAAGGTTCAGACAGATGATAACGTACATATTTTAAACAGAGGACAGGTAATCTTCCACCGCCCCAATGAATTTCATAACCTGACGGCTGTGGGGCAGACTGCCCCCAATATTGTAGTTATCTCTTTTGCATGCACCTCTCCCTGTATGGAATTTTTTGAGAAACGCATTTTAACCCTTTCCGACACTGAGAGGAATCTGATCGGAATGATCATCGCAGAGGCTGGAAAGTGCATCGCTTCCCCGCTCAACGATCCGTATCTTCAGAAAATGGAAATTAAAAAGGACAGCCTTTTCGGTTCCCAGCAGCTTATCCTTCTTTATCTGCAGGAACTTCTGATTTCCATGATACGACGCCACACCCTGCCGCAGATTTCCACTCCTGTAAACAGGCTTCCGGCGCCAAAAAACGGTTCCGATATATATAACAAGATTATTTTTTATCTGGAGGAACATATCCGGGAATTTGTTACGATAGAAGACATCTGTCACGACAATCTCATTGGACGCTCCCAGCTTCAGAAGCTTTTCAGAGAACAGCACCAGTGTGGGATCATCGAATTTTTTACAGATATGAAGGTAGAATTTGCAAAACAGCTTATCCGGGAAAATCAGCTGAATTTTACACAGATCTCCGATTTCCTGGGCTATTCTTCCATTCACTACTTTTCCCGCCAGTTCAAAAAAGTAACGGGAATGACGCCGTCTGAATATTCCACTTCCATAAAAGCCCGCTCTGAACAGAAGCGCTGACGGGCAATGATAACGGTGGTTTTATAATTTTTTATATAAAGGAGAAATAAAACATGAAAATCTACAAAGTCAAAAACTACGATGAATTAAGCCGTAAAGCGGCAAACATTATCGCTGCGCAGATCACTTTAAAGCCGGACAGCGTTGTCGGTCTTGCAACAGGATCTTCCCCTGTCGGTCTTTACAAAAATCTGGTATCCATGTATGAAAAAGGAGATCTTGATTTCTCTCAGATCACAACAGTAAACCTGGACGAGTACAAAGGTCTTGACGGAACAAATGATCAGAGCTACCGTTACTTCATGAACGAAAATCTGCTCACAAAAGTAAACGTACCAATGGAGCGCACCTTTGTTCCGGACGGAACAATAGAAGATGCTGCTGCTGCCTGCGCCGCATATGATGAAATCTTAAACAGTGTCGGCACAGTTGACATTCAGCTTCTCGGCCTTGGTCACGACGGACACCTCGGCTTTAATGAGCCGGACGACCATTTCGAAGACGGAACCCACTGCGTACAGCTGACAGAAACAACCATTCAGGCAAATAAGCGTTTCTTCGAAAAAGAAGAAGACGTTCCGCGTCAGGCATACACAATGGGGATCGGCGGAATCATGCGTGCAAAAATGCTTCTTGTTGTTGTCAGCGGCGAGGACAAGGCAGACATCTTAAATAAAGTTCTGACAGCACCTGTTTCCCCACAGATTCCGGGAACTATCCTTCGTTTCCACCCGAATGTAATTCTTGTAGCAGACGAGGCAGCTCTCTCCAAAACAGAGCTTGCATAATTTCATTTTCCCTTTCAAAACGCGCGTCCGACGCGCACTGAAAAAGGCCGCTCCGGAAATAATATCCGGCGCGGTCTTTTTCGCTTTTCTTTATTTTATTTTTTTCGAAAAAAGAAGAGTCATTTTTGTTCCTTTTCCAGGCTCACTTTCCAGATTAATTTTCGCGTGATGGAGAACTGCGCCGTGTTTTACGATTGAAAGCCCCAGACCTGTTCCTCCTGTCTGTCTGGAGTGGCTCTTATCCACACGGTAAAATCTCTCAAAAATCCGGTTCTGCTCATTTGCCGGTATTCCAATTCCGTTATCTTCCACAGTATAGAAAGGCTGTCCTTCCTGTTTTCCCACAGAGATTTTTACAGCCCCTCCCTCATCTGTATAACGAACTGCATTGTCCGCAAGATTATAAAACATCTCATACAGCACATGGCGGACGCCGCGGATCGCCACAGTCTCTCCTTCTAAAGAAAGACTGATCTTTTTCTTCATGGCGGCGTTCTGAAGATGCTCTACAATATCCTCGGAAAGCTCGTAAAGATCAACTGCCTCAAATGGCATGTCGCTGCTTTTCTCGTCCATTCTGGAAAGCTGGATAATATCTGCCACAAGACTGCTTAACCGCACTGCCTCATGGTAAATCCTTCCGGAAAACTCCGGCACATTCTCCGGCTGCACCATCCCATTCATCATAAGCTCTGCGTATCCGGAAATAGACATAAGCGGCGTTTTCAGCTCATGAGAAACATTTGCGGAAAACTCTCTTCTCATTGCTTCCGCACTTTTTAATTCCTCCACCTGGCGGGCAATCTGCTTATTCTGCTGGTCCACACGCATAAGAAGAGGACGAAGCTCCTCGTAACACACATTGTCGAGCGGGTGTTCCAGATCCAGACCGTTGATCGGCTCGATCAGCTCCTTTGTCTGCCTCTGCACAAAGAAAAAAGCAAACAGAAGAATGACGATCATGAGCACGCCCAGAAGGGTAAAGCTTGACATCATCGTTGGAAAAATACTGTCTGTAGACTTGGAAACACGAAGAATATGACCGTTTTTTAATTCCACCGCATAATTAAAGTTCTTTCTTGAGAAAGTTTCCGAATATCGAATACTCTCCCCTGTACCATCTTTCTGTGCCTGCTCAATTTCCGGACGGTCTCCGTGATTCGGAAGCTCTCCTGCATCTGCATCGCTGTCGTACAGAACAATTCCATCTTTATCTACAAGAGTGATCCTTGTCTCTGTGGCGTCTCCCACCTTCTCTGTAAGATACTCTTCTCCATATTCATCAATTCCGATCTGGACATATTTTGCCTCATCCCGGACTCCCTGCTTCATATTTGCAGCATAACGCCCGTATAAAACGCTGCTTGCAGCAATAAAGGTAACAAGGACGGACACCACAACAAGAATACTGGCATGATTTAAAATCCTCTGCTTCATAGGCTATGCTCCTATACGATAACCGACACCGCGTACTGTCTCAATTAAATTGCCAGCCTCTCCAAGCTTTTGCCGGAGGCTTCTCACATGAACATCCACGGTTCTTGTCTCCCCGTCGAAGTCATAGCCCCACACATGACATAAGATCTGATTTCTTGTCATAACAAGAGACTTGTTTTCCATAAGATAAAGAAGAAGTTCAAACTCTTTTCTTGTAAGCTCAATTTTTTCTTCTTTATAACGCACTTCATGACGCTTCACCTTCACATAAAGTTCTCCGCAGTGAAGCTCCTTGTCTCCGTTGTTGCTCGCACTCCTTCGAAGAACCGCCTTTACCCGCGCCACAAACTCCATCATACCGAAAGGCTTTGTAATATAATCGTCTGCACCGCCTTCCAGTCCGCGCACCTTATCATATTCCGCTTCTTTTGCTGTCACCATGATAACCGGAATGTTTCTTGTTTCCGGATTATTTTTCAGTTTTTCAAGAATCGCATATCCATCTTCTCCAGGAAGCATAATATCGAGAAGAACAAGCTCGGGCAGCTCTTCTTCAAGTGCTGCCCGAAACTCCTTCCCTGTCTCAAATCCTCTTGCCTGAAAGCCTGTCGTTTCCAGCGTATAAATCAGAAGCTCTCTGATGTTGCGCTCATCTTCCACACAGTAAATCATCTCTATTGCTCCTTTTACCTAACCTTAGACAAGCCTCTCTCCTCTCACGGAAGCTGATATTTTTCCCGAACCTCTTCCAGCTCGTGATAGAAAGAGGAATCCTTTACCGTATCAAGATGGCTGTGTGTATCATAAAGGTCTTCACGAACCTGTGTCACACAGACACCAATATTAGAACAATGGTCTGCAATTCTCTCAAGACTTGTTGTAATATCAGAGAGAATAAATCCCATTTCAATAGTACATTCTCCAGTACGGAGACGCTGTACATGGCGGCGTTTTACTTCTTTTGAAAGCTCGTCCACCACTTCTTCCAACGGCTCAATTTTTTCAGCCAGACCTACGTCCTGTTTATCAAATACTTCATAAGCCGTATCTACAATATCATGCACTGCAGCTTTCAGAACTTTCAGCTCTGCTTTTGCCTTATCGGAAAAATGAAGTCCTTTTTTTGCAAGCTCCTGTGCTGATTCCATCAGATTTATCGCGTGGTCGGAAATACGTTCAAAATCTCCGATGCAGTGAAGCATGATAGAAAGACTATGGCTATCAGCCTCAGATAAATCCTTATGGCTTAATTTTACAAGGTATGTTCCAAGCTCATCCTCATAACGGTCAACCTTTGCTTCCATTGCTTCCACACGTTCAGCCTGCTCATCGCTGTAATTATCTATCATTTTCATCGCTGTAAACAGAGCTTTATGTGAATCCTGCGCCATGTTTCTTGCTGCGTTGCGGCTCTGCTCAAGTGCAAATGCCGGTTTCTCAAGGAAACGTGACTCAAGAATCATAAATTCTTTATCCTCTGCTGATACAGCAACATCCTCTTTTTTGTCTTTAATCGTAAGGCATGCCAGTTTTTCCAGAACCCCGGAGAACGGAAGAAGAATGATTGTAGCAGTTATATTGAATACACTGTGAAGTGTTGCAATTCCTGCCGGATTTGCCGCATCACTGAAGAAGGAGAATCCGACAACTGCGTTAATCGCATAAAATCCAGTCATGAAAATTGCTGTTCCAATCAGATTGAAGTACAGATGCACCATAGCTGCACGTTTTGCATTTTTGTTCGCTCCGATTGCAGAAAGAAGAGCCGTTACGCAAGTACCGATATTCTGTCCCATAATAATCGGAAGTGCCACGCTGTACGGCACAGCACCAGTCATACAAAGAGCCTGCAAAATACCTACAGATGCAGAAGATGACTGGATAATCGCAGTCAGGATCGTACCTGCCAGAACACCAAACAGAGGGTTTGAAAATGCTGTCATAATATTTGTAAATTCAGGTACATCAGCAAGTGGTTTTACAGCGCCGCTCATGGATTCCATACCAAACATCAGGACAGCAAAACCAATCATAATCATACCGATGTCTTTTTTCTTCTGGTTCTTAATAAACATCAGAAGCACAATACCAATCAGCGCCAGAATCGGGGCGAAAGAAGTCGGTTTTAAAAGACGAATGAAAAAGTTTTCACTTTCGATTCCTGCAAGACTTAAAATCCAGGAAGTTGCAGTTGTACCGATATTGGCACCCATAATAACGCCGACCGCCTGTGACAGTCTCATAATTCCTGAGTTTACAAAGCCGACTACCATAACGGTTGTAGCAGAAGAAGACTGAATTACAGCCGTTACTGCTGCTCCTAAAAGAACTGCTTTAATCGGGCTTGAAGTCAGGTTTTCCAGAATTCGCTCCAGCTTTCCGCCGGAAACCTTGGCAAGACCGTCTCCCATTACCTGCATTCCGTAAAGGAACATGGCAAGTCCTCCAAGCAGTGTTAATATACTAAAAAAATCCATGTTTTCTCTCCTTTTCCTTTTTTCTTAGGTTTCATAGACATTTTACATATATTTATTCTAAAGAGCCTCTGTAAAGTTTTCCCTACTTCAATGTAAAATCTGTGTAAAATTTTTTAAAATCCGCGAATTTCCTCATCTTCTGAACCTGTTTTCTGGATGGAGCGGATTTCCAGAAAATAACTGTAGCTGTCGTTTACCTTTACCTCCACTCTGTCCCCTACTTTATGACCTTTCAGCGCCATTCCGATAGGCGACTCAATGCTGATCCTGTTTTCCATAGAATTTCCGCGAATGGAAGTAACCAGCTTATATTTTTCGATTTCATCGTCTTCCTCAAAATATACCTCCACAATATCGTCCATCCCCACTTCATCCTCTTTGGAGCTGTCCGATACAATGGTTGCTGTTTTTAGCATATTTTCAAGATAGCGAATCCGGCTCTCGTTCTGATTTTTATGTTTTTTTGCCGCATAATATTCAAAATTTTCACTTAAATCCCCCTGAGCTCTTGCTTCTTTTACCGCCTCAATGGCTTCTTTTCTTATGACAAGCTTTCTGTGTTCAATTTCCTGCTCAATTTTTTCCACATCTTTTTTTGTAAGCTTTTCTCTCATTTCTCTGACTCTCCTTTTCTTACTTTTTCCACAAAATCCTTCACCTCATGAGACGCGCCGTCAAATAAATACGTCTTACTGCTCTGACGTTTTGTATGCCAGTCTGAAAGAAGCGTCTCTTTTGCATCTTCAATTTCCTGGCGGAGACCATTTGCTGAAAGACGGACTGCCCCCTGTCCCAGAATGATCATCTGCTCCAGCCCATCAGAGGTTGCCACTGTAACGGAATGCTCTCTTCCAAGCTTATGCACTGTTTTTTCTATATACTGGTCTGCAGTTTCCGCTTCCTTTGTATACACAACAAAAATATTGTGATACGGCAAAATTTCCTCCCGATGTCCTTCTACCTTATATGCATCAAACACAAGAATCAATGTGCATTTTTTTATTCCCTGATAATTAGAAAGAATATCCATCAGCTTATCCTGCGCAGCGTGTATATTCTCTGCTGCCAGCTCTCTTAAATCCTCCCAGGCAAAAATAATATTATACCCGTCTACAAGGAGATACTCTTCTTCCTTCTTTTTCACATATGTCCTTCGCACAGGTACCTCTGATGTGCGGGTCACCCTTTTTCCCGGTGCCAGACGATCTCTTTTTACAGGTCCGAAAGTCCGTTCAAAGATTTCCTGCAGTTCTTTTTCCTCCTCGTAGCTTCCCCGAATCGCAGATGCCGGAGGTACGTAAGACAAAACTGTTTCCGTGTCTTCCTGTGAACTTTCCTCCATACCCTCCAGATGCATATATTCTTCCACCTGATCCCACGGCACAACAAATCCTGCACCATGAGCGCAGAATACAGAACCTGTAGGATTTTCCAGATCTCTTTCCGAATCATAGCCAATATTTTCCACAATTTTTTCCTGCTCCCGGCATGGTTCATATCCTTTCAAGCTGCAGAAAAGACGCCCCTTTCCTCCTGTATAAGAAAGAACCTCTTTCTGATAATCCCGCATAGCAGAAACGGCTGCGCTCCCTTTTAAAATATAAGTTTCTCCATCCTGCTCAGGCGGCAGAAAACTTCCCTGCATTTTCTGAATATCCGACATGGCCCTTCCAAGACTGTCAGATGGAACTTCAAGGCGAAACTCATAATACGGCTCAAGAAGAATACTTTTTGCTTTTTTTAATCCCTGGCGCACTGCTCTGTACGTTGCCTGACGAAAGTCTCCCCCTTCCGTATGCTTTAAATGTGCCCGTCCTGTAATCAAAGTAATCTGCACATCTGTAAGAGGCGCGCCTGTAAGAACTCCCTTATGTTCCTTTTCTTCCAGATGGGTCAGCACAAGACGCTGCCAGTTTCTGCTTAACACATCCTCACTGCATGCTGTAAAAAACTGCATTCCACTGCCCCGTTCCCCCGGCTCCAGAAGAAGATGCACTTCCGCATAATGACGCAGCGGCTCAAAATGCCCTACCCCTTCCACAGCAGAAGCAATGGTTTCCTTATAGACAATATTTCCTGTATCAAACTCCACTGCAACATGAAACCTCTCCCAGATAAGACGTTTTAAAATTTCTGTCTGTACCTCTCCCATAAGCATCACATGGATTTCCGAAAGTGCGCTGTCCCACACTATATGAAGCTGTGGATCTTCCTCCTCAAGTTCCTTTAATTTCTGAAGCATCTGATGCACTTCACAATTTTCCGGAAGAATTACGCGATAATTCAATACCGGTTCCAAAACAGGAAGTTCCGATTCCTTTTCTATTCCAAGTCCCTGTCCCGGATAAGTGGTTGTAAGACCTGTGACTGCACAAATACTTCCCGCCGATACTTCATTGGAAAGTTCATATTTTGCTCCGGAATAAATCCGGATCTGATCCACCTTCTCCTTTTCTGTAAGAAGAGTTTTCACTTTCAGAGTTCCCCCTGTGATTTTCATATAAGTCAGGCGGTTTCCCTGCTCATCTCTTGCAATTTTAAAAACTTTTGCACCGAATTCCTTTGGATATTCCGGATTTTCGACATACTTTTCCACATCTTTCCAGAATTCCTCCACACCTGTCATTTTAAGAGCAGAACCAAAATAACACGGAAATACTTTTCTTTCTCGAATCAGGCGAACTTTATCCGTATTTTCCACTTCTCCGGTTTCCAGAAATCGTTCCAGAACCTCCTCATCACACATGGCAAGATTTTCAAGAAATGTGTCTCTGTCCTGGTCTTCCGAAAAATCAATGCAGTTTTCATGAAGTCTTTTTTTCAGTTCTTTTAAAAGTGCCTCTTTGTCTGTTCCTTCCTGATCCATTTTATTTACAAAAAGAAATACAGGAATCCCGTACCTCTTTAAAAGCCGCCAGAGCGTTGCCGTATGCCCCTGCACTCCATCGGAACCGTTAATGATCAGGACCGCGTAATCCATGACCTGAAGCGTACGCTCCATTTCCGCAGAAAAATCCACATGACCCGGCGTATCGAGAAGCGTCACTGTCCTGTCCCCAAGCGGCAGCACTGCCTGTTTTGAAAAAATGGTAATCCCTCTTTCCCGCTCAAGGGCAAAGGTGTCCAGATATGCGTCTCCGTGATCCACACGCCCCGGCTTTCGGATACAGCCGCTTAAATAAAGAAGGCTTTCGGATAAGGTTGTTTTTCCCGCATCAACATGGGCAAGAATCCCGATGCTTATATTTTTATTTTTAAACGGAGCTTCCATAGAAAATACCCCTTTCTGTTCTGTAGTAGTCAATGACTATCATATCACAGAAAGGGGTATAAGTCGATAAGACGGAAGGATTCTTCCGCAGTTCTTCTTTCACTGCTGTTCAGGGTCGCTGCCCTTCTTTATTCTGCCAGTTCTCCCGCGCCTGCTCTCATACTTTTTGTAGCAGCTTCCAGAATAAGACTTACTGCCACAGCGCCGACTCCTACGATTACCCAGCCAAGTCCCATAGAGTAGAGCGGAAGCTTATGACACACAGTACCAATTACACCAAGAGGTACTTTTGCCTGATCAAGCACATACAAAATACTGATGCAGCCTACCGCTCCCACAGTACAGGGATATATGTAGCGGTTTGTGCCAATCCAGGAATCGCAAAGTCCGAGAATGATCAGCACGATAGACATTGGATAAATGGCATTTAACACAGGTACGGAAATTCCAAGAATCGTATTCAATCCCTGATTACATACAAGGAAGGAAAAACCGGAAATCAGGTAAACCCACTGTTTATAGGAAAGTCTGCTTGTAAGTTTTGAGAAAAACTGGGAAATCGAGGTGATCAGTCCCACGCAGGTAGTCAGGCATGCAAGAGTAAAGATTGCCGCCAGAAGCACTGCTCCCGGATTTCCAAAAAGCTGCTGGACAATGCAGCGAAGAGTCCAGGCGCCATTTTCCTGGATCTCATAAACACCGGAGCTTTTCATTCCCATGTAAGCGAGCATCAGGTATACGGCTGATAAAATTCCACCTGCCAGAATACCGGCTTTTACTGTATATCCCATCACACTTTTTTTCTTTTCCACGCCAAGTGAGCGGATTGTCGTTGCAATAACAAGTCCGAAGTTTAAAGCCGCAATGGTATCCATTGTCTGGTAACCTTCCAGAAAGCCTTTCACTGCCGGAGCTGCCGCATATGCTTCCTGAGGAGAAGCCACTTCTGCTGTCCCCCGGAATACAAAGTTCAAAAATAAAAATACAAGAAGAAGCAGGAGGCTTGGTGTTAAAAATTTTCCAATTCTCTCTACCAGTTTATTTGGCGTCAATGCGAGCCAGCCTGCGATCAGGAAAAACACAAGGGAGTACAGCACCATACAAAGTGTCACAGACATATTCCCGGGAAGATATGGCGCAACCGCCATCTCAAAGGGTACGGACGCTGCACGGGGAATCCCAAGTCCCGGTCCTATGGACACGTAAATCAGAATCGTAAAAACAACAGCAAAGCGGGCGTCCACTTTTTTCGCCAGTCTGTCCAGGCCATCAAATCGCGCCACTACAATAACTCCCAGCACAGGAAGCGCCACCGCTGTGATCAAAAAACTTGCGATTGCAAATGGCATTCTGCTGCCCGCATTCTGTCCGAGAAACGGCGGAAAAATCAGATTTCCTGCCCCGAAGAACAATGAAAACAGCATAAAACTTACAAGCATCATTTTTTTCTTACCTAATTTCATCTTTGTAATCCTCCTTTGTTTGTCTGCATAAAGCAGGGACGTATTGCAATTTAACAAAGAATCTCGCTTGCGAGATTCTCCGCCTGCGGCGGGTCGCTTTAGCGACATACTGCTTTTTCGCCACAATGCGTTTCTACGCGAAGCGTTTTTATGCTATAGAACATTACAGAATAATTTTCTATAGCATAAAAAAAGAGCCATCCTGTAAAGGACGACTCTGCCGTGGTACCACCTTATTTTCTGACTTTCGTCAGACACTCTCGCATCATTTAATGCGCCTCACCTGTAACGTGGCTTGACTCCGGTGCACCTACTCCATTCAGCTTACTTCTCCGAGATGATTTCATAATACTGCTTCCTTGACAGCTTCCACCAACCGCTGTCTCTCTGTAAATTCCACAATATACTACTTATTCCCGTCAATGAATTTCTTTCGTTTTTTGTTTACGTAAATATTAGAGCAAAACTTGGGAAATGTCAAGGTGTTTTTGAGCGATGCACAAATTATTTTTTGTGACTGCGCGTGGGAGTTTCTCAGATGATAAGAATATTGTATACTGGTTCATTCCTGCAGTTTATCTGTAATATAGTTTTGTCAGGTAGTTGTAAAGTGATTTTGCATTTTCTTTGTTTTTCTCCTATTTTTTGAAAGCCTAAATAAGCTGCTTTTTAAACTTTCCAAAATAACACTTACTTTTTTCGAAGATTAATAGGCTACTTTTTCAATTTTCTTAGATTCTGATTATTTTTTGATGTCTCTTTGTAGGCTACTTTTATCTTTCTTTGATTTTCAGCTTATTTTACTTTGAATTTTGTAGGATTTTTGAGGGATTTATGGATTTTCCGCCTATTTCGACCGATTTATTATAGGCTTATAGAATTGAACTGAAGATTTTCGCTGACTTTTACTTTTTCCTATTTTAAATTTGCATAAAATTCTTCTTTTATTACCATTCCTTATCTTATAACACCGTTACAATAAGTATTTTTCTGCCAGTCTTTCAATTACTTTTGTATGAAGCACGGTTCGATCCGTCTCATATGTCAGAATCAGTTTTTCTCCTGGAAAAATATTATTTTTTTCATACGTTTCTATTTTCTTTACTGCGCTTCTTGCATAAACAGGATCATCCATTTTTCCATTATGCTCCCAGTAAATCTCTTCTCCTGTTTTTCTCGATAAAATTGTAAAATCAGGATATACGATTCCGAATCCTTCCAGGTAAAGCGGACACTCATATTTATAAGGAATCTCATGCCTGTAAAAATAATCCGCCAGAATTTTTTCCGACTTTGAACGTACCTGTTCTCCCCTCTCTGTATAAATAACAGGACTTTCTTCTTCAAAACGCTTTCCCTGATAAACTTCCGCCTGCCACTCTCTTACGATTTCTTCCCATACCGGTTCTACCGGACGTATCCATTTTTTCCGTTCCGAATGCTCCCTGTAAAAAATATCTTCTGTTTCCTGTCTTTCATACATATTCAAAAGCAGTCTTATATATCTTAATTTTTTCTCGGCATCACGCAATACTTTTCTATCGTATTCTTTTTGAGCAAGTCTTCGAATCAGTTCTGTATTCTTTCTGGAAATATACGTTCCATTTTTGTGTGCAGAATCTGTATAATGATAATAACTGATTCCATTTTTAGAAGCCGAGATCCTCAAACTTCCTTCCGGTGCATTTTGCATCCGCTTTTTCGTCTTTAAAACAATACATTCCAGTCTCTTTTCTTCTTTTGCCAAAATTTCCTTTAAATTTCTCATACACACCTTTCCTTTCTCTCTGAATTATAAAGTGATTTTTTATTTTCTTTGTTTTTCTCCTATTTTTTGAAAGCCTAAATAAGCTGCTTTTTAAACTTTCCAAAATAACACTTACTTTTTTCGAAGATTAATAGGCTACTTTTTCAATTTTCTTAGATTCTGATTATTTTTTGATGTCTTTTTATAGGCTACTTTTATCTTTCTTTGATTTTCAACTTATTTTACTTTGAATTTTGTAGGATTTTTAAGAGATTCATAGATTTTTCGCCTATTTCGATCGATTTATTGTAGGCGCATAGAATTGAATTGAAGATTTTCGCTGATTTTTTGCTTTTTTCGACAATAATCATATACAGGAAAGACCCCAGAAACATAATGCTTCTGAGGTCCATATATATTCTCGTTTGATTATCGTTTGGAGAACTGAGGTGCTCTACGAGCAGCTTTGAGACCGTATTTCTTACGCTCTTTCATACGTGGGTCACGTGTTAAGAATCCAGCAGCTTTAAGAACTGGTCTGTAGTCGTTGTCTGCCTGAAGAAGGGCTCTTGCAACACCATGTCTGATTGCACCAGCCTGTCCTGTGTAACCGCCGCCATGAACGTTTACAAGAACATCAAATTTGCCTTCTGTCTCTGTAGCAACGAGCGGCTGACGAACGATAACTTTCAGTGTGTCTAATCCGAAATATTCGTCGATGTCTCTTTTATTGATAGTGATTTTACCTGTTCCAGGTACAAGGTAAACTCTCGCGATTGATTTTTTTCTTCTTCCTGTTCCGTAGAATTTTGCGCTAGCCAATGTTTTCTACCTCCTCATTAAAATGTTAAAACTTCAGGTTTCTGAGCTTCGTGTTTGTGGTCAGGTCCTGCATATACGAAAAGTTTCTTGTTCATTGCTCTTCCTAAAGGTCCTTTTGGAAGCATACCTTTAACAGCAAGCTCAACAACCTTTTCCGGTTTCTTTGCTAACATTTCTTTTAATGTAGTCTCTTTCATTCCGCCTACATAATCAGAGTGATTGTAGTAGATTTTCTGGTCCATTTTCTTACCAGTTACTTTGATTTTATCAGCGTTGATTACGATCACGTAATCACCTGTATCTACGTGTGGTGTAAACTGTGGTTTATTTTTACCTCTTAAAACGCTTGCGATACCGGAAGCCAGACGGCCCAGAGTACAGCCTTCAGCGTCAACTACATACCATTTTCTTTCGATTTTATCTGGATTAGCCATATAAGTCTGCATGGTTTTACCTCCTGTTATTTATCAACGATAGTTTTTAACGCGGGATTTCCGCAAAATAAGTGTTGTGATAACGGGTGCATAAAATCGCGGAAATGTCCGAAACCGCTGATAAATACTCTCGCCGGGGCTATTGGCTTAAGTATATTCGCACTACGTCACATTGAGTAATTATATTACAGAGCCTCTGTCATGTCAACTGTTTTTTCTTAGAAAATCCACAGTTTTCCATATTTTTCTCCACAGATGATTATTCTGTCAGAGGAATCACATATCTGTCTCCGCCGTCTATACCTTTCCGAACAAGAAGAGCGTCTATTTCATCGGTATCAAGAATCCGGTCAACCGGAAAAGCTATAAAATACTCGTTTTCGGAAATATATCCGTTTGTCCCGGGTCCGAGATAAATGGTTTTTAGTTCCGTTCCGTCTTTTAGACGCACTCCGTCAGGGAAGAACAGCATACCAGAAGAATTATCCATTTTATTATAAATCTTTTTCGGAAAATCATATGTCACATTTAAAGATATGGGGGAAATCTCCACATGTCTTACCGTTACCCCGGTATCTCCAATGGGCGCATTCAAATCGTATTCTTTTTTCTCCGGACTTCCTTCCAGCACCCAGTCAAAGCTCCATGTAGCGTCTATCACATTTGTAATATCCTCCTTCTCCGCTGTTCCCAGATTATGGAGTTCCAAATGAATGAGTTTTCCCATAAAATAATCTTTATCTGCCGTATGAGTAAGGGTCAGGCGGTATTCATAGCTTCCGTCCTCCAACTTGTAATTATCCTGATAATCTTCAATTTCATCCAGCGGCTTTCCATCTGAAATCCTGACTGCTCTTCCGTCTTCTCCCATAGTTACTCCATTATACCAGTCCCCTCCAGAACCAAAATACCGCTTCTCATCATAAGGATCTTTCCAGGGATCATACCCGTCCACAACTACCGTATCTGTCTCGAAAAACGGCTGTTTTCCTTCCCCTGCATCATATCCTTCTACCTTAAAAATAATATGTGCATAATAGCTGTCCACAATCGTCTGGCTGACCGTTACAGTCACGCCGTTTTGCGTGTCTGATTTATTTACCGGAACTGTAAGCTTTGTCTCCTCCATTTTTTTCTGTGTTTCTTCGGAAGCCAGCATTCCTTCTGAAGCTGTTTTACTCCAGCGCATATAGGCTGCCGCGCCTGCAGTCACTCCCCCTGCGCCGAGCATAACGGCTGCTGCCACAAGGAACAGCCTCTTTGCCGGAAGCTTTTTTCTTTTTTTCTTTTGGGAAAGGGGCGTTATTTTTGTCTTCTCCAGAATTTTGTCTTCCTCCTGAATTTTTGCAAACGCCCCTTCCGCTTTTTTCATGACTATGTCCGGAATTTCCACATCTCTTTTTAAAACTTCAAACATATCCTCCGTTTTTTTCATAATGCCTCCCCCTTTCTCTCCATATTTCCATATCTCTGCGCCATTTTTTCTCTGCCTCTTGAAAGTCTGGTGCGCACCGTAGATTCCGGAAGCTCCATAATCTCTGAAATCTCCGATGTTTTAAATCCCTCCACATAGTATAGGATCAGAATTGTCCGATACCTCTCATCCAGCTCGTTTAAGGTCTGCTTCCACTCCAGATTTTCATATCCGTAATCTTTTGACGGAATCTCCGGCACCTCATCTGTAAACAAAAGATTCTGCTTTTTCCTGATAATATCTTTGCATTTGTTCACAAGAATCTTTGTCATCCAGGTACGGAAATACTTATTTTCCCGAAGCTGTCCCAGTTTCTCCCAGCAGGCGAGAATGGTGTCGGAAATGGCATCCGCCGCATCCTCTTCATTATTCAAAATTGCTCTTGCCGTCTTGTACATGGTCTGCATCTGGGACATCATAAGCTCTGTAAACGCATCTGCATCATGCTGCCGCGCCTTTTTTATCAACTCCTCCATAGGCTGTGCCTTCCTTTCTTTTTCATTGTATCACTGCTGCCTTATTTTATATCCTTCTGATTATTAGACAGGGAAATTGCGGAAAATGTCCCATAGATTTTCAAAAATCTGAAGTTTTATTTTTGAACGTTTCTGATATTATATCAAGAAACTGAAAAAGCCGCCGCAATCAAAACAGTTCATGCGGCAGCTCTCTTCACTTTCTATTAAATTAAAACTCCATTTCTGTTTTTATTATTTTCTCTAATTCCGTGACATAATACAAATTATCAATTTCCCGATATTCCGTTCCCTTTTCGTTCTCTAATTTAAAGAGCACAGAATTTTTCTCCAACCAGAATGTAAACAGGTAATGCTCTTTGTTCTTTTCCCAGTCTGAAACAGAAATGACAGCATCAGGAAAGCGTTCTTCCTTTTCCGGCGCTTCTACTGTATGTGCGCTTAATAAAGATAAAATCATATCAGAAGACATTTCCTTTTTTAACGGTTTCGATTCTGTAAAATCAAATCCATCTGAACCATCTTCCGCGCTTACCGGAATCCCAATGTATATCTTATAATCTGGTTTCTTCGCCTCATTCATAAAATACATATTGCTTATAACCAGAAGAATAACAAGTACGACTGTTAATTTTGTTTTCATTCCCGTCCTCCTCTTCCCGGCGCTTCCCTAATTCTGCCTTTCTCAGCATTTCAAATTCTTTTCAGCTCCCCTTTTTCTATTTCAAATCGTTCATCACACAACATTTCCATGTCATATTTGTTGTGGCTTGCAAGGAGAATCAATTTACCCTGTTCCTTCATTTCAAAGAAAAGATTCCGCATATCTTCCACCCCCTGTTTATCCAGTCCGTTCATTGGTTCGTCCAATATAAGAATGGACGGATTTCCCATGATCGCCTGGGCAATTCCCAGTCTCTGTTTCATTCCAAGAGAATATTTATCCACAGGTTTTTTCGACTCCGGTTCCAGTCCTACTTTCCTCATAATATCAAACAGGTATTCCTTATCCGGCTTATGATTTATCATGTACAGAAGCTTTAAATTTTTATATCCGCTTTCCCTTTTCAGGCAGGCAGGTTTTTCAATAATAAATCCTGTATCTGAAAGCATTTCCCCTGCTTTTCTTTCTCTTCCGTTAAAAAAAACAGCCCCCTCATCTGGAATCATCAACCCGCATATGCATTTAAAAAGTACAGATTTTCCAGAACCATTATATCCTTCGATACCATATATTTTTCCTGCTTCCAAAGACAGGTTTATGTCTTTCAAAACAATCTGATCTCCAAAGCTTTTTCCCAGATGTTGAATATTTAATGTTGTTTTCATACTTCCTCACTATTCCATTGAAAATTAACATGTACCGCTTTTATTACAATGATCACGCTGCAGACCAGAGTCATTCCCACAAGTGCCAGGGCTATATACTGCATATCCGGAAGCCCTCTTCCAAAATCCCACTCTATATAATCAAGACGAAGCCAGCTTACCGGAGAAATGTACCAAAGCCATGACTGATTATTCATATTTGCCAGATTTTCCGCAAATATCGGAAGCCCGGTTACCACAGTTGCCATAATGATCGCCGCAGTCCTGCTCAGTAAAAGACTTACCATAAACATTAAAAGCCCGATCAAGCTAATAACAGCCCCTCCCAGAATCAAACAAAAAATCATGGCTGAGACAGGTGTATACTGCTGCAAAATTTTATAAGAAACATCAAAGCAGAGTCTGAAATCTCCTTTTGCGCTGAGAGTATACAATAAATTTCCCCAGTCATTTTCTATTTCCATAACTCCTACAAGAGGAAGAAATGTCAAAACAAAAAAACTGAACATAAGAAGATAACTGCTTATGATAATTTCTCCTATATGTATCAACGCCCACCGTATTCTCCCAAGCTTCATAACACGGTTCGCTTCCCATTCATTCATAAACGGAATATCAGAAAAGAAGTAAATAACAGCGGCAAAAAATCCTGTTTCAAAATATAAATAGGAAAAGAGATGGGGCATAAAATACGGGCATGCCGGATATTGATATTCCGCACATACCGCCCGTACAGGAAGCAAAAATGTCACACACATGAAGAAGAAAAAAATCAGAACATCTCCTGTTTTTCTGCTGAAATACCGACGAAGCGCCCATCTGCCAATATCCATTCTTACCTTATTTTCCATGAAAAAGCCTCCGTTCCACCCTCTTTAATATCATTCTGTAGAGTATATATCCCACAACTGCGGTAAAACATATAACATAAAGAATCGCTTCTTTATCTGTAGAAAAATCATGAAAAAATGGTTGAAAAATAAGCCACACATTTAATTTTCCATTCCACAGATCACAAATCAGAGACAAGTTCAATAAAAAATACATGCTCATAAAAGGCACTGATAAGATCAGCATTTTATTGGCACAGTAAAGAGAAAATAATAATGCCAGCACAGACATAAGCCCTGAAAGCATTCCATACCACAAACCTGTTGTCAGGAAAAACAATGGCGGCGCTTTCTTTAAAAGACAAAAATACCATCCCTGCCTCTCCTGCAAAATCTGATACACGGTATCATCTGTTGAAAACCAGCCGCCTCCTGCCACACTTACATAAAACCCATAGCACAGTACACCAATCGCCATTATAAAAAGCGAAGAAAGAAAAACTGTAAGCGTTCTGCTTCTTGCAAAATTTTTCCATTTTCCATAAAAACATTCTGCAAAAAAATACCTGTTTTCTATGTCCTCACATAAACTGCCGCTGTAGGCTGCAGCACAGATTACCATACTGAACAACCCCGACATTCCATACAGACCATTGTCAACTGCATTTAAAGCCGTTATATTAACAAGGTCTCTGTTTGTGTATGTGCTTGTCATAAAAACAAGAAAAACTCCCGCCACGCACAGCACAAAACGCAGTCCCAGCATTCTCTCAAAATCTGCACTTAAATATTTCTTCATTGGAAAATATACTCCTTCGCTGTCGCAGCATCAAAAAATTTCTGAAAATTTCTTATATCCCCATTATCATTGATTTCCATATCAATAATCCACACAGGAACCATTTCATACTCTTTTTTGCCTGCAAGATTTTCCATAGCCTTTAATTCTGCCCTTTTCACTTTATACGTCTCTTCCCCCATAATTCTTGTGAACTGCTTTTCCAGGACCTCTGCAATCTTTTCAAATGGGAGAAGCTCCACGCTTTCTTTTTCCTGCTTATACTGAAAAATCCTCTCTACAGACAGGTACTCAATCCCCTCCCGGGATATAACTGCCTGAAGCGGTCTGTTTTCCAGTATATCTTTTTCCATTCTGTAAACATACGGGTGATACGTTGGAAGACCACAGTACCGACTTTGAAATACAAAAAAATATGCGTCATCGTTTTCGTCCCAGTCTGTTTTTTCTGCCTCTACGTCCTCGTTTCCATACATATCCTCTACATACTCACGTTCTGCCATCTCTTCATAAGGCAGAGTATAGCAAATATATTCTTCCGGTACCGTAATCCCACAGTCTTCCAGAACACTTCTGATTTTTTCATAAGCCTCTTCTCTGGAAAATCCGTTGAACTCCTCTGTAGTCGAAGCCCAGGACTCTTCATATTGTTTATCCGGAAGATGAAAGGCCTGGCTGATATGATCAAACAGAGGGCTTATATACGTACCTCCTAACTCTACATACTCTAAAGTTCCCTTTTCTTCTGACTGCCATATGATTGTATTGATCTCATTTCCAGCATAATCCGTTTCTTTTTCTTCGAATACCCGTTCATCGAAATCTGTCCCGTATAAATAATCTTTCAGCTTTTCTCCATCTAAAGCCTCCAGTTCCGCTTTTCCTTTGTAAAAAACGTCTTCTGAACTGTCCACTACGATCTCTGTATTAAATTCAATTTTTTCTCCTGCTTTTTTATATTCTTCCGGGAAACTGTATTTGTAAACTGTCTCCTCTGCCTCGGATTTTTCCTTTTCTTTTGCATTTGCTGCGAGTTGTTTTCCTGTTTTTGTTTCCGTCTTTCCTCCACAGCCACAGAATACGCATAAACCAATCATACAAAATACTATTATTTTTTTCATAACTTTCACCTTTACACCGGAGCCGAAATCAGCCCCGGTACCTCCTGTTTTTCAGATTCAAGTTTGTATCTTTATATTGCGATAATATCCAATTTATTTTTTCAAAACAAGTCTTGATTTTTATTATTGTGAGTGTATAATAAGATACATATGTGTATCTATTCTTATGAAAGGAGTTAATATGGAAGCAAAATACAATTTATCAAGCCAGGAGTATGAGATTATGTCGATTCTCTGGAAAGAGAACAGAGAAATGACTCTGGCTGAAATTGCAGATTTGCTGTGGGACGCAGGTTTCGAAATCTCCATTGGAACCGTCAAAACATACCTGCAGAGAATTGTTAAAAAAGGAGCGCTGATTGCTCCGAAACACGGTCACAAATTAATGTATATGCCTTCCTCCTCTGAAGAAGCTTTTGCCCAAAAATGGACGCAGGATTTTCTGAACAAAAGTTTCCGTGGTTCTCTGAAAGCCTTTATCTGCACTTTAACAGGAAATCACGATTTATCTGAGGAAGAGAAAAAAATGTTGAGGAATCTGTACGATGATAAATAATCTTCTCTTTTGTATGTGCGCTATGGGAAGCATTGTATACATATGTTATGCACTTCTCTGTCTCATTTTTCGATACCGTTTTAAACCGGGACAGAGACTTTTTATGTTGCTTGTTTCCGCTGCATTTTATTTACTTCCCTTTCCCTTTCTTCACAACTTTCTCAAAAGCTGCATATATGACAGCAAAACCGTACAACATCTGTTTCCTTCTGTCACGGAGCCGAAAGCGGTAGTGTTTACACAGATGAAAACCTTCTACAAAGATGAAGCGGGGCATTTGCATTTTCCAGTCTATTCCCGGCTTGTTCTTATTCTTGCCGGAATATGGCTCTTATTTCTTGTTGTGCTTTTTGCATGGCAGCTTATAAAATTTTCAACAATCAGACGGCAGTTCATTCACAATTCCCAGGAAATATCTCCCGACTGTCTGAAATACAGGAAGAAAATTTCTGTTCGTGTAAGCCCCTTATGCTCGTCTCCTTTTTTAATCGGATTTTTAAGACCTGTTATATTTCTGCCCGTAGACACAAATCCTGAACAACTGCCTCACATTTTAAAACACGAAACCTGCCATTTTCAATATCTCCATAACTTTATTAAAATGACCGGCTTTCTGGCTTTTGCAGTTCACTGGTACTGTCCTCTTACTTTCTGCTTTTGCAAAAGCCTGGAAAAAACACTGGAACTTCTCTGCGATAAGCATGTACTGAAAAACAGTACAGAAGAAGAACGGAACCGTTACGTAAATCTCCTTCTTGATCTCCCGCTCCCTTCCTCAGAGGAAAACATCTGTCTTCCGGGATATTCTTCTTTTCAGAGCCTGAGATTTCATATTACAAAGGAGCGCATACTTATGATCAAACATGGCAAAACATCAAAATCTGTTTTTTCCGTTCTCCTGACAACGTGTTCATTACTTGCCGGAGCCGTCCCCATCATGGCGTATGATCAGCCAACTTTCAATGCCGGCATTTTATATACCTCCCCGGATTCCTGTCCTGATGACGTTATCGAAATTTTTGTTCCGGACGGCGCAGCGTTTCCGGAAGAATACGATTATTTAAATCTTCCGGAAGAGCCCGTCTTTTTCGACAAAGGAAACGATTATTTCATCGCCGATGACGGGGAAATCTATTATTTTTCTTCTGACCCGGAGGCTTACGCTACCTGCAAGCATACGTATAAAACAGGATATTCCTACCAACATCTGCTTCATGCGGATAAGAGCTGCAATTACCAGAAGATTCAAACAAAGCGCTGTACAAAATGCGGCTATATAGCCAGCAAAACTCTGGTCAGCGATAATTTTTACTCTAAATGTCACCATTAAAAATCCTGATTTCTGCCCGAATCGAAAAAACACTGACACCCCGGGTATCCCCCGCAATGTCAGTGTTTTTTTCATCTCTTATTTATTTCTCAGTCAAAAAACTCAATCCCCATAAGGGTAAGCCCCTGCGCCGGAGCTGTGGGACCCGCTTTTTCTCTGTCGCAGGCTTCCAAAATCTCTTTGACCCGCTCAGGCGGATACTGTCCGTTTCCCACCTCGATAAGCGTTCCGGAAAGAATGCGGACCATATTGTAAAGAAAACCAGTGCCTGTGACGCGGATCGTCACAAGGTCGCCGTCACGCCACACGTCCATAGAAGTGATGGTGCGCACTGTACTTTTTACCTGGGCTTTTGCACCGCAGAAGCTGGCAAAATCATGGGTTCCGATCAAGTATGACGTTGCCTCACGCATTTTTTCCACGTCCAGCTTATAATGGTAAAAATATGTATAAAGGCGCTCTGTGGGAACCGGGAATTTTCTGTTTAAAATCCGATATTCGTATGTTTTCTCGCTGTCACAGTAGCGGGGATGAAAATCCGGCTCTACTTCTTCTGAAAGCTGAATGCGAATATCCTCCGGAAGGCGTTGATTCAGAGCATAGGAAATCTTCTCCCCCGGAATCCTCGTCTCCGTGTCAAATACCGCCACATTTCCAAGGGCGTGAACACCAGCGTCTGTACGGCTTGCGCCGATGGTCTCAATTTTTTCTCCCAGAAGATCTGAGAGGGCGTCATTTAAAACACCCTGCACAGTAATTCCGTTGGGCTGTGTCTGCCAGCCGCAGTAATTTGTTCCGTCATACGCCACTACAAGTCCTACTCGTTTCATATCCACCTCTTATATTCCAATGATCCTGAATGCAGCCGCAATTCCAAGATACACGATCACTACTACATATGCCACGTAATCTCTCTTCTCATAATGAAGAGGCTTCATCTGGGTTCTGTCATCTCCTCCGTGGTAACATCTTGCCTCCATTGCCATAGCCAGGTCATTTGCACGGCGGAAAGCGGAGATAAACAGAGGCACAAGAAGAGGAACCATATTTTTCGCCTTCTGGATGATATTTCCGTTTTCAAAATCTGCTCCGCGGGCAATCTGCGCCTTCATGATCTTATCTGTCTCCTCAAGAAGGATGGGGATAAACCGAAGAGCAATAGACATCATCATGGAAATCTCATGTACGGGAACATGGATTTTATTTAAGGGACGAAGGAGCCGTTCCAGCCCGTCCGTCAGCTGATTCGGAGTCGTAGTAAGCGTCATGACAGAAGAACCGATCACAAGGTAGGTCAGGCGGATCGCCATTCTTCCTGCAAGGACAAGCCCCTCTTTTGTCACCTTTAAAAATCCCCACTTCCAGAGAATTTCTCCGGGAGTCAGCAAAATATTAAACGCAACTGTGATAAGAAGGATCACAAAAATTGCCTTCAGTCCCTTGAACATAAATTTCACAGGAACTTTTGAAAGAAAAATCATCGCCCCAAGAAACAGCGTTGCCACTGCATATCCGGGAAATGTGTGAAACAAAAACACAGAAATAATAAACGCCATTGTTCCCAGGAATTTCGTCCGCGGGTCAAGCTTATGGAGAACCGAATCTGCGGGATAAAACTGTCCCAGTGTAATATCTCTAAGCATGGTTTCGGTCCTCCTTTAAAAGTGAAGAATGACTGTTTCGAAGAGCTTTTAAAATGCTCTCTTTCGCCTCCTCCACTGTAGTGGCATCTGTATCTACATCCAGTCCGTTTTTCTTTAAATCATTCATAATATACGTGATCTGCGGAGCAGCAAGCCCCATCTCTTCCAGCTCTTTATAATGGGAAAAGACTGCTTTCGGCGTATCGTCAAAGGCAACCTCGCCTCCGTTCATTACGATCAGGCGCTCCACATATTTCGCAATGTCTTCCATACTGTGGGAAACAAGAATAATGGTAATTCCTCTTTCTTTATGAAGAAGCGCGATCTGATCCAGAATGTCGTCTCTTCCTTTCGGATCAAGACCTGCCGTAGGCTCATCGAGAATCAGGATTTTCGGATTCATGGCAAGAACGCCTGCAATGGCAACTCGCTTTTTCTGCCCTCCGGAAAGCTCAAAAGGAGATTTGCCGTAATTCTTTTCTTTAAATCCAACCTGTTCCAGAGCTTTTTTTGCTTCTTTTTCCGCCTCTTCTCTTGTAAGTCCCTGATTCATGGGACCAAAGCATACGTCGGAAAGCACGTCGCTTTCAAAAAGCTGATGCTCCGGATACTGGAACACAAGTCCTACCTGACTTCGAAGCGCTCTCCTGTCGTATTTTTCCTCCCATACATCTTCTCCGTTGTAGAGAATCGTGCCGGAGGTGGGCTGGATCAAAGCGTTTAAATGCTGGATCAAAGTAGATTTTCCGCTTCCCGTATGTCCGATCACTCCAATAAACTGTCCGTCCGGTATGGAAAGATTAATATTTTTCAGCGCATGGATTTCATATGCAGTTCCCGGACTGTACGTATAAGTTACATCTTTTAACTCTATTGACATAAGGCACTCACCAATTCTTCTTTCGTCAGTATTCCCTCCGGAATGGACACACCGGATTTTCTAAGTTCATGGGCAAGAAGGGTAACCTGCGGCACATCAAGACGGTATTTTTTGAGCGTATCTACCTGGGAGAAAATCTCTTTCGGCGTTCCCTCTAATACTACGTTTCCTCCGTCCATCACATAAACCTTATCTGCGTGGATCACTTCTTCCATATAGTGGGTAATGAGGATCACCGTCACTTTTTCCTTTTGATTCAGCTCCCGCACTGCCTCAAGCACTTCTTTTCTTCCGTTTGGGTCAAGCATGGCAGTCGGTTCGTCCAGCACAATACATCTGGGGTGCATTGCTACAACACCGGCAATGGCAACGCGCTGTTTCTGTCCGCCGGAAAGCTTGTTTGGAGAATGATGGCGATATGCAGTCATGCCCACCTTTTTCAGGCTGTCGTCCACACGTTTCCATATATCTTCTGTAGGAATCCCCATATTTTCAGGTCCGAATCCCACATCCTCCTCCACAACAGTTCCGATGATCTGGTTGTCCGGATTCTGAAAAACCATTCCCGCTTTCTGACGGATTTTCCAGAGCTCCGGCTCTTTTGATGTATCCATATCGTCCACCCAGAGCGTTCCCTCGGAAGGAAGCAAAAGGGCGTTTAAATGCTTCGCAAGTGTGGATTTTCCTGAACCGTTATGCCCCAGGACTGCCACAAACTCGCCCTCTTCTATCTCCATATTTACATCATTTACTGCTCTTTGCGTATCTTCTACATTTCCATTGTCATCATATTTCAGATAATCAAATCCCAGCTTCAATGCCTTGATGATTCCCATTGTCGTTCTGCTCTCCTTCGTAGCAATGTGCTTTACGCCTTTTGTTCTTTTTCCGTTTCTTCTCCAAGACCGGTAAGCTCGTCCATCAGATTCCAGATTTCTTCTCTTCCCTGCTTTGTCTCAGCGGAAAAAGGAATAAGGATTCCCTCTTTTGGAAGCTTCAGCCCTTCTCTTACTGCCTTTATACTCTTCTGCACCTGGCTTCGTTTCAGCTTGTCAAGCTTTGTGGCAATAATGATAGGCTCGTATCCGTTATGGAGGATCCAGTCATACATCTGCTTATCGTTTGCGGAAGGCTCGTGACGTATATCCACAAGGAGAAAGACCGCTTTCAGATCTTTTGATGTATGAAGATACTTCTCAATCATTTTTCCCCATTTCGCCTTTTCAGAAGGGGATACTTTTGCGTAACCATACCCGGGCAGGTCCACAAGATACATGGCTTCATTAATATTATAGAAATTGATGGTCTGTGTTTTTCCCGGCTGGGAACTTGTGCGCGCAAGCGCCTTTCTGTTCATAAGCGCGTTGATCAGTGAGGATTTTCCCACATTTGATTTTCCTGCAAACGCAATCTCCGGTCGTTTTGTTTCCGGAAGCTTGCTTGTGATGCCGCACACAATATCCAGTGATACATTTTTTATAATCATTGGCTGTTCCTCTCTATTTTACAAGCGCTTTTTCAAGCACTTCGTCCATTGTCTCCACAAAGGTAATGGTAAGTCCCTTTGTGATTTCTTTATCCAGTTCTTCTATATCCGGACGGTTTTCTCCCGGCACAAGAACTTCTTTTATTTTTGCATATTTTGCAGCAAGAAGCTTTTCTTTTAAGCCTCCGATCGCAAGAACTCTGCCTCTTAAGGTAATTTCTCCTGTCATGGCAAGGTCAGCCCGCACCGGCTTTTCCACAATAGCGGAAAGCATGGCGGTTGCCATTGTAATTCCCGCTGACGGACCGTCCTTTGGAACGGCTCCCTCCGGAATGTGAATGTGCATATCATGTTCCTGGAAATATTCCGGGGAAATTTCGTATCTGTCTGCAATGGAGCGGATATAGGTGATTCCCGCCTGAGCAGATTCCTTCATCACATCCCCAAGCTGTCCTGTAAGAAGAAATTCTCCTTTTCCCGGCATGACGTTTACTTCTATCTGGAGGGTATCTCCTCCAACCTGGGTCCAGGCAAGACCTCTTGAAATTCCGATTTCATCTTTTTGATTTGCCATGAGGTAATTGAACCGCTCTTTTCCAAGGAAATCCGGAAGATTCTTTGTGGTCACCACAACGCGCTTCTTTCCTTTTTCCATAATGGCACGGGCAGTTCTCCTGCATATCCTTCCAATGCTTCTCTCCAGATTTCGAACGCCTGCTTCTTTTGTGTAATTATTAATGATTTTTCCAAGAGCAGCCGACTGAATGGTAAGGCAGCCTTCCGGCACTCCGTTTATTTCCATCTGGCGGGGAATCAGATGTTCTTTTGCAATATGTTCCTTCTCATTTTCAGAATAACCGGAAATCTCAATTAATTCCATTCTGTCAAGAAGAGGACGGGGAATGCCCTGCACATCGTTGGCTGTCGCCACAAAAAGCACCTCGGAGAGATCCTGCGGAAGCTCTACATAATGGTCTGTAAAATGACTGTTCTGTTCCGGGTCCAGCACCTCAAGAAGAGCAGAGGAAGTATCTCCCTTATAATCGCTGCTGGTCTTGTCAATCTCATCAAGAAGCATCAGCGGATTGCTCACACCCACCTGCTTTAATGCCTCTGTGATTCTTCCCGGCATTGCGCCTACATACGTCTTTCTGTGTCCGCGGATTTCCGCCTCATCGCGCACACCGCCGAGGCAGATACGAACGTATTTCTTGTTCATTGCCTCTGCAATGGAACGGGCAATGGAGGTTTTTCCTGTTCCGGGCGGTCCTACAAGACAGAGGATCGGGCTTTTGCCCTTCTGTGTCAGCTTTCTCACAGAAAGGAATTCCATAATACGCTCTTTTACTTCCTTTAAGCCGTAGTGTCCTTCCTCAAGGATTTTCCATGCTTCCTTTAAATCATCGGAATCCGTGGAGCGTTTCTCCCAGGGAAGTGCAAGAAGCGTTTCAATATACCCTCTTAAAACGGTTGTTTCTGCGGCATTATTATTCATGCTCTTAAAACGCTCGATTTCCTTGCCGATTTTTTCTTTTACTTCTTTTGAGGCTTCCAGTTTTTTCAGCTTATTCTTAAATTCTTCCGCGTCATCTACTGTGTTTTCTTCTCCCAGCTCCTCGCGGATCAGTTTCAGCTGTTCTCTTAAAATATATTCTCTCTGATTCTTGTCAATCCGGGCTTTTATTTTTTTCTGAAGGTCTTTCCCGATTTCCACCACTTCAATCTCATTTGTGAGAATCGCACCCAGAAGCTCGTATCTGTCTCTTAAAGAAACTGCCTCAAGAATCTTCTGTCGGTTCTGATAAGAAAGGGAAAGATTCACAGAAATCTGTTCCACAAGCTCTTCCAGATTTTCTATGCTTAAAATCTGATTTACAAGTTCCCTGCTTACTTTTCCGCTCTCCCCCGCAAACTGCTGAAACAGCTCCCGGAGGCTCCGGCACATTGCCTCACGGACTGCAGGCGGATATTCCTCTTCCTCTTCCGCCGAAAGAACAGATACCTCACTCTCCAGAAACGGAACTTCCTGTGAAAAGCTTAAAAGCTCTGCTCTCTCTGTTCCCTCCACAAGAACACGGAGAAGGTTTTTCGGAAGCTTTACTACCTGTTTAATATAAGCAATCGTTCCCACATGATACAATTCAGAAATCTCCGGTGTTTCCACCTCCGGATCCTTCTGCGTTACAAGGAAAATTTTCTGGTCGTTCAGCATTGCCGCCTCGATCGCCTTTACAGATCTCTCCCGGCTCACATCAAAATGTACGATCATTCCCGGTAAAATCGTAGTTCCCCGAAGGGCGATAGCAGGCAGTACCTGAATTGGATTCATCATTTATGTCATTCCTTCCTAAGCGGTTTCCGGCTTTCCGCTCTTTCTTGCACGTGTGTTTCTCCGAGGCTTTTTCTGCTCTATCTGCTGAGGTGCCTCTCCACGCTCAAGCTCCGGCTCTCCGGTCCCCTCTACTACTTCTTTTGTAATGGTACATTTGCGTATAGTATCATCTGACGGAATGGTATACATCAGATCCATCAGGGAATTTTCCATGATGGCACGAAGTCCTCTGGCTCCTGTCTTTCTCTCAAGAGATTTCTTTGCCACAACCTCAAGAGCTTCGTCCTCAAAATCAAGCTCCACTCCGTCCATTTCAAATAATTTGTGATACTGTTTTGTAAGAGCGTTTTTCGGCTCTCTTAAAATACGGATCAGCGCCTTTTCATCCAGGGCTTCCAGAGAAACCACCACAGGAACACGTCCGATAAACTCAGGGATCAGTCCGAATTTTACAAAGTCCTCAGGCATCACGTCCTTCAGCACTTCTCCTACGTTTCTTTCTTCCTGTACTGCCACCTCTGCGCCGAAACCGATGGATTTTGTATTCTGACGCGCCTCGATGATCTTTTCCAGTCCGTCAAACGCACCGCCGCAGATGAACAGGATATTTGTAGTATCGATCTGGATAAATTCCTGATGGGGATGTTTTCTTCCACCCTGAGGCGGAACGCTCGCAACCGTTCCCTCCAGGATTTTCAGAAGCGCCTGCTGCACGCCCTCTCCTGATACATCGCGGGTAATGGACGCATTTTCTGATTTTCTTGTGATCTTATCAATCTCGTCAATGTAAATAATTCCGTACTGGGCTCTTTCTATATCCCAGTCTGCCGCCTGAATGATCTTCAGCAGAATATTTTCCACATCTTCTCCCACATATCCTGCCTCTGTTAGACTTGTGGCATCCGCTATGGCAAAGGGTACGTTCAGAAGTCTTGCTAGAGTCTGTGCAAGAAGCGTCTTACCGGACCCTGTAGGTCCCAGCATGAGAATATTACTTTTCTGAAGTTCCACATCGGAATTTCCGAAAGCAGTCACACGTTTGTAGTGATTATATACAGAAACAGACAGGGCTTTTTTCGCAGCCTCCTGTCCGATCACATAATCGTCAAGAATTTTATGGATTTCTTCCGGTTTCATCAGGTTGATCCCGGAAGCGTAATCCGGCTCCTGACCGTACATTTCAAATTCTTCTTCCAGAATTTCCGAACAGATGCCAATACACTGGTCACAAATAAAAGCGCCGTCCGGTCCTGCAATCAGTTTCCTTACCTGGTCCTCAGATTTATGGCAAAAGGAACATCTGACTTTTCCATCTCTTATCTTTTCTGCCATGAATTTTCTACTTTCCTTTCTATATCCTATATAGCAAGATAAGACTCCTGCGGTTTACAGGAGTCTTTGTCAATCAAGGGTTATCATTTGTGCACAACAACACCATCAATTAAACCGTAAGCTTTCGCTTCCTCCGCAGACATATAATTGTCGCGGTCTGTATCCCGTTCTACAACCTCGTATGGCTGTCCGGTGTTTGCTGCAAGAATCTCATTTAAAGTTCTTTTTGTTTTTGCGATGTGATCTGCTACAATCTGGATCTCTGTAGCCTGTCCCTGTGCTCCGCCTGATGGCTGATGGATCATAATGGTGGAGTTTGGAAGAGCAAAACGTTTGCCCTTTGTTCCTCCTGCCAGAAGGAAGGCGCCCATGCTGGCTGCCATACCAAGACAGATTGTAGAAACGTCACATTTGATATATTTCATGGTATCATAAATTGCCATACCGGCTGTCACAGAGCCTCCCGGGCTGTTGATGTACAGCTGAATATCCTTTCCCGGATCTTCTGCTTCCAGAAAAAGGAGCTGTGCCACGATCAGGCTGGCGCTCACGTCGGTTACTTCTTCCCCAAGGAAAATGATTCTGTCATTCAGAAGCCTGGAATAAATATCGTAGCTTCTTTCTCCTCTGCTTGTCTGCTCAATGACATAAGGTACAAAACTCATAATTACCTCCTGCAGTTATTACTGCTTCTCTGTGAAAATCAATCAAAATCAGGATTATGCCTCTTTTGCTGCCTCAGCAACGAAAGTAACTGCTTTCTGTACAGCCATATCCTTCTTCATCTGTTCCATTTCACGCTCTCCAACCAGTTCTTTTAACTTGTCTGCTTCCATTTTGTACATAGCAGCCATCTTGGAGATTTCTTCATCTACTTCTTCCTCTGTCGGCTGAATGTTCTCAACTTCTACGATTTTTTCAAGAACAAGTCTTGTCTGGATTCTCTTGAGAGCCTGTGGCTTCATGTCTTCCATCATTTTCTCTGCTGTCTGGCCTGTGAACTGGAAGTACTGCTCCATAGAAAGACCCTGGGACTGCATTCTTCTTCCGAAGTCGTCCATCATCTGACGGCACTGTGTGTCGATCATTGCTTCTGGAATTTCCATCTCGGCATTCTCAATGATTTTTTCGATAGCTGCGTCTTCTTTTGCACGAAGAGCTTCTTTTTCTTTGCTCTCTGTCAGATTTTTCTTTACGTCTTCTTTGTACTCTGCAAGTGTGTCAAACTCGGAAACATCTTTTGCAAAATCATCGTTAAGCTCCGGAAGCTCTTTTGCTTCGATCTTCTTAACGTCACACTGGAATACTGCTGCTTTTCCTGCAAGCTCTTTTGCCTGGTATTCTTCCGGGAATGTTACGTTTACTTCTACGTGATCGCCTGTTTTTGCACCAACGAGCTGTTCTTCAAATCCCGGAATAAATGTGTGAGAGCCAAGTGTCAGAGGATATGCCTCGCCTTTTCCGCCTTCGAATGCTTCTCCATCTACAAATCCCTCAAAGTCGATTGTCACGATGTCGCCTTCTTCTGCTGCGCGGTCTTCTACTGTGATTGTTCTGGAGTTTTTCTCCTGCTCACGTTTGATGGAAGCTTCGATTTCTTCCTCAGTTACTTCGATTTCTGCCTTCGGAACTTCTACGCCCTTGTACTCGCCTAATGTAACTTCCGGTTTTACTGCAACTTCTGCAGTAAAGATAAGAGCTTTTCCCGGCTCCATCTGTGTTACGTCGATCTGCGGCTGGGAAACGATTTCCAGTTCACACTCGGAAAGAGCTTTGCTGTAGTGCTCCGGAATCAGAGCGTTTACTGCGTCCTCAAGGAAAATTCCTTTTCCGTACATCTGCTCAATCATTTTTCTCGGAGCTTTTCCTTTACGGAATCCAGGAATGCTGATTCTGCCTTTTGCTTTCTGGTATGCGCTCTGCATTGCCTTCTCTAAATCTTCAGCGGAAACTTCGATTGTAAGCTTCGCCATGTTTTTTTCCATTTTCTCCACCTGTAAACTCATTTTGTATGTTCCTCCTTAATTTATATCAGGTTAGTTAATTTCTGCATTTTATCCTACTATGCTTAGGATACAGTCATTGTAGTAGTATAGCACAAGCAAAATCAAAACACCAGTGTTTTTTTAAAAATATACGATAGATTCTGCGATTTCCTGTGCTTTTTCCATTCCCTCAAGCTGTCCGATAAGGGACAGGGAAAAATCTATGGCTGTTCCAAGTCCTCTGCTTGTTGTCACATTGCCGTCCACTGACACAGGTTCTTCGGTAAGGACAGCGCCTTTTAATTTCTCCATAAAAGAGGGATATGAGGTTGCCTTCCTTCCCTCCAGGAATCCCAGTTCTGCGAAAACGCTGGGCGCTGCACAAATTGCCGCGACTTTACCGCCTTTGCCATAAAAAGATTTCAAAAGCTCTGTAAGAGGCTTATATTCACCCAGATACTTTGTTCCCGGCATTCCTCCCGGAAGCACAAGCATATCTGCATCTGAAAAATCTGTCTCCTCAAAAATACAGTCTGTCAGAAGCGTGATCCCATGAGAGGTTGTAACCTCTTTTGAATCCTTGATAGAAACAGTTTTTATATCAATTTCTGCTCTTCTCATCAAATCTACAACCGTCAGGCCTTCTATGTCCTCAAAGCCGTCTGCCAGAAAAATATATACTTTGCTCAATACAAAAACCTCCTGTTCTGATGAAATCCTGTTTTCTGCGCTGTTTTGCCGGGATTTATTATACCATTTCCCTTTCTTTTTTACAATAAAAAGGGTATACTGTTCTTATATTTTTAACATATAGGAGGACTTTATGGAGATTGAAAGAAAGTTTCTGATAAAAAAAGAACAGCTTCCCGAAAATCTGTCCCAGTATCCCTGTCTTCACATTGAACAGGGTTATCTCTGTACAGAACCTGTGGTGCGTATCCGCCGCCAGAATAACGAGTATTATCTTACCTATAAATCAAAAGGCCTGCTTTCCAGAGAAGAATACAATCTTCCCCTTACAGAAGACGCTTATTATCACCTGAAAGAAAAAGCAGACGGAATTGTGATCTGCAAAGACCGCTATGTGATCCCGGAAAAAGACGGTCTTTCTATTGAACTTGATATTTTTCACGAAGCATACGAAGGGCTTCTGCTTGCAGAAGTGGAATTCCCCTCTGAGGAAGCGGCAAAAAGCTATCTGCCTCCCGCCTGGTTTGGAGAAGATGTGACTTACTCTTCCAAATATCACAACAGCACATTAAGCAAGGGAGACTGGGTGCTGTAAAAAACATCTTAAATGCCGGACTTACCCGTAATTATAGAACAGACAGTTTCTGATGGTATTCTCATCAAAAGCTGTCTGTTTTTTTGTCATACATATTCTTTATAATTTCTTTCCTTTTTCCGCTGCTGCGCAGAGCGCTTCAAATACGGCGCTTCGAAAACCACTTTTCTCCAGCATACGAACTCCCTCAATGGTAGAGCCTGCCGGAGAACAGACCATATCCTTCAGTTCGCCGGGATGCATTTCTGTCTCAAGGAGCATTTTGGCACTTCCGAGAACAGCCTGTGCCGCAAGACGGTACGCCTGTTTTCTCGGCATTCCCTGGTGGACTGCCGCATCTGCCATCGCCTCCAGGAACATAAACACATATGCCGGGGAACAGCCTGTCACTGCGCTTAATCCTTCCATAAGGCGTTCCGGTACAACCTCCGTACAGCCAAAACTGTCTGTGATGGCGCAGATTTCCTGTTTCTCTTCCTCAGATACCCGATCATTAAAGCATACGCCTGTCATTCCCTCTCCTACCTGCGCCGGCGTGTTCGGCATCAGACGGACAATTTTAAGAGGCTGCCCACATTTTTCCTCCAGCCAGGAAAGTGTTTTTCCCGGGGCAATCCCAACAAGAATATGCTCTTCTGTGAGCACGTCTTTTATTTCGTCCAGAACCTCCTCGTAAAACTGAGGTTTTACCGCAAGAACAACAATTTTTGCACGTTCCGCCACCTGGCGGTTGTCCATTGTTGTGACAACCCCAAGTTTTTCTCTGCTCCGTCTGCTGCCTTCCTCTGTAAGATTTGATACGATGATCTCCTCTTTTGTGAAAATTCCTTTTTTCAGGATTCCTCCGATCATGGCAGACGCCATGTTTCCGCAGCCTGTAAATCCGATTTTCATTCTGCAGGTTCCTCCTTATAATACAAGGGAAGGAGCTGCATATACGCGGGCGCCAAGCTCGCTATCAAGCATATAAAGGCTCTTTGCATCTCCGCCGAAAAGCTCCATCTTTTTGATCAGATCGGAAGCGTTTGTCTCTTCCTCACCCTGTTCTTTTACAAACCAGTCAAGAAACTGCATGGTGCGGAAATCCTTCACTGTATAAGCAGCGTCATAGATGTTGTGGATGAGTCCTGTCACATACTGCTCATGTGCATATCCCTGTTTCAGAGCGTCCATTTTATCGTTGAGCTCTGCATCCGGTTTTTCAATGGTATCCAGAACCACGCGGCAGTCGTTATTCTGAAGATACTGGATCATCAGCATTGCATGATCACGCTCTTCCTGTGCCTGTACGCGGTACCAGTTTGCAAAGCCCTTCAGACCTTCCTCCTCATAATAATTGGAAAATTCCAGATACAGATAAGCTGAATAAAATTCCTTGTTGATCTGTGTATTTAAAAGCTGTGCAACATTTGTATTTAACATGATATGTTCCTCCTCTTTTTGCATTTTCTCTGTGATTCAGTATAGTACAGTTGGGAGGGATTTTCAAGAAGGGAAGAGATGAAAGGTTATTTCTTTTCTGTCCATCATATGGTAAAATATAGAAAAACGGAAAGGCGTGATTCCAATGCACTTAACGACCCTGACAAGTTTAACCATATCTTTACTCAGGAGGTCATCATGCTGTTAAATAAAGAGAACATATATACCGGCACTTCTCTTGAAATTTTCAACAAAATAAGAAGTGCACTGGAGCTTAAAAAAATCAAATACGAATATAACATTTTAAACCACAATACAGATTCTTTTCTGATGCAGGGAGGCGTTCCCCGCAGTATGGGCGGCAATCTCCAAAATTCCGGTGATATATTCGAAATTTATGTTTCAAAAAAGGATAAGGAAGAGGCGGAATATTACCTGAAAAGCCAAAATCTGCTGTAATAAAAAAACAAGTCAGCTTCAAATCTCCTCAATAACAACGTCAGCGGCGTCTCCTGCACTCACAGACAGGAAACGCCGCTTTATTATTGAAACCAAATTATTCTTCTAAGTTGACAACGGCGATGGTTGCAGAAGGTTTTACATTCTCTCCTGTCATTAAAACAGCCTGCAGGGAAGTTTTCCCATGCTCCCATTTACAAAGTCTTTCTGTAAAACCAAGCTCTTCATTTTCCGTCTCTTCTTTTACAAACTCTTCTCCATACAAATCTGTCAGACTGTCAATCTGTCTCTGAAACCACGTTTCGTAATCTCCTTCCAGAGAAAAATCATATCTTACTGTCTGAAGTTCATCGTTTAAAAACTCAAAATGCAGTTCGCCCTTCTGTCCTTCCAGTTCCTGAACAGCAGTATGTTTCAAATAGCGGTATTCGCTGTCAGAAAGCGTTCCTTCCACTTCATATTCAGACGCCCTGTCCTTTAGTTTTTCCTGCACTGCATCAAATGAACTTTTCCAGGAAATATCACTATACTGATATTCTGAGCTGCCATTTCTGAATTTTTCAAGAGACACCTGATAAGAAGTTCCGTCCATGCCCTCCTGAAGGCGTCTTAATTCCTCCTCATCACTGTATACCCTGAATTCTTCGCCTTCTACGTCGTAGTAAGATTGGCTGTTTTTCTCCTCCGTCTCCACAGTCAGCCCATTGTCAGAGAGAACATCCGCTGCCTCCTCTCTTGTCATTCCCTCCAAGTCCGGCACACTGTCCATTCCATATACCGCGCTGCCGGAAAATAATCCGAGCATAATGACTGAGAAAATCACTGCTTTGTTTCTGTTTTTCATAAGCACTCCTTTCTTTGTCTGTTCATTAACGGTTACTTTTATATTTTAAGTATAACATGATGTTCTCAGTAATTTGTAATTAAGTCTTTCTATATACAGTTTATTTTATCGCTAAATTGTTTGTCTTATTTTACCATATTTTTCTTATTTCAGTCAATTTTTTATAACATAAAGCCGCACATTCCAGCCTTCTTCCTCGTTATATACAGTGAAAGGGGGTTTTTTAATCGTGTCCACGGACCTGGAAGAACAATACGACAAAATATATCGGTACTGCTATTTTAAAGTCCAAAGCAGAGAAACGGCAGAAGATATTACGCAGGAAACCTTTCTCCGGTTCCTTGAAAACAAAACATACAAAGATACAGGAAAGTCTCTCCATTATCTGTATACGATTGCCCGCAATCTCTGCATCGATGAATACCGCAGACAAAAAGACGAACCTCTGGAAAACGAAATCCCGGAAAATAATCTGGAAGATCATATGCTGACAAAGATTTCGCTGAAAACCGCATTATCTCAGTTAAATGAAATGGACAGGGAACTTTTGCTTCTGCGCTATGTAAATGAAGTGCCTGTTTCTGAAATCAGTAAAATTTACGGAATTTCAAGATTTGCCATGTATCGAAAAATTCTTCATGCCGTCAAATCTCTGAAATCAAAACTGCGAGAGGAGGATTTTCATGAATAAAAGATTGAAAGCTGCATTGAAAAAAGAATGGGAAGCGCCTGCGCCACAGAGAAAAAAAGAATTTCTTCGTAAACTTCCCACTGCGCCGCTCAGCCATTTTTCTTTTGTCTGCTCTCAGGTTCGCTATATACGGAAATGGAGCTGGGCTGCTGCTGTTCTGATTTATGCCGCCGCCTTTATCAATGTAGAATTTCTGGACAAAAATATGCTTTCCGGCATCTCTTCTTTCATGCCCATACTGGCGCTGTCCGTCATTACAGAAAGCGGCCGCTCAGAAGCATACAAAATGGCGGAATTTGAAATGTCCACACGCTTTTCCCTGAAAAGCATTGTACTGGCGCGACTTGGGATTTTGGGAGTTATGAATCTGATTCTTACCATTCTCCTGATTCCTCTGGCATACCAAAACGGAGAAATGCCTTTCCTGCAGTCGGGTCTCTGTCTCCTTTATCCATATCTTCTGACTGTCTTTGCAGGACTCTGGGCAGTACGGAAAAGCCACGGAAAAGAAAATATGTATGTGTGCACAGGCATTGCGCTGGGAATCAGCCTGGGACATTCTCTCTTTTTCCAGTCTTTCTCGGCACTTTACCAAAATCAGAATATCCTGTGGGGACTGGCAGCTCTTCTCATTCTGTGCGCGGCTGCCGGAATCCAGTGCTATCAAATCATCAGACAAACGGAGGAATTATCATGGAGCTTGTAATAAACAGATTGTCAAAGCAATATAAAAATAAAATTGCAGCAGACCGTATCTCTATAACGCTTCACAAAGGAGTATACGGGCTTCTGGGCGCAAACGGCGCAGGAAAAACAACTCTTATGCGGATCATCTGCGGCATTTTAAAGCCGGACAGCGGAACGGTTTCTTTTGACGGAATCGACGTCAGTCAGGAAGAATACCGCTCTGTTCTTGGGTATCTGCCCCAGGATTTCGGATATTATCCTGAATTTACAGGAAAAGATTTTCTTCTGTATATGGCAGCCTTAAAAGGTCTGGAAAAGCCTCTGGCAAAAAGAAAAGCGGATGAACTTTTAAATCTCGTTTCTTTACAGAATGTGGCAAAAAAGAAGATCAAAACCTACTCCGGAGGCATGAAGCAGCGTCTGGGCATAGCGCAGGCGCTCTTAAACGACCCAAAGCTTCTTATCCTGGACGAACCCACAGCCGGGCTTGACCCAAAAGAAAGAGTCCGCTTTCGAAATCTTATCGAATCCCTCGGAAAAGAAAGTATCGTTCTTTTATCCACTCATATTGTTTCCGATATTGAGCACATCGCAGACGAAATTCTGATGATGAAAGAAGGACGGCTGATTTACTCCGGAAAATGGTACGAGACAAAAGGCAGCCTGGAAACCTTTTATTTACAGCAGCTTAAGGAGGATTAAATATGCGCTTATCCGGAACTTTATTTCTATATGAATATAAAAAAATCCTGCGTAAAAAGATCGTCTGGATTTCTACGCTTCTCTGTCTCATAGCTCTTGTTTTTTCTGTCTGCACTCCTCTTCTGGGGACGTATTATATAGATGGAAAACGAATCAGCACCAATTATCAGGCGTATCAGACGGATAAATCTTATGCCACAGCACTGAACGGCAGAGTGCTTGATCAGGAACTGTTAGAAGAAGCCGTAGATGCCTACAGGAAAATCCCGCAAGTAACCGGAAATCAGCATTATACTTCCACACCGGAATATCAGACATATGCCCGCCCGTACAGTCCTGTTTTTAATTTTATCGGAGGAACTACAGATTTACAGCCTTCTGAAATTATGCTGTCATGGAAGCCAAACGAGACCGATCTTTACGAAAGAAGACAGGAATGGCTGAACTCTCGGTGGGAAGACTTTCAATTAACAGAGGGAGAAATTGAATTCTGGCAAAAACAGGAAGATCAGGTTGGAAAACCCGTGATTTATCAGGAAACCGGCGGGTGGGAAAATCTGTTTTCCGAACTTCAGACTGTGGGGATCCTTGTTCTGATGGTAATCGCCATTTCTCTTTCCGGCATATTTTCCGATGAACATTTACGGAAAACAGACCAGTTGATTTTGAGCAGTTCTCTCGGAAAAACAAAACTTTACCAGGCAAAAATTGCGGCCGGAATCGCTTTTTCCGCAAGCGTTGCCCTGTTATTTATTGCTGTTACGTTTCTTCTCACCCTGCTTTTATTTGGCACAAATGGATTCCACGCAGCCTTTCAGTTGATTTATCCACGCTGCCCTGAGCCTCTGACCTGCGGACAGGCACTTCTCATCGCATATGGAATCCTGTTGATCGTCTCTGTCACAGTCAGCATATTTGTCATGATTTTATCGGAACTGCTGCACAGCAACATTGCCGCACTTTCCATTATCACAGGGCTGCTGCTTTCTTCCATGATTATTTCTGTGCCGGAACAATACCGGCTCCTGGCGCAGCTCTGGGACTGGCTGCCATTTTGCATCATCACGCCGTGGAATATATTCGGTCCATATACTCTTTCCCTGTTTGGAACGCATCTTCCTCCCTGGCAGGCAGCACCGCTTCTCTATCTTCTTGCAGGCGCTGTCATAGCTTTTCTTGGGAAACCGTTTTATAAGAGGTTCCAGATTTCCGGAAGATAATATGGCAAAATATATATTTAAAATTCAAGGTTCTCCTTCCTGCAGAACAGGTTCTGCCTGATTCTGCTTTTGAAAGAGAACCTTGTTCTATTCAGTCCCGGCCCACCGGGATTTTCATATTTTCCCATCTGCTTTTTCTGCTGCTGCAGATTTCATTCCACTGGCAGTCGCCGCAGATTTCCTCTCTCTTTCCTGTTTCCAGGATCATTTTCTGTACTCTCTGTGTAAATTCCGAAAATTCCAGTTGTTCCTTTTCCTGCAGATTACAGAAAGAAAGAACAGCCCTGTCGTACGCTGCCACCTGATCTGCTGTTTCACAGACTCCGTCCTTTAAATTGGGACAGGCAGAACAGATGTTGTCTCCTTCGACTGTCATTTCCACCACCGCGCCCTCTTCCAGAAGCGCCAGAACCTCTCCCATATGATGCACAAAACCCTGACTGTAGCCTTTCCCCTCAAAATAAGCAAGACACATACCATGATGAGGGCGTATCTTATATATTTTCTGTGTATCCATTTTTTCCTCTTTTCTTTCCGTGAAAACCGGATATGTTTTTTCTTACCTTAACACAGCCTGTAAAAATCGGCAATACATATGCTTATCCCTTTATTTCTTTTCCGCTTTTTCCGCATACTCCGTCGTCACAAGGTTTTCGTATTTTACTCTTTTATTCAATTCTCCCGCATCTTCCAGAATATCCTGCAGAAGCTCAAAGCTTTCCTGTTCAAAAATAAGATTTTCTTTCCATGTATCCTGCTCATGGTATCGCTTCACAATCGTAGTGATGGTTTCCAGATCTGTCTCGGAAAACTGTGGCGCAATCACTTTGGCAATTTCTTCCGGCGTATGATTCTGTACATAATCCATTCCCTTTTGAAGGGCATTTGTAAACTTTTGCATCACTTCCGGATTTTCCTCCATATAACTGGATTTCGCACAGTAAGATGTATATGGGACATAACCGGAATCTATACCGAGCGAAGCCACCACATAGCCCGCACCTTCTTTTTCAAGAGCGGTAGCGGAAGGTTCAAATTCTACACTGAAATCCCCCAGTCCTCCTGAAAAAGCGGCTGCTGTGGAACCAAAATCAATGCTCTGGTTAATTTCCAGATCATTTTCCGGGTCAATCCCCTGCTGTTTTAAGATATACTCAAAAACCATTTCCGGCATACCGCCTGTCATCACATTTATAATGTAAATAATCGTGCGATAATTTCTCAGAAGTCATTTGAGCCGGTAAATCCGGCAGATATTGATGTATCAGTCCATTGATTTCTTCCTTCGTTTTCGCAATATTGTAAGGCTTCAGCGGATTATCCGTATCTTCCAGAATCCCTAATTCTTTCATCAGGTTGATATAAGGCAAGATACTTTGTTTCGTTTTCTTAAATCCCAATGCTGTGATGTGTTCGGATAAATATTTTGCTGAAGTGTAACTACGGTCATCTTCTGTAATCAGTTTCATTACAAGAGCGATCACTGTATTTTCCCGGCGATTCATCTCATCAGCAGGACTGTAATTGATCAGATCAGACAAACCATATTTTAAAGTAATTTCCGGCATTCCCTCTTTATCTACGTCAATTCTCTCAATCAACAGTTCCATATCTCTTCGGTCAAGAATCCCTCCTGCAATGATTTTATCCACAACCTCCAGCGCGTTTCCCAATTTTCCCTTTCCATCCGGTATTTCTATAGTAGTTTCCTTCAGTTCTTTTTCCTGCATCTCCAAACCATGAATCTGCTCCAGCAAATCCTTTTGCATGGAATCATAGGTTTCATGGATCAACTCCTCATTTTCAGATGCTATGGATAAATCTTTTATCTTCTGTGTCAAAAGGATCTTTAACTGATTTTTTCGGTTTTGGATTGCTTCCTGAATGTCCTGTCGTTTTTCTGCCAGCGTTTTCTTTTCTGCCTCAAAGTCCCGCATATCATATGTGGAAATCACTTCACAAAGCGCCTCTCTGCACATTTTCATATAATTCAGCACATCTTCCATCAGATCATTTTCCTCAATCAGATGTGCTTTCCCACAATACCGTCTGCCTTTTGTATTATAGGTAGTACAGATATAATATTTCCGTTCTCTGCTGGATGTTTGACGCCTAATCGGTGTCAGACAACTTCCGCAATCTTTACAAAACAAACAGCTTCCAAAAGGATTGGGAATTTCCGAACCGATCCATTCCCCCCTGCTCCCACGATAATTCGTGCGATTGCGCTTTTCTTTTAATTCCTGCACAAGAGAAAAAGTGTCTTTATCAATAATTGCCGGATGATGATCTTCAAAAATACATTGTTCTTCTTTTGGAACACGTTTATCCTTTCCGTGTACTGTATTTCTGGCACGTTTTCTCAAACGAAAAGTTCCAATGTAAAAATCATTATCCAGTAATTCCTTTACCATACTGTCAGACCAAGCAGCTGCAACTTTCTTTTTGCTTACGCGGCCTTTTTCAATTTCCCGCTCCCGCTGTACCATAGAAGGCGTCGGGATTCCCTGGTCCGTCAAATAGTTTGCTATTTTACGATAACCGGATCCAGAGATATAAAGATTGTAAATCATTTTGATAAATTCCGCCTCTTTGGGAACAATTTTAATGATACTTTTGTCTTTCGTATCCCGACAATATCCGAAAGGCGGTTTTGTCATAAGAGTGCCTTCTTTTTGTCTGGCTCCGATCGCTCTTTTGATTTTCTTACTGGTATCTTTCACATAACGTTCATTGAACCATGTTTTAATTCCGATGGTATCGTCTCTGGAATCAAAAGAATCGTAATTATCATCAATGACAATGAGATGTTTTCCCCGTTCCTGAAATTCATCCAAAAGCAAAAGAACCTTCGCATTATGTCTGCCAAGACGAGAGAAATCTTTCACACATACAGTATTAATATCCTTATCCAGATCAGCCATCATCTGCCTAAATCCCGGTCTGTCAAAAATATAACCCGACACCCCGTCATCTTCATACCATCGGTCAATCACCATTCCATGATTGGCTGCATACTGATTGATAATCAGCTTCTGATTTTCTATAGAAACATAATTTCGCTTATCGTCATCTCTTGAAAGACGCACATATCCAACATTCATATTCTCACCATCTCTGTTATATGGTTTCGAATCACTGCTTTTATTCCATTATGTATGTTTTTATGCGGCTGCCCATCTGTAAATGTAACAACCCGAAAACCTGTTTTTATATATTTCTCCTTATCTGCCTCAAAGTCTTCCAATGACGTATAATCTGTTCGCCACAGGTAATATGTAGGTTTCTGCAAAACCATCACACCTTTTTCCTTTCTGATGTCTATACTAAGATATAAAGATCAGATTATTTTTGTGCCTGTCTGCTCTGTAATATTTTATCCCTTGACAAGTAAACGACTGTTCACTATACTAGACAAGTAAACAATCGTTTACTTAACTAGATATTTTTAAACTAAAAGAAGAAAGGAAACTATAGTGGAGTATTTAATTAACATAAAAAAATACGGATTTTCAGAAGAATTTTCAAGTGAAATCTCACAAAATAGTCATTCAGAGCCGGCTCGTATTCTTTCACAGAATAAAGGGTTTTATCGAATCATAACAAACAAAGGAGAAAAACTGGCGGAAGTATCTGGAAAGTTCCGATTTCAAGCTGCCGTTTCTTCCGATTACCCGGCTGTTGGTGACTTTGTAATGGTAAACTGGAATGAATCCGGCAACAGTGCGATCATCGAATCGCTGTTGCCGCGCAAAAGTGCCTTTATCCGAAAAGCAGCCGGTGAACCCCAACAGGAACAAATTGTTGCTGCAAACATTGATACAGTATTTCTATGTATGGCATTGAACCAGGACTTTAACCTGAGACGGCTGGAACGATATATTTCCATTGCATGGGATAGCGGAGCCATGCCTGTAATTGTATTGACAAAATCAGATTTATGTGCTGATTTGGAACTCAAACTTTCGGAAGTATCCTCGATTGCTTTTGGAGTGGATATTCTTGTTACAACTTCAACAGAAGAAAATGGATACAGAGAACTGCTGCCATTTATTTCGGAGGGAAAAACAATCGCGTTTATTGGTTCTTCAGGCGTTGGAAAATCCACCCTCATTAACCGTCTATTGGGGAAAGAACACCTGAAAACAAACGGGCTTCGCAATGACGATAAAGGCAGACACACCACGACTCACAGAGAATTGTTTCTGCTCCCTTCAGGCGGCATGGTCATCGACACTCCAGGTATGCGCGAGTTTGGAATGTGGGATAATGATACAGGAATTGAGAGAGCTTTTACGGACATTGAAGAACTTGCCTGTCAGTGTAAATTCCGTAACTGTACCCACACAAATGAGCCGGGATGCGCCATTCAAAGCGCACTGGCAATAGGAGAACTGCAGACAGACCGCTGGCAATCCTATCAGAAATTAAAGGCTGAAAATGATTATATTGAAGATAAGGAAAGCTACATGGTTGCAAAAGGAAAACGGGAAAAGGAAATTTCCAAATTGATTAAAAAAATGCCAATCAAACGGTAAAAAAATGGTGATGTTTATGAAACAGAAAATTATTATCACAAAAAAGGAGCAAAAGAAATAATGATAATAGAACAGGCAAAAAAACACTGGAAAAGAAATACTGCCCTTTTTCTTATCAGTCAATGTATTACTTTATTTGGTTCTATGATCGTACAAATGTCCATCATTTGGTATGTGACTTTGAAAACGTCCAGCGGAGCGTGGGTGGCTGCATTTACAATATGTTCTTATCTGCCGCAGTTTTTGATTTCTTTTCTGGGCGGCGTATGGGCAGACAGATACAGTCACAAAAAATTAATCATTCTTTCGGATACTGTAATTATGCTGGCAACTTTTATTATGTTTTTCGCAATGCCCATGATGTCATCAGATGTCATATTACTAGGCGGATTATTGGGAATCTCTGTCATTCGCTCTATTGGTGCAGGAGTTCAAACACCTGCTGTAAATGCCGTAATACCTTATCTTGTACCAACGGAACATCTGATGAAGTACAATGGAATAAATGCAACCATGCAGTCCGTTATCCAGTTTGTGTCCCCGGCTGTTGCAGGTATTGTATTATCAGCAGGAACATTTCGCTCAACACTTTTAATTGATATTCTGACAGCTTTTGTCGGCATTGGATTACTATTTTTCTTACAGTTACCAATAAAATCTGCTGCCAATGAAACCGTATCTGCTTTAGAAGATATAAAAGCCGGTATCTGCTATTCATTTTCAGATAAAAATATCGGGAAAATATTGATCTCCTACGGTCTGTTTATTTTCTTATGTGTACCGGCCGGGTTTATGGCAGCACTGTTAGTCAGCCGGGTTTATGGAGATACTTACTGGTATTTAACAGCAACAGAGCTGATCGGATTTGCCGGAATGACTTCAGGCGGCATATTGATAGGAATTTGGGGAGGGTTTCCAAGCAGGATAAAAACACTGGCGGCTGGCTTGTTCATCCTTAGTATTATGACAGTTGGTATGAGCATATCCCCTTATTTTGTACTTTATCTGGTAATGATGTTCGTTTACAGCATAGCATTAACAATGGTGCAGACAGCGACAACCACTACTATACAGGAAAAAGCAGATGAATCCATGCAGGGGCGCGTATTTGGATTGATGGGCGCCATGTATTCAGGATTTCTTCCTGTTGGAATGGTTATTTTCGGCCCACTTTCAGATATTTTCCCGTTACAATGGATTATGGTTGCTACTGGCATTTCCCTTGCTTTTGTAGCTATTTATTTACTTAGCACTAGAGCAACAGACAAAGAAAGGATTTGATTATAATGAAAACCATTTGTGGAATTGATTGCGGTGAATGCGCTTTCAAAGATAATTGCAAAGGCTGCATGGAAACAAACGGGCATCCGCTCGGCGGAGAATGTGTTGCCGCCAAGTGCTATCAGTCAGGTGGTGAAACTTGTTTTTTACAATATAAAAAGCAGTTAATAGATGAAGTTAACTCTTTGAAAATCAAGGATATGCCGCCTGTAACAACACTTTTTCAATTAAGCGGCGCTTATGTAAATCTGGAATACACGCTTCCAAATGGAGAGAAAATCAAATTGCTTGATGATACGAAAATATACCTCGGCTGTCAGGTAGAAAAAACAAACAGCGACAGATGTTATGGATTTGTTGCAGACAACGATTACCTGCTCATATGCGAGTATGGGTATAATGGCACAGAACCTGAGATTGTAATTTACAAAAAAAGATAAGCAGAATTGCACTATTCCAGTTGCATAAAAATAATTGTTGTTTCAATATTTACATAATATAGTGGCGAACACCTTTTCTTCCGCCAAGCACATCTTTCCCCTTTAAATCCTCCCATTTAAAGTCCGGCATTTCCTCTCTTGCCACAAGGAAGTTCCCGGCTCTCTGGGTAAGCTGAGCAAAGTTTACAACCGGGTCGTTTGCGCCCTCCTGAAAAGCGTAGACAGAAGCCTCCGCTCCCATAAATCCGATTTCCGCATCTCCCGAAAGAACAGCAGCCATGACCTTATCCGCTCCAAAGCCAGTCACAAGGGTAAGGTCAAGCCCTTCTTCTTTAAAATATCCTTCTTCGATAGCAACATACTGCGGCGCATAAAAAATAGAGTGCGCCACCTCATTTAATGTGACTTTTACAGGTTCCTGGTTCTCCTTTTCTTCGGCAAAGGCAGTCACAGGAAGGGCAGCTGCCGCCAGGATCACAGCCAGAGACGCTGCGATATACTTTTTACTTTTCATTCATTCTCTCCTTATTTATCTCTCCTGTTATGATATGCAAAAGGAAGGGGAAGGTGTTACTGTTCACTCCGTTCAAATTTTGGCTTACTATCATTGTGATGATACAATCTTTTTATCACAATAAGGAGAGCAATCGGAATGGGCGTGTAATTGATTACCGGGCAGATGATTCCTACTTCTCTTTTGCGGAAGCATTCGTGCAAAACGGACTGTCTCTTCGCAGTTTAAATCAGGCGCTCCGCACTTTTCCGGAAAAATCTTTTTCCAGAGAACGTTCCCCTGTTTACTGGGCAGGCTGGGCACTGGCAGAATATCAATGGAGTACCGGAAAACGGTTTAAAGATATTTTTTCCAGAATTTCTCTTTCCGAAATTATTTCCATGTACCCTGTATATCACGAAATGGATATAGAACACTTCATAGAAGACATGAATATAAAATATCACTCGATAAATCGGGAAACCCGTCTAAAATATATTCGTGAAAACCGCGGAATTTCACAGGCTGAGCTTTCAGAGCTTTCGGGGGTAAAACTGCGCTCTATCCAAATGTATGAACAAAAAGTCAATTCCATTGATAAAGCGCAGGCCAGAACTATTTATAAGCTTTCCAGAGTTCTTGGATGCACAGTCGAGGATCTGTTGGAAAGTCCTGAGATATAATAGAACGCCTTCTCTGCGTAAATTCCTTGGCAGAGAAGGCGTTTTGAATTAAATATTATCTACCTGAATCTCCAATAATTATATCTCAGCTTTTCAGACCTTTTGTAAGTCTGCAGTTTGTAACCTTTAAACTTCCTTCTGAAGCAAATATTGACAGACTTTCTCCCGGACGTTTATAAGCTCTGGCATTTAATGCCACGCCATCTATATAAATTGTTGCAATGGTATCATCCACAATCATGCGAATATTGTATCTTTTTCCTGATTCAAGCGCAACGGGTCTCTCTAATCCAATGTTCTGATTCGCCGGCCACGGCCAGTTTGGACATTTTTCAAATACATATCTGTTTTCCGGAATATGGAACATAAACTGATAGGATTCTTCTTTATCCTCATCTTCATAAAAGCGGATTCCAAAAGCTCTTGTTCCCTCTGAAAACTCCACGTCTGCTTCAAATTTGAAAATATCCCCTGTATTTCTTCCTACTGTTCTTTCTGTACGTTTTGACGGAGTATTTATTACAAAATCCTCTGTTTTTTCTTCTTTATCAAAAGCATTCCAAACTGTTTCCGGAATTCTTACCCCAAGTGTTCCATCTTCTCTCTGGTACACCTCATGCGCCATGAATGTCCCTGCCCAGATAAAATTATTATCATCGTCATCTTTATCTTTTGTAGCAACCCAGCCAAAAAGAATTCTCTGCCCGTTAAGACAAAATGTTCTTCCTGCATAGTAGGCTCTTCCATCAAATGCATCATCTTCCGGTGCAATCCAGGGACCTTCAAGGCTTTTACTCATTCGATATACCATTTTACTTCTGTCACTGTATTCTGTCACAATATGATACCACCAGTCTCCAATTTTAAATAAATCCGGCATCTCGTGCATAGTATAAAGATCGGGCGCCCAAAAATCCCCTTCAAATTTCCAGTTTTTTAAATCCTTAGAAGTAAATTTTACAGTTCTTCCTGTCTGTCTTGTTTTTGGCCCTTTTAATCTTGCCCCGAGAATCAAAAGATATTCTTCCTTCTCCTCGTCACGAATTACCCACGGGTCTCTCCAATCATCCGGATCATACCCCTCCTGCGGTGTAAACGTTAAGTTATCCTGTGTTTTATGCCAGGTTACAAGATCGTCGCTGTACGCATGCATTAATACCTGCGAAGCTTTACCAAGAGCAGGATAGTCCCTGTTATATCCTGTATAAAAAATATGGTACTGGCCTTCTGCTTCAAAAACACTTCCCGCAAAAATAAACTGATCCTGCTCCTCGTCTGTTCCTCTCGGGATTGCAACGCCACAGTCCTCATAATGCACAAAATCTGAAGTAGTGGCAAGATCCCAGCCAAAAGGTTCCCCGAAAGGTCCTGGTTTTCTTGTATCTCTCTGGTGATATAAATAAAATTTGTCTCCTTTTCCAAACGGCATACAATCACCAAACCATGTCCCCGGAAACTGATAATATAATTTCTGCATAATAAAAATCTCCTTTTTTATAATTTAAATTTCTCTTACCCTTTTACTGCTCCTGCTGCCATTCCTGCCAGCATTCTCTTACTGCTGAAAAAATAAAATATAAATACTGGAAGTACAGTTACACTGATTGCCGCAAACGTAGCTCCCCAGTCTGTAAGTCCCATACTGCCTACAAAGTCATTTAATCCAAGAGTAATTGTTTTCATATCTGTTGACCGCGTAAAAGTATACGCGTTAATATATTCATTCCAACAGAATACTGCCTGCATAGTTGCCACTGTAATCACCGAGTTTTTCGACATAGGAACTACCATTTTAAAAAAGCAACCCATTGGACTGCAGCCGTCAATAATCGCAGCCTCCAACATCTCCTCCGGAAAAAATTTGCTGAATGAATAAAAAAGCTGTATGGAATAAGACAGGGAAAATGCTATCTGAGGCAAAATAATAGCCGGATATGTATTAATCATTCCCAATTTATTAAAAATAGTAAATAATGGAATCAGGGCAACCTGCATGGGGAGCATAAGTCCAAGAAGAAAATAATTTAAAATAAACTTTCTTCCTTTAAATTTAATTTTACTAAGCGCAAAACCTGCCATTAATGCAAATAATAAAAGCGGAATCAAAACACCAACCAGAACAATGATGCTGTTCTTAAAATAAGTAGGCATATGACTTTTTGTAAAAACATTAATATAGTTCGTTATATCCCAATGTGAAGGTAGCGCATATGCCGGAAGCTTCCGAAAGTCTTCCAGTGATTTAAAACTGGATGTAAATACATAAAAGAAAGGATATACCTGTATCACTACAAGAACCAGAGCAATCACCCATTTTATAAAACTTCCCGCTGATAATTTCCTTTTATTCATTGTCATCCCCTCCCGTCATTTTCCGAAACAGCATTCCTACGACAAGACAGATAATTACAATCATAATAGCTACAGAACTTCCATATCCGTACTTCATACTTGTAAATGCCTGCTTATACATATAGGTTGTCATAAGTTCAGATGCATTTCCGGGTCCTCCATGTGTCAGAAGGTAGGAAAACTCAAATGACCGCAAAGAACCATTCAGGACGAGAAGGCAGTTTGCTATGATAACCGGTTTAATATATGGAATTTTCACATACAGATACTCCTGCCAGACGTTCGCCCCATCAATTAAAGCAGCTTCCCCAAGTTCGTCCGGTACACCAATTAAGGCAGCGTAAAAAATAACCATATAAAGTCCCAGATATTTATATGCTTCCACAAAAGCTGTAACGTAGAGAGAAATCTGTGGATTTGAAATCCACTCCATAAACTTCAAAGAAGGATCAAAAAACGAAAGTACCTGATTAATGATTCCTGTCGGTGTTACAGAAAATAACTTCGTAAAAATCTGACAAATAGCAACCGAAGAAATAACTACTGGTATATAATAAAGTGTCTGCAGAACTGTTCGGCCTTTTTTTATTCTGCTCAAAAGAACCGCAAACAAAAGTCCTCCAAATACCTGAATTACCACATTAATTATCGTATAAATCAGCGTGTGACCTACGGTTGCTCTGAAAACCTGATCCTGAGTCAAAAGTTCTATATAATTTTTAAAACCGACAAAAATCTTTTCACCTACGCCGCTCCAGTCAAAAAAGCTATAGTAGCCTGCCCATACAATAGAAACAATGACAAAAGCCGTGTATATTAAAAATGCAGGGAAAACAAACATAAAAATAACTGATTTTTTTCCGAATGCCTTCTGCATGAAATCCCCCCTTTTCTCTGAGAGATGTAGCCTTCAGACTGCATCTCTCTGCCTTATTTTTCCTATTATTTCTCTATAAAAGAATCACACGTTTTCTCAAACTCTTCCGGCTTTGTAATACCCTGTGCAAGTTTTTGCTGTTCATCTACAATTTTTGTAAGAACATCGGAATCCAGTTTGTCATCCCATGAAGTCCATGCTGTCTCCGCATTTTCAAACATGGGCTTTGTATCGTAATACAACTGCGGAAGCCCTTCTGGAAGTTCTTCATTAAATGGTGAAAAAATAGATGCCTGATTGTAGCATGCATCTGAGAAATTTTCGCACATATAGTCAAAAAATTCCTGCATTGTATCATCATATGTCGCTTTATTAAATGCCTCTGCAAATCCTGCATGAACCGGGACATTAGTTTCCATATTTTCCATTCCTTCTACAGAAGGAACCGGAAAAAATCCAAGCTCTCCGGCTTCATACATTTCTTCTGCAAGACCAATCTGTCCGGAACCGGTATAGAAAATAGCTCCTGTTCCTCCAAAAAACAGATTACATGCAGAAGTAAAATCTACGCTTGCAAATCCCGGCTCAAAGTATCCTTTCGTTCCAAGCTCAGAAAGAAGATTTGCTGCATAATCAGCGGCCTGATTTTCCGTAAAGGTCTCTGTACCTTCCTGGTAACCGGTAATAAAATCAGATCCTGTCACTGTCCACGGTGCAAAAGAAAGATACCTCATCAACTGCCACGCGTCTGAACCTCCCACAATTACAGGAATCTCACCCTGTTCTGCAATTTTCTCACATGCAGTTTTAAACTCTTCCCATGTTTCCGGAGTCTTCTCTATGCCTGCTTTTTCAAAAATGTCCTTTCTGTACATAAAATATTCACAGTATAGCCCCTGAGGAAACAGATAAAGGTTCCCATCTTCTTCATCTGTAAGAAAATCTCTTACCGCACCGTTTAATTTATCCCCATATCCGTTTCTTTCCAGTTCAGCGCCTACATCTACCAGCGCGTCAATATCCTTACATGCAGCTGAAAGTGTTCCATTAGGACACCCGAAAATGTCAGGAAGCGTATTGCTGTTAATATACATCTGAAGCTTTGTGAAATAATCCTGCATATCATTTACCAGCTCAATCTCATAATCCAATCCCTTGTCATCACAAAATTCGCTGAGCAGATGATCAAACACAAGAAATTGTTCTGTTGACTCTGTTCCTTTTAATAATGCAGTAATCTTGGTTCTCTCTCCATCTTTTCCTTTGGCAGATACCGTTTCTGTCCCTGTGCCTGTAAAAAGAGTAGCTGTGATAGCTGTTGCCAGAACAAGCGCTAATGCTTTTTTTGTTTTTCTCATTTCCTTTTTCCTCCTTATAGATTGTTTCATTCTTTGTTTATAGTTATATTTTATCTTTTGTGCCTTTTAGAAACAATTGGAAATAAACGTCAAAATAGGAGATTTGTACACACTTTCCTTTTTGTATACAACTCTCCTATCTGCCGATATCCTTATATATGTTTTTTATATTCGTTTGGCGTTATCCCATATCTCTTCTTAAATACTTTAATATAATAGCCAAAATCTTTATAGCCTACCATTTCTGCTATTTCATACTGCTTGTACTTATTTTCCTGAATAAACTGTTCTACATGACGAAATCGTACATCTGTCAGATATTCAAGAAAGCTCTGTCCTGCATATCGTTTTAAAAGACGGCTTACATATGTGCGGCTCACGTGAAATTTTTCAGTTAAATCCTCCATAGACAAGTCTTCTGAATAATTTTTATCTATGTACTGCAAAATGCTTTGTACAAGCTTTTTATTTCTCTCATCAGTTCCTTCTGTATTCTGCTTAATCATAGTTTCAAACAGAGAAAGAAGACATTCTACCACCCTTTCTGTATTTTGGCATTCCGAAATTCTTCGTACTCCATCTTGTAAAACCGATACATTCCAGTTTTTATTTTGAATTTCACTTTCCACGGCACATGTGTATGGAAATTTCATACAACTTATCAAAAGCTCCATAGCAGAAAACTTTACTGCCGAAATATTCTGCGGAGCCCTGCTGTAAATCATCCGTAGTTCCTCTTCTGCTTTTAAAAAACTCTCCTGAAAAAGCAGCATCATAAAGTGTGTTTTCTCTCCCGTCGTAATCACAAATTCTTCCTGATTTTCATATTGCAATTCATCATACTTAAGAATCACATTTTTTCCCAGATATACACATTGACGACACGCTTTCTGCGCCTGCCTGTACTGCACATTTGCAAGATACCCATCTTCGCATATGCTGCTGATGCCAAAATTCATGGAAAAATTCAAATATTTGTCCATTTCCTGCTGAATTTCCGCACATGCCTCTACAACCCGCTTTGTACACTCCCAATTCTCTTCCTCTTTCGGAAACATAAGAATAAAATTATACTCCATAGCTGCCGTATTATAGTCACTAAGCACCTCCATTTGAAACTTATGGAAAATTTCCTCAAAAATATTAATACAGGCAAATTCCTCAATCCATTTATCGCATTTATCAATACGTTCTTCCTTAAATTTTCTTCCTACGCAGACAAGATATTTTTCTATATGAAGATGAAAGGAACCCTCCTGAGCCTGCATCTCCGCTCTTCCCTGAATACGTCCGTGAAGAAGATTTCCTACAAATTTAGAGCGAAGTTCCGGAAGAGAACTTTGAAAATATTTCTGTAAATCATGTACCTGTTTCTGCTTTGCTTTTTTCTCCCGGATTTCTTCTGAAAGACGCAGTATCATCTCCTTCATCCCTTCATAATCCACCGGTTTTAAAAGATATTCTTTCACGCCAATACGAATGGCCTGCTGTGCATATTCAAAATTATCATACCCTGTTAAAATTACAACTGTAGTATCCGGATATTTCTCCTTCGCCTTTCCGGAAAATTCCAGCCCATCCATTCCCGGCATTTTAACGTCACTTAAAATCAAATCCGGAACCGTCTCTTCCAGCTTTCTCATTCCCTCGACTCCGTTTTTTGCAACTGCTGCCACTTTACACCCATAATCTTTCCAGGGAAACGAACAAAGTCCGTCAAGTATAATCGGCTCATCATCTAATATCATTACCTGAAGTTCCATCTGTAACTGTCCCCCTTATTTCTTCAAAAGGAATTCTCAACACGACTTTTGTTCCTTTTCCCTCTTCTGATTCAATATTGATTTCTGCAGATTTATGATACACATAATCCATTCTCTTTTTCACAGCATAAATTCCAAGACGGGTATGTGTTTCACCTGCTCCTGTTTTTCTCTCTTCTGTATTTTCAAACAGATTCGTAAGCTTCTCTTTTGTCATTCCCACTCCGTTATCTTCTATTGTAAACACAGCCATATTTCCTCTTTTCACTCCGGTAACCAGCAAAAAACAATCCCAGGTAGCATTTTCTACACCATGAACAACTGAATTTTCCACCAGAGTCTGTATTGTCATTTTCGGAATCTGAAGATCATACAGTATCTCATCGACTTCTATATAAGAAGTAAATCTATCCCCGTATCTTGTCTCCTGTATATAAAGATAATCCTGTATATATTTAATTTCTTCCCGAACCGTTACCATGCTCTTTTTATTACTAATGCTTGCCCTCATAAGGCTGCTGATTGCAGTAACCATACGGCAGATTTTTTCCTCCCCCTTCTTTCTCGCCATCCAGTTTATGGTATCTAAAACATTATACAGAAAATGGGGATTTATCTGTGCCTGTAATGCCTGAAATTCAATATCTTTATTCGTAGTTTCCATCTCTACCAGTTGTTTCAAAAGTCTTTCTATTTCTTCAATCGTGTAATTAAATACAGAATTCATACTTCCTATTTCATCTGTTCTTCCTTCCGGAAGGCGTACTGTAAAATCTCCACCTGCAAATCGTTTCATTGCATTGCTTGTCTGCTCAATTGGTCCTGCAATCCCTCTTGCAAGAACTTTTGTTAATATAATGCAAAGAACAATGCTGACTACAATAAGGACAGACGCTATTTTTTTTAATTCTCCGGCAGTCTTCTCCAACACACTCATGGGAATCATTCCAACCAGAATAAAGCCGGTATCTACGCTTTTCTGATATACACAATTATATGTTTTCCCATCTGCTTTCTCCTTGAAGCTCCCATTTATAACAGTAAGTTTTTCTCCCCATAAATTCGAAAAATCTTTTCCATTATTAAAAATCACCTGTTTTTCTTCATCCAGAAGAAAAATTTGAGCTGTCAGAGATTCTCTTGCAGATGCTGCCATCTTTTCCAGATAATCCACTTTGATAGATGCTCTCAGGATTCCCAAAGGCTCCATTGTCAACGCATCTTTTATCTGTTTTGCGATATATATCACATCTTTATCTTCTTCTCTGTCGTAATAATAAACGCAGCTTCCATTTGCTTCTTCCGCCATACTGCAGACAGTTGCCTCTATAACTTCTTTCTCCTGACGTTCATTTGAAAGAAGATGATTTGCCCCGTTATATCCATAAAGCTGAATATCTTTCATATAGACGCTGGTATATCCCTGTAAAAGTAGTCTTCGTATTTGTCCCGCCCTTGAATAATAAGAATATCGTTCCGTCCCATCTGAACGATAAGGCTCATCTGATTCCAGTTCTTCCTGAACCACATTATTATTTGCTATGTAATCAAAAGAATTCTCTACCAGCTGAAAATAATGATCCAAATTTACAGATAATTCTTCAATCACTCCCGCCGACTGTTTTCTTGTTTGAGCTGTCACAATTCTGGCTGCCGCTATATATAATGAGAGACTGGCTGATAAAATTAAAAACAGACTGATTCCCACTGTACAATACAGCAATTTTCTTTGAATGCTTAAATTAATAAACCATTTTTTTAACTTTTGCATGAGATCACACACCTCCTATTCTTTTTATGTTTTACTTACCTCATAATATCATAATTATCCGCAACATTCTATTTATCATTTCGTTTCCTGCTACCTTCACTTTTCTCATCTCCGCCTACTTTTTCACATCACAATAAGCTCCACACACAGTTTTTAAATATTCCACACACACTCCCCCTCCAATTATGCTATAATATGACATATCAGCAGAAAATCACCCGGACTGTACGACAGTCTTTCATTTTCTGCATAACACAGAAGGAGACAACTACTATGAATCAGAAACGTGAATGCGGGGTACTGCTTCCTGTAAGCAGCCTTCCCTCAAAATATGGAATCGGCTGCTTCTCCAAAAGCGCCTATGACTTCGTGGATGCTTTAAAAGAAGCAGGTCAGTGCTGCTGGCAGATTCTGCCGCTTGGACCGACAAGCTATGGAGATTCCCCTTATCAGTCCTTTTCCACTTTTGCCGGAAATCCTTATTTTATCAGCCTGGAAGATTTAATCGAAGAGGGAGTCCTCACAAAAAAAGAATGCGACAGCGCAGATTTTGGAAAAAACAAAACAAGTATCGACTATGCCAAAATCTATAAAAGCCGCACTAGCCTTCTTCGCAAGGCATACGAGCGAAGCAAAATCAGTGAAAATCCGGATTTTGTAGAATTTCAGCAGAAAGAAGGCTGGTGGCTTAAGGATTACGCACTTTTTATGGCTGTAAAAGAACGTTTTGACGGAGAACCCTGGAGCGAATGGGCGGAGGATATTCGCTTCCGCTGGCAAAATGCTCTTGATTATTACAGAAGAGAATTATACTTTGACATTGAATTTCAGGAATATATGCAGTTTAAATTCTACGAGCAGTGGAAAAAATTAAAAGCTTACGCCAATAAAAAAGGAATCCGAATCATCGGAGACATTCCTATCTATGTGGCGATGGACAGCGCAGATACATGGGCAAGCCCGTGGCTCTTTAAATTAGATGAAAAAAATCAGCCCACACAGGTTGCCGGCTGTCCGCCCGACGGCTTTTCCGCAACTGGTCAGCTCTGGGGAAATCCCCTTTATAACTGGGAGGTTCACAGACAGTCAGGATTTGACTGGTGGATAAAACGAATCGAGCATTGTTTCTCCATGTATGACATTGTACGCATTGACCATTTTCGTGGTTTTGACGAATATTATGCAATCCCATTTGGTGACAAAACAGCAGAAAACGGCTGGTGGGAAAAAGGTCCCGGAATGGATTTATTCCGTGCTGTTTCAAACCGCCTCGGTGAAAGAGCAATCATTGCAGAAGACCTGGGCTTTATGACTGACTCTGTGATTCAGCTTGTGGAAGATTCCGGTTATCCCAATATGAAGGTAATTGAATTTGCCTTTGATGAAAGAGACACGGGAAATGCAAGCGATTATCTCCCTCACAATTATCCCAGAAACTGCGTGGTATACACAGGAACGCACGACAACGAAACACTCGTCGGATGGTTTGGGGATATTACACCAAATGAGCAGAAACAGGTGCGGGAATACTTAAATAACTTCCATGACAGTGATAAAGAAATCTACAAGGATATTATCTGCCTTGTTATGAGAAGCGTGGCAAATCTCTGCATCATCCCTATGCAGGATTATCTCGGTCTTGGCAATGAGGCCCGGATTAACAAACCGTCTACACTTGGCTGCAACTGGAAGTGGAGAATGACAGAGGGACAATTTTCCAAAGAGCTCCGCAAAGAAATGAAAACTCTTGCAAAACGCTACGGTCGACTGAATCCTGTACCTGATACAATTTCTTGATTTTTAAAAAAGGAGAATCTTATGCGACTTAATACCTTCTGTCTCTGCTGTCAGATCAACAAGCAGGCTTCTATGATTGACAGTTTTCCGGACGAAAAAAAGAAGCTTGCCTACATGCAGAATGTCCTTACCCGGCTTACGAATCTTCAGGAAGATGACAACTCTCCCAGCCTTTATACAGAATTTCAGAAGCACTTTACCAAAACCTGGGGGATTGCACCAAAGGACTACACTGAATTAAAAAAAGAATTCAATCAGCTTATGATGGATCTGGAAGAAGAGCTTATGCTTTCCATACGAGAGAGCATCGATCCTCTGGAGCGCGCCCTGATTTATTCCAGAATTGGTAATTATATTGATTTTGCCGCTCTTTCCCATGTTAAAAAAGAAGAACTTTTATCTCTTATTGAAAAAGGAAAACAAGAGACTCTTGATAAAGAAGAATACCGCCGTTTCTGCGAAGAGCTTGCATCTGCCCGCTCTCTTGTCTACCTCACAGACAACTGCGGAGAAATTGTTCTGGATAAGCTTGTAATCCGGATTTTAAAAGAGCGATTCCCAAAACTTAATATTCAGGTTATTGTACGAGGTTTCCCCGCTGCAAACGACGCCACAATAGAAGATGCCAAAATGTGCGGCCTTACAGAACTTGTATCTGTAATTGGAAACGGAAATGATGTAGGCGGCACATGGCTTCCCCACATCAGCAAGGAAAGCCTCTCGCTTATTAAAAATGCCGATGTGATTATTTCAAAGGGACAGGGAAATTTTGAGACGCTTCACGGCTGTGGTCTCAATATTTACTATCTGTTTTTATGCAAATGCGAATGGTTTATGCGAATGTTCCAGGCTGAAAAATTTCAGGGAATGTTTGTAAACGAAAACAGGATTTCATCGGATTGCTGATTCTTTTGACATAATGACGAAAAATTACTTCTGCTTTTTTCGTCATTATGACAAGAAGCCGCAAAAAACTTTGTACAATTCTTCTCTAGCCCTTTTTTCCTGTTTTCGTTATACTGTTTACAGTGAATAACACAGAAAACTATAACAGTTTATATAATAATTTTTTTTGGAGGAAAGCAAAATGGCAAGTTTATCTTTACAGCACATTAACAAAACTTATCCAAACGGTTTTCAGGCAGTTAAGGATTTCAACCTGGACATCGAAGACAAAGAATTCATCATTTTCGTAGGTCCTTCCGGATGTGGTAAATCCACAACTCTTCGTATGGTTGCAGGACTTGAGGAAATCACAAGCGGTACTTTAAAAATCGGCGATAAAGTTATGAACGATGTTGAGCCGAAAGACCGTGATATTGCAATGGTATTCCAGAACTACGCTCTGTATCCACATATGACAGTTTATGACAACATGGCTTTCGGTCTGAAGCTTCGTAAAGTTCCGAAAGATGAAATTGATAAAAAAGTTCGTGAGGCAGCAAGAATCCTTGACCTTGACAAACTGCTTGACCGTAAACCAAAAGCTCTTTCCGGTGGTCAGAGACAGCGTGTTGCTATGGGACGTGCTATCGTTCGTGATCCTAAGGTATTCCTTATGGACGAGCCTCTTTCAAACCTGGATGCAAAACTTCGTGTACAGATGCGTATCGAAATTTCCAAAATCCACCAGAGACTGGGCGCTACTATCATCTACGTAACACATGACCAGACAGAGGCTATGACACTTGGTACAAGAATCGTTGTTATGAAAGACGGTGTTGTTCAGCAGGTAGATACACCTCAGAACTTATACCAGAAACCAGGCAACCTGTTCGTAGCAGGATTCATGGGATCTCCGCAGATGAACTTCCTTGATGCTGAAATCAAAGAAAACGGCGGAAACTTAATTGCTAAAATCGGTGAGCACGACCTTGTTATTCCTGCTGCAAAAGCAAAAGTTCTCAAAGACAACGGCTATGTAGGAAAAACAGTTGTTATGGGTATCCGTCCGGAAGACATTCACGATTCCCAGATGTTCATCGAGGCTTCTCCTAGCGCTCCAATGTCTTCTGTTGTTAAAGTTTACGAGCTTCTTGGTGCAGAAGTATTCCTGTACTTCGATGTAAACGGAACACAGGTAACAGCACGAGTTGATCCACGTACAACAGCAAAAACAGGCGACCCGATCAAATTCGCATTTGATATGGAAAAAGCACATTTCTTCGACAAAGAAACAGAGCTTGTTATCACAAACTAATAAATCAGAAGGTCCGGGGAGTTTTTCCCCGGGCTTTTTTATTCGGATATAATATACTGATTCTGTCAATACAAGAAAGGAATTTTGTAAACTTAATGAAATTGCAGCATATACTTCAGACATGTCTGGAAGACTGGAAAAATATAAGCGGACTGGATTTCTGCCTTCTGGACGAAGAAAACAGAATTTATGTATCAACCTGCGACAGAAGGCTTCCGGCCCTCCAGCGCCTTTCTGATTTCCGGGATTCCTCTGCTCTGTGCATATCCAACACAGACTGCGGTTTTTACAAAATCCTGGAAAACGAACATCTCCTGTACATCCTTATTGTATGGGGAAAAACAGAGGCAGCTCCAACAATCGGCGAGCTTGCCGTATGCCAGATAAACAGTCTGATTACCGCCTACGCAGAAAAAAATGACAAGAATACCTTTATGCAGAACGTACTTCTGGAACGCTATCCCCAAATGGAAATTTTTAATCGGGCCAAAAAACTTCATATCAGCACTTCTGCAAGGAGAGGCGTTTTTCTTGTAGAAACCCGTCAGCACAAAGATGAAAATGCCCTTGCGACCATACGGAATATTTTCTCCGCACGCACAAGGGACTTTATCACTGCTGTTGACGATTCCGGCATTATTGTAATCCGGGAGCTCCAGCCCTCGGAAGGAATCAAAGAGCTGGAAAATATTGCCTGCATGCTTGTAGATATGTTAAACACAGAAGCCATGACACCTGCCTGGGTATCCTACAGCAATATCGCTGAGGACATCAATCACCTTGCAGGAGCTTATAAAGAAGCGCGCACTGCTCTCGAAGTAGGAAAGATTTTTTATGCAGATAAAAATGTCTTTGGATACAGTCGTCTTGGAATTGGGCGTCTGATTTACCAGCTTCCTGTTGAAATCTGCGAAATGTTTATTGAAGAAATTTTCCAGAATGAAACCCTGGATTCCATTGATCAGGAAACGTTAAATATTATACGCACATTTTTTGAAAACAACCTGAATCTTTCAGAAACATCAAGGCAGCTTTACGTACACAGAAACACCCTGGTATACCGTTTTGAAAAGCTCCAGAAAAAATTCGGTCTGGATCTTCGAAGTTTTGAAGACGCTCTTACTTTTAAACTTGCCATGATGGTCGTCGATTATATTCACTATTCCAGAACTCACTGAAGAAGCATGATTTTTTCAGGGGGAAAATAAACACGGCAGGGCACAGATTTTTCATGAGAATCTGTGCTTTTTTTTGCCCGCATCAGCCAGACTGGAAAAGCCTCCTGTTCATCCTGACAACGTATGAGATACTGTTCCTCAAAAGGCGTTTCTGCCTCTTCCACTACCTCCACGGAAATTACATTTTCTTCTCCTTTTATATAGGAAGGAATGCTGTTTTCCTCTACCAGCCAGTGTCCCCGGACAGCCGCATGCGTATGACATGGAAGCACCTCTTTCTCTGTGCGAAGTGTTATCTTCCAATCTATGGCATATATATGATGACTGTCAAGTTTCTGAATTTCCGTAATGTTTTTACAGCCTGTAAGACGGGCTGCCTCCACAGAACCCGGCTCATCAAAAATACTTTTTGTCTCTCCGGATACAAGAATTTTTCCATCCTTTAAAAGCGTAAGCTCCCGACAAAAACGGAATACCTCCTCGCGGCTGTGCGTTACAAGAACCATATCCCCCTTATAGTCCTTTAAAAACTCTTTCATATCTCTTTGCAGTACATCTTTTAAATAACTGTCCAGCGCAGAAAAAGGCTCATCAAGAAGAATCACATCCGGCTCTCCAATCATCATTCTCGCAAGAGCTGCTCTCTGCTGCTGACCTCCTGAAAGCTGGTGGGGATACCTCTTTTCCAGCCCTTCCAGATGGTATCTCCTGATATACTCTGCTACCTTTTTGTCTCGTTCCCCTTTCTTTCCGCGAAAACCGCAGCCTATGTTTTTTTCTACTGTCATTGTGGGAAAAAGCGCATAATTCTGGAACAAATACCCTACTTTCCGCTTCTGCGGTTTTTCATTGATCCCCTTTTCTGAATCAAACACTGTTTTTCCATTGATTATGATTTTCCCTTTATCCGGCTTCTCGATTCCTGCGATACAGCGAAGCGTCATACTTTTTCCGCTTCCTGAGGCTCCCAGAATCCCCATTGAGGAGGAGGCATCTGTCAGTTTTACACGAAGAGAAAAGCCTCTGAAATCCTTCTCAATATCCACATATAGAGACATCAGAGCCACCTCCTTCCTTTCATTCCTTTCCCGGAAATAATATTGATCATCGCGACGATCACAAAGGAGATCAGCACGATCACTACTGTCCAGAAGCCTGCTATTCCGTAATTTCCCGCTGCCGTCTCCGCTGCGATCGCAACAGAAACTGTCCTTGTTTTTCCCAGGATATTTCCCGCAAGCATGGATGTCGCCCCGTACTCTCCCATCGCTCTTGCAAAGGCAAGCACTGTGCCTGATGCAATTCCGGGAGCAGCAGAAGGCATAATGACTTTCCAGAAAATTTCCCTGTCGCTCATTCCAAGTGTCTGACCTGCATAAAGAAGATTCACATCCACCTGTTCAAAAGCAGCTCTGGCATTTCGGTACATAAGCGGAAATGCAATGACAGCCGCGGCAATGACGCAGCCCTTCCAGGTCTGCACGATTTTAATATCGAAATTTTCAAAAAGAAAGCTTCCCAATGGGCGCTTTAAACTAAACAAAAGCAACAGACAGAAGCCTGCCACTGTAGGAGGAAGCACGAGAGGCATGGTGAGAAGTCCGTCCAGAAGCCCTCTTGCTGTCACAGAAAGTTTCATGACTTTTCTGGCACAGAAGATCCCCAGAAAAAAGGCGATGACAGTCGCCACAAATCCTGTTTTCAGAGAGATCCACAGGGGACTCCAGTCTATTTCCGACAGAAATTGTGTCATTCTGCCTCTTTGTAAGCAGCAAATCCATATTCCTCAAACACCTTCAAAGCCTCCTCACTCTGAAGATATTTAAGAAATTCTTCTGCTGCTTCCTTATCTCCCTCTGTTGCCTCCTTATTTTCCACAAGACCAGCAGGATAAAGAACCGGCGTTTTCAGGCTTCCTTCCGGCGCTTCTGCGATCACTTCTACTTTATCTCCCACAGAAGCTGCGTCCGTTGCATACACGACGCCAACCTCATTGCTACCTTCGCTTACATTGGCAAGTACCTCTGTCACATTTTTCCCTTCGTTAATCTCCATTTTTTCCACGTCTTCTGCAATTCCCAGATTTTCAAAAATTTCACGGGCATACTGTCCTACAGGTACGCTGTCTCCTGCAAGAGCAAGGTTTGCGGCATCTGTGATATTTTCAAAACCGGTTACCTTTGTCTCCTGTCCTGTAGGCTTAATCAGAACCACCTTGTTTTCCAGAAGATCTACAACAGAAGCTTCCGGAACCAATTTTTCTTCTACAAGCGCATTCATCTGCTTCTCTGCTGCTGAGAAAAATACATCGCATCTTGCCCCCTCCTCAATCTGCGTCTGCAGAGTACCGGAGCTGTCTGCATTATAGAGAATCTCCACATCAGGATACATCTCGTTGAAATCTTTCTGTATTTCTTCCATTGCGTTGCTTAAACTTGCCGCAATAAAAACGTAGATTTCTCCTTTTAAATCACTTTTTTCTTCCTCAGCCGCCATAACAGGTACAACGGAAGAAAACAGGACTGCGCCTGTCATAAAAGCTGCAACCATTCTTTTTTTCATATCACGTTCTCCTTTTATTTATTTTTGTTATGTTTTATTCTGTTTTATTTATTTTACTTAAAATAGAGCGGGTTGTCAATTTGATTTTGGCGTGTTATGATGGAACATATAATATCGCATAATACGCGGCTGCAAAAAACAGTTTTTGTGACACGCTCCAGTTCCTGCTCGGACTGCGCGCTTATATCCTCCATTCGCGCAAACTCGCCTGTAAACAGGCTCAAACATGCGCTCTGTGGAGGCGCTTGACAGTCCTCCCAACGGAAGCTTCGCTATTGTCACTGCAAATCTGTTTTTTATCTTCCTGCGATTGTACGATAAGATATATTCTGCAATAATTCCAGTATGTACATTACGGAATATACTCTGCGTTTTCACACTTGCAGCAAAGCGCAGAATTATTCCTGATATTACAGCTCGAGGATTAATTAAAATATCTATTCTAATGTTACGCTAACATTCAGCAGACAGGTAATATATTCCCCGGCACTTCCTGCGAATATGATATACGTCTGCTGATAGAGTATCTGTTTAAATTAAAGTTTTGATAAATTTAAATCAGAATGCTAAACTTTACAGCTATAAAAGAAAAAACAGATTCGCTGTGACCAAGCGGAGCTTTCGTCGAAAAGTTTGTGCGTCGCTTCTCCTCCGGCACACTGTCCGAGTCAAAGACGAGTTTGTGTCGGAGGAGAATAATAGGCGCGCACAGTCTTTTCAGAAAGCACAGCGTGTCACAAGAACTGTTTTTTCTTCTTATAGCGTACGTTTTTCATTCGACTATAAATTAATCATAAAATCCAAAAGAAACGAGGACTAAAATCATGAAATTAAGTGCAAGAAATCAGTTAAAAGGCAAAGTTGTAAGTATCCAAAAAGGAGCTGTAAACTCCATTGTATCTATCGACATAGGCGGAGGCAATATTGTCACAGCCACAATCTCCTGCAGCGCTGTAGAAGAGCTGAATTTACAGGTTGGATCTGATGCTTACGCTGTTATCAAAGCAACAAATGTTATGGTAGGAATTGATGAATAAGTTTTACACTGCCCAGGAAATTGCGGATAAGCTGAAAATCAAGAAAAATACAGTATATGAGCTGATTAAAAGAGGGGAGCTTTCTTCCTCAAAGGTTGGAAAGCAGCTTCGTGTAAGCGAAGAACAGCTCGCCCTGTATCTGAAAACCGCAAGCTCCAGCCCAAGTCAGGAGATGTCTCTCAGGGCTCCGGATTTTCAGCCGGAAAGCTCTCTTCTGAAAAGAGACTATCTTCTTCATTCAAACGGACTAATCCTCTGCGGACAGACTTCTCCTGCCCTTGAGCTGCTTTTAAGCCAGATGTCCATACACCCTGACGGCATTCCGGTACTTCAGTCCCATATGAACAGCTACAACGGGCTTTACTCCCTCTATTTCAGAAAGGCGCACATTGCCTCTGCAAGCCTTTCTGTGGAAGATATTTGCCGCCTTGTTCCCGGCACAGAACTGACCGTTATCTGTCTTTATGAATATCCTGTAGGACTTTATGTGCAGAAGGGAAACCCCAAACAGATTGAAACAATCCGTGATCTGACGCGCCCGGATATTACATTTGCAAACAGGGAAAAGGGCAGCACACGCCGGATTTTTCTTGACCGGATTCTTCTGAAAGAACAGATTTCTCCCAAAAGTATTGCCGGATATGAAAGAGAGCTGGTATCTGACCTTTCTACGGCAGCTGCCATCATAGACGGCAGCGCGGACGCTGCGCTTGGAGAAGAACTGGTTGTACGCCAGACAAAGGCACTCTCCTTTCTTCCTCTGAAAAAACTCCCCATGTATCTTGTGATGGAGACAGCCTCTCTGGAAAAGCCTGGATTTACGCCGCTTCTGGAAATTATCCGCTCTGAGGAATACCGGACGATTCTCAAAAATCAGACAGGATATGACACTTCCCACACAGGAGAAATACGAACCCTGTCATAAACACTTCCATAAATTTCAGCGGCAGAAATATCTTTCTCCGGAATATATTCCTGCCCCGGCACATGAAAAAGGGACGGTGCATGAAAGAAATTCTTTCAGACACTGTCCCTTTTCTTTTATATATTCCAGGCGCGGAAAATATTTTACTCTTCTTCCTCCCGTGCCCAGTCTCTTGTACACTTCACGGCTTTTTTCCAGCCTTTTAACAGCTTCTCTCTCTTTTCTTCGCTGATGGCCGGCTCTAATGTCTTTTCCATGTTCCAGTTTCTCTTTACTTCCTCCGCATTTTCCCAAAAACCGGTTGCCATGCCTGCAAGATAGGCTGCGCCGAGAGCTGTTGTCTCAATACAGCTTGGCCGCACCACCTCGCCGCCCAGAATATCAGCCTGGAACTGCATAAGAAAATCATTGGCGCTCGCCCCTCCGTCCACACGGAGAGAATTTAAGTGTACTCCTGCATCCTTTTCCATTGCACGGATTACATCGTGTACCTGATATGCAAGAGATTCCACAGTCGCCCGGATAAGGTGCGCTTTTCCCGCGCCTCTTGTAAGACCCAGAACAGCACCTCTTGCGTACTGATCCCAATAAGGCGCACCAAGCCCTGCAAAGGCAGGCACAACATACACGCCGTTTGTATCTGGCACAGACAGGCAGTATTTTTCTGACTCCGAAGCCTTTTCCAGAAGCTCCATCTCGTCACGAAGCCATTGAATGGCTGCACCGCACACGAAAACGCTTCCCTCAAGCGCGTAGCCCGGCGTTCCGTCCGGATTTACAGCAATGGTAGTCAAAAGCCCCTGCTTTGACTCTACTGCCCTGTTTCCAGTGTGCATCAGGAGAAATCCGCCTGTTCCATATGTATTTTTTACATCTCCCGGCTGGAAGCAGCACTGTCCGAAAAGTGCAGCCTGCTGATCCCCTGCTGCCCCGGAAATGGGGATTCTGCCTCCGATGAGACTTGCGCTTGTGTACCCGTAAACACAGCTGCTTGGTTTTACCTCCGGCAGCATATTTTCCGGAATCCCGAGATAAGAAAGTATTTCCTTATCCCACTGCTTTTTATGAATGTCAAACAGCATGGTTCTGGAAGCGTTTGTATAATCTGTCACATGAACTCTGCCCTTTGTAAGCTTCCATATCAGCCAGGTATCTACTGTTCCAAACAGAAGCTCGCCTTTTTCTGCCGCCTCCTTTGCACCGTTTACATATTCAAGGATCCACTTGATTTTTGTCCCGGAAAAATAGGCGTCCGGGATCAGTCCCGTTTTCTTTCGGATCACTTCCCCGAAACCGTCTTTTTCCAGCTTCTCGATCATATCTGCAGTTCTGCGGCACTGCCACACGATTGCCGGATATATAGGATTTCCTGTTTTCTTATCCCACACAATCGTCGTTTCTCTCTGGTTGGTAATACCGATCGCTTCAATATCCTCCGCATCCGCACCAATGAGGCTCATTGCCTCAATGGCAACCCCCATCTGGGACGACCAGATTTCATGAGGATCGTGTTCCACCCAGCCCGGTTTCGGATAATACTGGGCAAATTCCTTTCGTGCCACACTGCACATTTTCCCCGCTTTGTCAAAAAGAATGCACCGGGAACTCGTTGTCCCCTGGTCCAGTGCCATAATATATTTCCCCATAATAACACCTTTCTGTATTTATCGCTGCTGTATGCAGCTCCTTCTTATCGTCTTCCTGATGATCATGCGAGGAAATTTTTCCCCACAAAATATCCAAGAACAAGAACACCGAGAACAATCCGGTACCAGCCGAACGCCTTGAAATCGTGCTTCTTTATGTATCCAACCAGGAACTTAATAGCAAGAATGGAAACAACAAAAGATACAAGGCAGCCTACAATGAGAATCATAATCTCCGTTCCTGTAAAGGCAAGACCGAATTTTATCAGTTTTAAAAGACTGGCTCCAAACATAACGGGAATTGCAAGGAAAAAGGTAAATTCTGCTGCTACCGTTCTTGATGTTCCCGCTATGATGCCACCTATAATCGTAGAGCCGGAACGTGAAGTTCCCGGAATTACGGAAAGAACCTGAAAAAGACCAATAATAAACGCTGTCTTAAAAGAAAGTTCCTGAAGATTTCTGCATGATGCCCGTCTTCTTTTATTATAATTTTCAATGACAATAAAGAGAACGCCGTATACGATCAGAGCGATTGCCACTACTACGTAATTATTAAACTTTTCTTCGATTATGTCGTTAAACGGCAGCGCAATGATGATCGTAGGAAGACAGGCAACAAAGATTTTAAACCACAAAATCCATTTTTCCTTATCGCAGAACTGCTCCACAAAAAGATAAGCCCCCCTCTGCACAGAAGGCATCTTGTTTGCCATTGCTCTCTGGCGTTTTGTAAGCGGCCGGATGTAAAAAGGCCACAGTTTATTCCAATATAAAAGAATAACTGCAAGAATTGCCCCCAACTGAATGACAACAAAGAAAAATTCTTTAAATTCCGGCGAAACATTCAGCTTGATAAATTCGTCCACCAGAATCATGTGTCCGGTGCTGCTGATAGGAAGCCATTCTGTAATTCCCTCTACAATACCAAGGAAAATTACTTTTAATAATTCTAAAATATCCATTTTTTCCCCTTTCTGAATATAATTGAGGACGGAGCTTTCAAATTCCCCCGTCCTCTAAATTATATTATCTTTCTGCGATTGTTGCAATATCAATCAGGCTTAAGTTGTGGAGGTCTGTATTTTCCAGACTTGTTACAAGAGCCTCTGCGGTATCAAGGCTTGTAAGAACATTGACGCCTGTCTCAATCGCATTTCTTCTGATCAGGAAGCCATCCTTCTGATGTTCTACACCCTGCGGTGGTGTATCAATAACAACGTCAATCTTATGTCCAAGAATCAAATCCATAAGGTTCGGGGCAGGCTGTTCCAGCTTATTTGTACGAATCACGCGAATACCGTTCTCTTTCAGAACCTTTGCCGTTCCTCTTGTGGCATAAATGCGATATCCCTGTGCTTCAAAACGTTTTGCTATCGGAACGATATCCTCTTTATCCTCATCTTTTACGGTAATAATCATATTTTTATGCTTTGGAAGGCGGATTCCCGCTCCCAGGAATGCCTTATAAAGCGCCTCATTAAAAGTAGAAGCAATTCCAAGACACTCGCCTGTTGATTTCATCTCCGGTCCAAGGCTAATATCTGCACCTCTGATTTTTTCAAAGGAGAATACCGGCATTTTGATAGCAATGTGCTCTGCCTCAGGCTGAAGTCCCGGCTCATATCCCATATCCTTTAATTTGTATCCGAGGATCACCTTTGTTGCAAGCGGAACGATCGGGATTCCTGTTACCTTGCTGATGTACGGAACGGTACGGCTGGAACGCGGATTTACCTCAATGACATATACCTCTTCTCCGCATACAATAAACTGTATGTTGATCATGCCTACTACATGAAGAGCTTTTGCAAGACGGCGTGTATATTCTGCAATGGTTTCCTTTGCAGTCTCACTGATCGTCTGCGCCGGATATACAGAAATACTGTCTCCGGAGTGGATTCCTGCACGTTCAATGTGCTCCATAATGCCAGGAATCAAAATATCCTCTCCGTCGCATACTGCGTCTACCTCGATTTCTTTTCCCATCAGGTACTTATCCACAAGGATTGGGTGCTCCTGTGCGATCTGGTTGATGATGCCGATATATTCTTCCACATCTTCATCACTGACTGCAATTCGCATTCCCTGTCCTCCAAGTACGTAGGAAGGACGCACAAGAACAGGATAGCCAAGCTGTGCTGCCGCTTTTTTTGCTTCCTCTGCTGTGAAAACAGTATGTCCCTTTGGTCTTGGAATCTCGCACTGCTCCAGAATCTTGTCAAACAGCTCTCTGTCCTCTGCAGCGTCTACGTCTTCTGCAGAAGTACCCAGGATTTTTACTCCCATTTTCATAAGCGCCTCTGTAAGCTTAATGGCTGTCTGTCCGCCGAACTGTACCACTGCTCCGTCCGGTTTCTCCATATTTACCACGTTCTCCACGTCTTCCGGTGTCAGCGGTTCAAAATACAGCTTATCTGCAATGTCAAAGTCTGTACTTACAGTCTCTGGATTGTTGTTGATGATAATCGTCTCATATCCTTCTTTTGCAAATGCCCAGGTACAGTGTACAGAGCAGAAATCAAACTCTATACCCTGTCCAATGCGGATCGGACCGGAACCAAGCACAAGGATTTTCTTTTTGCCGGAATCGGAAACCGCCTCATTTTCTGTTTCTTCATCTCCGTATACAGAGTAATAATATGGTGTTTCTGCCGCAAATTCTGCCGCGCAGGTATCTACCATTTTATAGGCAGCTTTAATGCCGAATTTGTTTCGAAGCTCCTTTACTTCCCCTTCTGTTTTTCCGGAAAGAGAAGCGATCACGGAATCCGGGAATTCCATTCGTTTTGCCTCAAGAAGAAGTTCTTTTGTAAGCTCCTGTGTTTTCAGAGACTCTTCCATTTCCACTAAAATGGAAAGCTTGTCAATGAACCACAGGTCGATTTTTGTAATATCGTGAAGGATTGCTTCCGGGATTCCTCTTCTCACTGCCTCTGCGATCTTCCAGATCCTTCTATCGTCTACAATCTTTAATTCCTCTAAAAGTTCCTCATCGGAAAGCCCTGTAAAGTCATAGGACATCAGGCTGTCTACGTGCTGCTCCAGAGAACGGATTGCCTTCATAAGCGCTCCCTCAAAGTTATGACAGATACTCATAACCTCTCCGGTCGCTTTCATCTGTGTTGTGAGAGTTCTCTTTGCTGTAATAAATTTATCAAATGGAAGACGCGGGATTTTTACAACGCAGTAATCCAGCATCGGCTCAAAGCTTGCGTATGTCTTTCCTGTGATCGCGTTTGGAATTTCGTCCAGAGTATATCCCAGAGCGATTTTTGCCGCAACCTTGGCGATCGGGTAGCCTGTCGCCTTACTTGCAAGAGCAGAAGAACGGCTTACTCGCGGGTTTACCTCGATCACGCAGTATTCAAAGCTCTCCGGATGAAGGGCATACTGTACGTTACATCCGCCTGTGATCCCAAGCTCTGTAATAATGTTAAGAGCGGATGTACGAAGCATCTGGTATTCTTTGTCCCCGAGCGTCTGGGAAGGAGCTACAACGATAGAGTCTCCTGTATGTACGCCTACAGGGTCAATGTTTTCCATGTTGCAGACTGTGATGCAGTTTCCCGCACTGTCGCGCATTACCTCATACTCAATTTCTTTCCAGCCTGCAATGCAGCGCTCTACGAGAACCTCTCCCACTCGTGAAAGACGAAGACCATTTTCCAGGATTTCACGAAGCTCAACCTCATTATTTGCAATTCCGCCGCCGCTTCCTCCAAGTGTGTAAGCAGGACGCAGTACAACCGGGTATCCGATGGTATTTGTAAATAAAACGCCGTCTTCTACTGTTGTCACGACTTTGGAAGCTGCAACCGGCTCCCCGATTTTTTCCATTGTATCTTTAAATTCCTGACGGTCCTCCGCCTTTTTAATCGTCTCTGCTGTTGTACCGATGAGGCGCACATTATGTTCTTTTAAGAAGCCTTTTTCCTCAAGCTCCATCGCAAGGTTTAAACCAGCCTGTCCGCCGAGTGTTGGAAGAACGCTGTCCGGTTTTTCCTTTAAGATAAGCTGCTCTACCACTTCAACTGTAAGAGGCTCAATATAAACACGGTCTGCAATGTCTTTATCTGTCATAATGGTGGCAGGGTTTGAATTTAAAAGAACGACCTCAAGTCCCTCTTCTTTCAGGGAACGGCATGCCTGTGTTCCTGCATAGTCAAACTCTGCAGCCTGTCCGATGATGATCGGACCGGAACCAATTACAAGTACCTTTTTTATGTCTTTATTTCTTGGCATTATTTTTCCCCTCCCATCATTTTCATAAAGCGGTCAAATAAGTATCCGGAATCAAGCGGTCCCGGACACGCTTCCGGGTGGAACTGCACGGTAAAAATATTTTTACCTTCGTAAGCCATTCCCTCGTTTGTTCCGTCGTTTACGTTCACAAAGGCAGGACGGGCAATGTGTTTTTCCTCAAGTCCTTTTGCATCTACTACATAGCCGTGGTTCTGAGAAGAAATATAAACTCTTCCCGTCTCCAGGTCTTTTACCGGGTGGTTTCCACCTCTGTGTCCATATTTCATTTTATAAGTATCTCCGCCTGTTGCAAGAGCCATAAGCTGGTGTCCGAGACAGATTGCGAAAATCGGAACATCGGAATCATAAAGTTTTTTTACTTCTTTTATAATAGAAGTGCATTCTTTCGGGTCTCCTGGGCCGTTGCTTAACATAATGCCGTCCGGATTGTCCTTTAAAATTTCTTCTGCTGATGTAAGCGCCGGATAAATCGTTACCTGGCAGCCTCTCTCATTTAAGGAACGGGCGATATTTCTTTTTGCTCCGAAGTCCATAAGCGCAACCTTCGGACCGTTTCCTTTTAAAATTTCTTTTTCCCGGCAGGTTACTTTTTCTACCACCTTGCCGGTTGTATATGCTTTTAATCTGGGGAGGATCGCATCTAAATCGTAATCTTCATTGACTGTGATCATACCATTCATGGTTCCCTTCTCCCGAAGGATTCTGGTAAGCGCTCTTGTGTCAATCCCTGCAATTCCGGGAATGTCATGCTTTGTCAGAAAATGCTGAATGGTATCTACGCTTCTGAAATTGCTCGGAACACGTGAAAGTTCCCTCACAATAAAAGCGTCTATCCAAGGTTTTCCGGACTCCTGGTCATCATAACAGATTCCGTAATTTCCTATTAAAGGATATGTCATGCAGACTGCCTGTCCCGCATAAGAGGGGTCTGTCATTACTTCCAGATAACCGGTCATAGAAGTGTTAAAGACAATTTCGCTGATGACTTCTCTTGTTGAACCAATACTTTTTCCTGTAAATACATGGCCATCTTCTAATATCAGAAATGCTTTCATACAATCTCCCTTTCTCTTTAAATTTTATATGCCAGGGGCAGAATTGAAAAAGCACAAAGTGCGGACAATTCGTCTGGCATCTTTCACTGTATTATTTTATCCTAAATCTTCAAAATTGTATCACAAGAGATTGTGTTTGGCAAGAAAATATTTCCTGAAAATAATTGTATGAAACAAACTTTTTTTAATGTTTGATTGTCACTATCGCAGTTCTTATTTTATTGTCTTCCATCTCTATTTCCTGAATAAAAAGCCCGCAGACCTCCAGCTTCAAATCCTTTCCCTGTTCCGGTATGCGCTGCAGAGTATGGAAAACAAGTCCGTTAAATGTTTCGTATTCGTCCCACGGAAGGTAAATTCCAAGCGTTTGGGAAACCTCTTCCAGTTCCGCACTTCCCGGTATTTTCCACATGCCTTTTTCCAGTTCTTCTATTCTCTCTTCCTCCTCTTCTGTCTCCAAATCTCCTACAAGCTGTTCTACAAGGTCGTTAATTGTAATAATTCCTGCAACACCGCCGTACTCGTCCAGCACAACTGCAAATACTGTTTTCTCTTTTTTCATATTCCGGAATAAATCATCCGCTTTTATGGTATCCGGCACAAAATATGCGGCGCTTACTGCATACTTCATCACATGCTCCCTGTCTTTATTTTCCAGACGAAAATAATCTTTTGCATTTAAAATTCCGATGATTTTATCGGCAGAACCGTCGCACACCGGGTAGAAGGTATGTCTTGTCCGGAAAATAATATTCTTCCACTCCTCCATAGAATCTTCCATATCCAGCATTACCACCTCTGTTCTGTGTGTGAGGATTTCTTCTGCAGAAATATCATCAAACTCAAAGACATTCTGTATAAAGTCTCTCTCCTGATGGTCAATAGTTCCTTTCTCGCTTCCTGCATCTACCATCATGCGGATTTCCTCTTCGCTGATATTTTCATCTTCTGCATCCGGGTCTATGCCGCAAAGACGCAGCACAGAATTTGTGGAAAATGTAAGGAAATTTACAAGAGGCGCAAAGAAACGCGCGATCACGGTAAGCATTCCTGAAATCCCAAGAGCCAGCGGCTCTGCCTTTCTCATTGCAACCTGTTTTGGGACAAGCTCTCCAAACACAAGGGTAAAATAAGAAAGAACAAGAGTTATCAAAATAACTACAACCGAATCAAGGACACTCTCCGGCACAGGTACGCCCAGCCCTACAAGCCAGTCCACAAGAATACCGGAAAAGTTTTCCGCCGCAAATGCGCTTCCCAGAAATCCGGAAAGCGTAATTGCAATCTGTATTGTTGCCAGAAAACGCGCCGGCTGTTTTGTCAGCTTCAAAAGTCTGGCAGCCCTCTTGTCTCCGTTTCCTGCCATTTTCTCCATCTTGCTGTCATTTACGGAAATCACTGCGATTTCCGCACTGGCAAAAACAGCATTTAACCCGATCAAAACAATTTGCAGTAAAATAATAAATAAAATTGACTGTTCCAAAATAATTCCTCCTGAAATATCTCTGATTCTCTGATAATCATAGTAAATCCTGCCGGCAGGATTTCCCGCCTGCGGCAGAAAAACACAAAAAGCACAGCCTATTCCTACTCACGTAAGTATAGACCATGCCCTATCCAATCAGACAAATAATATATCGGAAACTGGTTGCCATCCGCACTGTCGTCTTCGTCCATTTGTTATGTCTGTTCCCCTTTCAGTAAAATTGTTTTTATATTATCAGAAATCACTGAATTTGTAAATGAGGATTTTTACTGTGAAATACAACTTGAAGTGAAATTAAGATTCAGGAGCACTCCTGTGTCCTTACTGCGAAATACACGTTGCGAAGCAATATCTTCTTCCGCAAAGCAAAAAAATAATGCAGGAGATGGGACTTGAACCCACACGATATTGCTACCACAGGCACCTGAAGCCTGCGCGTCTGCCAATTCCGCCACTCCTGCATTTCTTATGTTCGTCGCTCTTCGCGACTGCCTGATTATAATACCGCACTTCTATATAAAAGTCAATACCTTTTTTCAATTTTTTTATTTTTTTCTGCACTTATTTGCTTCCGTTCAAAAGTCAATATCATTTAAGCAGCAGAAAGTTTATCTATTACTTCTTATAGTTCTATCCCTTCCATTTGCATACATACTTTTTTCTGTATATTTTCCTGTAAATATGTCGGATTTAATTTCTTCTTTGTGTATGTTAAATATGTATCCTTTGTTTTTTCAATTAACAAAGCCGTAAAATACCGCTCCCAACTGAAATACTTTGCACTTTCAACATATTGGGGAACTTCGTGAAGTATTTTCCGCACTTCCTTATCATTTAAAACATCTGACTTGAGAATGAGCCATTCAAAGGATTCCGGTAAGTACAATACTATATTTTTCTTTTTACTTAAAAGCAACATCATTCTCTCCATTTCAGCACCAAAAGCAGCGCCATCAGCAATTACCAAAATACGTTCTTCTCTTCCACTCTCTATAACTTTTCCAAAAATATTAGACTTCCCCTCCGCGCTTTCAACTATCCACTCCTTGTTTTCTGCCAATGCTCTATAAAATTCATATCCTGCATTGGCATCTTCGACAATAATTTTGGTCGGAATTACTTTTTCAGATACTTTCTCGGAACCATAAATCCTATATAATTCATTATACGTCTGTTTTATGGTTGCATATTTTCCAGAATTCCGTATTCCATAGATTTCTTCTACACTATAAGGCAGATTTTCCAATCCTTCCCTGCTCACAATCACATAATAATTATCAGATTTTTGTACTGACCTAGCAAATTCTGTTGTTCTCACAAAAGAATTTCCTTCGTCAATAAATATGATACATTCTTTCATTGTAGCCAGAAGTGCTTTCCAGTTTCTTCCTTCCAACACTGTGCATGTTCTGTCACAGATGATTTCGATTCCGCTTCCAATACCATTTTCATAGTATTCCCGTACCATATCGACCAGTGTTGTCTTCCCTGTTGCACTATCGCCTTTAATGATTGTAATATTTCTTCGAATTTCAAAATCATATCGAACAAAAGAATTTTTCGCAACGATTCTATAACTTCCTTTCATTTGAAATCTCCTCCTTATTTTACAATCATACCTGCAATCGGAACCAGTTCTTCCATGCTATGCACAATCTGATTCGTATTCAAAATCTTCAGTGTAAATTTATCATCTCCAAAATTCATAAGATGCCGAAGATTAATCGTAATATCTTTTTCTTCTCCCATTTTAAGAATCCATTTTGCACAATTATCACCACAGGTGGACGCATTAAAAATTTTATCCGGAACTTGATGAATCAAAATCAGGGTTTTCACTCCCCCGGATAATTCCCTGGGAGTAATACCACCGAATACCGGACTGTCTATAATCCGTGGACTAATTACTGTTGATTTATCAATATCTAAAATCATCTCCCTAGACAATTCATCTATAATCCACTCATCTTCATATGTGTTCTTAAAATACACTGCCGGATTGTAAATTGCTTCCTGCATATCTCCATAATAAATATTTAGCATATCTATTCCTCCCCGTTTTTACGGATCAAATAATCCGAGCTTTAATGTTTTAAAGTAATTGTAAATATGATTGGAATAATGTATACTATTTGCAACGAACACCTCCTTGTTTGAGTGAGCAGGTTGTTAGGTCGCACTTCAATTATACATCATTTTACAGAGGATTTCCATGATATATCATTCCAAAACCATTACACTGAAAAACGGGCAGTCAGTGATTCTCCGAAGTCCTGCCCCTGCCGATGCGTCACAAATGCTTATTTTTCTTAAACACCTTGCCTCCGATACAGATTATCTTATCCGTTATCCGGAAGAATGCGAATCCTCATCTGAAAAAGAAGCAAAACTTATTGGTTCGGTCCGTCAGTCTGAATATGACCTGTATATTGCTGCTTTTGCAGAAAATAAAATTGTGGGAAACTGCCAGCTTTCTTTTCAGAAGCGAATCAAAACCAAACACCGCGCTTCGGTTTCTATCGGCATTCTGAAAGCATACCAGGGACTCGGGCTTGGGAAAGCAATGATGGAGGAACTCATTTCCATTGCTAGAAAACATCAGATTCTCCAGTTGGAGCTGGAATACATAGAAGGAAATGACCGCGCACGAAATCTGTATGAAAAAATGGGATTTTTTTGCACAGGCGAGCGCCCTGATGCAATCCGCCTGAAAGACGGAACTATGCTGAAAGAAATTTCCATGATAAAGAAACTGTAAACTGAATTTTTCAAGGAGAAACTTATGTTAGATAATACTGGATTTGATTTATGGGCAGATCATTACGATAAAAGTACCGAAAAAAGCAACGACGAATATTCTTATCCTTTTGCAGGATATTATGAAATACTGAAAATAATTTACAAAACAGTCTGTGAACGAAAAAAAGACGGCTATATCTTAGATGTCGGCTTTGGAACCGGTATACTGACTGAAAAATTTTATCAAAACGGTTATTCTGTAACCGGCATTGATTTCTCTCAACAAATGATTGATACTGCAAATTTAAAAATGCCCGATGCCAATTTAATACAACATGATTTCTCCACAGGATACCCTTCTGCTTTAAAAGAAAAAACTTTTGACTTTATCATCTCCACTTATGCTATACATCATCTTACTACCCGGCAGAAGATTGATTTTATCCAACAGCTTCTTAAACACCTAAATCCAAATGGACTTATGCTTATTGGAGATGTGGGATTTGCCACACAAAAAGAACTGGAAACGTGCAGACAAGATTATAAAGACACATGGGACGAAGACGAAATTTATATTACAGAAGAAGAACTGCACGCTTATTTTCCTCATATGATTTTCCGCAAAGTCACATTTTGCTCTGGGATTTTTATTTTTTCCAACAGCGAATCTATATAAAATTTATTTTACCCACGAAAGGAGATTTTTATGATTTTTGATTCTTTAAAAAACAAAGACAATTACCGGGATTTTCCCCTTCTGTACGAGGCTCTCTGCTATCTCAGCACTCTAAAAGAAGGAGAATTGCCGCCCGCCAATACCGTTTTAAAAGAAGGGATTCTTTTCTGCAATCCTGTTTCTCTTACCACAAAGCCGGAGGAACAGTGCATATATGAAGCGCACCGCCGCTATATTGACCTTCACTATACGGTCTCAGGAACAGAACGCATTGCCACGGCTGACACAGACAGCCTTACTGTCTCCACACCTTATGACGAGCAAAAAGACATTGGATTTCTCACAGGAGAAGCGGACGGCTGTTACGATGTCAAACCCGGACAGTTTCTTGTATGCTTTCCAAATGATGCTCATAAAGTTGCGATGATGACAGATGTACCTGCTGACGTTTCCAAAGTTGTATTTAAAATTGCAGTAAAAGCCTGATATTGGGTTAGAGAAAAGGGACCTGTTTAATGGTCCCTTTCGCTTAGCCGCTTCAAAATTTCTTCTGTTGTTATATGCAGACACTCCGGAATATCCCTGCGTATCGAAACAACTGCCTGAAAAGAATTTTCCGGCATTTCTTCTTTCTCAAACTCCGGCACAGGAATGCCCAGCTTTCCACATACGGATTTCTCAAACTTAAAATAATCCACACAATCTGTACTCCCCACATGGAAAACTCCTGTCAGATCATGCTCGAGAACATAATCCGCATAATCTCCTATCTGCTCTGCCCAGGTAATGTTCACAGAAAGTCCCGGATATGTATGGACTTTTTCTCCGGCACAGCTACACTGTTTCAATTTATGAAGTCTTGGACATTCCCGGTCCCACACAGCAGACAGACGAAAAATAATGAGCTGCTCTGAAAGCTTCTCCTGAAGCATACATTCACACTTTCTCTTGAAAATTCCATAATCTGATTCCGGAACAGGCACATCCTCCTCTGTCCACGGCTTACTCAAATTCCCGTCAAATACATTGGAAGTAGACATAAAAAGAAGCCTTTTCTTTTTTCCGGACAGCCACTGTGCTATTTTTTCATGAAACACCATCTGTTTCTGAAATTCTCCGCAGACAGATGAAATCACTATGTCTGGATTTTCCAGTTCCAGCACCTTTTCCAGAAGTTCTGGTTCCTCTATTCCCAGCTTCCATCCATGTTCCGGTTTTTGATGTCCTGCTGTACGCACTATCTCATACTGCTTTCCAAGCTTTCTGTAAATGGCGTCCCCCACAAGACCCGTTCCCCCAAGAAGTAATATTTTCTTCATACAGTTTATTCTTCCTTAAACGTAATTTTCTGCTGTTCCATATCTGCCACTGCTTCCACTCCAAAGGGAATAATGCAGCGCGGAAGGGCATGACCCACATTGATATTATATGCAACAGAAAGGGAAGGATCGTCAATAACTTCCACAAGTATTTTTTTGTACTCTTCACAATATGCTTCGTCCATAGGTTTTCCGATTAAAACACCATTTATCACTTCAAAAATCCCCGTGTCTTTTAATACAGTGAGCGCTTTTCTATATTTTTCAGGAGGCATTTTCTCTTCACTGGATTCCAGAAGGAGAATCTTTCCCTTCCAGTCTTCCAGAGATGGAAAAAGCTGATAGCGCCTGCAAAGTTCCGGAGAATCCTCATATCTCTCCCCGTCAAACATATCAAAAATCGTATCAATACAGCCTCCCAGAATTTTCCCACCAAAAACATCCTTTCCCTGAAGAAGCTCAAATCCTCTGTCCTGATGTACGGGCAGTCTTGTTCCAAGCTGACTTTCACTGTAATCGGTTCTGCCTTCATACCACACTTCACTTGGTGTGATTTCCCGGATACTGCCTGTCTTAATCAGCTCCTCAAAATATTTTCTCGTATAAGGCAGCATTTCCGGTTCCATTTCACACACATCGGAAAGAAATGCCTGACCGTAAAAAGTAGGAAGTCCCACTTTATGTAACATAAAATGATTCATAGTAGAATCGGAAAATCCCAGAAAAATCTTATTTTTCACTGCCTTTTTCAGAGCATCATTTTCAAATAAATAAGGAAGAAGGCGGTACGTATCGTCTCCTCCGATAGCGCACAGAATCATATCCACCTCAGGATCTTCAAATGCCCGGAGTAAATCTTCTGCCCGCTTCTGTGGATTTTCTTTTACATAGTCGATTCCTTTTCTGGCATGGGGCATGAACTTTACAGAAAGTCCGTATTCCTCCAGCCGCCGGATTCCCAAATCCACCTCATGTTTTACAAAATCTTCCCCAATCGTTCCACTGGATAAACTGACAATTCCCACTGTTTTTACCATAATATTCCTCCCTCTGCTGCCGCTCATATTGCTTTTCAGTAAAGCGTTTCATCTTATAATGTTTTTACATAATACCAGTTGTCTTTTAATTTTTCAATCCTTTCTATCTGATAGGGTTTCAGTTCTTCTTTTATCTGCTCCTCTCCGCCATCTGCATACATCAATTCACAGCTTCCGCTTAACATTCCGCGAAAAACCCAGAATGTCATGATTGTATCTTCCGCATCACTGTTATAAACATGAACCTCTTCATGAGAAGAAGTAAAGCCGTACCGGAATGGAAGCTTTATATTTCCATAATCATCCGGGGAAAGTTCCCCGCTTTTTACCATTTCCACTACTCTGTCTCTGGCATTTGCATACAGAATAAACTCCGTTCTTACTCTTGCTTCCCGGAAAGGAAACAGCAGAAATACAAGCGCTCCCACTGATAAAATTGCAAGAGAACGCCAGCCTTTTCTTGTCAAAGCCCATATCAGGCATACAAAAAATCCAATCAATATTCCAAAAAAGATTAACACGTCCAGCAGAAATAACCGATTAAACAGATAATCCCCAAACCAGCCATGAAGAAACATAAGACAAACGGTAACAATGGAACTTACCATTAAATGATTCTTTTTTCTCATACAATCCTCTACCTCCCTTTTTCTTTTATTTTACCATTCGCTCTTTCTTCCCGCAATAAACTTCCCGTTAAAAAGTCTAAAAAAGAAGCCCCCGGAAATGGTCTTATTTCCGAAAGCCTGCTTTCTCTTCATTACTTATTTTGTTTTAAACGTTCCTCATATTTTTTTGTGAGCGCCACCACAACCCCTCCGGAAGCAAGAAGTCCGATCAGGTTTGGGAGCACCATCAGTCCGTTAAACATATCGGACATATCCCACACAAGCTGTACTTTCAGCACAGAGCCTGCCACAACAAAAAGTACTACGAGAACAGAGTAAATTTTTACTGCCTCTTTTCCCAAAAGATAACGCACATTGACTTCTCCGAAATAGTACCAGCCTATAATCGTTGTAAAGGCAAAAAACAGCATACAGATCGCAATAAATATTTTTCCGAAAGAGCCGAACTTTGCGTCAAAGGCAGCCTGCGCGAGGCTGGAACCTGTAAGTCCTGTCTCCAGAGCACCTGTAGAAATAATTACAAGAGCTGTCAGAGTAAGGATCACAAAGGTATCAATAAACACACCCATCATTGCGATAATTCCCTGGTCGCTTGGTTGAGCAACCTGCGCTGTCGCGTGTGCATGAGGTGTGGAACCCATACCTGCCTCATTGGAAAACAGTCCTCTTGCAACGCCGAAACGCATTGCTTTCTGAACCGTGATTCCCAGCGCTCCGCCTGCCATTGCCTGCGGATTGAACGCCATTACGAAAATCTGTTTAAAAGCAAGACCTACATCACTTCCGCACATACATAAAATCACAACACAGCCAACAATATAAAACAAAGCCATAACAGGAACGATTTTCTCTGTCACCCAGGCAATTCTCTTTACACCGCCGATAAAAATCACGGCTGCCACGACAGCCACACAGACTCCCACGATCAGAGGATTTACTCCGAAAGCATTATGAAAGGAATCCCCAATGGAGTTGGACTGTACCATATTGCCCATAAATCCCAGGGCAAGAATAATGGCAACTGAAAAAAAGCCAGCCAGAAATTTTCCGAATTTTCCCTTAAACACTGCCTTTATGTAATAAACAGGGCCTCCTGTCACGACTCCATCTACCACCTTTTTCGTGTGCTGCGCCAGAACTGCTTCTGAGTAGATGGTCGCCATTCCGAAAAACGCGGAAACCCACATCCAGAAAATCGCTCCCGGTCCGCCGGACGCAAGGGCAGTTGCCGCTCCTGCAATGTTGCCGGTTCCAACCTGTGCTGCAATAGCCGTAGTAAGAGCCTGAAAAGAGCTTAGCCCCGCCCCGTTTGAACCTCCGTTTAAAGAAAAGTTTCCAAACAGTGCTTTCATTCCTGAACCAAATTTTCTTACCTGGATAAAGCGCAGGCGGAGTGTAAAATAAATTCCTGTTGCGACCAGAAGGTACATCAGAAGATTATCCCACAACAGAGTATTTATCCTGCCTACAGCAGAATCTAAAAAATTCATGACTGCTTCCATTTCCCCAATCTCCTTATTGTTTAATTTCGTGTATTACCACGGTAATGCGAGCGCTGCAAATTTATTATATGCGATGGAAAATGGAATGTCAACAACTTTTTCTTTCTTGCACGAACTTTTGTCTTTATATTGCGGACATGCGCTCCTGGCGTCTGCTATTCTATCTGTAATTTGCACCTCAATCAATCAAATCAAAAAAGAGGACACTGACAAAATAAATGTCAGAATGCCCTCTGTCTGTATCTCGTATTTATATTTCCTCGCTGCCGGGAATTTTCGTTTCTGTTTTCCCGGATTCTTCCGTTTCCTCTGTCTCCCCGGTTTCTGTCTCCTGGGAAACTGTCTCCTCAGATTCTTTTGTTTCTTCCATCTCTCCGGAAACTTTCTCCTCTTCCGATGTTTTTTCCTGTTCCCCTCCGGTCTCCTCCCGGAAAGTTTCCTCTTCCTTCTCCGGCTTTTCTTTCCTGTCCTCACATGCAGTTCCGCAGAAAGGACAGAAAAATACTTCTTTATCTATTGTGTGATGGCAGGAGGGACAAATCTTCTGTCCAGCTTTTCCTGCTGCTGCGTCTTTCAGCTCATGTATCTTACTTACATGTCTGCTGATTTCTCCGCAGATACCTGCAATTTCATCATCGACAGGCTCGCCGTTTTCGTATCGTTTATAAATAATGCTGCCCAGTCTCTCCATTGCTTTAGAAACAACACGCTCCTCAGCAGAAATCTGGTTGCGAAGCTTCTGTACCTCATAAAAATTTTCTGCTTTTTCACTTAACTCCCTTGCTGTCCTTGAGATGGTTTCCCCAAAGCTGTCAAAAAAATCGTTTGCCATTTCCTTCTCCAGTCTCCTTTCCTACTGCTGTTCCTCCAGAAGAGGCACTTCCTGTCCTCTCAGAAGAATCCTGGGACCTCCTGTCCCTTCAATATACTCTTTTGTTATAATGACCTCTCCAATGGAATCATCCTTCGGAATCTCATACATAATATCGAGCATATACTCCTCAAGAATCGCACGAAGAGCTCTTGCTCCTGTTTTCTTCTCAAGGGCTTTTGCTGCAATGGCATGGAGTGCTCCGTCCTCAAATTCCAGCTTTACCTCGTCAAGAGCCAGAAGCTTCTGATACTGTTTCAGAATTGCATTTTTCGGCTCTTTTAAAATCTTCACGAGCATATCCTCTGTAAGGCCGTTTAAGGTAAAGATAATGGGAAGACGTCCGATAAACTCAGGGATCATTCCAAAGGTACGAATATCGTCTACTGTTACTTTCTCAAGAAGATGCGGATCATCATCATATTTATCTTTTAAATCTGCATAAAAACCGATAGATGCCTGCTTGTTCAGACGTTCCTTGATAATATTTTCAAGATCCGGAAATGCACCGCCGCAGATAAAAAGAATATTTCTTGTATCTACTGTTGTCATGGGAACCATCGCATTCTTGCTGTTTGCTCCGATGGGAACCTCTACCTCACTTCCCTCAAGAAGCTTCAGCATTCCCTGCTGTACTGCCTCGCCGCTTACATCTCTCTGGTTTGTGTTTTTTTTCTTCGCGATCTTGTCAATCTCATCGATGAAGATAATTCCGTGTTCTGCTTTTTCCACATCATTATCCGCAGCCGCGAGAAGCTTGGAAACTACGCTTTCAATATCATCTCCGATATAACCTGCCTCTGTGAGAGAGGTTGCGTCTGCAATGGCAAGCGGCACATCAAGAAGCTTTGCAAGCGTTTTTACAAGATATGTCTTACCGCTTCCAGTTGGTCCGATCATAAGCATATTTGACTTTTCGATTTCAATTTCGTCCATTGTGTTGGTAGCCACACGCTTATAATGATTGTAAACAGCTACTGACATTACTTTTTTCGCGTATTCCTGTCCGATTACATACTCGTCAAGAGTCGCCTTGATCTTGTGCGGCGCCGGAATATTCTTAAGATCAAGAACCGGTTTCTTTTCCTCCTCCTTTTTCTTTTTCACCTTCTTCGGTTTTGCTGTTGGAGTCTGGAAATTACTTAAATCTATCATGCTCACATTCGGCATATTCATAAGGTCTGCATAATTAAAGTTTCCATTATTTATCTGCGTATTCATGCTGTCAAAGCTTTTCTGCATACAGTCTGTACAGATATGTATATTATTGGGAAGTTCAATCATTCCCTTACACTGACTCTCCGGTCTGCGGCAGAGGAAGCAGAAATTTTCATACTCGTCTTTATCTTTATCCTGTTCATTCTCCCCTGCTTCTGTTAATTCTTCTTTATCATCAAACTTCTCTCCCATGATGACTCCTTTCTTCTCCTTCTGATATGTCACATTATATCACAATATATCTTTCTGTTAAAATAAACTTTTCATAAATAAAATACTTTTATGTCTCTTCGCCAAAAAATGAGGTGCTTTACACACCCCATTTCCTGTACTATTCTTATTCCTGAGGACGTGTTCCAAGTGTCACTTCCATTGTAATGTCTTTATACTCTCCGTCATCTGCTCTTGCAACAACAACCTCAACTGTTTCGCCTGCCTCGTAATACTGCAGTTTCTCTATTAAATCCTGATTTCCTGTTACTTTCTGACCATCCAGCTTTTCAATAATATCTCCCTTTTTAATGCCGGCTGCTTCTGCTGCCTCTCCCGGAACTGTCTCTGTAACAAAAGCGCCGGAAGGCATATTATACATCTGACTTACTTCTGAAGGAAGATCCTGCACACTGACACCGAGATACGCCGTCTTATCTGCATCTACTTTGTCCCGCGTCTTCCGGTTCATTAAATCTTCCAGAATCGGCTGCGCTTTGGAAATCGGAATGGCATATCCCATACCTTCCACTGCATTGTCTGCATACTTTGCAGAGTTGATCCCGATTACCTCTCCCTTCATGTTAAGGAGTGCTCCGCCGCTGTTTCCCGGATTGATAGCCGCATCTGTCTGGATCAGTTCCGTATTTGTACCCTCGTCTGTAGCAATACTTCTGTTTAAAGCGCTTACCCAGCCGGACGTAACAGACTGACCATATCCAAGAGCATTTCCGATTGCCACAACCTGTTCCCCAACTGTAAGTCCGTCTGAATTTCCAAGCTGCGCGATTTTAATTTCGCTCATCGTGTCTTCCGGAATATCGCTCTTTTTCACCGCTACAACTGCAAGATCATTCTCTTCATCTGTTCCCTTGATTTTTGCAGTTACTGCATCTTCTACATTAATGTCTCCATCGCCGCTTGCCAGATTTTGTGTTTCTTCCTCTGCATTTACCACATCTTTTCCAATAAAGCATACGCTTAATGTGGTGGCTCCTGCTACTACATGATTATTTGTGGCAATTAAAAGCTCGTCGTCATTTTCTCCCACAATAATACCAGAACCGCTTCCTGCACTCTGATACTGCTGTGTTCCATATCCGAAAATCCCAAAATAATCCGGAATTTCCTGTACGCTTACAGAAGTAATCGCAACAACGGAAGGCATAGATGCCTCCGCTACATCCGCAACAGAATAGGCATTTCCAGATACACGATTTCCTTCGGAAACTCCACTGTCTTCCTGAAGAACTTCTGTATTTGCAATAGGCTCTTCTTCCTCTTTCATAACCGTTCCCATGCCGAAAAATACGCCGCCTGCCACAACACCAAAGATCACTGCCAGAAGTGCTGCACAGCCTGCCTTTTTCCAGAAACTGCCTCCGCTGTTTCTGTTTTTCGGAGGTCTGGGAGGATTTCCGTTTCCACCTGCTCCGCTCTGATTTCCATGTACCTGATAATATCCATATCTTGGAGGAACGGAACCATTCTGATCGGGTTGTCTTCTATTCTGAGATTCCGGATTTTCATATCTGCCGGAACCGGAAGAATTCTGAGATTCCGGATTATATCTGGAATATGGGTGAGTCATAGGTCTGACCTCTTCCTGTCTCTCACCGGACTTTGCACTCTGTCCATTTGGAATGCTTTGCGCGTTCTGTGCACTTTGCTCATTCTGTATATTTTCTTTATTTTCATCTGCTCCCGGGCTTCCTTCTGCCTGTCTGTTTTCAGGCTCCCATTTTCTTTCGTCGCTCATGGACTTTACTCCCTTCTATCTGAACATAATATCTTCGTTTTTATAAGACCAGTTTACCAGTGAATTGTGTTCAAAATGTGATAAACTTTGAAAATAATTATGTTCTGATGAAGCTTATCTCTTCTTCCAGTATGCTTTATTCATGGTCGCCCATAAAACAAGTTTAGAAGGAAGCTTTCTGTATCTCTTTCCCATAAAATATCCGATGTACTTGAATCCGCTCTGGAAAAAAAGTTTCGGAAGAAGCCAGAATTTTCCTGCTTTCACAAGAATTCCCGCTGTTTTTTTTACAAGGCGGATGCCTTCTCCCTCAGAAGGAACGCCTTCGAATATTTCCGGGTGATCCGCCTGTGATACACCCAGATCAAAATTCCGGTGAAGCTGCTGCAGACATGTATAATTATGGGAATGCACCACTTTTGCATCTGCTGTATACGCAATGCCGTACCCTGCTTTTACCATATTTCCCGCACAGATCATATCTTCATTAAAAATTGCTTTTTTTACAAAACCGCCCGCCTTTTCGTAAGCTTCTCTTCTGTACGCCGCACATACATTGGAGCAGAAAAACGTTTTGATCCCGTAAACAGGCAGATCCTTTTCTGTTTTGATACAGGAGGCTTCCGGATAATTAAAACTTCTTGTACACTTTTCCAGAAAACTGCAGTCCTCTCTTGGAAGCTGTCTTGCATAGGCAGCCCCCACACTTTCCTTCTCCAGAAGGGGCTTTATAAGATTTCCAATGAGAAATTTATCATAAGGTACGGCATCCTGTGTCATAAATACAAGAATGCTGCCATCAGCCAGAGCTGCTCCCTCCTTTCTTGTTCCACCGTGATCGAACTGTTCTTTTTTAATGTGATGAACTTCTGTCCGTGGAAAAATCGTTTCCCACCGGGCATCCCAGCCTTCTTTCTCTGTATTCATAATAATCACTTTATCCGGCTGATATTCCTGATTTTTAAGCCCTTTTAACAGTGCAGGAAACTCTTTTCCCGGGTGATATGTGGGAATGATCACATTTACTCTTGTCTTTTCCATCTGTTTTTCTCCTGTTGAAAAAAGGACCATCTTTTCAGATGATCCTTTTTTATTATCTGTTTACTGATAAACTTCGCCGGTTTCACCGCCGCCCATGTCTCCGCCACCGGTATCTCCACCGCCGACATCGCCACCGCTCATATCACCGCCTCCAACGTCTCCGCCACCGGTGTCTCCACCGCCAACATCGCCACCGCCGGAACCGTCATCACCGGAGCCATCGTCTCCGCCGCCCTGATCCGGGTTGTAATCCGGATCATAATTCGGATCGTAATCTCCTCCACCGGAGCCATCATCTCCGCCGCCCTGATTCGGATCGTAATCCGGATCATAGTTCGGGTCATAATTTGGATCGTAATCTCCTCCGCCGGAGCCATCGTCTCCGCCGCCCTGATTCGGATCGTAATCCGGGTCGTAATTCGGATCATAATTCGGATCGTAATCTCCTTCACCGGAGCCATCATCTGTTGAAGGAGACTGCCATACAAAATCATCCTGAACCGTATCGTCCTCTACAACAGGCGCTGTATCTACAATATTCTGTTCTCCTCCTACAATCTCAAGAATCTTCGCGCTTCTCTCTTTTACAGTTGTACTTGGTGTATATGCCACGTCCTCACCATACAGATATTTATGAAGCTCAATCACATTCGATTCCAAAGATGTTGGTACAATTACGCTTCCCTTTACATTCGCAAACTTGTATTCCATTGGAAAACCTGTTGTGTTTCCTATGCTGTAACCAATTACAGAAGGAATCAGAGAAAGTATTTCATTTTTTGTGAGAGAAGTCTGTACCATAGGAAATACATCGTCCATTACCTTGAAAATGGTACTCATTCCAGCAGATTTTGCCTTCATGGCAAGCATCTGAATTACCCTTCTCTGCCTCTCTGTTCGTCCCATATCAAGACTTGAAGTATAACGGATACGACAGTAGGAGGTTACCTGCACACCATTCAGATGATAGGTTCCCAGAATTTCCTCCTGGTTTTCCGGAGCCGGTTCCGGCTTCTCTACCGGAGTATAGCTCTTTCCTGTTTCTTCAGAAGTCTCAACACAATAATTATTCATATGCTCAATTTCTGCATAAGAAAGAGGAATGTCAAGACCTCCCAGAGCATCCACAGCTTCCGTCAACGCATTAAAGTCAACTGTCGCATAGTCCGTAATATCAAGGTCGAGATTCGTATTCAGTGCAGAAATTGCCTGTTCCGGTCCGCCGTAAGCATAGGCTGAATTAACTTTGGAATAAGTGTCATTGCCCACATTTAAGAGTGTATCTCTGTATATGGATACAAGTCTTACTTCCTTTGTATCATTATTTACGCTGGCAATGATCATAGTATCACTGTTCTCTCCGCCAAGAGCAGCATTTTTATCTCTGTGGTCAATTCCAAAGAGAGCATATGTGGTATATCCCGTCATCTCCGGCGCGTCTTCGTTTACAAGGATTTTTTCTTCATCCAGCACCGGCTGCTCAATTTTATCAAGCTTTGATGAAATCTGTCCGTAAATATACAGACCGCCGATAAATACCAGCAACACAATGATTTCAAGAACAAACAAAATTTTTTTCTTTTTTCTTCCTGGTTTTGACATTTTTTTCCCCTTTTAGTATGCGTTCTTATTAATAAAACCTTTAAATACCGTAAGAAACATGATTTTTATATCAAATCCAATGCTCCAGTTTTCAATATAATACAAATCACATTCGATTCTCTTACGGATCGAGGTATCTCCTCTGTAACCATTTACCTGTGCCCAGCCTGTAAGACCTGGACGAACCTGGTGCTTGACCATGTACCGCGGGATTTCCTCTCTGAATTTTTCCACAAAAAACGGCCGCTCAGGTCTCGGACCTACAAGACTCATATCGCCCTTTAAAATATTAAAAAGCTGCGGAAGCTCGTCAATACTTGTCCGGCGCATGAATTTTCCAATCCCCGTCACACGAGGATCATTCTTTCTTGTCCATGCCTTCTTCTCTTCTGATTCCGGCTGCACTTCCATAGAACGGAACTTGTACATCCAAAACGTCTTATTGTGAAGCCCCACCCTTTCCTGCTTATAAATAAGCGGTCCGGGAGAAGTAAGCTTGATCAGGATACACATCAGAAGCATAACCGGCGACGATACAATGATCCCCACGATAGAACCTGCAATATCCATCACCCGCTTTACAAGGGCATTAAACGTATTGCTTAACGGCACATAACGGATATTAATAACAGGAAGTCCCTGTATGTCCTCTGTATATGGCTTCGTCGGAATAATTTTATTATAGTCCGGAATAAATTTTGTGTGTACTCCTGACTTTTCACAAAGCGTCACTATCTCCTCCAGGCGATAATACTGGTTCAGTCCCAGAGTAATGGCAATTTCATCGAGACTGCTCACAGGAAGAATTACCATAAGATTCGCAATTCTTCCGATTACTTTTACATTCTTATACATGGTTCCTGCCGGAACATTATCGTCCAGGATCCCCCTCACGTTATATCCCCACTGAGGATTCTGCTGGATTCTGTCGATATACTCTTCTGCTGCCCGGCTGTATCCCACAAGAAGAACCTGCTTCTGATTCAGACCTTTTTTTCTCATGTCACGGAGGATGTAAAAAATAAACATTCTCACCGCCCATTCCAGGCAGATATTTGTCACATAGAAAATACCAAAGGTCACACGGGAAAAGTTGCCCTCGTCTACGTAATAAAGAACAAACATAATCGTCAGAAATCCAAGGGTATTTGCCTTGATTATATTTGCCAGCACAAGACGGCGGCCCTGCATTCGAATTGGCTCATACAGTGTAAATGCCTGATACAGAAGCAGGTATCCCGGGATGATCATAAGCAGGAGTATCATGTACTCTTCAAAGGTCTTAGACGTTGTGGCAGAATCTGCCAGCGGACCTATAAAGCGGAAAAACCATGCAAAAATATAAGAAAATGCAATTACAACAATATCTATCGCTACATGGAGGCGAGTGAAATTTTTCTGATTATCTTTAATCAATTCCAGCCACCTCTGTTTTAATCATTGCCTCTATATTATAATATGAAACACATAAATGCAATAAAAATTCTGTAAATTTTCCCGGAGCGCTTTTAAATACGCCGGAATATATTGACCCACAGCTCCCACTGTATCTTACAGTATGCCGGAAAATGCTTCAAAGCAAGCGAAACCTTTCTGCCTTTTGAGCTTAGCTGAAACCCGTTTTTAATGCCTGCCAGATATTCTCTTCCATATCCTTTGAGGCAGAAAAACAGGATTTTCATTCCAAATCCCACAAGCAGGAAGGGAAGATTTAAAATAATCTGCAAAAGCGGCATATTTTTATAGATCATATAAATATTATTTCTGGAGGAATAACGGATTTTAAACTGATTATACCGGGAACCGCTTGTTCCGCTTCCCACATGATACACAACTGCACCGGGAATATACCAGTTTTCATAGCCGTAAATACGTGCCCTGTATCCCACGTCCAGATCTTCCAGATAGGCAAAATGCTCGTCGTCAAAATATCCGATTTTTTCAAATATTTTTTTTCTGTAAATGGCAGCTCCTGCACAGGAGGAAAAAATCTTTTTTTCTTTGTCGTAATACTCTGCGGCTTTCCCTTTTCCTTCCGCAAACGCCCAGCCGAGGGCACAGTAATAATTGCCTCCATCGTCCATCTTATCTCTGTCATGAAACTGGATCATCTTCGCCTGGCAGGAAAACGCTTTTTTATGTCTCTGGATCCCTTCCACCATTTCTTTCAGAAAGTCCGGTTCCACCTCCGTGTCATTATTTAAAAGCAGCACATAGGGAGCTCTGGCAGCCCGGATTCCCTCATTTACAGCTCTGGAAAATCCAAAATTCTCAGAAAGCTCAATAATATGGACCCAGGAATACTGAGACGCCACAAAAGCACAGCTTCCGTCTGTAGAACCATTATCCACAAGGATCACTTCAAAATTTTTCATACTCTGGCGTTCCAGGCTGGAAAGAACTCCTTCCAGATACGCCAGCCCGTTAAAATTGGGAATAATAACTGATACTTCCATTCTTTATCCCTTCTTGTTTCCCATTCCCGGAAGCGGCTTCAAAGAATAATTCCACTTGGTAAGAGAAAGATTTTTATTATAATACGGATCCCCGTTTTTCAGAATGTCAATCCAGTGACACCGCATATACTCAATTTCTGTCTGGAAGCGGCGCACCTTTTCTTTGGAATTCTCCGCGCCCCTTGTTTTTGACTCCATGTGATAAAGCTGTACATAAGGGTCGTATACAACAAGACTTCCCGCTTTATTTATTTTCAGACATAAATCCACATCATTAAAAGCTACGGCAAGCTCCTCCGTAAAACCGCCCACTTCATCAAAGACCTGCTTTTTCGCTATCATGCAGGCTGCCGTTACCGCGCTCATATCCTGGAGAAGCGACGCCTTGTGGAGATAGCCTGTGCGGTTTGCCGGCATATCCACAAACATATGCCCTGCAATTCCTCCGATTCCTATGACGCAGCCGGCATGCTGAATGGTATTATCAGGATAAAGAAGCTTCACGCCTGCCGCCCCCACTTCTTTTCTCTGACAAACTCCCACAAGCTCTGTGAGCCAGTCCGGCGTGATCACAGTCACATCATTATTCAGGAACAGGAGAAACTCTCCTTTTGCATGGGCAGAGCCGAAATTATTGATGGCAGAATAATTAAATTCTTTCTTCCATCTTAAAAGACGCACACCTTTCTCTGAAATTTCTTTATAATACCGGAAGATTTCCTCCGATGTACTGTTGTTTTCCACAACAATGATCTCATAATTTTTGTATGTTGTTTTTTCCCATATGGATTTTAAGCAGGCTTCCAGTGATTCCTTCTCATCTTTATTTGGAATAATAATAGAAACAAGAGGCTCTCCCTTTACCGGATATTTCACTCTGTAAAATCCGAGGTCCGGAGTATGGCTTACCTCACCTTCCGTGCCTGTCCGTTTTAAGTGCGCCTCTATCGCCCGCTTTCCTGCTTCAAACGCATACATCTTGCTTGCCGGATTGTCTGCTGTTGACTCTTTGTGGGTTCTCCAGTGATAAAGAATTTCCGGAACATGAAGGATCTTCTCCGCCTCTTCTGTGCACCGGAAAATAAAATCATAATCCTGCGCTCCGTCAAACTCTTTACGAAATCCTCCCACATGTTCCACAATTTCTCTCCGCACGGTAAAGAAGTGGCAGATGTAATTGTTGGAACGGAGAAGATCCAGATTAAAATCCGGCTTTAAATGCGGCTGAAAATGTTCTTTTAAATCTGTTGTCACCTTATCCTCATCTGTGTAAACCACATCTGCCTCCGGATTTTTTTCCAGGGCAAGGGCAATTTCATACAACGCATTTGGAGCGAGAAGGTCGTCATGGTCGAGAAGTCCTATAAACTCTCCTCCTGCCATACGAAATGCCGCATTTGTATTCTCTGCAATGCCAAGATTTTCTTTCAGATTTTCATGGCGGATACGGCTGTCTCTTTTTTCGTACTCTTTCAGGACAGCTTCCATCTCTTTGTCATCCGGGCTTCCGTTTGCAATACAAAGTTCCCAATTCCCATACGTCTGTGCGATCAGAGAATCCAGCATCTGTCTCAAAAAAAGCGGCGGCGTATGATATGCCGGAACCACCACGCTGATAAGAGGCGCATTTGAAAATTTCCTCTTTCTCTGACGGTTTAATGTTTCCTCATCTGGTACATACGCTTCATACCAGGGTTCATAGGGGACTTCCTCCGGCTCAAACCTCTCGTGGAGACGGATCCAGAATTCCTTTGCTCCGTAATGTTTCAGGTAGCGGAACCCTTTTTGAATTGTATAAGGAGAAAGCTTTTTCAACATTTTACTCCATTGTATCTTTCCTCCTGTATTGCTGCCTTTTCCCATTTATTTTAACCTCTGACTTCTGTTTATTATTTGTTAAGAAAAAATTTATGAACTTATTGTAACATTCTACTATATTTTTTGCAAGAAAGGGAATAAATGTGTTATACTGAAACCTGTAGCAACTTATTTTATGAAACAACAGGAGCAGTTTTATGATGAAAAGACAAAAACGACTGTCTGCCGCCCTTCTTGCACTGGGAATCTGTGTTTCTCTGATCACCCCTGTTCCTGCAAGAGCAGCAGAAGCAACTGAAAATACCGGAATTTCCACAAACTCCATTCCCGGCTGGCCTCAGGCACAGGACATTACATCTTCAGCCGCCGTTGTAGTGGAGGAATCTACAAGCACCATTCTTTATGCAAAAAATATGGATCAGCCGCTCTATCCTTCCAGCGCTGTAAAAATCATGACCTGCCTTGTGGCTCTTGAAAACAGCAGCCTTGACGAACAGGTTACCATGACAGAGACCGGCGTTGCAGAGGTCACGGACGGAAGCGCCAATATTTCCTCCCAGCTTGGGGAAGTATTCACAATGGAACAGTGTCTCTATGCTATTATGGTTGGCTCTGCCAATGACATTGCCCTTCAGGTTGCAGAACACGTAAGCGGCTCTGTGGATGCTTTTGTTCAGAAAATGAATGAAAAAGCAAAAGAGGTGGGCTGCAAAGATACCGTATTTACAAACCCCACCGGTCTTCCTGACGAAAACCAGCACACAACTGCCCATGACCTTGCACGTATCACAAGAGCAGCCATGCAGAACAAAACATTCCACGCCATTGCATCCGCTCCTTCCTATACCATTCCTGCCACCAACCTTTCCGGAGGAGACAGGGTACTTACGAGCAATTTCACCATGACAAAGCCGGGTGACCCCGCCTACTACAAGGGCTGCCTCGGCGGAAAAGAGGGATTTACCCAGGCATCAGGAAGCGTTCTTGCCACCGCTGCAAAGCGAAACGGCATGACACTTATCTGCGTTGTATTAAATGGAGCCTCCGGACAGACGGATGATGAAGCCATTGCTCTTCTTGATTATGGATTCAATAATTTCAAGAAAGTTTCTCTTGGAAATGACGATTTCAGCATCGTATCCGGCGGCACTGTGATCGTTCCTTCTGATACTTCTGCCTCAGACTTAAAAACAAAAGATCAGAAACAGGATGACGGTACTTTAAAACGTAAATATTTCTTTGGAGAGGATAAACAGGTCGGAACTGCAAAGGTAGAGGTACGCGACACAAACGCCAATAAACAGGCACTTGCAGAAGGCGAAAAGCATCTGGAAGAAGCGCAGAAATTTTCCGATGTACACACGAATTTCCCATATTATCTCATTGGAGGGATTGGAATTGTCCTTCTGGGACTTTTGATCTGGGCGATTGTAAAAATCGTAAAATCATAAGATAACATACAGGACGTAATCGAGTAGGAGGCGGTGACTAACCGCCGTCCTCTCACACCACCGTGCGTACCG
>UQHF01000006.1 GCA_900540785.1 uncultured Blautia sp.
GGTACGCACGGTGGTGTGAGAGGACGGCGGTTAGTCACCGCCTCCTACTCGATCTCACTCCAGTATTTCATAAGACTTTGTAAAAATGAGTTGTGTCGTGGACGGCTTATCTGAAGAAGTTCTCCTTTGACCTGGGCACATTTATCCTGAATACCATCTACATACGCCAGATTGATGAGGTAGCTCTTGTTTCCCCTTGAGAATCCATAATTTTCTAGCTGTTTTTCTGCTGCATTCATAGTTCCGGAAGAAATATGGGTTCCGCTATGAGTATGATAAAGAAGGTTATGCCCCTGGCTTTCAATATAATAAATATCAGCTGTATCCAGGCGAAGAAGTCCTCCCTTTACAGAGATGGTTATATAATTGCTGCTTCGTCTCTTTAGCCGCGCGATCGCTTCTCCTATGTGCTTGCAGAAAGAAAAATAGGAAACCGGCTTCAGTATATAGTCCAGCGCGCCTACTTTATAGCCATGAATGGCATATTGAGACATATTGGTGATAAAAATGATAATGACCCTGGAATCCACATTTCGAATTTCCTGGGCTGCAGTCATTCCATCTACAAATTTCATTTGCACGTCCATCAGAATGATGTCATATTGTGATTTATATTTCGAAGTAATTTCGTCTCCATCGCGATATACAGTGACATCAATCTCTTCATTTGTAGTCTTTTGATAATTCTGCAGGTATTCTGTAAACTGATTAATATATGTTTCTTCGTCTTCCACGATTGCAATTCTTATCATGGCTGTACTCCTTTTTATGCGGGTGATTTTGTCTCTGATATTGTCTGCGATTTGTACTTCTTTATATTATATAGATTTTAAAAGCACTGTGCAAGTGACAATTAATGCAAAAAAACAACAGCTTGTGCAAGAAGCAAAATAGGGGACTGAGTTTATGTTATAGTTTTACCCATATGAAAGGACAGAGTTTTGTTCCAGGGAAAAGGAGGAAATGTTATGAAACAGAGAACAAAGCGATTAATGGCATTAATGATTACATTGAGCCTGACAGCAGGAGGTGTTGTCACACCAGTTGTTGCAGCAGATGATCCTTATAAGCAGGCGGAAGCAGCGGCAGACGACCCGTATAAACAGGCAGAATCTGCAACAGACGACCCGTATAAACAGGCAGAATCTGCAACAGACGATCCGTACAAACAGGCAGAGTCTGCAACAGACGATCCGTACAAACAGGCAGAATCTGCAACAGACGACCCGTACAAACAGGCAGAATCTGCAACAGACGACCCGTACAAACAGGCAGAGTCTGCAAAAGATAACCCATATAAAAAGGCAAAAAAAGATGCGGAGTCAGATACTCCTGGTGGAATTGTTCCAAGTGAAGATGCAAAATATACCATTACAGTTACAGAGGATAATTGGATTAAAGTTGAAAATGAAGGCGGAGACACACTTGGTTTATCTCAGACATCTGGCGTAAAACTGATTGAAGTAGATGGATACGCATTTAAAGATATGAATCAGAACGGTGAGCTAGACGCTTACGAGGATTGGAGACTTGAAACAGAGGAACGTGCAGAGAATCTGGCAGGTCAGATGAAAGGCGAGGAAATTGCAGCAGTTCTCACACATGGCGGCTGGGGAGATTTTACTACAGAGCCTTTAAAAGAAGATGATGGTTCTTATACTTACCTGATGCAGGGCGGACGTGGTGGCGTTTCACGTTATATTTCTCAGGGAGGTTCTGAACATGCGAAATGGGCAAATGCAGTTCAGGAGGTAGCAGAAAAGAGCTTTTATGGTATTCCGGCAATGATTTCTATTGACCCTTCCGGTATTTCAGGTCTTCCGGAAACACTTTCTCTTGCTTCCACTATGAATTCTGAGCTGGCAGCCAAAATCGGACAGGAAACAGCAAAACAGTATCGTGCAGCCGGTGTATCTGCACTTCTCGGACCGCAGGTAGATATTGCATCTCCTATTATGAAGCGTGCAGGCGGTACTTATGGAGAAGATCCGCAGCTTACACTTGATATTGCAACTGCATATGTAAACGGAATGCAGTCTACATACGATGAAAACGGCGAAGACCTTGGTTGGGGTAATGAATCTGTTTACTGCTTTACAAAACATTTTGCAGGTGCAGGAGCCACAGAAGGTGGACGTGACGACCATGCCAATGGCGGACGTTACGCAGTATTTCCGGGAAATAATCTGGAAGCACATTTAATCACTTATTTTGACGGTGTATTTAATCTTCCAGGAAAAACAGGAACTTCCGGTATCATGACAGAGTATGCGATTGATGTAGATGCAGAAGGAAACAGCATTGGAGGCGAGAAGGCAGGCGCTTACAACCCTTACCTTAACAATATGCTGGAAGAGGGCGGTTTCAATGGTCTCAAGATCACAGACTGGGGAGTATATCAGTTTGCAGGAGTATGGGGTGCAGAATCCCTGGAAGAGGCTGATCGTATTGCTACAAGCTGGGAGGCAGGAGCAAATCTTCTTGGCGGATACAGCGATGTTGATAAGGCAGTAGAAGCATACAATATCCTGGTAGAGCGTGACGGACAGGAAAAGGCTGATGAAATCATGCGCAGTGCAGTGGAGAAGTTCGTAGGAACAATGATGAATCTTGAAATGTTCGAACAGCCTTATGCTGATACTGCTTATGCAGATACAGTTATAGACAGTGATTCTGCAAAAGAATTTTCACATGAGGCGCAGAAGCAGTCTCTCGTTATGCTGAAAAATGACGGAACAATCAGCGCAGAGGGCGCAGCTTCCGAAAAACCAACTGTGTACGTACCATATGTATACAATACAGGATTTGATGCAACCTGGACGAATGGTATAGCAGAAGGTCCGGCAACATGGGCGCCAGGCATGGATCTGGAAGAACTTGGTCAGTACTTTAATGTTGTGACAGATACACTTGGAGAGCCTACAGGTGAAGCCGATGAAGAAGGAAACAAAGCTTATACAAAAGAGGATTTAACCCGCGCTTCAGCAGAGGAGATTGCAGCATGTGATTACGTTCTTGTTGGTATGAGCGGAGCTTATGTACCGTCTTACGAGTCTCTTCTGGAGGGTGCATTTGGCGGTGATCCAGTTCCGGAAGGAACAGAACAGGAATGGTATCCTGCATCCTTACAGTATGGTGAGTATGTGGCTGATACAGCGCGTGAAACTTCTATTGGAGGAAAAGTTCTGGAGGACGGAACAAAGGAAAACCGTTCTTACAAAGGTGTGGCAGCTCATGAGTGTGCAAATTATGGAGATCTGGAAGCACTTCAGTATGCAGCTGAGGCTGCCGGTGACATTCCTGTAATTGTTTCTATGAAAATGGAACGCGGAATGGTATGGAATGAAGTAGAGCCGTTAGCAGATGTTATTCTTGTAAATTACAATGAGCAGCGTGAAAGCGTGGTTGCAGAGACTATTCTCGGACAGACAGAACCGAGCGGACTTCTTGTATTCCAGCAGCCGGTATCAATGGAAGCTGTAGAAGCACAGTTAGAAGATGTTCCGAGAGATATGGAATGTTACACAGATGCCAATGGAAATACTTATGATTTTGCATTTGGTCTTAACTGGTCAGGCAAGATTGATGACGAGCGTACAGCTAAGTATACAGCAGAGCCTCTTACAAAAGTGACAAACTTTGACTATGCGGCATATGCAGAAGCAAATAAATAATTATTGAACCTATAACTCGGCAGAGAGAAATCTTTGCCGGGTTTCTGGTTGGGATTGCAGGTTTGTTTTCTGCGGTTCTTCCAGATAAACGATTATTTTAAAGGAGAAGAAAGGAAAAATGGTTAATTTATTAGTTAAACTTCTGGGACCTTTTATGTACAGCTTAGGTGTCAGTGAAGCGGACCTTATATCTTACCTTACACAGCTGCAGGGCTACATTTATGGAATTATCGTGGCAGCAGTGGTGCTTGTTCTTGTTCTGGGACTTGCTCATTTTGTGAAAAAGGGACTTCGCGCGGTTGTACGTATAGAAGCGTTGATGGCGTTTCTGGCAACAATCCTGATCATTATTAATTCTATTTGCTACGGTCCTATGTATTCTAATGTTTCTGGATTTTTAAATGCGTCAAAAGCAGAATTTTCAGAGGAAACTATTGCAGAAAGTAAGGAAACTATCAAAAAAATTGGAGAAGAAGGTATTACGCTTGTGAAAAACGAGGGACTTCTTCCTTTATCCTCTGATGTGAAAAGTTTGAATGTATTTGGCTGGGATTCCACCAATCCTGTATTTGGAGGAACAGGTTCAGCAGGTTCCCACTCTGAAGGTGCCATCGGCATTTTACAGTCTTTACAGGATGCAGGATTTGAGACAAATGAAAACCTTTCCAAAATGTATACAGATTATTATGACCAGCGGCCGGAGATTTCCATGTCTGCACAGGATTGGTCTTTGCCGGAGCCGGATATGAGCCATTATACAGATGAGCTTATGGCAGAAGCAAAAGACTTTTCTGATACGGCAGTTATTGTGATTGGACGTCCGGGAGGAGAGGGTGCAGATCTTCCGACAGATATGAATGCAGTTATAAACGGTACATATAACCAGGGACTTTCTACTTCTAATGCACCTGCAAATTGGCGTTATATGAATGCTACTTATGCGAATAATGGTTCTTATGATGACTTCGAAGAGGGAGAGTCCTATCTGGAGCTTTCCGTTACAGAGGAACAGATGGTAGAAAAAGTCTGCTCTGAATTTGATGATGTTATCGTAATTATTAATGCAAATAATACAATGGAGCTTGGCTGGGTGGACGAGTATGAGCAGATTAAATCAGTTCTTTTGGCACCAGGTGCAGGTTCCACAGGTTTTGCTGCACTGGGAGAGATTCTTAATGGTTCTGTAAACCCTTCCGGAAAAACAGCAGACACATATGTGAAAGATTTACTTTCCGCACATTATATTAACAACATTGGAAATATTCCATATACAAATGTAGATGATTTAAAAGCGCAGGCGCTGGAAGCAGATTCCGCATATAAAGGTAATATTTCTTTTGTAAATTATGTGGAAGGAATTTATGTAGGATATAAATTCTGTGAAACAGCGGCAGAAGAGGGGCTTATTGATTACGACAGTTATGTGCAGTACCCTTTTGGATATGGCTTGAGCTATACAACCTTTGAAAAAACTATGACAAATTTTAAGGATAATGGAGATACCGTTTCCTTTGATGTCGAGGTAAAAAATACAGGCGATGTAGCTGGTAAAGATGTAGTAGAAATTTATTATACACCGCCGTATACAAACGGAGGCATTGAGAAAGCTTCTGTAAATCTTGTTCAGTTTGAAAAAACAGAGCTTCTTGAGCCGGGAAAATCTCAGACCATTTCTTTTGAGATCAACAAAGAAGATATGGCGTCTTATGATTCCGGTGAAATTAAAGTAGAAGGCGGTGGATATATTCTGGAAGCTGGAGAATATGCGATTTCTGTCCGCGCTGATTCTCATACGGTAATTGCAGAAGAGAAATTTACAGTAGAAAAAGATATTGACTACAGTAAGGAAGGACGTTCTACAGACGAAACAACACCGGTAAATGTATTTGAAGATTATACACGCGGAGATTTTATTGAGCTTTCCCGTGCAGATGGATTTAAAAATGCTGCAGACTCATGGGAAAGTCCTACAGAAGAGCAGCGCACCATGTCTGATGAATTGCGCGCATCTGTAGAGGAAAATACATTTGGCATTTACGACAGTACAAAATATGATAATCCGGATGATAAGATGCCTACACTTGAGGCAGACAATGACCTTACACTTTTTGATTTAAAGGGTGTGGATTATGATGACGAAAAGTGGGAGAAGTTATTGGATCAGTTAAGTTTTGAAGATATGTCTACTATGATCAATGTGGGTGGATGGCAGACTGCTGAAATTGAGTCAGTAGGTAAAATTGCAACTTCAGACTGTGACGGCCCAGCAGGTCTTAACAACTTTGTGACCAAGACTTACGGAACTCCGTACCCATGTGAAGTACTTCTTGCTCAGACCTGGAACAAAGAGCTTGCTTACGAGACAGGAGAATCTATGGGACAGGAATTTGCAGATGTTAAAAATTATGGCTGGTATGGACCGGCTATGAATACACATCGTTCTGCATTTGGAGGACGTAACTTTGAGTATTATTCTGAGGATGGCGTACTTGCTGGTTATCTGGCTATGAACCAGGTAAACGGGGCAGCAACAAAAGGTGTGTATCCGTACATTAAGCATTTCGCAGTGAACGACCAGGAATGCAACAGAGAGGCTTTCCTTCTTACTTTTGCTTCTGAGCAGGCAATCCGTGAAATTTATTTAAAACCGTTTGAGCTTTGTATTAAAGGATTCGAAGGAAGCTCAATGGCGTGTATGTCTTCTTATAACTGGCTGGGAGGAGTTCCGGTATGTGCAAATGCAGACCTTCTTCAGACAGTTCTCCGTGATGAGTGGGGATTCCGGGGTATGGTAATCAGTGATTATGATGGTTCTTATGGATATATGATTTCCGAAAACTGCATGAGAAACGGAAACGATCTGATGCTTGGATATGGAAATGCAGAATCAAATCAGTTTAATAATCAGAGCGCAACAGCAACGCTGGCAATGCGTAAGGCATGCAAGAATATCATGTATACCATTGTAAACAGCGGTGCTTATGCAGGCAGTGAAAATCCGATTGGAGGAATGTCCAATATGGATAAGATATTCCTGAAAGTAAATGTAACAGGTGGTATCGTAATCGGCGGCATTGCATTGTTTGTACTCGTACATTACCTGCGGAAAAGAAAAAAAGGATTAAAACAGGAAACAGAGTAAGATTTTTAAGGGGGACTGTCGCGTGAAACAAAACGATAGTCCCTTTTAAGACGGAGGAAACGATGGAAGTAAAGGATATTATTTCAAAACTTACAATAGAGGAAAAAGCAGCACTGTTAAGCGGAAAAAATGAGTGGGAATCAAGAGACATTCCAAGACTGGGAATCCCTTCCATAACATTTTCAGATGGACCGCATGGTCTGCGGCGCCAGGAAGGGGCAGGAGATCATCTGGGACTGAATGAATCTCTTCCTGCTACCTGTTTTCCTACAGCTGCGTCTACTGCAAACAGCTGGGACCCGGATCTGGGCGAGAAGATAGGCGAGGCGCTTGGTAAGGAAGCGGTTGCTCAGGGCGTGAATGTAGTACTTGGGCCGGGCTTGAACATGAAGCGTTCCCCTCTTTGCGGAAGAAATTTTGAATATTTTTCGGAGGATCCTGTTCTTGCGGGAAAAATGGCAGCAGCCTATATTCGGGGAATTCAGAGCAGGCATGTGTATGCGTGTCCAAAGCATTTTGCAGTAAATTCCAGAGAATACAGACGTATGGCTATGAATGCAGTAGTAGATGAGAGAACACTTCGGGAAATTTATCTTACAGCTTTTGAAATTGCGGTAAAAGAAGGAAAAGCAAAGTCCATTATGTCTGCGTACAATGAGGTAAATGGAAAATATGCAAATGAAAATGAGCATCTGCTTGTTGATATTCTGAGAGAAGAATGGGGATTTGACGGAATTGTAGTTACAGACTGGGGAGCCAGCAACAACCACACAGAAGGTGTGAAATGTCAGTCAAATGTGGAAATGCCAAATCCAGGGCTGGATTCTGCCAGAGGGCTTCTTGAAGATTTGAAACTTGGAAAAATAACAGAAGCGGAAATTGACCGGGCGATAGAGCCTGTTATTGAAGCGGCGATTTATTTCAGCAAAAATGAACCAAAGGATTTCGATAGGGAAGCGCATCACAGACTTGCACGCCGGGCAGCAGTGGAGAGTGCTGTGCTGTTAAAAAATGAAAAAGAAATTCTTCCTTTGAAAGAAGGAACAAAGGTGGCTTTGAAAGGGCCATTTGTAAACAAACCAAGGTATCAGGGCTCCGGTTCTTCTCAGGTAAATGCAACTAGGGTGGAAACCATTGCAGAAGAAATAAAGAATTACAATCTGGAAGTGGTAGAGGATCCAAAAGCTGCAGATGTTGTACTGTTTTTCTTCGGACTTGATGAGATTGCAGAATCAGAAGGTGCAGACAGAACTTCTATGGATATTCCGGAATATCAGATTGAAGAACTTAATAAACTGGCTGTTCTTAATTCCAATGTAGTTGGCGTGATGTCAGCCGGTTCCGCAGTAAAAATGCCGTGGCTTGGTAAGCTTACTGCTCTTCTTCACGGGTATCTTACAGGGCAGGCAGGTGCAAGCGCTCTTCTTGACCTTCTTACAGGAAAAGAGACGCCAACAGGAAAACTTGCAGAATCCTATCCGTTTGCATATGCAGACTGTTCCATGTTTAACTACGCTGATGAGAAATACAGGAATCTTCAGTATCGGGAGGGACCTTTTATCGGATACAGATATTATGATACAGCCGGTGTTGCGGTACAGTTTCCTTTTGGGTATGGACTTTCTTATACAACATTCTCTTACAGTTCACTTGTGCTGACAGATACAGGAGTTCGCTTTACTGTTACAAATACGGGTATGCGTGCAGGGGCTGAGATTGCTCAGATGTATGTGGGAAAAACAGAATCTGGGCTTGTGAGACCGAAAAAGGAATTAAAGGGATTTACGAAAGTATGGCTGGAGGCGGGAGAATCCAGAGAAGTGGAAATCCAGTTTGATGACAAAACCTTCCGGTATTTTAATACAAAGACAAATCAGTGGGAGGTAGAAGGCGGTATCTACACAATTATGGTGGGAGCGTCCAGTGCAGATATAAGACTTTCAGCAGAAATAGAAAAACAGGGGACAACAGAGGTATTGCCATATGATATTGAAAAGCTCCCAAATTATAAAGCAGGTCTTGTGAGAAATGTCCACTACGAGGAGTTTCAGATTTTTTATGGAGATGTTCTTCCGGAAGAAAAGGTAGGACCGCTTGAGGTCAATGATGCCCTTTGTCAGATGAAAGATGCCAAAAACGGACTCTGCCGTTTCATATATAAGGTCCTTCAGAAAAAATTAGATAAATCTGTGGAAAAAGGAGTACCGGATCTGAATACACTGTTTATTTATAATATGCCTTTCCGTGCAATCTGCAAAATGACAGGTGGAATGGTGTCCAGAGAGATGACAGAGTCTATGGTAATGGCAGCTAACGGACATTTTTTCCGTGGTCTGGCAGGCGTACTTGGTGGATTTTTCCGAAATATGCGGGAAAATAAAAAATATGAAGCACTGTTGAAAAGTGAGAAATAGGAGGCTGGAAAATGAATATATGGAATGCTTTTGAAACAAAAAACCCAAAGCTTGCAAAGTGGGTAAGAGAAGGCGGCCTGTTTGTCATAGTCTCCAATTTGATAACCGTTCTAAAATATGTTCTGCTTCAGTTCCTTCCGAATGTTTTTGCAGGAATGGGGGATCAGTCTTTTGGCTGGCCAGGAATTCCCGTTACTTTATTTGGAGAAACATTTCAGTGGAATATTTTAGGATATGATCAGGCACACGGTGGATTATCATATTTTATGGCATATATGACTGCAATGATAATTGGGGAATGTATTAATTTTCCTATTCAGAAACATTTTGTATTCCGCAGTAAAGGCAACACAGGAAAACAGATTGCCTGGTATGCGGCAGCATTTTGTATTGTAACCTGTATCGTAAACTCAATTAATTGTGTTTGGGTGGCAGTAGCAGGTATGTTTGTTCCGGATTTTATTTACAATATCGGAACGACTGTATTAAATGGCGGAGTTTCTATGGTGGTATTTTTCTTTGTGAATAAGATTATATTTCCAGAAACGCCCAAAAAATAATCCGCTTTGGAATTTAGAGATTCTTTAGATGCACCACCCCCTTCACTTATGTTACAATATCTCCAGACAATAAGACTTTGCAACACGGTTTTAAAAGAGAAAGAAGAGAGGGGATTTTATGTCACCGGCAGGAAAAACCAGAAGACGAAGCAAAAGCAGGAGAAGGCGGAGAAAACAAAGCAACACAGGGCGGATTGTACTGTGTACGTTTGTGGAGATCATTGTAATTGCCGCGCTTGTTATCATGATAGGCTGGGATAAGGGAGTGGGAGAGTGGCTTTTAAAGTTCAGTCAGCCTGTTGTAAAAGAGCTTGATATAAGCGGGATTCAAAGCCCTTATGCAGTTCTGATGCAGGCAAACAGCGGAAAGATTCTGGGAGCAGAGAGAGCGGAAGAAAGAATTTATCCTGCATCTATGACAAAAATGATGACGGCAATTCTGGCAATCGAGGAGATTAAGGATTTAAACCAGGAAATCACACTTACCCAGGATATGTTTGCGGGGCTCTATGAACAGGATGCCACACAGGCGGGATTTCAGCCGGGAGAGACTGTGCGGGCTATAGATCTGATATATGGAGTGCTTCTGCCATCAGGTGCAGAGTGCTGCATTGCCCTGGCGGATTCTATTTCCGGTTCTGAGGAAGCTTTTGTGGAGCTGATGAACGAAAAAGCAGCGAAAATCGGAATGAAAAACACACATTTCTGCGACAGCACAGGGCTTCATAACCCGGAACATTACAGCACGGTTCTTGATATGGCAGTTCTTTTAAAATATGCTCTTAAAAACGATACGTTTCGGGAAGTAATAGAATCACCGCGTCATTCTACCGGCGTCACCAACATTCACCCGGACGGGATTACATATTACAGTACAATGTTTAAAAGCCTTCCAAGCGCTGCTGTGACAGGCGGAGAAATAAAGGGAGGAAAGACAGGCTATACAAGCGAGGCAGGTCTTTGTCTTGCCAGTTTTGCACAGATAGAAGGACGGGAATACATTCTTGTGACGGCAGGCGCTCCGGGAGAAGCAGGAACAGCCCGCCATGTGCAGGATGCAGTAACAATCTATAACAGGTTGGGAGAGACTGTCCTGTCTATGGAAAAGTCCCAAGACAGCGATACATAAGTTACTGGATAAAGTGAAGCGGTTTCGGATAGCCGTATGATTTGAATAATTCCTCCATTTTCACCTGGGCTTTTGTGAGAGCCTGTGAGATGGAGGTTTTGTTTATGAGAATATCGCGAAGAACGCTGCATAAAATTGCCTCCAGTTTATTTTGAGGGATTACAAGGGACTTATTTCGGTAAGGTCCGTTTCGTTTTCGGCAGTAGGCAAAGCTTTCTTCCGTAAGCTCAAGCCAGGGATAGAGCTTCATAAGCTCATGGCTGTGATAAGGGGCGATAACCGGGGATTGGCCATCCATAATGGTCATATAACAGCTTGTGGAATCACGGCACAGCCAGTTAAAATACTGGTATGCCATCTCTGCCTTTGGTGTAAAAGGATTCAGACCAAAATTCCACCCTACACTTGCCGGTGTTTTTCCGGGAATCGTTTCGTAACCTACGCGCCCTGATGTATTTCTGTGGATATACTGGCTTATCTGAGAGGCGTATTCCGTATAAGTTACAAGCATTGCTGTTTTGCCGGAAATAAAATCATCTACTGTATTTCGAATAGAGGTTTCCATAGGATTTTTTTCTACATAATTTAAAGTGGTTAAAATACTGTGAAACGCTTTTTCGTTTTCCGGCGTATTCATGCACACCCTGTTGTATTTATCCCAGATTTTTCCTCCGAAAGCCCAGAGACGGATTAAAATTTCCGGTGCAAGTTCCTCGTCTATAATTCCAGCAAAAGAAGTTCCAAAAGGAGTCGGAGAATCTGGATTATATTTCCTTGTAAAAAATTCTGCAATTCCGTTAAATTCCGTCCATGTTCTGGGTGGACGAAGAGAAATTTCATATTTCTTTTTGAAGGATTTTATAATTTCTCTGTTTTCAAAAAGATCCTGCCTGTAAAACATGATCTGGGTTCCACCGATAATGGGAATGCCATAGTAATGATCTTCATATTTACAGTTATCCATGTTCTGTTTAAACAGCCGTTCCGGTTCAAAATCACTTTCTGTCACAAATTCTGTCATATCTGACACAAAAGCATTCTGCACCATATATTCCAGCCAGGGAACATCATACATATAAATATCGTAATAGTTGCGGGAAGAATTTACATCGTCCATAATACATTTCAGAAGTTCATCGTGTTTTACGAATGTAAATTCAATAGGGATGCCTGTCTCCCGTGTAAAGCTCTGAGATAAAAGCTTTGTAGAGTGGGAGGTTACAAGATCCACCATAAGAATCCGAAGACATTCCTGTGATTTTTTCGGAAGATTTCTGGACGAAGACACAGGAGCCGGAACAGGAATGGCGTTCAGATTTGGAATATGGTCAGAAAGAACCCGATTCTGTTCCTCAAAAAGCACCGGCTCTTTAATGTTTTGGAGAAGTATCTGAGCAGCCTCTCTCCCAAGGGTAAACGCTGTCCGGGAAGTGTGAATGACTCCCGGATATTTTGTGGCGTTATTCCAGCTTTCCTCGCTCAGGGTAATCAGAAGAAGGTCATCGGGGACACGGATATTTTGAAGGTACAGCGCCTCTAAAATACCGGAGGCAATGCTTTCTGATGTGGCAATGACAGCCTGCAGGGAGGACAGGGGGAGGTTCGTCATGCAGGTTTTAAAGGCGTCCTCTTTTGTCATATTCGTTTCTACGATCAGGGACATATCAGGAGAAAGTCCGTTGCTCTCAAATGCGGCGATATATCCTTCCATACTCTCTTTTTCAGAAGAAAAATGGGAAAATCCAGTAACAAGTCCGATTTTTTTATAGCTTTTTGAGAGCAGGGCATTTGTAATCTGATAAAGTGTTTTGTTGTTATCGAAGCCTGCAAAACTTACATCAAGATTGTCAGGACGGCGTTCAATAAAAACGGCGGGAATATTAAAATTTTTTATTCGGTTCTGAAAAAAATCGGTATTCTGGGGCTGACAGGTTATGATAACAAGCCCGGATACATTCTGGCTTATAAAATCTTCGATTTTTTCTATTTCAATATCAGGAAGATTATTGGAAAAAGCCACGCTGATGGAATAACCTCTTCTCTGTAAATAAGAGGAGACACCCTTAAAAATTTCTGCATGGTAAGTATTATCAATATCTGTCAGTACAATGCCAATGCGGTTGGAGGAGGAAGATTTTAAATCTCTGGCAGAGGCATTTGGAATATATTTTAATTTCTCAATGGAGTCCATAACCCGCATCTTTGTTTCCGGTTTTACATAGCGTGTTCCGCTGATACAGCAGGATACAGTGGCAATGGAAACACCGGCGTCTTTTGCTACATCTTTTAAAGTTGCCATAAAAAGCCCTCCGTTCTGTTAGGAAGATATACTTTATCTATAAAAACAATCTACCATAAAGATAGAATTACGTCAATCCATCTAAACGTTTAGAATATTATTTTTGAAAACTGGTTGAAATTGCTTTTTTGTGAGGTATAATCAAATCATCAAATACAGACAGGCGCCGTAAAAGAAAATAATAAAGAGGGTGTTGAAATGGAAGAAAAGAAAGTCAGGAGATTTGGGCAGATCATTCGTGTAAAAGAGGAGTATCTAGAAAAGTACAAAGCGCTTCATGCAAATCCGTGGAAAGAGATCAATGAGAAGATTAAAGAATGCAATATACAAAACTATTCTATTTACTACAGAGACGGTTATCTTTTCAGCTACTATGAATATACAGGGGATGATTATGAAGCAGATATGAAGAAGATGGCAGACGATCCGAAAACACAGGAATGGTGGAAAGAGACAGATCCGTGCCAGGAGCCGGTTCCTTCCGCAAAAGAAGGTGAATGGTGGGGGGAAATGGAAGAGGTATATCATCTTGATTAGGACGCAGAATTTTTTATAAAGAAAAATCTAAACGTTTAGATAAAAAGGAGGAAATTATGAATTCAAGAGAGAGAGTAATGACAGCAATCGCACATAAGCAGCCGGATCACGTTCCCCTTGACCTTGGGTCAACACCCAGCTCCGGAATTTCCGCGATTGCATATAACAATCTGAAAAAATATCTGGGAATGACAGGCGGACATACAAGAATTTTTGATGTTGTACAGCAGGTGGTACAGCCGGAAGATGAAATTCTGGAACGCTTTGGTGTGGACGTAATTGATATAGGAAGAGTTTTTAATGAAAAAGATGAGGACTGGCATGACGTGACGCTTGCAGATGGTTCTGTGGGACAGTATCCGAAATGGTTCCAGCCGGAAAAGCAGCCGAACGGAGATTATCTTGTTCATGATGAAGAAGGAACTCTGATCGCAAAAATGCCTGTTGGAGCAACCTTCTTTGATCAGACGTATTTCCCGTACTTAGACGATTATCCGGACGATTACAAAGATCTGGATCATCAGATGGGAAAGGTACTGTGGAGCGCACTTGTTCACAGTCCGTGGGATCACAGCGGAGAAAAAGATTTTTACAAACAGCTTCGAGAGCGTACGATAAAGCTTCGTGAAAGTACAGATAAAGCTTTAATGATCACATGCGGCTGTAATCTTTTTGAGTGGGGTACTTTTTTGAGGAGAATGGATAACTTCCTTATGGATCTTTATTCAGATGAAGAAAATGTGGAGGCGCTTGTAGACCAGTTAATGCAGCGTCATCTGGCAACACTTGAGAAAGTGTGTGAAGCAGTCGGCGATGTCGTTGATATTTTAAGATTCGGAGACGATCTTGGAATGGATACGGGAATGTTCATGTCAAGAGAGAAGTACCAGACATTTTTCAAACCGTACCAGACAAAATTGAATGAATACGTACATAAGCACAGTAAGATGAAAACGCTTCTTCATTCCTGTGGCTCTATTTATCCGATCATTCCGGATTTAATTGAAGCCGGATACGATGTTTTGAATCCAGTTCAGACAACCGCTTATCAGATGGATCCGAAGGTTTTAAAACAGGAATTTGGAAAAGACATTACATTTTGGGGTGGCGGATGTAATACAAGAACTGTTTTAAATCTTTCAAAACCGGAAGAAGTTTATGATTATACAAGACGTATGATTGATATTTTCAATCAGGACGGAGGCTTCGTATTTAATCAGGAACATAATATTATGCCGGATGTTCCGCCGGAAAACATTCTTGCTATGTACAGAGCAGTAGAAGATTCCAGAAAATAAAGGAAAGAGGAGAAGAAAATGGGTGATAAAAAAACAGCAGGATTTAATATAAAGAAAATATTTGCCCGCAGTGAAATAACGGTTATTGTGGCAGTCCTGATATTGGGTGTGATTTTTACAGTTTTTTCAGACAGTTTTCTTACATCATATAATCTGTTTAATATGGGAAGAACAGCTGCGATTTATATTTTCATCGCCATTGCTCAGGGGCTCGTAGTGATTGTAGGGGGCATGAACTTATCTCTTGGATACATCGGTGGTATGGTAGTAGTAGCGGCTGGTTACAGTATGGAGATTCTTGGTCTTCCTTCAGCAGCAGCCGTTTTAATCGGTCTTCTTGTGGGAATCCTTGCAGGCGCAGTAAACGGTCTTGTAATTACAGGGCTGAAACTGAACTCCTTTGTAGTGACACTTGCAACCTCCTTTATTTTCCAGGGACTCATTAACGGAGTATCACAGGGATTCCCGTACAATGAAATTCCGGAAGGTTTCACTTTCCTTGGAAGAGAAGGATTTTTAGGAATCCCGTACCTTCTGTGGCTGGCAGGTATCGCTCTTGCAGTTCTGGGCTATGTATTCCGTTATACAGTAACAGGACGCCGTGTTCTTGCAACAGGCGGAAATGTGGAAGCAGCGAAAATGTCCGGTGTAAACACAAATAAAATGATTATTCTTGCAAATATCGGTTCCGGTTTCTTTGCAGCGATCGCAGGGCTTCTCTGGATTTCCAGAACAGGTTCCGCGCAGCCGTCAACAGGTGTTGACTGGATGGTCATTTCTTTCGCAGTAGCAGTTATCGGAGGAATTTCCTTAAAAGGCGGCGTATTTAACGCAGTAGGTGTATTTTTTGCAGGATTCTTAATTGTAATGGTAAAAAATGGTCTTGTCATGTTAAATGCCAACATTTATTTCGAGCAGGCATATCTTGGACTGATTCTCCTTCTTGCAGTTTCTCTTGACAGCATCAAGGAAATTATAAACGGCAGAAAGTTGAAACAGCAGCTTAAAAGCGGGAAGTAATGAATAAAAAACTATATAATTTTTAAGGAGGAAAATGGCTATGAAGAAAAAATGGATTGCAGGGCTTATGTGTGCAGTGATGGCAGTGGGGTTAACAGGAGCAATGACTGTTCAGGCGGCAGATTCCAAGATTGCATGGTATGCTCCGGCGCCGCATCCTTACTTCGATGAGGTAAAGAAGGGTGTTGAGAAATTCCAGGAAGAGCAGGATACAGAAGTAATTATCCAGATTGGACCGGACTGGACACAGGCAAGCGAAAATGAGAAGGTAGAGGCGCTTGTTGCACAGGGAATTACAGGTCTTTCTATTTATCCATGCGATGCTTCCGGAGCAAATGGTCTTTATGAAGAAATCAATGAAAAAATGGGCGTGAATGTTATCAATTTCGGAACAGATACAGAGAAACCGACAGCTGCATCATTTGCAGTTGCAACGGATGTAAAACAGGCTGCAATGGATGCAACAGAAGCTGTTATTCAAATGATGGGCGGCAAAGGAAAGATCCTTAATGTTCTTGAGGTTCTGGAAGATCCAAATACAGCTCTTCGTAAAGAAGGTGTAGAAGAAGTGGTTGCAAAATATCCGGATGTGGAAATTGTTCAGGAAATTGCAGGAATTAAAACACAGGAAGAAGCGGTAAGCAAGATTGAGAGTGCTCTTTCCGCAAACATGGGAGAAATCAATGGTATTATCTGTACAGGTATGGTAAGCAGTGTTGGCATGACACAGACATTAAATGATTATTATGCAAAACAGCCGGATGCGGAACACATTTATGCGATTGGTATTGATACAGACTCCGGTGTTATGAAAGGTATCGAAGAAGGCGTGATCGACGCTACTATCGCACAGAATTCTGCAGGACACGGATATATTTCCTGTATGGCTCTGAAACTTATGGACGAGGGCTATAAAGTAAAAGATGATCAGTATTTTGTAGATTCCGGTACAGTTCTTGTAACAAAAGACAACATGGATACTTACACAGAGGAGCTTGATAAAGTGACAGAAGAAATTCTTGAAAAGCTTCCTACAGAGTATCTGACAAAATAAAATAATGATCCGGAGGGATTCTATATGTTGGAAATGAAACATATCAGTAAGATTTTTCCGGGCGTAAGAGCTCTTGATGATGTATCTCTGACATTCAGGGAGGGAGAAATCCACGCGCTTATGGGAGAAAACGGCGCCGGAAAATCTACTTTTATGAAAATTATTACCGGGATTTATCATCCGGATGAGGGAGAAATGTATCTTGACGGGCAGAAGGTGGAAATCAAGAATTTCCGTGATGCCGTTGCTCACGATATAAATATGGTAAGCCAGGAAATTCAGGTTATTCCCGACGCTACGATTGCAGAAAACATTGTACTCGACCGTATCGACCAGTTTAAAAAGGGAATGAACATTGACTGGAAACGTGTGAACGAAACAGCAGAAAAATATCTTAAAATAGTGGGACTTGATTTAAGTCCCACTGATAAGATAGAACATCTGACAGCAGCGCAGAAGCAGCTTACTCAGATTGCAAAAGCTCTTTCTTCCAATGCAAAGTACATTCTTCTGGATGAGCCTACCTCTTCTCTTACTGCCTATGAAAGTGAAAATCTTATTAAAATTGTAAAACGATTGAAAGAACAGGGTGTTGCCGTTATTTTTGTATCTCACAAAATAGAAGAGGTAATGGAATTATGTGATAAGGTTTCTGTTCTCCGTGATGGAAAATATGTAGGCACAAAAGATTGTCAGGGTATTGAAAGACAGGACATTGTAAAGATGATGATAGGACGTGAGGAAGCCCAGGAACATCTTGGATTTCTGGATGTGAAGGACGAGGTTGTTCTTGAAGCAAAGAATATTACGACCTACGGTCAGTTTGATAAAGTAGGATTTCGGCTTAAAAAAGGAGAGATTCTTGGATTTTACGGTCTGGTTGGTTCCGGAAGAACAGAGCTTGCAAGACTTCTTGTAGGTGCGGATAAGATGGATGAAGGGGAAGTCTATATTCATGGAGAAAAGGCAGAAATAAAATCAGTTGCTGACAGCCTGGATAAATACAGAATCGGATACGTTACAGAAAATCGTAAGGAGGAAGGCCTTCTTCTTGATGCTTCCGTAGGATACAACACGACAATTACCGTATGGCAGAGGCTGATCAATAAATTCCATAAAATAGATGTAAAAGAAGATAAAAAAATCGCTGTTTCCATGTCGGAAAAAATGAAGGTAAAAACACCTTCTCTTGAGACAAAAGTCGGAAGCCTTTCTGGAGGAAATCAGCAGAAGGTAAGTATTGGAAAATGGCTTGCTGCAAACTGTGATATTCTCATTATTGATGAGCCGACAGTAGGTGTGGATGTAGGAGCGAAAAAATACATTCATGACTTAATCTGGGAGCTTGCGGAAAAAGAAGGAAAGTCTATTATCCTGATTTCTTCAGATATGCCGGAGATGATTACTCTTGCAAGAAGAATCCTTGTATTTAAGGACCAGAAGATAACAGGGGAAATCAATAACCTGAATGAGACAGTGAGAAGCTATGAAGATGTCAGCGGAGAGATTGGCGCGCTGATGTCATAAAAAACACCCCGAAAGGATGTGGTATCCTTTCGGGGTATTCTTATTTTAGCAGGTTGCGCCGCCTTTTAAGTGTTTCTTAGCAGCGAGATTTTCTTCTTTCCGGGCGAGAAGACTGTCAGAGAGGAGTTGTTCCTGTACATTTTCAAAGCCGAGACGGTTTACTGTATCTGCAAAGCGTTCTCCTGTGATTCCCTGCTCGCGGAAGAGAAGGATTGCTTTTTCAATGGTGTTGAGAACTTCCTCTTTATCTGTGAAAATCTTGTCCAGATAACGTCCCTGGGCAACTTTCTTGCCCCAGCGTCCTCCGATGTAAATGCGGTATCCGTAAGTGGAGGATTCAAATGCTTTAAACGGACATTTTCCTACGCAGCGTCCGCAGTGATTACAGAGTGCGGAATCAATAACGATCTTGCCGTCAACCATTTTGGCTGCGCCTATAGGACAGGTTGTCTCAATTTTACATCTCTTGCAGCCTTTACACTTGTCAATGTCGATTTCAGGCACTCTCTGTCCTACAATACCAAGGTCGTTAAGATCTGGTTTTACACAGTTATTCGGGCAGCCGCCAACTGCAATTTTGAACTTGTGAGGAAGAAGTACGTTATTATATCCAAGGAAGAAACGTTCGTGGATTTCCTCAGAAAGAGCAAAGGTATCGATCAGACCATACTGACAGGTTGTACCTTTACAGGAAACAACAGGGCGGACTTTGGAGCCCGTTCCGCCTGTCATAAGACCTGCCTGAGCCAGGTATTCGCGCAGCGGCTCGATGTTTTCATATGGAACGTCCTGAATTTCAATGGTAAGACGGGTTGTCATTGTGATTTCTCCGTTACCGTAAAGCTGTGCAGCTTCTGTGATCGCGCGGATTTCCTCTGCTGTAATTTTTCCGTTTCTGGTAATGACACGTCCGTTAAAATGATTTCCTGTGCGCTTGTCCATAAGGAAACCAAGAGCTTTTACACGTTTGATTTCTTCTTCCGGAAGTGCGGAGGCAATGTTTTTTACATGAACTTCATTAAAGAAAGATGCGCCTTCCAGAACAACGGTATTTGTATAGCCGAAATGTTTCAGGCGATTCTGAAGGAAGTAGGCACGTTTTCCTTTTGCACATACAAGAAGAAGTTTTTCATCTTTTTCGATTCCCGGAATCGGTCCGTTTACTTCTGCAAGATTGATATAATCAGCTCCCGGAATGGAAGGAGCGGGATTTACGTCAAGGATTCTGTAATCATCTGCCTTTCCTTCCAGATATTCGGAAGGAGTCATGCTTGTAAGTGTTCCCTCGATTTTGTTAAGAAGTACGTACACTGCCTGTACAAATGGGTGAATGGCAGTAGAAAATGGCGGTGCGTAAGCAAAATCTGCGTTTTCAAAATCCTCAAGAGTGGCATTCATGTTGATGCCCATAACTGCAATATCCACCATTTTGTCAACAGCTCCCGGTCCAAATACCTGGATACCAAGAAGTTTATGTGTTGCTTTATCTGCGATCAGTTTTGTGATAAAGAAAGAAGCGTCCGGATAATAGTGAGCTTTGTCATCTGTCACAGAAAGAGCTGTGATCACGTCATAGCCCGCTTCTCTTGCCTGGATTTCTGTAAGTCCGGTACGACCGCAGTTTAAGCCTGGAAGCTTACATACGGCTGTTCCGAGAACACCTTTAAAGGATTTGTCTTTGCCGGCAAGAACCTGTGCGAGAGTACGTCCTTCCAGGTTTGCGGAAGAACCCATAGGCGCCCATTTTGCTTCTCCTGTAATACGGTTTTTCACCATTACACAGTCTCCGGCAGCATAAATATCAGGAAGGCTGGTACGCATTTTTTCGTCTACAAGAATGGTGCCTTTGAACATTTCCATGCCTGTATCTTCAAGGAAGCCGGTATTTGGGCGGATTCCCGCTGCTACGGCAAGAAGGGAGCAGGGAAGGAAACCTGTGCCTGTGCGGACGCCTGTCACCTGGTCATTTCCCAGAACTTCTTCTGCTTTTACTCCTGTAATCACACGGATTCCGTTTTTCTGCAGATGTTTTTTTACATAAAGAGCCATTTCCGGGTCAAGAATATTTGGCATAACCTGAGATGCAATATCGATCACTGTCACAGAAAGTCCCTGTGCCTGCAGATTTTCCGCAACCTCAAGCCCGATAAAGCCCGCGCCGATAACAACTGCTTTTTTTACGTTTTCTGTCTCTATGTAAGAGCGCATGGAAACTGCGTCATCCGGCGTACGCATTTTGAAAACACCCTTTTTGTCTGTTCCGGGAATTGGAGGAATAACAGGAGAAGCTCCTGTTGCAATTACAAGCTGGTCGTAGGAGTAAGTTTCTGTTTCATTTGTTTCCAGATTTTTCGCCTGAAGGGTTTTAGAAGCGGAATCAAGACAGACAGCTTCTCTGTTTGTGTAAACGGTTACGCCGGTAAGACCTGCAAATTTTGCAGGAGTATTTACCACAAGCTCTTCGCGGGTTTCAATAAGATTTCCAACATAGTAGGGAAGACCGCAGCCTGCATAGGAAATTTCCTTATCCTTTGTAAGAAGAGTAACTTCTGTATCACGGTTTTCTCTTTTTAATTTTGCCGCTGTTTTTGTTCCGGCTGCGACTCCGCCGATGACTAATACCTTCATGCGTTTTCCTCCATTTTAGTCTTTCATAGAAAATAAATTTTCCTGTTTTTTAAGCCTTTCGTAGATTTTCAGATAATCTTCTGCGAAAATGCTGTTTTCTCTCCAGATGAAAGTAAAATCATGGACGATGTCCAGATCTTCCATCTGTATTTCACACAATCTGCCTTCTGCCAGTTCTTTCTTTACAGCCGTTCTGTAAAGAAAAGAAATGCCGCATCCCTGCTCCACAAGCTGTTTGATCAGTCCGATGCTTCCTGCTTCCACAAGAGAGTCAAAGCTTTCCACCTGCAGTCCCTTCATCTGGAGATAATGTTCCAGAATATTTCGGGAGCCGGAGCCTGACTCACGGGTGATAAGCCTGTGGGAAATCAGGTCGTCCAGAGTGTGATTTCCGCTGGCAAGGGGATTGTCAGGAGCGCAGACAGCGATATAGCGCTCTCTTGCATAAAGCTCATGGTGATAAATTTCTCTTGGGAAATTGCCCTCTACAAGGGCAAAATCAATCTTTCCCGTCTCAAGCTGATGTAAGAGTTCTTCTGTGTTTCCAACGGAAAGATGGAGAGACGCGGAAGGGTAATAATTTAAGTAAGCTGCAGCAATTTCCGAAATCTCAAATTCTGCAATGGTAAGAGTAAGCCCCATTTTAACCAGTTGGTTTTCTGCGCTTTTCTGCATTTTTTCCCTGAGAGAAATGATGTCGTGCTTCATGGTGGCAGCAGAATTTTTCAGCATTTCTCCGGCAGGAGTGAGCTGCATTTTTTTGCCGTGACAGACAAAGAGCGGAACACCGTATGCTTCCTCCAGCCAGCGAATGTGCTGAGATACGGCAGGCTGCGTCAGGTTCAGCCGTTGTGCTGCCCGGGTAAAGTTTAAATCCTTGCATACCTCCAGGAAGGTTTCTACTCTGAAATCCAGCATGATTGTGCTTCCTTTCTTATTTATAATAGTAAAAACTAACGATAATGTAAAATCATATATTTTTATTTAATTATAAGATATTGTTATTGTATAATATTAAGCAGAAAAGGTCAAATATATTGTAAAAAATATCCAAAAAGAGTATACTTATTGTACCATATCTATAAAAAGAGGAGGGTGTATATGAAGACAGCACGTAAAATCGCGGCGTGGCTTTTGTGTTTTTCCATGTTGATAAGTAATGTTACGGTTTATGCGGAAGATATACTTTCAGCGCCTGAAAATAACGATCTGATGATTCAGGAGGAGATTTTTTCGGAAACAGAAGGAGAAACGCAGTTACAGGACGACAATTTACAGGAAGAAGATTCGTGGGAAAGTCCACAGGAAGATTCACAAGAGGAAAATCTGCAAGATGAAAATAATGTACAGAGCGAGACAGAAGAAAGTCGTTTTCCTGTGGATTTAAGTGAAAATAAGGATATTATATATCAGATTATATATATGGAACAGACAGATTCCCTGTTGGAACAGAAAATAGGGTTAGATTTGTCTTTTCAAAATGCTTTAATAGAGCAGGGTATAAAAGCGGAAGATACTCTGTTCTTTTTTGTGCCTGAAGAATATATGACAGTTGATGATACGGGAGAGCCAGTCCCTGTATATGATAAAAATTCCAAGCTTCAGGTTGGAGAGTATACTGTTACAGATAATAAAGTAAGAGTTGAATTTCTTCAGGATATGGAAGACCTTTCTTCGTTTGTGGCAGAACTTGAGCTGAAAGTGACCTGCAGGGAGGATATTCTGGCAGAAGAACCGCAGACGTATCCGTGGAAAATCCAGAAGTACGGAGATGGAACATACCAGGAAGTGCTGCTGACTCTCCCGGCAAAAGTTATGGAGCCAGGTGTAACACCAATACCAAGTATTACTCCGGAGTCAGGTGAAACGTCAGCATTGGAGCCAGGTGACATCCTGGATTCAGGAGTAACGCAGGAACTAAGTGCAGGTTCAGATCCTGTCTCAATTATTTCACCGGAAGAGCTGGAGGACAGAGCGGGTGATTCTTTTACAGATGAGGAAACAGGTTTTACTTTTACAGTCACAGATCGACATTCTGAAGAAATACAGAGAGACATTTTCTGGATTGATAACAACAACAGCGGAAGAAAACGTCCTGCTGCAAGTGAAGTGCCTCTGATATTAGCAGGAGGTATTACTTTTACATCCTCTTATATATATAAAGACACAGAGGGGCAGACAGTAACCAATACTGTGACAGTACCATTTTCTGCGCTGGGAATTACAGAGGATAAAGTATCTTATATGGAAATGGGAGGAACCGGTCATGATGTTTATACTATTCTCCCAAATGCCCTGCCTACAAAGGCAAAGCTTACAGGAGAAGGGGTTCAGGCCAATCAGACGGTAAATCTTAACTGGAACATAGCTCCGTGTGAGATTTCTTCTCCGAATTATGGACTGACAGAAGTTACAGATGACAATATAGGTGAACATCCAGGCGCGACAATTCCGGGTTGGTATTATACGGTAAAAATGGACTACGATATGAAGGTCCAGGTTCGCCGCGGAAACACAAGAATGTATGGAATTTATAAAAAAATTCTGGACAGCTACGATTTTCACTGGGAAACAGGCGTGCAAAAACCGGGTGAAGGCGAGGATATAAATAAAGGAAGTCTTCCGCTGAACAGCCCGGAACTTCCTGATGTAGAATGGACTTTTCATTATGATACCGTTCCCGGAACAGCGGAATTTTCCATGAAAGGGCTTTTGCGTTACAATCTGGATGGCTCGGAAATTACTTATAAAATAGAACATAATAAAGAAAAAATGCCGAACAGAGCCATAGAAGAATTGATTGCTGCAGAAGATGGAGGAGTAAAACCTCCTGCTGATATAGCCGGAACGGATCTTTTACCTGGTGGCGACAGGCTGGAAGAGACAATAGAAAACAATCTTGTGTCAAATCATGGTGAAAATACAGACGCTGTTTACAGCGGAGGCACGTTGATCCTTACGCTTACAGGAGAGCGCGGGTATACAGCGACGAAAGAATGGTATGACAGCGCAGACTCTTCACACAGACCGGAGGTGGATTTTTATTTATGGCGAGTGACGGACACCGTTACCGGTAATCCCGAAGATAAAACAGACGTATCTCTTCTTTATCAGACTGCGGCGGCAGTAAAAGACAAAAATGGAAAAACAGCCGTATTTACGATTCCGGAAAACAGTACGGGAAGAAGCCATACAATTAACTTCTCAGATATTTTTGAAATGCCTGAAGGAAGAGATGGGTATCTTCCAAAATATGATTCTCACGGGTATCCTTACCGTTATCTTACAAGAGAGTATATGGAAGGGGAAAACGCCCAGCGTTACCGGGTGGTGTATGGAAAACTCGATATGGAGACCGGAAAGTTTGAAGATGTTCTTCCTTCATGGGACGAGAGAGACAAGAACGACAACAGCATTTACGATGGGGGAACAGTCAGCAATCTTCTTACAGGAACTACATTTGTGTCTGTAGAAAAAATATGGAATGCGATGGCATTTCAAAGTGAACTTTATGATGTAAAAGTAGAATTTACTCTTCAGAGACGGCTCAAAGGAACAGATGATCCCTGGGAAAATACAGGTGATACGAAGATTCTGGAAAATTTTATCGCGGAGCAGCTGACCCGGAGTTTTACAAAGGAAATGCCGCGATACGACAAATATGGCAGGGAAATTGCGTACCGCTAGGAAGAGACTGCCGTTTATCAGGGAGACAGTAAAGAGAACTGTCTTGATGTGGAAACGGGGAAAATAACACTTCATCAGAAGGGGATGGATGTTGTTTATACTTCTGTGTCCAGGTCAGAAGAGAAAGACGGCGTATTTGTGACAACAGTACAAAACAACCTGGAAGATAAGACAGAGTACAGAGTGACAAAAACCTGGGAAGACGGACTTTTGCCAGAGCCGATTTCTTTCTGGATGTACCGGTTTGAACATGAAGATAAGAAAATTAAGCTTGTGACAGAGGAAAATGGACCGTTTATTATGGACGGACAGCCGGATGAAACGCCTCAGAAACTTTATGTAGATGGAAAACCGGATAAAGTGGCGGGTTACGTACAGGAAAAAAGGTCATGGTATGCAGAATTTTGGGGAATGGATTTATATGGAGAAGAAGGCCACCCTTATGAATATATGGTTATGGAAGAAACCGGAGAAAAATGGCAGTCGTTTTATGATGATGTGACTGATGAGGATGGCATTAAACACATGAATATAAAAAATGTTCCGCTTCCGCCGGAAGGAGAGGGGAACGGATATAAGATTTACCTCAAAAAAATATGGCGTGACGATGGAGATGCCCAACATAGAGAGACGGTTACATATACCCTCTATCAGAGAACAGATGAGAGAAAGTTTAAAAAAACGGATAAGGAATATAAAATCAGTGCAAAGGATAACTGGTGGGTGGAAGTTCCAGGAGTAAAAATTCCGAAGGAACAGCTTCTGATTCTTGAGACGAAAGTAGGAAATACGGAGATTTCCTATACGCCGGACGATATGGAAGCGATTTTCAAAGTACAGCATGGAGAACAGGGTGTATCAACTCCATATATTAAATATAATACCCAGAATCACAGATATGAGGTCAGCTATTCCTCAGAGGATATAGGAGGTATCCATTTTTATACGGCGACAAACAGGCGCCTCGGTTCTGTAAATATTGATGCAAAGAAAAAATGGGTAGATGGAAAGAACAGCGATAATGTGAGAACGAAGCTGTTTGACAGTCTGGAGAAAAAAGGATATGAACTTGTATTAAAGCTGGAATGCAGTCAGTCTGATGCGATTGATTATGTGAACAATACGATTAAAGTCAGAAATGTTCCGAGAGATATTATGGATAAAGAGGGGGGAAAAGGCTCCGCGATACAGGTAATAACAGGAAATGAGGAGGCACAGGAATTCAGCTTTTACAATCTTCCCAAATATGACAGATACGGACATCTTTTAAGCTATACTTTAAAAGAAATGGCAAGAAAAAAAGGAACAACAGGTGAAGTCGGACTGATTCCTGTAGAAGAGGCTTTAAAGGGAGAGAAGAATGTTCCTGTTTATAAGCTTGATATTACAAGCAGTTACACGCCGGAACATGGACTGGATGGCGCTGATAAGCTGAACATTACGCTGACAAATAAGATTTCCGGAGAAAAAGAAGTATATTTTCTGAAAGAATGGAAAGACGCTTACCGTTATGAGATGGGAGAACGCCCGGACATATACCTTGATTTATATGAGCTTCGCCATGTGGAAAAAGACGGAAAAATTACAGAAGAGCTGGTTCCAAACTATAAGGATAGAAAGTGGACTTTTTATGAGGAGAATGAAGATGTAAGTATGTGCAGCTTCGGAAAGATGCCAAAGTATGATGATCTGGGATATGAGATTACTTATTATGCGCAGGAAAAGATGAAGACAGATAAAGAGTTTTTCGACTATAAAGATGTTTATTATAAGTATCTGAATGGCGCGGTTCCCGGCACTCCTATAGAGCAGTATATAGAAATCGGAGATGAAAAAGGATTTTTGATTTCTGATGAATCGTATAAGACGGCTCTTTATAAAAATACAGATGGCGTATATCTTCTCAAAGAAAAAGGCGTGTTTGTGAACCAGATTGCAGAAAGCGTTTTTATAAGCGGAAAGAAAATCTGGGCAAATATGCCGGCTGGTTTTCCGGACGAAGAACTTCCAGGAATGGAATTTAAGCTGTATCAGTACCTTGAGGGAGATAAAATCCCGGAAGGAGAAATTAAAGACAGAACGCCAATCGCTACTTTGAAAGTGAAAAACTGGAAAGAGCAGTATTCAGAAGGAGAATACAGGTTTGGTATTAAGTTCCAGGGAGAGAATAAGAATGTGGTTATTGATGACAAGCTGATTGTATCTCCTCAAGATGAGGGTAAAGAAGAGCTTCTTCCACAGTATAATGAGGACGGAAAACGATATACTTACGTTTTAAGAGAAGAAACACTGAAAAATTTCGGAGATACGGACGCAGGACACGATGCGGATGGGGACAAAGATGAGGGAATTAAGCTTGTGTACAAGCAGCCTTCGATTCACAATTATGCAGTCACAAATGGGTATCTGAAGGATCAGAAGGGAATTCTGAAAGTCCGTAAATGGGTAGACAGAAAAGAGCCTATGGAATATGTGGGTCCCGGCGTATCCTTTACACTCACGAGGGAGTACAAAAAGAGTGATGGAAGCTGGGTAAAAGATACTGCTTTTTCTGAAATCAAATATCTCAATTATAAAGACTTTGAAGATGACAGGATGGGAGAAGTTACTTTTGAAAATCTGGCGATTTACGCTCCGAATGGAAATAAATATGAATATACCATCACAGAAAATGCAAATGGATTTATTCAGGGAGGATATGAAGTTGCCGGAGGAACCGGTCTGTTGGGGGAAAATGATGAATTTATTTTTGATGAAGAAATAACAGGATTGTATCCAATAAAAAAAGTAGAGGGAGAAAAACCTCAGTGGAATACAAACAGCTCCGTTACTTATAAGAACACCTACACAGATAAAGATAAAGTTCCTCTTACTTTAAGAAAATGGTGGAATGACCGTCATAATTTTGCCGGGCTCCGTGGAAAATCTCTTACACTGGACTTCTACAGAAGAGCAGATGCGCAGTCAAGTAAGCCGGAAGATAATAATGAAATTAAAGAAGAAAAGCTGGGAACAGTGAAACTGACTGTGCCGGATAGTGTCTGGTATGAAGAGTTTTATGACAAAGCTGCATCTTCGGATAAGAGAAAGAAAGAGGTAAAGATAACAGGGGAATATTTGGAAGGCTCTGAAAAATTGAAGAAAATTCTCGGTGAGGACCCGAATGTAACAATCACAGCAGCGACTTCTAATCTGGCAGGACAGAATAAAGGCGACAATGGACAGTGGGATATTACTTTTGACAGCAAATTCGAGATTTATGCGCCAAATGGCATGCCCTGGATTTACAGGCTGGACGAACAGGTAGAAGAGCCGTATGTTGTAAAAGAAACGGAAGGCAGAGATTTTTATTATGACAAAGGGAAAAACTGCTTTACATCAGGAACTGGAAATTCTTTTACCAATGCGTTGGAAGTTACGAGGGCAGAAATATACAAGTACACGAAGGATTCGGAGAATTTATCAAAACCACTTACAAACCGCACAGGATATAAAATCCAGCTTACTGCAAAACTGTATGTGGCTGCCACAGAAAATCCCGATGAACGAGATAAGCTTACAAATTGGAAATGTGTAGAAGATTCAGAGTATGGACCACAGATAGATGCATTCAGCAATCAGAGAAATCCTGATACAGAGCAGGGGGCGTCCAGGTGGAATAAGTTTTCAGCACAATGGACATTCGGAAAGATTAAGGATGAAAGTGGACAAACTGTTTATCAGGAAGAGTTTGAACTGAATACAGAGATTGTTAAAGATGAATATGACGGCAATAAGGAAAAAGTAGGATACTGGCTAAAGCCAACAGCGAAAATCAGGAAGGGAAATGAACTTGTTTCTACAGAAGAGATATGGTTTAGACCGCTTTTTGATGAAAAACAGAAGTTGATAGATTTCTGCAGCAAAAAATCCACCTTCCGGCAGGAGCTTAAAGACAAGAGATTTCCTTTGGATAACTCGTTTGCAGAACCGTTCCTTGCAACAAAAACTCCAGATGGTATTGTAGGACAGACAGAAAGAAATGATATGTACAATCTTGTGGACGCAAAAAGACTTTATTTTGAAAAAATATGGGTAAATGACAACCACAATGAATTTGGTACGCGTGTTCCTGCAGATACAAATACCTGGGAAGTTTCCTTTATGATTCAGCGAAAAGACAAAGATCAGGAACTTTGGGAGAATTGTCCGGAATCTGTATACAAGCCAAACCCTGTCAAGCTCAGCGGACAAAATGATCAGGACAGCGCAGGAATGGATATAGAAGACTTGCCGGCACAAAGTCTTGTAAAAACAGCAGACGGAAGTTATGAGTTTGTGGAATATGACTACAGGGCAAGAGAGGTAAATACAGATAAGGATAAGACAGTAATAGGGGATTCAGGAACTTATAATGAAGCATATCAGGCAAAGTCAGAGGATTTGACATTGGAAGAGATTCAAAATTCTAATGCCAAAGATGCAGACTATTATTCCAGAGTGACAAACACAATGGAGGTTACGGAGCAATTTGCCGAAAAGCGTTGGGACGATAAAGAACTGACAGCTTCCGTCACCTTTGAACTGCAATATCAGCTCGAGAAGGATAATTCCTGGGTAAGCTTCAAAATCCCTGCGAAGGTAGTTCTCGATGGAAAGGCAGATGAAGAAAAATCTGCTTATCTGGAATATGAACCGTGGAAAGCAAAATGGAGCGGCGTTCCAAAGACAATGCCGGGCTCAGTAAAAGATAATGATGGCAATACAATTTACCGTATTGTGGAAATAGCCGATTCTTCCTATGAAACAACAGAGGGAACAGAGGGATCCGGAACAGAAGAGGAACCATACATATTAAAAGATATGGATTCTAAAGCTACACAGGACGCTCCTGCTGTATATCGGAACAGCCTGACAGAGTTAAAGGTAGAGAAGCGAATTGACAGACCAGAAGGTGCAGAGCTTTCTCCTGATGAAAAAGCAAAAGAATTTACCTTTACTGTTGACGGTCTGACACCGGGAAAAACGTATTCTTACAGGAAGTATACAAAGGCGGATTCTACGGATGGACAGGACGTACAGGAAGGAGAAACTTCTGCTTTAACATCTGAACAGAATACCTTTACCTTAAAGGACAGCCAGTATGTGATAATTTACGGACTGGAAAAAGGAAAGACTTATACCGTGAAAGAAACGGCGGCAGAAGGCTATGAAGTATCTTATGTAACTTCAGGTAAAGAGAACAAACCCTTCGGCGAAGAGAGTGAATCTTCCGGTGTACAGAAGGTTGCTGGAGAGATAACCATTCCGGAAGAAAAGCCGGATACAGCGCTGACGATCACAGCAGTCAACAAACGTCTTGGCATGATTGTCATTGAGAAAAAAACAGGCGAAGGCAAACCACTGGACGGAGTTGTTTTTGAGCTTCAGTATAAGACAAAGGATGGCGATTATAAACCGGTAGATGAAACAGTATGCAGGAATCCTTTGATCGTGAATCCGCCTGCAGATTCCGGTCTGAAACAGGGTCAGGTAAAAACAGGAGCGGTAACTGTGCATGATGAAGAAAAAACAGGATGCGCTGTCTTTGACAAGATGATGCTTGGTTATGATTACAGAATTGTAGAGGTATCTGTTCCGCAGGGATACAATAAGCTGGACAAGCCTGTAGAGATTTCTCTTCCGTATGAAACCTCGGAGGAGAATCAGACAGGCAAGACAAAGCCAATTTATGAGATGGAAGGAAAACATTATTACGCGGAGATAACGCTTCTGATTGAAAATAATACGGGCATTACCATGCCGCTTACCTCAGGAAGCGGATTTTTCCTTCCGGGAATCATTGGGGTTCTTCTTGCTGGCGCAGCCGGAATCTGGTACGTCATTCGGGAAGAAAAGAAACGTAAGGAAACAAAGAAATAAAATATAAAATAAGGTGGCGCCTGTTTTCAGAGCGCCGCCAAGAAAGAAAGAGGACAAAAATATGAGAAAAAAATTATGGAAAAGCATTTTGGCAGCAGGAACAGCAGTCATGATGTCATTGGGTGCGGCATCGCTTGTTCAGGCAGCTCCAAAACCACTTGCTGCAGATTCAGCTACGGAGATGGGAGAGGACTACTTTACAACCCTGCCGGGACAGAATGGATCTTTAACAGGAGATCCGTCTCTTACTATCGGCAAGTACATAAACAGGACTGACGATTCTGAGACAGCAGACGAGAATCAGCCTATTGGTGGAATTAAGTTTCAGTATGGTAAAATTGGAAATCTCTACGAAGTGAAAGATGGAGATACCACGGTTATGGCTTACGGTATTGATACAAAAGTAGCAACAGCAGCCGGTATTCAGGATAGTGCAAACTACACAGACGTTACAATGTCTTATTACACGGACGGTTCTGTGATTAATACAGCGGTTCAGGGAAAGGACAAAGACCTGTTTTTAAAGTTAAACTTATCTCTCACAGAGGGAACAACAGACAATAGTGGTCAGATTACAGCAACATTAGATACAAAGAACCAATATGGTCTGTACCTTGTAATGGAGACAGATGTATCAGGCGCTTATGTAATGAAGGGTCAGGATAAAGTTCCTGTTTCTATTACAAGAAGCCGAAATCCGTTTGTTATCAGTATTCCTACTTATATTCCGGGGCAGGACGGAAATGGATACTGGGAAGAAAAGATTACAGCAAATGTAAAGAATAGCGCAGATGACGCAGAAGTTGAAAAGAAAATTGTGGTTGGTGATAATGAGGAATTGACAGACGGAAATGAGAAAATAGCTGATACCGATACGACTTCCATCGGAGATACCGTTCATTTCCGTTTAAAAGGAACCGTTCCCTCTATTCCAGTAGATGGAAAAGAAATAACAAAGTATATTCTTACAGATAACATCAGTAAAGGACTTATGCCGGTAACTGTAACAGATGAAGGTGAGAATAAAGGAAATGTAGTAATTGACAGTGTGAGAACTGCTGGTGGTAAAAATCCGATTTCCCTGGAAGCTGTTGATTACACAGTATCAAATCTGTCTTCCTATACGGAAAAAGAGCCAGAATATGCAAACGGAAATACATTCACAATTACTTTTACACAAACCGGACTTGAAAAACTGTCTAACTGGGCAAAAGATGGAGGAGATGACAACAGAGAAATTTATTTTTACTATCGTGCAGTTGTAAATGACAATGCAGTTGTAGGACCGAAGGCAGAAGGTGCGGCAGAAAATTCCGGTAATCCAAACGAAGTAAAACTGACTTATCAGATTGGTGACAATCAGGAAATGAACACTTCCTATGATAAAGTAACGGAGTTTACTTTTGGCGTTAATGTGGCAAAACAGTTAAACGGAAAAACAGAGGGTATTACAGAAAATAACAGAAAAGAAATTCAGTTTATCCTCTATTCAGAGAAGGAGAATACAAAAACATATTATCAGCTTAAAGAAACCCCAGAAAACTCCGGCGTTTATAACATGACAAAGGATACCATGACAGAAGAAAAAGATGCTACAAAAATGAGTCCTGCAGCAGGCGGCACAATCCAAATCTGTGGTCTGGAAGAGGGAACTTATTATCTGAAAGAGATTTCTACAATAAAGGGATATAACCTTCTGAAAAAACCTGTGGAAATAGAGATAACAGGAGCAACAGGACAGAATAATTATATAGTAGATGCTGCAAATCCAGGAGGAACAGAATATACAGGAATTCTGAATAAAGAAGGCAACACAGACGGTAAAGTAAACCTTTCCGTAAATAATACTTCCGGCTTCCAGCTTCCTGCAACCGGTGGTATTGGCGCAGGCATTTTCGCAGTATGCGGCGTTCTTGTAATCGGTGCAGGAATTACATATTATGTGATTTCACGCAAAAAAGAGCAGAAGGCGAAATAAGGGCACATGAAGAAAAAGTTCCATGTATGTCTGCCCCCGCTTGTTGTGCTGGCAGGCATGATAATTGCAGCATATCCTTTTATCAGCAATTATGTTTATGAACAAAGACAGCAGGACGTGATTACGGAGTATGAATCTCAGCAAAACGGGAAGAAAAATACAGAAAAAGAGCTGGAGGCGGCAAGAGAATATAATAACTCTCTCGCCGCTGCAAATGTGACAGTTACGGATCCTTTTGACCCGGAAGCCTTATCCGGTTTTAACGGAAAAGAATATGAAACGCTTCTTGATGCAAATGGAGAGGGAATGATGGGGTATCTGGAAATTCCTGTAATTGGCGTCAGACTTGGGATTTATCATGGAACAGATGAAAAAGTTCTGAAAAATGGCGTGGGGCATTTGAAAAACACCTCTCTTCCAATCGGGGGAGAGGGAACTCACGCTGTGCTTTCCGCCCATACCGGGCTTCCGGAAAAGAAGCTTTTTACAGATTTGGAGCTTATGAAAAAGGGAGACGTATTTTACATCCATGTTTCAGGAGAAACTCTGGCTTATGAGACTGACCGCATAAAGGTGGTAGAGCCGCAGGATACCGGAGAGTTGCGGATTCAGGAGGGAAAAGATTATGTGACCCTTGTAACCTGTACGCCATATGGAATCAATTCTCACCGTCTTCTTGTGCGCGGGAAACGGATTCCCTATGTGGAAAAAGAGATGGAGAAAGAGCCGGAGGAGAGGAAAGGAAGCCAGTGGCTGCGCCAGTATTTTTACGGCGTGGCAGCAGGATTTTTTATCATAATTCTTTTGGTGGGAACTTATAAAGTAATACGCATAAGGAGAACATAATGTGAAAAAACGGAATATGATTTTATTTTTATTTCTCCTTGTAGGGCTTTTTATATTAAATTATCCCTTCATCAGTCAGTGGATAAACAGACGGAGCGAAAGCCGTGCTGTGGAATCTTATGAAAATCAGACAGATATTTTGGAAGAGGAGAAAAAAAGAACCATGCGGCAGGCGGCGGAGGCGTACAATAAGGAACTTATGGAAAATCAGACCGGGGTTACTGATGGATTTTCCGCAGACCGCCAAAAGGATAACAGGTATGAAAGTCTTTTAAATTTTTCCGGAGATGGAATCATGGGGATTATACGCATTCCAAAAATCCAGGTACAGCTTCCTGTTTATCATGGTACTTCCGCGAAGGTTTTAAAAGAAGGCGTGGGACATCTTTATGGAAGCTCTCTTCCGACAGGAGGAGAAGGAACACATGCAGTTCTCTCTTCGCACAGAGGTTTGCCGTCAAAAACACTGTTTACCGATTTAGATCAGTTAGAAGAAGGAGATTTATTTTTTCTTGATATTTTGGGAGAAGAGATGGCGTATCAAGTAGCAGAGATTCTTACAGTAACGCCGGAGGAGACAGAAGCATTGGAAATTGTTCCGGGAAAAGATTATGTAACTCTTGTAACCTGTACGCCATATGGAATCAATTCCCACCGCCTTCTTGTGAGAGGGGAGAGGATTCCCTGGGAAGAGAGGGATAGCATGCCGGAGGAGACTGCATATGGAATATGGCAGTATATGAAAATTGTGTTTATTGTGTCTGCAGTTATCATACTGGCAGCAGGAATGCTGCTAATTGCAGTTCCTTTTATAAAAAGAAGAAGAGGGGGAGACTGAGTGAACAGAACAAAAAACAGAATACGAAAAAGTCTTCTTGCCGTAACCGCTGTATTGATGGAAATATCTTTGTTTGCAGGTACAGTCCATGCAGACGATTATCAGTTGGATAAAAAGAGTAGCATTATCATTACTTTGAATGACATAGGTTCTTATAAAGACAATGTGGAGTTTGTTGGGTATCAGGTAGGGAAACCAGCAGGTGAAAGTAATCTGCAGTGGCAGCTTACAGAAAGTTTTGCAGACTGCGGAGTAGATTTAAACGCATTGGATACAGCAGAAGTACAGAAAGAGGCAGTGAAGCTTCTCGAAGATGTGGCTGTTTCAAGGGAAGCGGACTTTACAGGAAAAACAGACGAGGAGGGTGTTGTTTCATTTGCGGATCTTGAGCATGGAGTCTATCTTCTGAGACAGACAGAAAAAGGCTCTTATGGAACAGTGGAATCATTTCTTGCAGCCACACCGTATATGGTAGACGGAGAAAACTGGATATATGATATTTTTGTTTCTCCGAAGGCAGAGCCGCTGCCGCCGATTCAGAAGCCAAGTATCACACCGAGCATTACGCCGGAAGTAAGCCCGAGTGCAACTCCAGGTGCAACACCAAGCGTCACGCCGGAAGAAAAGCCCGCTGAGACGCCGGGAGGAGATTTCGGGAATCCTTCGCCGAATCATTCTTCCGGAGGAGGTTCCTCCGAAGGGAAGACAGCAGTAAAAACAGGAGACGAAACGCCAGTGGAAAGTATGTGTCTGCTTTTTGTTTTTGCGGCAATAGCAGGTGGAGCAATCGTTTTGTTACAGAAGAAGAGAAATTAAACAAGAGAAATAAAAAGAAATAAAAAAATCCCTGCATATATCCGATTCAGATATATGCAGGGATTTTAAATGTTCAATTATAATTTGCGTAATTATTATTTACCGAAGTATCTCTCAAGAAGACCCTGGAATGCTTTTCCGTGACGAGCTTCGTCTCTTGCCATTTCATGAACTGTGTCATGGATAGCGTCAAGGTTAGCAGCTTTTGCACGTTTTGCAAGGTCGAATTTACCTGCTGTAGCGCCGTTTTCTGCTGCAACACGCATTTCAAGGTTTTTCTTTGTGCTGTCTGTTACAACTTCGCCTAATAACTCAGCGAATTTAGAAGCGTGCTCTGCTTCTTCGTAAGCAGCTTTTTCCCAGTATAATCCGATTTCCGGGTATCCTTCTCTGTGAGCAACTCTTGCCATTGCAAGGTACATACCAACCTCAGAGCACTCGCCCTCAAAGTTTGCTCTTAAATCTGCAAGAATGTCTTCGCTAACGCCCTGTGCAACACCTACAACGTGTTCAGCAGCCCATGTCATCTCAGAATCCTGTTTTGTAAATTTGTCTGCCGGTGCTTTACAGATTGGACATACCTCCGGTGCTGTTTCTCCTTCATGAACATAACCACATACATTACAAACCCATTTTGCCATAATTTTGTTCTCCTTTTCTTTTATATAAATTATTTTTTGTTTTTGATAATAGTAATTATTACTATTTTAATTTAACACATTATTCTGGACTTGTCAAGTATAAATTTAACCATTTTTGTTTTTTTCTATACATTCTTCACAAAGTCCGAAAAATCTGGCGCTGTAGTCCTGAATTTCACCTCTGAATCCCCTGCTTGCATCGTCCAGGATATTGCAGAAGTCCAGGTCCTCCATATCAATAATGCGATGACACTGCCTGCACATAAAGTGACAGTGCTGGTCTGTGCGCCCGTCAAACCGGTCTACGCCGTCAAAATTGGCAAGTTTCTTAATTTCACCAATATCAGCAAGTAGAGAGAGATTCCGGTATACCGTGCCAAGACTGATTTTGGGATAAATGAGCTTCATGTTCTCATATACAACATCAGCCGTTGGATGGTCATTTCTTGTCATGAGAAATTCCTTGATGGATTCTCTCTGGCGGCTGTATTTCAGTGCTGCCATGATACCCTCCTTTCTCTTTAATAACAATAATCATTACTGATATTGTTACTATACAATATTAAACTAAAATTGTCAAGATATATTTTCAAATAAATACAAAAAGATAAAATGAGATGATAAAAAAGTTGACATTAACTAACAATAATGGTAAGATGGGTTTGAGTTAAATGAAACTAACTAACTGGGAGGGCTGAAATGAACTGCCATAAATTTGAGGAAATTATAAGTCAACATTGTGCGCCTGTTCTTATGGGAGAAAAGCCGGCAAATCTTGTTTCATTTTCAAAAGAAAAAATGCCGGAACTTCCGAATATTATGAAGATGTATGAAGAAAAACTCTCTGATGAGGATATTTATATGGAACTACTTTGTGGCTGTAGAAAGCATTATCTTGTACTTGTATACAGAAAAGAAGTTCTGGAAGAGTATTTAAAACAGTCTGAAGTAGTGGAGCTTCTTGTTCAGGACGGTTATTCAAAAAATGGAGAACTTAAAGAAAAGTTTTCTTATTTAAGAAACCGCTTTGAGGAAAAGAAAGAATTCCCACATGAAATCGGATTATTTCTCGGCTATCCGCTGGAAGATGTAAAAGGTTTCCGGGTAAATTCAGGAGCAGGCTGTAAATTTTGCGGTTACTGGAAGGTTTACGGAGACGTGGAAAAGGCAAGACTTCAGTTTGAAGTTTACGACAGATGTCGTGCATTTGTGTGCGAACAGATGAAACAGGGGTATTCTATATTGCAGATACTTGCAGATCATGGAAATAGAAACATTTTGCAATTACAATCAGGAGGTACAAAATGAACAAAGCAGCAGTGATTTACTGGTCTTCAACAGGAAATACAGAGGCGATGGCACAGGCAATATACGACGGTGCCAGAGAGACAGGCGTAGAGACAGAACTTATTGAAGTTGGGCAGATTTCCCCGGAGCAGGCGATGGAGTATGAAGTACTAGCTTTGGGTTGCCCTGCAATGGGTGATGAAGAGTTGGAGGAAAGCGAATTTGAACCTTTTTTTGCAGAGCTGGAAAAGAGTCTTTCAGGTAAAAAAGTTGTTCTCTTCGGTTCTTATGACTGGGGTGACGGACAGTGGATGAGAGACTGGTATGAGCGTGTCAGAGACACTGGTGCAGAGCTTTTGACGGAAGAAGGTTTGGTTATTCATAATACACCAGATGAGGAAGGCATAAAAAAATGCTGGGAGCTGGGAAAGAAAATGGCATAAAAGAGTAGTGAAAACCCTTGAAGTGTGGCGCTTCAGGGGTTTTGTATTTTATATAAAATGGTTTGGGAAATCCATGTACTTTGTACAGACACCAAAATATAATGAATACAAATAGTACAGATAAAAATACACAGGGAGGTGCATGGGTATGACAAACAGAGAACGAGAATTAGAGACACTTAATTTTGGAAAACCGGAGGATAGAGGAGCAGTAGAAGAGACTTTTTATCCATGGGTTCTTACAACAAATCATTTTAAAGAGGAAGGAATGCCAAAAGAAATTGCAGATGGTGCAAAAGATATTACGAACAATATCATAGGCAATGAAGAAAATCAGAAAGAACTTTATTTGCCTGTAGAGTGGGGAGAAGGAGTAATGGAGTATGAAAAATATTTAGGATTTGATCCTGTAAGGAGAATTCATTTTGTACTTCCATTTAGAAGGTTCGAAGAAAAAGTAGTAGAAAAAACAGAAAAATATGTGATTAAACAAGATATTTATGGGAGACAGGTAATTAAACATGCAGGATCAGAATTGGAATTGGATTATAAACCTGTAATTGAAACAGAAGAAGATTGGAAAAAACTAAAAGATCATGGAAATAAGGAGTTGGAAAAATATTTTTCAGATGAACAGATAGAAGCAGCTTATGCACCACTAAAAGAAGGGCATGATAGAGGCGATTATTCTGTTAGGTTAAACATAGAGGGATTTTTTTGGGTTCCTAGAGAATTGATGGGTATTGAACCTCATTTATATGCATTTTATGATGAGCCAGAACTTCTTCATGACATTAATGATTATATTTTAGAAATTTACAGTACAAAATTAATAAAAGTGATTGATACAATACAACCAGATTTAGTTTATTTTATGGAGGATTTGAGTGGTAAGAATGGTCCCATGATCTCTCCGGAGTGCTTTGAGGAATTTGTAGGAGCTTATTACAAAAAGTTAATTCCTATTTTGAAGGAGCATGGCGTAAAAAATGTATTTGTTGATACAGATGGTGATTTTGAACAGTTGATACCATACTTTATGGATGCAGGAGTGGACGGATTTCTTCCAATGGACGTAAATGCAGGAATGGATATAGTAAAGGTCAGGGAAAAATTTCCATCTTTGAAGTTTATAGGAAGTTTTAATAAATTGGAAATTGCCAAAGGAAAGGATGCTATTGACAGAGAGTTTGAAAGAATTCTTCCAGTTATAAAAGGTGGTGGGTATATACCAGGCTCTGATCATCAAGTTGCTCCTTCTACTTCACTTGAAGATTATAGATACTATATTCAAAAACTCACAGAAGTAATGAAGCAATGTGGAAGAAAGTAATGAGGCAAGGGATATGGGAGATATAATTTTAAGATTAGAAAATATTACAAAAACCTTTCCTGGAGTGCTTGCTTTAAATAAAATCAGTTTCCAGTTAAAAGGTGGAGAAATTCATGCGATATGTGGGGAAAATGGAGCTGGAAAATCCACTCTTATGAAAGTAGTATGTGGAGTCCATAAGCCAGATAGTGGAAGGATGGAAGTGAACGGGAGGGAAGAAAAATTTAGTAATCCCATGGAAGCCTATCAAAAAGGAGTATCTATTATTTTTCAAGAGACTAGTCTTTTTGAAGAAATGACAGTTTTAGATAATCTTTATTTGGGACATGAGATGACAAAAAAAATAGGCCTTTTTCCTGTTATTGATTACGAAGAAATGCGAACAAAAGCAAAACAAATTTTTGAAGATCTTCATACAGATATTAATTTGGACACGACGATTAAATCTCTGGGAATGGCACAAAAGCAGATGGTGGAAATTGCAAAAGCACTGACATTTGATGCTAATATTATTATCTTTGATGAGCCGACAGCATCATTGACAGAACGAGAAGTTCAAGCTCTGTTTACTATTATTCATCAATTAAAGGAAAAGGGACTTGGTATTGTCTATATCAGTCATCGCATGGAAGAAATTTTTGCACTTTGCGATAGAGTAACAGTAATTCGTGATGGACAACATATTTCTACACAAAATGTAGCAGATACAACCAAAGATGAGTTAGTGGCCGATATGGTAGGAAGAAAAATGGGAAACTATTACCCTAAAATAGAGAGCAATATTGGAAACGTAGTTTTTGAAGTAAAGAACTATTATGATGAAGGATTTTTGAATAATATCAATTTTTTTGCGAAGAAAGGTGAAATTTTGGGATTTGCAGGTCTGGCAGGAGCAGGAAGAACAGAGCTTATGGAATCTATATGTGGACTTAAGGGTAAAGCTGCAGGCTCGATATATCTGAATGGTCGAGAACTTTGTATACGTAATTATGAAGATGCGATGGACCAGGGAATTGTATATGTATCAGAAGATAGAGGAAAATATGGTCTGATTTTAGATTTAGGAATTAAGCAGAATATTTCCATGCCTCAGCTTAAAAATTTCCAAAAAAAATTAGGAATTCTTAATAAAGAAAAAGAGACAGAAACAGGAGCGCAGTATATAAAAGAAGTAGATATTAAAGCGCCAGATGGAGAATTTCTTGTGAAAAATCTTTCTGGAGGAAATCAACAAAAGGTTTCTGTTGCAAAGGCACTTGCTTTGCAACCACAAATTTTAGTTCTTGATGAACCGACAAGAGGCGTAGATGTAAATGCAAAAGCAGAAATCTACAAGATTATTAGTTCGCTTACTGGAAAAGGTATTACAATTATTATGGTTTCGTCTGAACTTCCGGAACTTATCGGTATGTGTGACAGGATTTATGTAATGCGCGAGGGCAGTATTGCAGGGTGTTTCAGAAGAGATGAGGTAACTCAGGAAAAAATTCTTAATGTGGCTCTTCAGACAGAGAAAGGGGGAGGCTGTAGTGCATGCTAAAGAAAAAAAGAATTCCTTTCGATCATCAACAGAGTTTTATTTGATTATTTTTCTGGGAATCAGTTTGCTTTTTCTTGGATTATTTGCAAGGGATTTTTATTCCATCAACAATATGATGAGTGTATTAAATGCATTCAGTTATATATTGATTTCAGCTATTGGAATGAATATGATTATTTTAACTTCCAATATTGATGTTTCTACAGGTGCGTTAATATCTGTTGTTTGCTTAGTTTTAGCAGCTGTGGGAAAAACAGGAGCACCTTTTGGAGTTCTCCTTTTGGTTGCAATGATTGTAGGGGCATTGTTAAGTACCATTAATGGATTATTTATTACTAAAATGAAGATTCCGGCAATTGTAGCAACCTTGGCAACTACTCAAATATTCCAGGGAGTTTTACCTCTTGTTGTAGAGGGCTCTATTTATGATCTTCCAGCAAGTTTTACATGGCTGGCTTTTGAGGCAAAAATATTTGGAATTATTCCAGCTAGTGCGCTCCTATGTTTGATTGTAACAATAGCCGCATTAGTTTTTATGAAGTATTCCAGGTTCTCAAGAAAAATTTATGCTATTGGAAATAATGCGGAAGGTGCAAGATTAGCGGGAATTTCAGTGGAGAAAACTGTTGTTTTTACATATACAATAGCTGGAATACTTTTTGGAATTACCTCTGTTATTATTGCAACAGCCGGGCAGAGGGTAACAACCACGATGGGAACAGGAATAGAAATGACGTTAATTGCTGCAGTAGTGCTTGGCGGAACAAGTACAGCGGGCGGTTCAGGCAGAATAGGTGGAACAATTCTGGGTGCGTTAATTCTTTCTATTATTTCACCTGCAATTAATTACCTAGGTATAAGTCCTAACTGGTCGGATGCAGTCAAAGGTGTAATTATTATAGTTTCTGTTATCTTAAGTGGAGCAAGATTTATAAAGAAGAAACGTGTGCTTTCTCTTCCAGAAAAAGGCAATGCAGGAGGAATGTGATATGAAAAAAATGAAATTTTCTTTTAATAAGGCATTGTTTTTGATATGGATCTTGATTTTTATATTTATTGGAATGAAAGCACCTGCATTTTTTAAGCCATCTTATGTCATTCAGGTTATGCTTAGGAATATCGTTGAATTAGGAATGGTGGCACTTCCTATGACGATGATCATTGTAACCGGAGGAATTGATTTATCAGTAGGAAACACTATGATTCTTGCGGCTATGTTGGGAGGACTTGCATATACTCATTGGGGCGTGGCTGTTGCTATTTGTGTCACTATTTTAACAGGAGCTGTATGTGGTCTTATAAATGGGATAATAATTGCTAAACTTAAGATTTCTCCGATGGTTACAACATTGGCAACGATGTATGTATACCTTGGGCTTGCCAGAGGAATTTCAGAAGGAAATAGTGTATATTCCTATAGCTTTGCAGAATGGATGGGAAATGCAGTAATCGCAGGACTTCCAATACAACTTTGGTTGTTTTTAATTCTTGCAGTCATTTTTGTAGTGGCTTTGGGAAAAACTACATTTGGAAGAAAGCTTTATTGTATGGGATTAAATTCTCATGCTGCTAGATACAGTGGCATTGACACAGAAAAAATGACAGTTTTATTGTATGTTGTTTGTGGACTGGTTTGTGCTCTGGCTGCGTTTATATTTTTAGGAAGGTTTACAAGTGTTAAATATGATGCAGGAACAAGTTTTAACTTAAAAGTAATTACAATTGTAGTACTTGGTGGAACAAGTATCTCAGGGGGAATAGGCGATATGAAAGGAACCCTTCTTGGAACTCTCTTAATAGCGACATTAAATAGTGGCCTTACTGTAATGAATATTCCTATAGATGTACAAACGATTGTTCAAGGCAGTGTATTAATTCTCGCGCTTGTTGCTTGTGCAATAGTAAATTCAAGAGCAAGAAAAAAACAAATATTAAAAGTTGGCAATGAAAAGCCAATTTAAAAAAGGAGGATTTAATATGAAAAAAACAAGAAAAATGCTAGCTGGAGTAATGGTAGGTGCAGTAGTCCTTTCCATGGGAGCTATGCAAAGTGTTTCGGCAAAGGGAGAGGAGAAACTTACAATTGCTATGCTGCCGAAATTCAAAGGAGAAAATTATTTTGATGCGTGCAAGATGGGGGCGGAAGAGGCTGCAGAAGAATTAGGGGTGACACTTCTTTATGATGGACCACCGCAGGATCAGGCAACAAACCAGAAACAAGTTGACATACTGGAAGGATGGATTGCTCAGGAGGTAGATGCAATTGTAGTGTCACCAAACGATCCGACAGCAATTGCACCAACTCTAAAAAAAGCTCAGAAAGCCGGCATTAAAATTATCTCTTTCGATGCTGACGCGCAGGAAGATGCCAGAGATATTTTTGTAAATCAGATAACTCCAGAGAGTGCGGCAAAAGGTCTTTTAGATGGAGTTGCAGAGGATTTAAAGGAAAAAGGGTATGGAGATTCTAAAAAAGCAAATATTGCTCTTGTATCTAGCTCCGGAACAGATGCAAATCAAAAGGCATGGGAAGAAGCGATAGATGCTTTATTAGAAACGGAAGAGTATAGTTTTATGCAGATTAAAAATAGAGAGACAGATGTGTATTATCCAGGAACAGAAGAGACAAAGGTAAATTCTGATTGTGCTACTCTAATAGGAAGAATGGGAGAAGGAGAAGATAAAATTCAGGCAGCAATTGGATTATCTTCCATGGCAACACCTGCGCTTGGGGCGCAATATCAGTCAGCATCCAGCAGACCAGATCCTAAAGTGGTATCTATGACGGGACTTGCAACTCCGAATGCTTTGAAAACATATATTAAGGATGATGAAAACCCGCTGAATTCAGGTGTACTTTGGAATTGTATGGATCTTGGATACTTAGCTATCCAGACAGCATATCAACTTGCGGATGGTACAATTAGTTCAGAGTCAGAGGCGATTGAAGCAGGAAGACTTGGAAGCAAGGTAATTGAAAAAGGACAGTGTGTATTAGGAGATGCACTTGTATTTGATTCTGCAACGGTAGATGAATATGATTACTAATTATTAGAACGGCACAAAAAGGTTGTTACGTAGTAGCAATCTTTTTGTGCTATACTAATTAACATCGGAGGCTGATTATGAAAAATATGAAAATGGGCACAAAATTAGCGATAGTATATACTGTAATGATATTGTTTATAATCGGAGTCGGTGTGTTGGGATTTTACAAATATAGCAGGAGTGAAATTTTTCAGGAAGGTGTGGAAAATCTATCACAAATGGCTCAGTCTGCAATGGGAGAAGCAGATGGAAGATTAAATAACATGAATCAAGCAGCAATAGAAGTTCTTGTTGATAATTCTTTTCTAAATAAATGGGAAGATTATATAAAGAATCCGAAAAAGAGCACACAAATAGAAGTACGAAGGATTTTGACAAAATCATATAAAGATCGTTCGGATATTCGAAGGATTTCAGTATATGACGAAAATGGAAATTATGTTACAACAGGAAAGTATCATACTTCTCAAGAAAAAGTAAAAGAATATGTAAAAAATATGAAAGAAGAAGGTGTATTAAAAGATAACTTAGGAAGTATATTTCGAGGTCCTTCTCTGGATTTTTGGAATTTATCCACAGGTGTGAAAATAATTAGAGAGATTGTTCCTGTGAAAGATAAAAAAGGAAAAGTTACAGGGTATCTCGAAATACAGCAAAATTCTTTTTATATGGATGAGATATGCGATATTAGGTGGGGGAAAAAGAAGTTACAATCTATTTTATTTGGAAATAATGAAAACGCTGTCCTTTATAGTGAAGAAAACGATGAATTTGTAAAAAAATATGGAGATTTAACAAAACAGTATGTAAATTATCAAGAAACAGAAAAAGAAATTATATCGACAGCAGCTTCTAATTATTATACCTGTAGAATGGTGATAATTTTACCTAAAAATATTTTATTTGCTCAGCTGGGAAAAAATATGCAGCTTATTTTTCTTGTATCGGGTATTTTGATTATCCTTACAGGAGGGTATCTTGTATTTGCGACAAAACAGATTACAAAACCTATTTATATGTTAATTCGAAAAATGGCAGACACAGATATTTCTAATATTTCAGAACCAGTAAATAAAACATCAGTAAACTGGGAAAGTAGGATTCTGGAAGAAAGTTTTGATGATATGCGCCGAAGGCTGCAGTCAGCCATTGAAAAAAAGAAAAAAATGACAGAAGTACAGACAAAAACATTATTCAGTATATTACAATCCGAAATAAGCCCACATTTTTTGTATAATACATTGGGAAGTATTGCCAATATGTGTGAAACAGGAAAAAATGAAGAAGCAGCAGATGCTTGTTATAGTTTGACAGAAATCATGAGATATGCTTCTAAATTTTCAGTATCAGAAGTGACACTTCACGAAGAAATTCAAAATCTTAAATCGTATTTTTCAATCATGAAAAGCAGATATAGACAGAGATTTGAATATGAAATGGAAATAGATGAAGAAGCATTGGATTTTATGATACCAAAGCTTACATTACAGCCACTAGTAGAGAATGGAATTAAATATAGCCTTCTTGAAAAAGAAGTGGTATTTGTAAAGGTATTTCTTGTTCGTTTTAATGGAGATATTATTATAGAAATTAAAGATAACGGTATTGGAATTTCTGAAGAAGATGCAGAAAAGGTTAGAGACAGAATTAAAAGGTTTGAAAATGATAATAGTTCTAAAGAGATAACAGAAAATATTCAGATTGGAGGAATGGGTCTAAGCGGAACATTGATTCGTTTGTCTATTTATTTTGGGAAACATTTTTCTTATGAACTGTTAAGAAATAATGATGAAGGAGGAACGACTATTGTTTTAAAAATACAGGAGGACAGATAGATGTATAGAGTATTACTGGTAGATGATGAACCAGCTATTTTAGAAGCTGAAAATAGAAATATAAATACGAAAATTCCAGATTTCAAAGTGGTCGGAGAAGCATATTCTGTAGGACAAGGCATTAAAAAATTTGATGAGCTTTCTCCAGAGGTGGTTTTATGTGATATGAAAATGCCTGGGAAATCAGGCATAGAATTGATAAAACATATTTATGAAAAAGAGGAATGTTTGACAGTTGTGATTGCAGTAAGTGGTTATTCAGATTTTGAATATGTACACGATGCCTTTATGTATGGAGCTTATGAATATCTTTTAAAGCCTGTAGAGCCAAAAAAAATGCAGGAGCTTTTTGTAAAAATAAGAAAAGTTCTTCAAGAGGTCAGGAAAAATAAAAAAGAAGAGAAGCTAGTTCCTTCAAAAGTTTCTGGAAGTGAACTCATAAAAGAAATTGATACTTATTTAAATGAACATTTATCTGAAGATAATAGTATTGTGCAGATGTGTAGTCGTTTTGCAATCAGCCAGCCTTATTTAAGCAGGATATTTAAAAAGTATAAGGGATGTACATATAATGAGTATGTAATTGGATCAAAGATAAAAAAAGGAAAAAAATTCTTGGAAGAAGGAGACTATTTGATAGGAGAGATTTCTGACATTTTGGGATTTACAGATCAATTTTACTTTAGTCGAGTATTTAAAAGAGAGACTGGATACACTCCGAGAGAATACAGAAATTACTGTAAAACACAGATTGAAGATTCTGAAAAAAAGGTATAATATGAAAATAGAAAGTTATTATAATATATCGGTGTGATTTATAGTAAATAGCAAGGAGAATATTATGAAAAACTACAGAGCAGAATTAACAGGTGTTTTTGGCGACCCGGTAGACGATAATCCCACAGGTGTTGTAGAGGAGGCTGCTTTTGCAGCGAAAAATCTGAATTACCGGTATCTGACAATTAAGGTACTTCCAGAAGACCTTGAGACGGCTATGAAAAGTGTGCGAATATTTAACATGAGGGGAATTAACCTTACCATGCCTCACAAGATTAAGGTTCTTCCGTATCTGGATGCGCTCAGTCCGGCAGCAGAAATCATCGGGGCAGTGAATACGGTTATTCATAAAGAAGGAAAGCTTTACGGTGAAAATACAGACGGCAAGGGTTTTGTAACAGCCTTAAAAGAGACAGGGGAGTCTCTGGATGGAAAGAACGTTGCGATTTTAGGCGCCGGAGGTGCGGCAAGGGCTATTGCCGTGGAATGTGCGTTAAATGGGGCAAAGCATATTGTGGTTGTAAATCGAAATGCGGAAAAAGGACAGGAGCTGGCGTCTCTTTTAAATAAAAACACAGATGCAAAGGCAGAGTTTATTTTCTGGGATAAGGAAGTGAAGATTCCGGAGAAAACAGAAATTTTGATTAATGCCACCTCTGTAGGCTTTTCTCCTGATGTAAACAGCAGACCGGATATTGATTATAATACAGTGCTCGAGGATATGTGTGTCTGCGATGTTGTTTTTAATCCGGCGGAAACTTTATTTTTAAAGGCGGCGGAAGAAAAAGGCGCAAAGACGGTAAACGGGCTTGGAATGCTGGTGCAGCAGGCGGCTTTGAATTTTACCCTATGGACAGACGAGGAGGCGCCGGTTGAGATTATGAGGGAGGCGCTGAAGAGGGAGTTTACAAACTGACACTTCTCACAGCTAAAGGAGGGCACTGAAAAATATGGACAACTTAACAGAAAGGGAAACACACCTTTGTTTTGATGAAAACACACTTGGTTTCACTTTCCAAAAAGGTGAGGGATGTCTCTGGAAATGGAAAAAAGACTATAAACCGTACATGGAATGTGAAAACGGAACGGTTTATTTCTGTGATGCGCAGGAAATCACCCACGAACCATTTCGCGCAGGAGTGGGTAAAGGAATTTTAAGTACATACTGCGGGTTTAAAAAAGAAGGGAAAACGGTTCCTTATAAATTCCAGACCCTTGTGTGGACAGAAGCTGCGACAGGGGAAGTGTACTGTGAATGGATTCCTGTCTGTGAGGAGGGACTGGAAGTAAAAAAAGTTTTCTGGCCGGGTCCTGTAGAATTTGAAGAAAAAAGGGAGGACTGGTATACTCTTTTAACGAACAGGCAGGGAATGCTGATTCCCAATACCTGGGAGGTGGAACTGAAAGCGCCGTGTTTTGACGGATTTTTCGGGACAGCGGGAGCTTATATGCCGTGGTTTGCCCAGGTAAAAGGAAGAGAGGGTTATCTTGCAGTGTGCGTGACGCCCTGGAATGCAGGGTATCAGGCGGAGCATCCGGCAGGAGGACCTTATACTCATGTGGGAGTCCGGTTCGAGCCAGGTCTTGGGAAAATGGATTATCGTCGTATTGTGAAATATACATTTTTAAGTGACTGCGATTACAATGATATTTGTAAAACATACAGAAGTTATGTGGAGGAACAGGGAAGGCTTCGCACACTGGAGGAAAAGGCAATTCAAAATCCCCATGTAAATGATCTGATTGGAAGTGCTTTTCTTCATAAAGGGATTAAAACCTTTGTGCAGCCGGATTCCGAATTTTATGACCCGGAAAATCCGGAAAAAAATAATCATCTGACAACATTTGCCCAAAGAGAAGAAGAAATTCGTCAGTTTCATGAGCTTGGGGTAAAAAAGCTGTATCTTCATCTGGACGGCTGGGCAGAGCCGGGTTACGATAACCGCCACCCGGATTATGGTCCTGCCTGTGAAGCTGCCGGAGGCTGGGAGGGAATGAAATCTCTGGCAGATACGATCCACGACTGCGGATATTTGTTTGGCATCCATGACCAGTACAGAGATTATTATATGTCGGCTCCGAGCTTTGACGAAAATTTTGCCTGTCGTCTCACAGACAGAACGATTCCCGGTCACAGGAGATGGGCGGGAGGTCCCCAGTCTTACCTTTGCGGAACACAGGCGCCTTATTATGTAAAGCGGAATTTCCAGGAGCTTTTCCGCAATGGGATCAAGCTGGACTGTGCATATCTCGATGTATTTGTATGTAATGAAGGAGACGAGTGTGACAATCCCATGCACCGCATGACAAGAAAGGACTGCTATGAATATCGCTGCCGCTGCTTTGATTATCTTCTGAAAAATGGTATCTTATCAAGCTCCGAGGAAGTGAATGACTGGGCGGTGAGAAGTCAGATATTCTGTCATTATGCGCCGTATGAATTTATGATGGAAAAGCCGGGAACACCGAAGCAGGGAATACCGGTTCCTCTTTATAATCTTGTATACCACGACTGCGTGATCCAGCCGTGGATGATGGAAAAGGTAAGCGAAGAGGAAGACTATATGCTTTATGCACTGTTAAACGGCGGAGCGCCTTATCTTGTGCGGGACGCGGCATATCCTAATATTGACGGAGCCTTTGACGGGAATATTAAAATGAGCGTGGAGGATCAGATAAAGAGAGCGGAAGTTGTTTCCGGTCTTCACGAGAAAGTGGGAAAACGTGAGATGCTCAGACATGAATTTGTGAATGGAAATATCAACATACAGAAGGTGACTTTTGCAGGCGGAGTTTCTATTCTTGTTGATTTTGAGAAACAGACGTATTCATTTTGAGACAGCCAGGGAATGTGGTTTGTCGAAAAGATTTTATTGCAATTCCATAAAAAGTCTTTTATACTGAAACTGCAGGAGCATACCTGCAGTTTCATTTCTTATATGCTGTATTCACAGTATCATTCCAACATTTAATTTAAAACGGCACAGGGCAGGATTTACATCTATTTGCAGGTATGTTATATTAAAATTAGGAACGAAATGTTCTTTTGAACCTTTTTGAACCTGTCCTGTGTATGAGAGGAGGAAGCATGGGAAACCAGGACAAACTTATGACGCGCTATCTGTCAGACCATATTTGAAACTTTGAAATGTTCGGATAATGGCGAAAAAATGGAGAAATGTATAAAGAGCCATTTGCGTGAGTATGGAGAAATGGAGAAAGACTCAGAAGAACTTCTTATGAGTATGCTCCATGAGCCTGAGCTGTACCAGAAAATAAGAAAAGAAATAGAAGAGTCTCAGGAGGAAGAGGAAAAGGAGGAAAGTGTTATGTGTAAAGCGTTTGATGAGATGCGGGAAAAATACAGGAATATCGGGCATGAGGAAGGTCGTGCGGAGGGACACGCAGAAGGTCGCGCAGAAGGAATTATGGAAGGTCAGATAAAAGGAGAAAATGTTTTCGCTGCTTTGATTTCCGCAATGACGAAGGACGGCAGGGCTTCAGAACTTTCACGTCTTGGAGAGGAACCGGAGTTTTTGAAAGAAATGAAGGAAGTTTACCATTTGCAGGAAATGGCGTAAGTTTCAGATTACACCGTATGATTTTGTAGAGTGGACTGTGACGGGAGAGGACAGATACCTTAATTTAAGTGTCTGTCCTCTTTCTGTTGCAAAGTGCGTTTCTTAAGTATAAGATGAAGGTAAGAAGTAAAGTTACTGTGAACGAAGTGAACAGCAGTGAAATAAATATTTTTCAGAGGGAGGGAAGTGCTCATGCAGATAACAGACCTTTGGATCCGAAACTTTAAAACAATTCGAAATATGCATATCCAGGATATTGAAAACGCTCTGATCCTTGTGGGGCAGAATAATACGGGAAAAACTGCAGTTCTGGAGGCTTTGCGCGCAGTGATCGGTGATTATGAAATCCGGGAAGAGGATTTTCTTGAAGATTATCCCAACATTGAGATCGTGGTATCTCTGAAAATTCAGGAGGAGGATTTAAGGCGTTTTCATAGAAACGGTATTGTTAGTACATATAGAAGATACGATTCCTGGATGGGAGATTTTTGCAGGAAGTTTCCTTCTTATCAAAACGGCGTTCTCTGCTTTTCTTATATAGCAAACAGGGAGGGAAAAGTGCGCTATGCGGACGGTGTGCGGAAAAATAATGGATATATTCCTCAGATTATCCCCAATGTGTATTATCTGGATGCCCAGAGAAATATGGGAAAACTGCAGGACGTGATTCTTATGCTTCAGGAAGACGTGATTTTAAGACAGATGCGTTCGGAATGCTGTATGTTTGACCAGGCAAAGAAATGCAATCACTGTTTTTCCTGTATCGGACTTATTCATCAGAAAACAACAGAAGAATTAAATGCTTTTGAAACGGCAAAGCTTCTGGAATACAAGCTGTATCATTCCAACCTGGATTCTTTTGCAAAAAAAGTAAACAGAAATTTCCGAAAAAACGGAGGCCGTGAGGAAATTTTATATTCCATGAATCTGGATATGGAAAAGACGCTTTCTGTGACCGGCGAGCTTTATCATAAAAAACAGAATAGAAAAGAACCTTTAAGTTGTATGGGAAAGGGAATGAGAAGTATTTATATGCTGTCGCTTCTTGAAACCTGCGAGGAAAGCCGGGAAAAGAACACAGACATAATTATCGTGGAAAATCCTGAGATTTTTCTTCACCCAAAACTTCAGAAAATTTCAGGGGAGATCCTGTACCGTCTTTCCAAACGGAATCAGGTTATTTTTTCCACACATTCCCCCAATTTTCTGCCGAATTTCAATAGCCGTCAGATACGCCAGATCATACTGGATGGGGAGGGGTATTCCGATGTGTGCAAAAGGACAGATGTAAGCGCTGTTCTTGATGACCTGGGCTATTCTGCCACAGACGTAATGAACGTGAACTTCGTATTTATTGTGGAGGGAAAACAGGACAAAAGCAGACTTCCCCTTCTTCTTCGAAAGTATTTTTCTGAGATTTACGATGAGGAGGGAAAGCTTTCCAGAGTTGCCATCATCACGACAAACAGTTGTACCAATATTAAAACGTATGCAAATCTGAAATACATGAATCAGGTTTATTTAAAAGATAATTTCCTGATGATACGCGACGGGGACGGAAAGGACCGGGAAATGCTGAAACGCCAGCTCTGTAAATATTATGAGGAGAGAAATCTTGAGGATATTGACAGGCTTCCGAGAGTAACGGAAAAAAATGTACTGATACTGAAGTATTATTCTTTTGAAAATTATTTTCTGAATCCGACTGTGATGGCAAAACTGGGGATTTTAGAATCAGAAGAACAGTTTTATGAAATCTTTCTGGAAAAATGGAAGGAATATCTTTACAGGATCAAGAGTGGAAAAGCTCTTCTGAGAGTAATGGGAAAAGATTTCGAGACAACAGAAGACGTAAAAGCGCATATGGAGGAAATCAAGATCCATATGCGCGGTCATAATCTTTACGATATTTATTACGGAAGATATAAAGAGCAGGAAACAGAACTTCTTACAAAATATATAGAAATCGCGCCGAGAGAGGACTTTGAAGATATTCTGACCTCTATAGAGCGGTTCATATATTTTGAAAGTCGGAGAAGCCGGTAGATGTTAGATGACTGCATGAAAAAATTTTATAGTTCACGGACACTGCGGGTATTCAAACAGTTTTCGTGACACGCTGCAAGCCCTGTTTCGGCTGCTCCGTTTTTTGCCGTTACCAGCGCAACTCGCTGACGCTCAAACAGCGCTTCTATGACGGCACATACGCAGCCTTCACAACGGGCTTTTGCTATCGTCACTTTAAATCTGTTTGAATACCTGCAGTTGTCTGTGAAAGAATAAAATTTTAAATGCAGATTTTAAATCCCCCACCCCATAAAAAACGGAATCAGCACAGGCACAACTGCGGAGCAAAGCACCCCGTTGATCACAGACAACACAACCGTCTCCTCATTTGTATACTTCATCATCATCGGCAGGGTTGTGTCTTCGCTTGTAGCTCCGGCAAGAGCAATGCAGGAATAAAAATTAAAATGCCGCGCTACAAAAGGAATACTGATAAAAGAAAACAGCTCGCGCATAAGATTACTTAAAAAAGCAATACTTCCAAGTGTGGCGTTTCCCAGGTTTTCCAGGGTAACGCCGGAAAGGCTGTACCAGCCGAGACCACTTGCAATGGCAAGGTTTTCTCCAAGACCATATTTTGTGAAAAAGCTTAAAATCAGACCTCCGAGAAGGCTTCCGATCACTGTTCCGATGGGGATAATAAAAATTTTTACATGGTACTGACGGATTTTCTGGACAATGCCTTTATGTAAGCCGATACTGATTCCTACGGAGAGCATCAGGCAGTTGAGAATTAAATCTTCATGAGTTGTTAAAAAGTCCAGAACTACATTGTGAAGATGGAGAGAGCCGCATAAGACGCCTCCCACTAAAGCTAAAATTGCCAAAATTGTCATTTTTCTTCTGTCTCCTTTTCCTTTGCGTGAGACTTAAAAAAACGTTTTGTCAAAAAGAAAACGAGAATCAGGGAACAGCCGGAAGGAATCAGGAAAAACAAAAAGCTTTCCAATCCAAGACTGAATAATTTCTGAAAGAAATTTTCGTCGCTTCCAAGAGAGAAGCCCATTGCAAAAATAAGGGTAAGGGTACAGATAATCTGAAAAATTTCATTTGTGCGTTTCAGTTTTTCAGGGAAAAGGAAATGCCCGATCAGCACACCAACGCACATTACAATAAGAATAAACACGTTTCGTCTCCTTCGTATAGAAAATTTGTAACTGTTCAGTACCTTACAGTTACCAAAACTCACTAAAACTTTAGCACATTAAAGTTTCTTTGTCAAGCGCAGCAGCAGGGAGGATTTTATGGGAAATATCATAGATTATTTAAGGTGGAGAGGAGATTTGACTTTTCAGAGAGACGGTTTCTGCGAAGTGGATAATCTTCTTTTATCATATCTGTCCTACGTGAATCTGGACGGCATTGTACCGGGAGAAGGGGAGGGCTTTCTTACATTAAGAGAGGCTTCCCAGGAATTTTTCAGGAGATACAGCGAGGACGAGCTGAAAAAAGACCGTTCTTTTATTCGCATGGCGCCTTACGGGATGAGAGAGATGGCAAAAACAGAGCGTTTTGGAGATATTAAGGTTCAAAATTATGTCAATCGCATAGAAGAGGAAAAGAACCTGCAGTTTTCAGCGGTAGAGCTTGTTCTTTCAGAAGAAATTTCTTATCTTGCGTTTCGGGGAACGGATGACAGGATTGTAGGCTGGAAAGAAGATTTCTTTTTGAGCAATGGCATTGTGGGAGCGCAGAGAGAGGCGCTGAAATATATGAATCATATAGGAAGAAACTGTCGCCGGATTTTGACGGGAGGGCACTCAAAAGGAGGAAATCTTGCAGTATACGCCGCGGCTCTCTGCGAAAAAGACGTACAGGATAAAATTGTTCAGATATATAGCAACGATGCGCCGGGATTTTCGGAGGAATTTCTGGAAAGTGAAGGATTTCAGCAGATTTTTCCAAGAATACAGAGGTATATGACAGAGGGCAGTATTATAGGGACGCTTCTTGCCCACAAAAAAGAGCCCATTCTTATTAAAAGCAGCGCAAAAGGCGTGATGCAGCACGACTGTCTTTCCTGGGAGACGGAAGGTCGGAATTTTATAAAATGTAAAGAACAGAATCAGGCTGCCGTAGCGTTTGATGAGGCTCTGAAAGCATGGCTTGACGGGATAAGCGGCGAAGAGAGGGAAGCGTTTATAAATGATTTTTTCTCTGTTCTGGAGGCGACCGGAGCGGAAACACTGACGCAGCTTCAGGAGGGCGGTTTAAAAACCCTTCGCCTGATGTTAAAGCAGAAGAATGCTTTGAGGCCGGAGACAAAGAAAATAATTGAAAAACTGATCCGGGAGTTTGTAAACAGGTGGAAAATGTTTCTGGGGTAATGGTTGTCATCAATGTCTGCTCAGGTTTTGTATTTTATGGGAAAGACAGCCCGAAGCAATTTTCATATTGACATCGTCTCCCCAAACGTTTATAATGCAATAAAATATAATTCATATCTGAATAGTAGGAAATAGGAGGAAGCATTATGAGCAAAATTTACAGCAGTGCACTGGAATTAATCGGACACACCCCTCTTATTGAGGCGAAGGGGCTGGAAAAAAAGGAAAATTTAAAAGCAAGACTTCTTATTAAAACAGAATATTTTAATCCTTCCGGAAGCGTGAAGGATAGAGCGGCTTTATATATGATAAATGATGCGGAGGAGAGAGGACTTTTAAAAGAAGGAAGCACCATTATTGAGCCAACATCAGGAAATACGGGGATCGGGCTTGCCGCTATTGCGGCGGTAAAAGGATACCGCATTATCCTTACCATGCCAGAGACGATGAGCGTAGAGCGCCGGAACATTTTGAAAGCATATGGCGCAGAAGTTGTTCTGACAGAGGGAGCAAAGGGCATGGCAGGAGCCATTGCAAAGGCGGAGGAGCTGGCAAAGGAGATTCCGGGAAGCTTTATTCCGGGACAGTTTGACAATTCAGCGAATCCAAAGGCTCACATAGAGACTACGGGACCGGAAATCTGGGAGGACACAGACGGAGAGGTTGATATTTTTGTGGCAGGAGCAGGAACAGGCGGAACTGTGACCGGCGTGGGAGAATATCTCAAATCAAGAAAAAAAGAAGTGAAAATCGTGGCGGTAGAGCCTGCGGCGTCTCCTGTACTTTCCGGAGGAAAGCCGGGACCTCACGGTCTGCAGGGAATCGGGGCTGGATTTGTGCCGAAAATTTTAAATACGGAAATTTATGATGAAGTAATGACAGTAGAGAACGAGGAAGCGTATGCAGCTTCCAGAAACCTTACAAAAACCGAGGGTATTTTAACCGGGATTTCCTCCGGCGCTGCCCTTCATGCAGGAATACTTCTTGCAAAAAGACCGGAAAATGAGGGAAAAACAATCGTTGTCCTTCTTCCGGACAGCGGAGACCGCTATTACTCCACTCCACTTTTTCAGGAATAGGACAGCAGGAGCCGGAAAATGAAAATATCTACAAAAGGAAGATACGCGGTGCGTCTTATGCTGGATCTTGCTCTTGAAGAGCGGGAAAATCCGGTGCGGTTAAAGGAAATTGCAGCGCGCCAGGGAATTTCCGAAAAATATCTGGAACAGATCATTTCTATATTAAATAAAGCTGGATATGTAAAAAGCGTGCGCGGACCGATGGGTGGATACCGTCTTGTGAGAAAGCCGGAGGAGTACACAGTAGGGGAAATCCTCTGTCTCACAGAAGGAAGCCTTTCCCCGGTGGAATGCGCGGGTGTGGACGGAGTGTGTAAAAGACAGGAAAAATGCGCGTCTCAGATACTCTGGAAAAAGTTAAACGATGCCATTTATCAGGTGGTGGACGGCGTGACTTTAAAAGATTTGGTATTGGGGCAGAGAGAACTGAATAGCGAAGAAATGTAAAAAAAGTTAAAAGAACTGGTGTTTTTTCCAGTTCTTTTTTACATTTATTTTACAGAAGAATGATTTTACATTTTACCTTCTCCTCTTATAATGTCACTTGTAAATGAGGCAACAATACAATTCAAATAAAGAGGAGAAATAAAATTATGAAGAAAAAAATCGCAAGTATTTTAACAGCAGCAGTAATCGGAGCAACTGTATTTGCAACAACAGTAAGCGCAGCACCGGAGGGAGCGATCACAGTTGTATCACGTGAGGACGGTTCCGGAACACGAGGAGCCTTCGTAGAGCTTTTCGGCATTCAGGAAGAAGTAGACGGCGAAAAAGTAGATATGACAACTCTTGACGCAAGCATCACAAACAGCACTTCTGTTATGATGACAACCGTATCCGGCGATGAGAATGCAATCGGATATATTTCACTTGGCTCTCTTAACGATACAGTAAAAGCAGTAAAGATTGACGGAGCAGAGGCTTCTGCAGAAAACGTGGCAAACGATACATATAAAGTATCACGTCCATTTAACATTGTAACAGGAAAAGAAGCAAGCGATGCTGCAAAAGATTTTGTAAGCTATATCATGAGCGCTGAGGGACAGCAGATTGTAGAAGACAACGGCTATATTAAAGAAGACGCAGAGGCAGCAGCATACGAAGCAGGAGATGTTTCCGGTAAAGTTGTAGTTGCAGGTTCTTCCTCCATTTCTCCTGTCATGGAAAAACTGAAAGAGGCTTATGAGGAAGTAAACAAAGACGTGACAATCGAGATCCAGACAAGTGATTCCACAACAGGCATCAATTCTGCAAACGAAGGAATCTGCGATATTGGAATGGCTTCCCGTGAACTGAAAGACGAAGAAAAAGAGCTTGGTCTTGAGGCACAGGTAATTGCAAGAGACGGAATCGCAGTGATCGTAAACAACGAAAACGATACAGATGAGCTTACAAGTGAGCAGGTAAAAGCTGTATTTACAGGCGAGACAACAGAGTGGGAAGACCTTGCAAAATAATAACGGTTAAGTAAAGAGGTGTGCGATGAATCACATAAAAGAAAAAGGCATGAAAGTGATATTTCTGACTGCGGCGTGTGCGTCTGTTCTGGCAGTATTTTTAATATGCATCTTCCTGTTTGCCAGCGGCGTTCCGGTAATCGGAAAAATCGGTCCTTTTAAATTCCTTTTTGGAACAACATGGAGACCTTCCAATGAAATATTCGGGATTCTTCCCATGATCGTGGCAAGTATATATGTAACAGGAGGGGCGATTCTCTTTGGTGTTCCCATTGCGCTTTTTACTTCTGTGTTCATGGCGCGCTACTGTCCGAAAAAAATCTACGGACCTTTAAAATCAGGTATTGAGCTGATGGCAGGCGTACCTTCTATTGTATATGGATTTTTTGGACTTGTGCTGATTGTTCCCCTGATCCGTGAGACGTTCGGGGGAACAGGAAGCAGTATGCTGGCAGCATCCCTTCTTCTTGGACTTATGATACTGCCTACTATTATCGGAGTGACGGAATCTGCGATCCGCAGCGTTCCGGAAAGCTATTACGAGGGTTCTCTTGCTCTTGGAGCAACAAAGGAAAGAAGTATTTTCCGTGTCATTCTTCCGGCGGCAAAGTCAGGAATACTGGCAGGCGTTGTTCTTGGGATTGGAAGAGCCATCGGAGAGACAATGGCAGTTGTAATGGTAGCTGGAAATCAGCCCAGAATGCCTCAGGGAATCTTAAAAGGTGTTCGTACCATGACAGCAAACATTGTAACAGAAATGGGCTATGCAACAGGGCTTCACAGAGAAGCACTCATAGCGACAGCAGTTGTTTTATTCGTATTTATTTTGATCATTAATTTAAGTCTTTCGTTACTGAACAGGAGGGCGGAACATGCAGATTGATACAACAGCCGTAATGGAGCAGACTGGAAATAAAAAGAAACGAAACAGCGTTTCCTTCGGGGGACAGATGAAGTCTTATTTTCTTCATCCCGGGTCCGGGATTCTGGCGTTTCTTACAACACTGGCGGCAGTCATTACCTTTGCTCTTCTGTTTTTCTTAATTGGTTATATTCTGGTAAAGGGAATCCCCTACCTGAATGCAGATTTATTTAGTCCTGAATATACTTCAGAGAACGTATCTCTTGTGCCTTCTCTGATTAATACATTTATAATGACAGTCATTTCCCTTGTAATTGCAGCGCCCCTTGGGATTTTCGCTGCAATTTATCTTGTGGAATATGCAAAAAAAGGAAGTAAGTTTGTAAACGTGATCCGCCTGACAGCAGAAACGCTTTCCGGTATTCCGTCTATTGTATACGGACTTTTCGGTATGCTGTTTTTTGTTACAACACTGAAATGGGGAATGTCTATTTTATCCGGTGCGTTTACGATGGTGATCATGATTCTTCCCCTTATTATGCGTACTGCAGAAGAGGCTTTAAAATCCGTTCCGGACTCCTACAGAGAAGCAAGCTTTGGTCTTGGCGCAGGCAAGCTTCGAACTATTTTTAAGATTGTTCTTCCTTCTGCTGTACCGGGAATTTTAGCAGGTATCATTCTTGCCATCGGACGTGTGGTGGGAGAAACAGCGGCTCTTATTTACACAGCGGGAACAGTTGCGGCAGTACCGGACAGCCTTATGGGTTCCGGACGTACACTTGCACTTCATATGTACGTGCTTTCCAGTGAGGGACTTCATATGAACCAGGCTTCTGCAACAGCAGTTGTGATTCTTCTGTTTGTACTTGTGATCAATGCACTGTCCGGTTTTGTGGCAAAAAGAATCGCGAAAGGATAAGAAAAGGATAAAAATATGAGTGAAAATACAAAGATTCTCGTGGAAAATATGGACCTTCATTACGGTTCTTTTCATGCGCTGAAAAACATAAATATGGAGATTCCGGAAAAGCAGATCACTGCGTTTATCGGTCCAAGCGGCTGCGGAAAATCCACACTTTTAAAATCTTTAAACAGAATGAACGACCTTGTGGAGGGCTGTACCATTACAGGAAAAGTACAGCTTGACGGAGAAGATATTTACGGAGATATGGACGTAAATCTTCTGAGAAAACGTGTGGGAATGGTGTTCCAGAAACCGAATCCTTTCCCTATGAGCATTTATGATAATATTGCATACGGACCGCGTACACATGGAATCCGTTCCAGGGCAAAGCTTGACGATATTGTGGAAAAATCTTTAAGAGATGCGGCTATCTGGGACGAGGTAAAAGACCGTCTGAAAAAAAGCGCCCTTGGAATGTCGGGCGGACAGCAGCAGCGTCTCTGTATTGCAAGAGCGCTTGCAGTGCAGCCGGAGGTGCTTTTAATGGACGAGCCGACTTCTGCTCTTGACCCGATTTCCACATCGAAAATCGAGGAACTTGCAGCAGAGCTGAAAAAAGATTACACAATCGTAATGGTAACGCACAATATGCAGCAGGCAACACGTATTTCAGACAAAACAGCATTTTTTTTACTGGGAGAAGTCATTGAATTTGACAATACAGACAAGCTGTTTTCCATGCCCTCTGACAAGCGGACAGAAGATTATATTACAGGGAGGTTTGGCTGATATGACAACACTTTTTGAGCGACAGCTTGAGGAGCTTCACGTGCTTCTTATCACAATGGGAGGACTTTGCGAGAAAGCAATTTCCCTTTCTGCGAAAGCTGTTCAGGAACAGGGAGAACGGGAAATCGTAAAAGAAATTTTTGAGACGGATAAAGAAATTGATGAAAGAGAGAGGGAGATAGAGGCTCACTGTATGCGACTTCTCCTTCATCAGCACCCTGTCGCAAGAGATTTAAGAGAAGTATCTGCAGCTCTTAAAATGATTTCCGATATGGAGCGTATCGGAGATCAGGCGGCTGATATTGCAGACATTTCTTTTTACATTGAAAAAGACGTAGAAATTCCGAAAAAAATCCAGGAGATGGCAGAGCATACCGTTCATATGGTGACAGAGAGCGTAGACGCTTTCGTAAATACAGATCTTGCGCTTTGCAGAAAAGTAATCGAGGACGACGACCTGGTAGACGACTGCTTTAATGAAATAAAAGAGGAGCTGGCGAAGCTGATTTACGGCGCGGAGCTTGACGCAAGAGCGGGGCTTGATCTTCTTATGACTGCAAAATATTTTGAGCGCATTGGAGACCACGCTGTAAATATTGCAGAGTGGGTGGAGTATTCCATTACAGGAGAACACAGGAATAACGAGCATCAACTCAATGTATAAAGGATACGGAGGTCAGGGGACTTGACAAAGAAAATTTTTAAATCAATTATGGCAGTTTGCACTGTTGTGCTTGTCCTTGGGCTTGCATTTGTAATGGGAATCCTTTACCGGTATTTCGGAAAGCAGATTTCCACAGAACTGGAAAAAGAGGCTTCTTATGTGGCGCAGGGAGTAGAGCTTTCCGGCGTGGAATATCTGGAAAAATTAAACGGAAAAAATGCCAGGATTACCCTGATCGATCAGGATGGAAGCGTACTTTATGACAGTCAGGCAGAGGCTTCCTCTATGGAAAATCACGGGGACAGAGAAGAGGTAAAAGAGGCGGCAGAAACAGGAAAAGGCGAGGCTGTGCGTATGTCTGAGACTCTTTCAGAAAAGACAATTTATTACGCTTTGAGGCTGACAGATGGAAGCATTCTCCGTGTATCCAGTACCCAGTATTCGGTTCTGGCGCTTGTTTATCAGTTGATTGTTCCAGTACTCTGGATTTTGCTTCTTATGATTATTCTGTCCGGTGCATTTGCATTCAGACTGTCAAAAAAAGTAGTAGAACCTGTAAATAATCTTGATCTGGAACACCCTGAGGAAAATGAAGTATATGAAGAGGTGGCTCCTCTTTTGAGCAGAATGTATAAGCAGAACAGGGAAATTAAAAATCAGATTGACACAGCGAGAAGGCAGCAGGAAGAGTTTTCCATTATTACCGAAAATATGCAGGAAGGACTTGTAGTGATCGACCGTTATACGATGATTCTTTCCGGAAATTCCAGCGTGTGGAAGCTTTTCCATGTAAGTGAGCCAAAAAGCGGGGAAAGCGTTTATGTGTTAAACAGAAGCGAGGAATTTCAGAGTATTATTGACAAGGCGCTCGACGGAAAGCATAACGAGGCTGTGTTAAAGGTTGACGGAAGCGATATTCATGTGATCGCAAACCCGGTTATGCGGGAAAATCAGGTAGAAGGCGCAGTTCTTCTCCTTGTAAATGTAACAGAAAAACTGGAGAGAGAAAAGCTTCGGAGAGAGTTTTCCGCAAATGTATCTCATGAGCTGAAAACACCTCTGACTTCGATTTCCGGATTTGCAGAGATTATTCAGGACGGATATGTAAAAGAAGAGGATATTCGTGCTTTTGCAGGACGGATTTACAAAGAAGCGCAGCGTCTTATCACGCTTGTAGAAGATGTGATCCGTATCTCTCAGCTTGACGAGGGGGAGGTTCCCTATGAGTGGACAGAGACGGATCTGTATCAGACTGTGAAAAATGTATTTGGTACTTTAAGTGAAGCTGCAAAAAAACAGGATGTTCATCTCTATATAGAAGGAGAGAGAATAAAGCTTCATACAGTTCCCAATATTCTGGAAGAAGTGCTGTTTAATCTTTGCGACAATGCGATCAAGTACAATAAACAGGGTGGAAGCGTCTGTATCCGACTTGCAGAAAACGAGGACAACGTCTGTATTTCTGTACAGGATAACGGCGTCGGAATCCCAAAAGAGGATCAGAGCCGTGTGTTCGAGCGGTTCTACCGGGTAGATAAAAGCCATTCAAAAGAAATAGGAGGCACGGGACTGGGGCTTTCTATTGTAAAACATGGCGTGAGCTTCCTGGGAGGAGAGGTGGAACTGGAAAGTACACCCGGACAGGGAACAGAAATTACAATAAGTTTTCCGAAGGAGTAGAGGGCTGTCTGCGATTCGCAGACAGCCTTATTTTTGTTCCAACCGGAAGGTTAATGAAATAAACGATGATAATTTTGATTGTGGTGGCTATGTGGAAGTGGTATAGTATGGGTATGATGAAGGGAACAAATTGGAATTTGAGGAGATAGAATAGATAATGATATTAGAAACAGAACGTTTATATTTGCGAGAAATGAACCAAAATGATTATGGAGATTTAGCTGAAATTTTACAAAATCCTAAAGTTATGTATGCTTATGAACATGACTTTTCAGATAATGATGTGCAGGAATGGCTTGATAGACAAGTAGAAAGATACAAAAAATATGGCTTTGGGTTATGGGCGATGATATTAAAGAATACTGGCGAGATGATAGGACAGACTGGTTTGACGATACAACCCTATAAGGACAAAGAAGTGTTAGAAATCGGTTATTTATTAAAAGAAAGTTTTTGGCATAATGGATATGCAAGTGAAGCGGCGAGTGGTTGTAAAAGATATGCTTTTGAACAATTAAACAGAGATAAAGTATATTCCATTATAAAATCAGATAACCATTCTTCTATGAAAGTGGCGGAAAGTATTGGTATGAAAAAAGAAGATGAATTTGTCACACAATACTATAATGGCGATATGCTTCATTTTTTGTATTCTGTTCATAGATAAATTCCAGTTTGTAGAACTAAGAAAATATGGGTTTGAAGAGGGGGATTGTGTGAAAAAATTTATAATGTTAATTATAGCTTTAACATGCATTATCTCTTTGGCTGGTTGCAATAACAAAAGTATGGATTACATTATTGAGAATGAGCTAAGTATTATGGGTATTGTCAACGATACTAATGAGAATTTTATTTTGATTGAAAACGAAGATGGAGAATATAAAGTATCTCTGAATGTTGAGAATAAGGATAGCATGACACATTTCAATATCGGTGATGAAGTTGTAGTTTATTATGACGGCTATATTGCAGAGAGTTACCCGATGCAGATAAATAAGGTCTATGCTATTACATTGAAAATGCCTGCTGATAGAACAGAGAATGATTAACCAATTTGAATTTAGGGGAAGAAAAATGATTATAAGAAAATATCAGCCATCAGATTACAAAGAATTGACAGAGCTGTTTTATAATACAGTTCACAATGTTAATGCAAAAGATTGTACAAAAAAGTGAAATGAGCCGCTTCAAGAATATTTTAGTGTTGCTGCGGTTGATAATGAAAACATTGTAGGATTTGGGGACATAGATAAAACAGTCTACCTTGATCGCTTATTTGTTCACGCTGATTATCAAGGAAAAGGCATTGCAACTGCTATTTGTAATCAACGGGATGGTAATAAACAAAAAATTTTCTTTTGCTTGACGAAATCGGGACAGTTTCTATATGATGAACATGAGAAACGACATAATTTGTGGCTGAAAAGAGATAACGCTTTTGTAAATCAATTTGATCAGAAAACAGTAGAACAGGTAGAAAAATTTATGAGAGCATTTAATGATTATCTTGAAGCACAAATAGTAAAATTAGGAGGGAATGCAGATGAAAATTGATGTTACATTAAAGATTACACCTAAAATGGTAATAGACGCCCAGGGCAATGAGAAAAAAGCATTAGTGGGGCATTTGGGAACACATTTTGATGTTATGAACAAAGAATTTCCATTGGAATATACAGAAAGAAAAGGAACCGTATTCGATGTTAGCAAAATAAAAAACAGAGATATTGATATTGCTGACATAGATATGGATAAGGTCACAAAGGATATGTTTGTATGTTTTTATACTGGATTTATTGAGGAAGAAGGATATGGAACAAAAAAATATTTTACAGAGCATCCTCAGCTTTCCAATGAATTACTTGAAGCACTTTTGCAGAAAAATGTGTCCATTATTGGCGTAGATTTCGCTGGAGTGAGGAGAGGAAAAGAACATACATCTATGGATCAGTATTGTGCAGAGCATGGGGTATTTATTATTGAGAATTTATGTAATCTTTGTAGCGTATTAAAAAACGGGGACACATTTATTGCTAACACATATCCGATGAATTATGCGGAGATGACGGGATTGCCTTGCAGAGTTGTTGTTGATATTTAACTTGTTGAGACTTCGGCAACTTTAATCTGCGATAGAAAGAAATAAAATTCAGATGCAGATGATTGAGTTTCCGCACCCGGAAGTTAATATGTCTATACTGAAAGGAACAAATAAGAATTGTGGAGGTATTTATGATGTTTGGATTTAAGAAGAAAGAAAAGAAACCACTTTTAATTAAAGTAAAAGATGTATTTTCAATTATTAAATCGGATTATGATGAGGGAGTTGCTTTTTGTTTAATTGATTTTAATTTGGAAGGCAAAATTTATACAATGGGATCAGTGCTTATTCCGGATAGCGAAGAAAAAAAGGAAAACATATATTTTGTTTTTGAAGACAAACGTTATGACACTTATGAAGAATTTGCAGAGGGTGTTGAGGTTGGAGGAATTAAACTTTTTAATGCAGATACAGTGATTGAGGTTTTGCGTGCGGGGATTATTGATGGGGAACCAATGATAACTACACCTTGGGGAGATACCCGATTAGCAAAAATGGCAATCCAAAACTAATTTTTGTATCAGATATAGTTGATAAAGAAAATCCAGTTTTTATATCGATTACAAACGCTACACAGCTTTTGTTGGTAATCTTTAAAGTAACAGTAAGTATCATATGGGATATTTTTAAAAAGTTGTATACAATTAACAAGGTTGATTAGGTGTTCTGTGGAAGTGTTATTTGAATCATTTTAGATATTCCCTGTTACAGAAACAGTCAATTTGAAACCATCACCGGTTATGCCAGGGACAATGCATGTGGAAAGGGAAACGACAGAAGTGTTGTAATTATCAGTATGGAAGATGGACATGAGGAGTATGCAGAGTTCCCTTATTATTCAAAAGGAATACATAAAGGTGATATTCTGACCGTAAAATATGCCTCATTCCAAATTCGGAATTCTGATTTGCATGGGGGAGGCATAAAAAAATCAGGAATGTCCATTTGGCTTGAAAATAGAATGAAAAATAACCATATAACAGAGGAGATTGGGTGATATGAAGGAACAAAAGAAATCTTCTTGGGGAGCGGTTCTGGTGTCATTTTTAAAGGAATTTCTATTAAACTCATTCGAAGCCCCAGGTCATCTTTATTATGATGAAAATTTAACTAATGAAGGAAAAAGAAAGAAAAATTATATTTGGAGAGTGCTTCTACTGGTGACTGCGGTAGGAGTAGCTTTGCTTCCTTTTATAGCTTGGAATATGTTTGTTCCAGATGTACTATGGGCAAAAATAGTTACCGTTGTAGTGTGTGAAGGTTATGTTATTTTTATAGTAGGTATGGAGATTATCCAAATAAAGGATGAGCTAAAGGAAGATATGTTAAAAATAGGGGGATATAAAATTACTCCTAAAGGAAGTGTTTCCCTGTTTAAAGAAATTGATTTTAAGATTGTTCAAACAGAGTATTCTTATACAATATTGATTTCTAAGAAACCTTTAAAATGGCTTTCTAGGAAGTTTTATGTTACAATCTACGGAAGACATGGAAAAGTAAAAAAGATTGAATTGGTTCGATCAGACAAAAAGTATTCTACGAAATATGAGACAATGAATGATACAGTCTTGAAAAAGTTGCAAGAAGAAAATAATAGGTTTTTAAGAAAATGCTTAGGCACTCCCAGTAAAAAGAGTATAACAGGTGTCGAATATTATTATGAGTGGGGACAAATACAATCGTTCTATGATAATCGTTCTTGTCAAACGGGAATTGTAATTATGTTTTAAAATAAGGAATATTTTATCTCTTGCTTCCGTATGCAGAAAGCTTTTATATAATAGTAGAGGACGATGTTTTGTCCCCTACTATTATACGTTTTTTGAAAAAAAGGAAATAAACAACTTCATATCTATATACACCCAAAGCAGTTGGTCTCAGGATTAACTGCTTTTTAATAACTCCACTATTTAGGCTTCAAAAGTATTTTTTATTTATATTTCCAAACACTTCAACGTTCAATATCAGGCGCGTTTCTGCGCTTTCACGGGCAAATCTCGGCAGATTTTGCAATTTTGCAAGCCTGGCGTGAGCATAAATCAACTGTCTGAGCCTGTTTGCAGGCGAGTTTTGATTTATGCTCACAAATAGGCGGCGCAGCAAAATAAAAAAATCGCCGCATTTGCTGTGAATCGCAGAAATCGCGCCGTGATATTCCTGTTGAATTTTTGAACAATCTAAATATCTTACGCCAACTTCCCCTCAAAAATAACTTGTTTTCTCCTCTGACAAGTATTAAAGTAATAATCATATAATGCCCGGACTTCGTTTTGCTTCCGGCATTTTGTATATGACATAGAAAGGACGAACAAAAATGCTGCGTACTTTTTTAGTGGAAGATGAAGTGATCATCAGGGAGAATATCAAGAGAATGGTCCCCTGGGAAAAATATGGATTTGAACTGGTGGGGGAGGCTGCGGACGGCGAGATGGCGCTTCCTCTGATTCGGAAAAGCCGCCCGGATATTTTAATAACAGACATAAAAATGCCGTTTATGGACGGGCTGACTTTAAGCAAACTCGTAAAAAAAGAAATACCAAACATAAAAATTGTGATTTTGAGCGGATACGATGATTTCAATTATGCAAAACAGGCGATCAGCATCGGCGTGGAGGATTATCTTTTAAAACCGATCACAAAAAATGCTCTTCTTGAGCGGCTGGAAGAAATCAGGAATCACTGCGAGGACGAAAAAACACAGCAGGAATATTACGAGAAATTCCGCATGGAAATGCAGGAATATGAGCAGTATGCAAGCCGTGATTTTTTTGAAAATCTTGTGCGGGGAAATATGAATGTGGAAGAGATATACCGCCGTGCAGATAAACTGAACATTGATATTGTGTCCGAGGCGTACAATATTCTGATTTTTACCCCGGATATTAATGATAATCCGTATGATTCCGCAGAATATTCCGACTGGGAAGCGGAGGTACATAAAAAAATAGGGAATTATTTTATCAATCATCAGTATGCACTTTTATTCCGCCATCAGGTGTTCAGCTATGCAGTTCTTATAAAAGGCACTGTGGACAATATTGAAGAACGTACAGAAGCCTGCGTGGAAACCTTACAGAATATTATGGAAGAAACAGGCCGGGGCATGGAGTGGGTGGTTGCCATCGGAGAGCCTGCAAGCCGGCTGAGTCTGATCAAGCAGTGTTATTATTCTGCCATGAGAGCGTATTCTTTCCGCTATCTCTGTGACGGACAGCATATTTTAAGATACAGTAATCTTGAGAAAAAGCAGGACAGCTCCTCCAGAAAAGACGGGGAGTGTCTGAAAAATGTAGATGTGAATGCCCTGAATCCGGCGATTCTGCAGAAGTTTCTCGGAAACGGTCTCATGGAAGAGGTGGAAGGTTTTGTCAGAGATTATTTTTATGCCATAGGAAAAGAACCGATGGAATCTCTTGTTTTTCGAAATTATGTAGTTTTAAATGTGCGGTTTTCTGTGATTTCCTTTTTGAAAAAACTGGGCTGCAGTTATACAGATACAGACGATAGGGAAACAGAGGCAGTTATGGAGGAAACGAGTAAATCCACAGAGGCAGCTATTTCCTATGCTCAGGATCTGATTAAGAAAGCTATTGAAATCCGGGATGAAAACGCAGGAAATCAGACGAAAAACGTTCTGCAGGGAGCTGTGGAATTTATTAACAGCCACTATATGGACGAGGAGCTTTCTTTAAATACGGCAGCTCATGTGGCAAATGTAAGCGCCAATCATTTCAGCGCTCTTTTCAGCCAGAATATGGGACAGACATTTATTGAATACCTTACGTCACTTCGTATGAGCAAGGCAAGGGAACTTCTTCGCTGTACTGCAAAGCGTTCCAGTGAGATTGCAGGCGAGGTGGGATATAAGGACGCCCACTATTTCAGCTATCTTTTTAAGAAAACGCAGGGAATGACGCCCAGCGAGTACAGGAAGATGAAACGGGAAGAGGGCAACTAAAATGTGGAAAACTGAAAAAAAGAAGAGGCGGCTTGAGGATAAAATGCGGGCGCTTCTTCTTACTACCATGATTCCGGTTATTCTCATTATGGCAGTTCTTTTGTTTATGTTCTGGCAATATACAAAAAGATACAGTGAACTTTCCTATAATCTGGCTGTAAGCAGTGAATTTAATTTAAGCTTTAAGGACGATATAGACGAGCGGATTTATTATGTGGCGATCGGAAGCAAGGGAGGAGAAACGCTCCCTTATTATCTTGTTCTTGAAGCGGTAGATACGGTAGAACGTCTGGAAAAAACAACAAACAGGAAAGAAAGTAAGAGAAGTATCTATAATCTGAAATCTTATCTTTCTAATCTTGAAGATTACATGAACCAGCTTACGGAAACAGAAAAATACGATGATCGTATCAGCCTTCTGGAGAATTATATTTATATGTGTACTTCTCTTATTGTGGAGGAAATGCAGAATTATATTTATGAGGAATCCATGAATCTTGTGGAGGTAGAGGCAGAACTTACTGATACAGGAAGAATGATTGTGGTGGGAATGGCAGTCCTTGTACTTCTCACAGTCCTGATTCTGATGCGCCGGTTTTTCTGGTTTTCCCGCAAGATCACAGAGCCGGTTACAGAAATTTTAAGTAACGTAAAGGCTGTAGGAAAAGGAAACTTTGATATGAGAGAAGTGGAGGCGGACAGTCTGGAAATCCAGGAACTTCACGCAGGGACAAGAAAGATGGCAGAGCGCATTCAGATTCTTCTTGAAAATGTAAAAAAAGAACAGGAAATGCAGCATCTGACAGAACTTCAGTTGATTCAGGCGCAGGTAAATCCCCATTTTCTCTATAATACCCTCGATACGATCGTGTGGCTCATAGAGGGGGGACAGGACGAAGACGCGCTGAACATGATCACAAGCCTTTCTGTGTTTTTCAGAACCTCTCTTTCCAAGGGAAAAGACATTATTACTCTGGAAGAAGAGGAACGCCATACTTTAAGCTATCTGGAAATCCAGCAGTTCCGTTACCGGGATATTCTGGATTTTGAAATCCGGATTCCGGACAGTCTGAAACAGATTCTTGTGCCGAAGCTGACGCTTCAGCCGCTGGCAGAAAATGCCCTTTATCATGGAATCAAAAATAAAAGAGGAAAAGGGAAAATTCTCATAGAAGGAATTGATCTGGGTGAGGATCTTCTTCTTCGGGTGACAGATACGGGACAGGGAATGACAGAGGAACGTCTCCGGGAGGTACAAAATGCCATAGAAACAGGAGAGCGGACAGGCTTTGGGCTTGCCGCTGTGTCTGAAAGAATTCGCCTTTATTATGGGGCTGACTACGGTCTTAAGATTTCCTCAAAAGAGGGGGAAGGCACAGTGATGGAGGTTTATCTGGCGAAAAAAATGCAAAGTAAGGATGTGTCTTAAAAAATTAAACTTCTATAATAAAAAAATAAACTTTTTCAAAACTCCGTAGATTTTTCATAGAAGATCAAACTTTTTCATGAAAAAATTCTATGGAGTTTTTCTGTAAATTTACTATAATAAAATCATCTTAAATGAATCGGGAGGAAACAAAAATGAAGAAAAAATTAGTTGCAACATTATTAACAGCTGCTATGGTATGCAGCATGGGCGCAGTATCAGCAGTTAGTGTAGCAGCAGAAGAAGCAGACACACTTACAATCGGCTTCTCACAGGTTGGCGCAGAGTCTGACTGGCGTACAGCCAACACAGAATCTATGAAGACAACATTCAGCGAAGAGAACGGCTATGAGCTGATTTTTGACGATGCACAGCAGAAACAGGAAAATCAGGTTACAGCAATCCGTAACTTCATTCAGCAGGAAGTTGACTATATTCTCCTTGCTCCTGTAACAGAGACAGGCTGGGATACAGTTCTTCAGGAAGCAAAAGACGCAGGAATCCCGGTTATCATCGTAGACCGTATGGTTGACGTATCTGACGACAGTCTTTACACATCATGGATCGGAACAGACGCTCTTCTGGAAGGACGTAAAGCAGCAGAGTGGCTGAACGCATTTGCAACAGCAAAAGAAATCGCACCGGAAGACCTTCACATTGTAGATATTCAGGGAACCATCGGTTCTACCGCTCAGATCGGACGTACACAGGGTCTTGAGGAAGGCGTTGAGAAATACGGATGGGATTTACTTGCACAGCAGTCTGGTGAATTTACACAGGCTAAAGGACAGGAAGTTATGGAGTCCATGCTGAAACAGTACGACAACATCAACGTAGTTTACTGTGAGAACGACAACGAAGCATTCGGCGCGATCGATGCAATCGAAGCAGCAGGTAAAAAAGTTGGTTCTGACATTGCAAACGGCGAAATCCTTGTAATCTCCTTCGATACAACAAACGCAGGTCTTACAGATACATTAAACGGCAAAATCGCATGTGATGTAGAGTGTAACCCATTACACGGACCACGTGCTGAAGAACTGATCAAAGCTCTGGAAGCAGGCGAAGAAGTTGAAAAACTGAACTACGTAGACGAGGAAATCTTTGCAGTTGATGATACAGTTAAAGAAATTACTGCTGTAAACAGCCTTGAAGAAGAAGGAACATATGCAGTAACACCAATCACACAGGAAATCATTGACGGACGTGCATATTAATTATTAGAAATATATGTACAGATGAATAAAGAGTGAGTCCGGAGCGTGGTGGATAATTCGGAAAATCCGGGTTTGCGCCACGCTCTCTTTATTCCGAAACAGAGAATTTACAGGAAAGCAGGTGAAAGGAATATGGAACAGAACGTAGTATTGGAAATGCGTGACATAACCAAGAACTTTACGGGTGTCCGTGCCCTTTCCCATGTGGATTTTACTCTCCGTAAGGGTGAGATTCATGCGTTGATGGGGGAGAACGGAGCCGGAAAATCTACTCTGATTAAAGTGCTCACAGGTGTGCACGAATTTGAAAGCGGAAGTATCCGCATGGAGGGAAACGATAAGGCGATTATCAATCATTCTCCTCAGGAAGCTCAGGATAACGGAATCAGTACCGTATATCAGGAGGTAAACCTCTGCCCGAACCTTACAGTGGCAGAAAACCTGTTCATTGGAAGGGAACCGAGAAAATTCGGCATGATTGACTGGAAGCAGATGAATGAGCGTTCAAGAGCGCTTCTTGAGAGCCTGGACATTCATGTGCCTCCAACTCAGCTTCTGGACGAGTGCTCCGTGGCAATTCAGCAGATGATCGCCATTGCCCGTGCAGTTGATATGAAATGCCGTGTCCTCATTCTTGACGAGCCGACTTCTTCTCTTGATGACGACGAGGTAGAAAAGCTGTTTGTTCTTATGAGAAGACTTCGCGACGAAGGCGTTGGAATTATTTTCGTTACACATTTCCTTGAGCAGGTATATGCGGTATGCGACAGGATCACGGTTCTTCGAAACGGCGAGCTTGTAGGAGAATACGAGACAAAAGACCTTCCGAGAGTCATGCTTGTAGCCAAGATGATGGGCAAGGATTTTGACGACCTTGCAGACATCAAAGGCGAGCATAAAGGAAAAGGCGCGAAAGTGGCAGAGCCGGTAATCGAGGCGGTGGGACTTGCCCATAAGGGAACCATAAAACCGTTTAACATTACTATTAACAAAGGCGAGGTTATCGGTCTTACAGGACTTTTAGGCTCCGGTCGTTCTGAACTGGTACGTGCGATTTACGGTGCAGACAAGGCAGACGCAGGTGTTTTGAAAGTAAAAGGAAAAGAAGTAAAAATCAACAGTCCTCTTGATGCAATGAAGCTTGGAATGGCATATCTTCCAGAGGACAGAAAAGCAGAGGGTATTATTGCAGATCTTTCTGTGAGAGAGAACATTATCATTGCGCTCCAGGCAAAAAGAGGAATGTTCCACCCGTTAAGTAAAAAAGAAATGGAGGAGGCAGCAGATAAATATATTGAGCTTCTCCAGATTAAGACAGCAAGCCGTGAAACGCCGATCAAGAGTCTTTCCGGCGGCAATCAGCAGAAAGCGATCCTTGGCAGATGGCTTCTCACAAATCCAGAGTACCTGATTCTTGACGAGCCTACAAGAGGTATTGATATTGGTACAAAGACAGAGATCCAGAAGCTTGTTCTCGACCTTGCAGATCAGGGAATGGCAGTAACCTTTATCTCTTCCGAGGTAGAAGAAATGCTTCGTACCTGTTCCAGAATGGCAGTCCTCCGTGACGGCGAAAAAGTAGGAGAGCTGAATGAACAGGAGCTTTCACAGGGCAATATTATGAAGGCAATCGCAGGAGGTGACGATAAGTAATGAGTAAAGTAAAGAAAATCACAAGTGCGCGCCTGTTTCTTCCTATTGTGTGTCTCATTGCAGTTCTTCTTTTAAATGTGATCAAGACACCTGACTTTTTCAACGTATCTATCCAGAACGGCGTGCTTTACGGCTACATTATCGACGTGATCAACCGTGCGTCCGAGCTTGTTATCCTTGCAGTGGGCATGACCCTTGTAACAGCAGCTTCCGGCGGACAGGACATCAGTGTCGGTGCGATCATGGCAGTGGCAGCGGCTGTATGCTGTCAGGTACTTTCCGGCGGCGAAGTTTCCGTTACAGAGTATGCAAGTCCTCTGATCCTCGCAGTTGTGGCAGCGCTTCTTGCATCTGCTCTCTGCGGAGCATTTAACGGCTTCCTTGTAGCGAAGCTTAACATTCAGCCGATGGTTGCCACTCTGATCCTTTATACGGCAGGCCGTGGTATCGCACAGCTTATCACAAACGGACAGATTACTTATATTCGTGTGGATTCCTATAAAATGGCAGGAGGCTACATTGGAAAATGTCCGATCCCAACACCTGTTTTCTTTGCTGTGATCGCTGTCATTCTCGTTGCAGTTATCCTGAAAAAGACAGCTCTCGGACTGTACATAGAGAGCGTTGGTATCAACGGAAAAGCAGCCCGTCTTGTAGGATTAAATTCTACAATGATCAAGTTTTTAACATATGTGATCTGCGGTGTGCTTGCAGGTATCGCAGGTATTGTGGCTTCCAGCCGTATTTACTCAGCAGATGCAAATAACATCGGACTCAACCTTGAGATGGACGCGATCCTTGCAGTCGCTCTTGGCGGAAACTTCCTGGGCGGCGGTAAATTCAGTCTTGTAGGTTCCGTGATCGGAGCATATACGATCCAGGCTCTTACCACAACTCTTTACGCAATGAACGTAAAAGCAGACCAGCTTCCTGTATACAAAGCGATCGTGGTTATTATTATCGTAACACTGCAGAGTGAAGTATTTAAGAAATACATTGCCAACTTCAAAGCAAAAAGAAATGCAGGGAAACCTGCTGTAGAAGGAGGTCAGAAGTAATGAAAGCAAATAAGATGCAGAAAAGAAAAATGACAGGAAACGGCTTCCTGCTTCTGATTACCATTGTTCTGTTTTTTGTTATGTATATTGCGGGAATGGTAATTTTCGCAGACAAGGGTTTTGCAAAACCGCAGATGTTTTTAAACCTGTTTGTATCAAATGCGGGACTTCTCGTAATCGCCTGCGGTCTTACCATCGTAATGATCACAGGAGGAATTGATATTTCTGTCGGTTCTGTCACAGCTCTTGTATGTATGGTAATGGCAGATATGATGGAAAATAAAGGGGCAAACGCATACGTGGCAGTTCTTGCAGCCCTTGCGATCGGTATTGCCTTCGGTATTGTCCAGGGCTTCCTTGTGGCATACCTTGATATTCAGCCGTTTATCGTTACGCTGGCAGGTATGTTCTTCGGAAGAGGTATGACAGCCATCATCAGTACAGAGATGATCTCCATTAAAAATGAAGTCTTTCTGAAATGGGCAAACTACCGTTTCTATATGCCTTTCGGTTCCACAAACAAAAAAGGCAAATTTATTCCGGCGTACATTCCGCCTACAGTAGTTATTGCGATCGTAGTAGTTATTTTAATTGCGATCCTTCTGAAATACCGCAAATTCGGACGTAAGCTTTACGCGATCGGCGGAAGCCAGCAGAGCGCCCTCATGATGGGACTTGACGTGAGAAAAACAAAATTCAAAGCATACGTTCTCGACGGTTTCCTTGCAGGACTTGGCGGTTTCCTGTTCTGTTTAAATACATGTGCCGGCTTCGTAGAGCAGGCAAAAGGACTTGAGATGGACGCCATCTCCGCAGCGGTTATCGGCGGAACTCTTCTTTCCGGCGGCGTGGGAACACCAATCGGAACCATGTTCGGTGTTCTCATTAAAGGAACGATTTCCAGTCTGATCACTGTACAGGGGACGCTTTCAAGCTGGTGGGTAAGAATCGTGCTTTCCGCACTCCTTTGCTTCTTCATTGTACTTCAGTCTGTACTTGCAACGATGAAGAAGAAAAATAAATAAGTGATAAATAAAAAACTCTCCCGTGTTTCTGATGAACCGGGAGAGTTTTTTGTTTAATAATCCGTCTTATGATAAAAACGACCGTTGATATAGTCGGTTTTTATAATATTTACAAAAGCGCTCGGGTCAAGTTCCTTCACTCTTTTTACGAGAATCTTCGCCTCCGTTCTGGAAACAACGGAATAGAGCATACTTGTGTCTTCGCCTGTGTAGCAGCCAGTTCCGTAGAAACAGGTTGCAGAATGGCGGGTTAAATCGGAAATTTCCTTATAAACCTCGGCAGGCTTTCTGGTAATAATAAAAAGCGTGTGCTTTTTGTACCTCTGGTGAAGCATCTGCACCACCTGGGTAGAGGTAAACTGGAAGATGATAGAGTAAAGCGCTCTGTCCCAGCCAAAAAGAAAACCTGCGATCAGAAGGATAACGGCGTTGACTCCCAGAATGTAATTCCAGATGTCCTGTCCGCTTTTCTCTGAAAAATAAATGGCAATAAAGTCCATGCCGCCGCTGCTTGTGTTTGCGATCAGGCAGAGGCTCACACACAGACCGTTTATCAGTCCGCCGAAAATACTGATAAGAAGCGTGTCGTAAGTGATGGGCTGCACAGGTATCATATCTGTGAGCACACTGGACAGGATAATTACAATACAGGAACTTATGGTAAATTTTTTGCCGATAAACTTAAAGCCGATCATAACGGGAATGGCATTCAGAAGAATATTAATGACAGAGTAGGGAACAGAAATTCCCATATATGTTTCAAAAATATTCTGCAAAAGCAGGGTAATGCCATTAAAACCACTGGGGTAAAGCCCTCCTGCCCTCACAAAGGTTTTTATGTTTATGGCGAAAATAACGCCGGCGATACAGGCGCCGCCGTAGCGCATCATTTCATGTTTGAAAAGAGTTTTTTTATCCAGCTCCATAATCCTACCTCCTGAAAGCTTACAGAGCTTCCCATCTGCCGGACGCACCGCATGGAAGGACAAGACCGTTTGAGGAAACGGGGAGTCCGATTTCCTGAGAATCTACGCGTCCGTTAAATTTCTTAAGCTCTGTGGCAAGCATATAAGTCAGTACAGCCGGAGCAAGACCGGTTGTATAGGAATTAATAAGGAAAAATAAAGGTTTATCGCTTAAAATTTTTGTGCAGAGCTTCACAAGCGGATGAATGGCGTCCTCAATTTTCCAGATTTCTCCTTTTGGTCCTCTTCCATAAGATGGCGGGTCCATAATGATCGCGTCATAATGGTTTCCTCTTCGGATTTCACGCTCCACAAATTTTACACAGTCGTCTACAAGCCAGCGGATAGGAGCGTCTCCAAGACCGGAGGCAAGAGCGTTTTCTTTTGCCCAGGAAACCATGCCCTTTGATGCGTCCACATGAGTAACGGAAGCGCCTGCTGCGGCTGCGGCAAGTGTTGCGCCTCCTGTGTATGCGAAAAGATTTAAAACCTTAACAGGACGTCCTGCGTTTCTGATCTTATCTCCGAACCAGTCCCAGTTTGCAGCCTGTTCCGGGAAAAGCCCCGTGTGCTTGAAGCTGAATGGTTTTAAATGGAAGGTAAGCTCCTTATAATGAATGTCCCACTGTTCCGGAAGGTCGAAAAACTCCCATTCTCCGCCGCCTTTTTTGCTGCGGTGGTAGTGACCGTTCATTTTTTTCCAGCCTTTGTGGGTTTTTGGGGTATCCCAGATAACCTGCGGGTCCGGGCGGACAAGAAGATAATCTCCCCATCTCTCCAGCTTTTCTCCGCAGGAAGTATCAATGACTTCGTATTCTTTCCAGCCATCTGCAATCCACATAATCGTTGTAACCTCTTTCTTTTCGTAATTTATGTAATACTTCTTTTTATACATCAGATTATAACATACTCTTCATTATTTTAACATCAGGAATTAAAAAAAGCCCAGAACAGGCTTGACAATCAGGACTTTACCATACTAAAATGTATGAGAAAAAGGTGAAAGAGCGGCATGAGGAGGATTATTATGAAGAAATACAGTGAAATGAGCAGAGAGGAGCTCCTCTCTTTGAAAAAAGAACTGGAGCAGCAGTACGAAGAGGTAAAAGCTCAGGGTCTTGCCCTTGATATGTCCCGCGGAAAACCGGGAGTGGAGCAGCTTAACCTTTCTATGGGAATGATGGACGTTCTGGCAGGCGGAGCAGAGCTTAAATGTGAGACAGGCGTAGACTGTCGTAACTATGGCGTGATTGACGGTATTCCGGAAGCAAAACGTCTTCTTGGAGAAATGTCAGAGGTTGATCCGGAGCACATCATTATTTATGGAAACTCCAGCCTGAATGTCATGTTCGACTCCATTGCACGTTCCATGACACATGGCGTAATGGGAAATACTCCGTGGTGCAAATTGGACAAAGTAAAATTCCTCTGTCCTGTACCGGGCTATGACCGTCACTTTAAAATCACAGAATATTTTGGGATTGAGATGATCAACGTACCTATGACTCCGGAAGGACCGGATATGGATATGGTGGAAAAACTGGTAAGCGAGGACGATTCCATCAAAGGAATCTGGTGTGTGCCGAAATACTCCAATCCCCAGGGATATACTTACTCAAAGGAAACAGTGGAGCGTTTTGCAAGATTAAAACCGGCAGCTCCTGATTTCCGTATTTACTGGGACAATGCATACAGCATTCATCACCTTTATGATGACAATCAGGATTTCCTTGAAGAAATTCTTTCAGAGTGTGCAAAAGCAGGAAATCCGGATCTTGTATATAAATTTACTTCTACCTCAAAGGTAAGCTTCCCGGGCTCCGGTATTGCAGCCGTTGCAGCGTCAAAGGCAAACCTTGAAGATTTTCGCCAGTACATGCAGATCCAGACGATCGGCCACGACAAGCTGAATCAGCTTCGTCACGTGCGTTTCTTTAAAGATCTTGAGGGACTTCATGCACATATGAGAAAACATGCGGACATTATTCGCCCGAAATTCGAGCTTGTTCTGGAAACACTGGAAAAAGAGCTTGGAGGTCTCGGAATCGGAGAGTGGACAAAACCACACGGCGGATACTTTATTTCCTTTGATTCTATGGAAGGCTGTGCAAAAGCTATCGTAGAAAAAGCAAAAGAGGCAGGGGTTGTCATGACAGGCGCGGGAGCAACTTATCCATACGGAAAAGATCCGAAAGATTCTAATATCCGTATTGCACCTACATTCCCGTCTCTTGAGGAACTGAAAAAAGCAGCGGAGGTTTTTGTCCTCTGCGTAAAACTTGCAAGTGTGGAGAAATTACTTGCACAGGCATAAGCTATAGTTAAGAAAGAACTGAGGTTTAAAAATGACGGAAGAAAAGACAGGAATGAGTACAGGAAGAAAGGGGCTGATCGCCCTTATCATTGTATTTCTCCTTCTTACGGCTGCCGCGTATTTTTACGGAGTATCGTACTTTGGCAGCCATTTTCTGCCGGGCTCTTATATAAACGGGCTGAACTGCTCTTATATGACTGCAGATGAGGCAGAAAAACTTCTCACAGAAAAGATAAAAACATACGCCCTTACGCTTGAGACGAAAAACAACGGGCAGGAGGGCATTACTGCAGAAGAGATGGGACTTTCCTATGCGGGCGGAGGAAGCGTACAGGCGCTTCTTCAAAACCAGGAAAAAGGGAAATGGTTCCTCTCTTTTTCAGAAAGGAAAGAATACCAGGCGTCCGGGGCTGTGGTGTATAATGAAGAAATGCTCCGAAAAGCCATAGAAGGGCTTTCCTGTGTACAAAATGCACAGGAGCCGACAGATGCAGCCATTCAGGAGACAGATGCGGGATACGAGATTGTACCGGAGACAGAGGGAAATGCGCCGGACAAAGAAAAGCTTTTAAACACTGTGGCGCAGTGCGCGCTTCTGGGAGAGCCGCGTCTGAATCTGGAGGAAGCAGGCTGTTATAAAAAGCCGTCCGTTTATCAGGACGATGAAAACCTGAAAAAAGACTGCGACCGCCTGAACAAGCTTACAGATGTAATTATTACCTATGATTTTGCAGATAAGACAGAAACCGTTGACAGAAGCGTGATTAAAAACTGGATCATAAGAGGAAAAGACGGGAGCTACACTCTTGACAAAGAAAAGGTGGCGGGGTATGTAAATGACCTTGGTTATAAATACGACACCTTTGGCTGCACAAGAGATTTTCGTACATACGATGGAAGAATCGTTACCATATCCGGAGGAGACTACGGCTGGGCAATCGACCAGGAGGCAGAGACAGACGCTCTTTACAATGCCATATTAAACGGGGAAACCCAGGTGAGAGAGCCGGTTTACGCCTATTCTGCCTGGAGCCGTGATACCACAAACGATATAGGCTATACTTATGTGGAAATCGATCTTACAAATCAGAGAATGGTCTTTTATAAAGACGGGTATCCTGTTGTAGATACGCCGGTTGTGACAGGACACCCGGGAAATACAGATACAGCCACTCCTGTGGGCTGTTATGCAATAGATGCAAAACAGTCTCCGGCGACACTTACGGGGGAAGATTATGAAGCACCTGTCACATTCTGGCTTCCTTTTGCGGGAAATGTGGGAATCCATGACGCTTCCTGGAGAACAGAATTCGGGGGAACGCTCTATATGACAGAAGGTTCTCACGGCTGTGTAAATACGCCTTATGAACAGGCGCAGATCATATATAACAACATTGAAATCGGCGCGCCGGTTATTGTTTATCAGTAGGCGGAGCGGAAGATAAAGGAGATAAAAAATGAGGATTGTAGTATTAGCAGGGGGAACAAGTACAGAGAGAGCCATTTCCATTGTTTCCGGAACAGGCATCTGTACCGCTCTCCGTGAAAAAGGCCATCAGGCAATTCTGGTGGATGTTTTCGGAGGAACAGAAAATGTGGACTGGGAAAATCCTTTCCCGAAGGAATATGATGTGGAAGCGGCAAGCGCGTACATAAAAAGCTTTGACGACAAAATCGAGGACATGAAAAAAGAGAGAAAAAGCTTTTTCGGACCAAATGTAATTAAGCTTTGCGAGCTTTGCGACATTGTATTTCTGGGACTTCACGGTGCGAACGGGGAAGACGGAAAGGTGCAGGCAGCCTTTGACCTTATGGGGATCAAATACACAGGAACCGGCTATTTAAGCAGCGCCCTTGCAATGGACAAGGGAATTACAAAGCAGATGTTCCGCATGAACGGCGTTCCCACTCCTGCAGGAACTTCTATGGAAAAAGCAGCCTGCACAAGAAACCTGGAAGATCTTGGAATGGAGTTTCCTGTTGTTGTAAAAACATGCTGCGGCGGTTCCAGCGTAGGCGTTTACATTGCAAATGATCAGGCGGAATATGAGGAAGCTCTTGACAATGCCTATTCCTATGAGAACGAGGTTGTAGTGGAGGAATATGTAAAGGGAAGAGAGTTTTCTGTTGCCGTTGTGGACGGAAAGGCATATCCGGTTATTGAGATCGCGCCTCTTCAGGGATTTTACGATTATAAAAACAAATATCAGCCAGGCTCTACAGTGGAAACCTGTCCTGCAGAAATCCCCGACGCTCTGGCAGAAAAAATGCAGCGCCATGCGGAGGCAGGAGCAAAGGCACTTTCTCTGGAAGCGTACTGCCGTCTTGATTTTATTATGAAAGAAAACGGAGATATGTACTGCCTTGAGGCGAACACACTTCCCGGAATGACTCCTACAAGCCTGATTCCTCAGGAAGCAAAGGTACTTGGAATTGATTATCCTTCTCTCTGCGAGGAGCTGATCCGCGTTTCCATGAAAAAGTACGAGAAATAAAAGGATAAGTGGTGGAAAAATGAAAAGTTTAACCTTGGAAAATATTACGCGAGTATGCGGCGGTGTGTATCATGGAAGCAGCAGCCTTCTTGAAAAAGAAGTTTCTTCCATTACGACAGACAGCCGCAAGGTGGAAGAGGGCAGCCTTTTTGTTCCTATTGTGGGAGAGCGCGTAGACGCCCACAAATTTATTCCCCAGGTAATGGAAGCTGGTGCCCTTGCCACGCTTTCAGAGCGTGTTCTTGATGATGCAGAGTATCCGTATATTCTTGTGGAATCCTCTCTTCAGGCAGTGAAGGACATTGCGGAATTTTATCTGGAGGAGCTTTCCATTCCTGTTGTTGGAATTACAGGAAGTGTTGGAAAAACAAGCACAAAAGAAGTAATTGCCTCTGTTTTGAAGGAAAAATACCGTACTTTAAAAACACAGGGCAATTTTAATAATGAGCTCGGTCTTCCTCTCACAGTTTTCCGCCTCCGTGAGGAGGACGAGATTGCTGTTCTGGAAATGGGCATCAGTGATTTCGGGGAGATGAGCCGTCTTGGAAAAATCGCAAAGCCGGACACAAGCGTGATCACAAATATCGGAACCTGCCACCTGGAAAATCTGGGAGACAGGGACGGTGTTTTAAAGGCAAAGACAGAGGTTTTTGATTATGTGAAGCCGGGCGGACATATTGTATTAAACGGAGACGATGATAAGCTTTGTACCGTGAAGGAGCATAAGGGAATCCGGCCTGTATTTTTCGGAATGACAAAAGGACAGGACGTATATGCAGATGAAGTGGTGAGCCGGGGCTTAAAGGGAATGACCTGCCGCATTCACATGGGCGAAGAAAGCTTTGTTGTAAATATCCCAATGCCGGGACGTCACATGGTTTACAATGCGCTGGCAGCAGCGGCAGTGGGAAAGATTTACGGCCTTACAAAGGAGCAGATAAAAGCCGGGATTGAAAGTCTTGAGCCTGTAAGCGGGCGCTTTAAGATGATCGAGACAGAAAAGCTTCTGATCGTGGATGACTGTTACAATGCAAATCCCATGTCCATGAAGGCATCTCTCGACGTATTAAAGGACGGCGCAGGAAGAAGAGTTGCGATTCTTGGGGATATGGGCGAGCTTGGAAAAGATGAAGTAAAGCTTCATGAAGAGGTTGGCGTTCATGCAGGAAACTGCGATATAGATGTGTGTATCTGCGTGGGAAATCTCTGTAAGTATATGGCAGAGAAGGCAAAGGAGACAAATCCTGACCTTACCGTAATTTATGAGCCGGACAGAGAGAGTCTTCTTAAAAATCTGGAAACTTATATTCAGACAGGAGATACGGTTCTTGTGAAAGCCTCTCACTTTATGAAGTTTGAGGAAGTAGTGGAAGCACTTTCAAAATTATAAGATTTTTGCGGGAAGCATGGCGAAGAGCTGTGCTTCCCGTTTCTTTTTGCGAGAATTTGACGAACGATTTTTGTTTCCCCCAAAGGGCTTCGGCTGTATAATGGAAACAGGGCGCAGGAGTAAAAGCAGCCTGAACTTTTACAGTCCTGCCCGTAATGTATTAAAGGAGGGGATTATGCTGGAAAAAATCATGAACCTGCATATACTGCTCTACGGAATGGCTGGTCTTGGAACCGTAGGAGCTGTTGGAATGCTGGCTACACATCTGAATTACAGAAGAAGAATGAAACATACAGGACAGATGACAAACTTAAAGGAAAAATGGCTGAATCTCTGGAAAACAAGGGACAGGCTTTTAAACCGCATGAACCGCCTTGTATGGTATCCGTCGCTTCTCTGTACGGTATGTCTTTTCCTGGCGCTGTTTCTTACCACGAAGCTTGATCTTTCCGGACTTCCTTTAAGCTATCTGTATGTGGGAGCTTTTGTTCCCGTAGTCCTTCTGCTTCTTCGCCATGCACTTGATTTTTCGTATAAAGAGGAGCTTGTGATGAATTCACTCACTGATTACGTGGAGCAGATGCGGACATGGGTGGAAGAAATTCCGGCTCCGAAAAGAAAGGAAGAAGGGCTTCAGGAGGAGGTTGTGGAGAAAATAACGGCAAGTATCCGTCAGACAGCGGCAACAGGCAGCCATTTCAGTAAAATGCTGACTCCTGAGGAAGAAGAGATCATGAGAGAGATTATCCGGGAATTTATGTGATTTTAACAAAAGGGACACTTGAGAAATCCGGGGGATTTTGCTATACTGAGTAATTGATAAAAGACAAAAGAATTTCCAGAATTAAAGGAGAGAGAGCCATGAGTAAAGTGACATTTGACTATTCAAAGGCAGGCTGTTTTGTGGCAGAACATGAAGTTGAGGCTATGAAGAAACTTGCTGAAGCAGCAAAGGAAACTCTTGTTTCCAAAACAGGCGCAGGAAATGATTTCCTTGGCTGGATCGACCTTCCGGTTGATTATGACAAAGAAGAGTTTGCCCGTATTAAAGAAGCAGCAAAGAAAATTCAGGAGGATTCTGAGGTTTTAATCGTAATCGGAATCGGCGGTTCCTATCTTGGAGCAAGAGCTGCCATCGAATTTTTAAGACATGGTTTTTATAATAATGTTTCCAAAGAAATCCGTAAAACTCCGGAGATTTATTTCGTAGGAAACTCCATCAGCAGCAGCTACATCAAAGGTCTGATGGATGTTGTAGGAGACAGGGATTTCTCCATTAATATTATTTCCAAATCCGGAACTACAACAGAGCCGGCAATCGCATTCCGTGTATTTAAAGAAATTCTTGAGAAAAAATACGGAAAAGAAGAGGCTGCAAAGAGAATCTACGCTACAACGGACAAGGCGCGCGGAGCTCTGAAACAGGTTGCAGACGAAGAAGGATATGCAGAGTTTGTTGTGCCGGACGATGTAGGCGGACGTTTCTCCGTTCTTACAGCAGTAGGTCTTCTTCCTATCGCAGTAAGCGGCGCAGATATTGACAAATTAATGGAAGGTGCAGCTTCCGGACGTGACCTTGCCCTGAACAGTCCGTTTGAGGAAAACGATGCTCTTAAATATGCTGCAATCCGCAACATTCTTCTTCGCAAAGGCAAAAACGTAGAGGTTCTTGCAAACTATGAGCCGAGCCTTCATTATGTAAACGAGTGGTGGAAACAGCTTTATGGCGAGAGCGAAGGAAAAGATCAGAAAGGTATTTTCCCGGCAGCAGTTGACCTTACAACAGATCTTCATTCTATGGGACAGTTTATTCAGGACGGTGCAAGAATCATGTTTGAAACTGTTATGAATGTAGAAAAATCAGGCGCAGAGCTTGTGATCAATGAAGAGCCGGTTGACCTTGACGGATTAAATTATCTTGCAGGAAAGACTGTTGATTTTGTAAATAAGAGCGCAATGAACGGAACAATCCTTGCACATACAGACGGAAGCGTTCCGAACTTAAGAGTAGACATTCCGGAGCAGAACGAGTTTTATCTCGGCCAGCTTTTCTACTTCTTTGAGTTTGCGTGTGGTGTAAGCGGCTATATCCTCGGTGTAAATCCGTTTAACCAGCCGGGCGTAGAAAGCTACAAGAAGAACATGTTCGCACTTCTTGGCAAGCCGGGATTTGAAAAAGAAAGAGAAGAACTGCTGAAAAGACTGTAATTGCAGCTGCAGTTTCTATAATCATGAAAATTGTATTATTAGAAGCAGACAGTTTGGGTGAAGACATGGTCTTCACCCCTTTTCATAAACTGGGAGATGTGGTGATCTATTCTTCCACAACAGAGGTGGAAATGCCGGAACGTGTGAAGGATGCGGACGTCATCGTTGCGAACAAGCTTCCTATTTGTGAAAAGACGATTCAAAGCGCAGAAAATTTAAAGCTTGTATGTGTAACTGCCACAGGAATCAATAACCTGGACGGAGATTATTTAAAGAAGAGAGGAATCGCAGCTTATAATGTAGCGGGATATTCCACAAACGGCGTGGCGCAGCATACCTTTGCCCTTCTCTTTTACATACTGGAAAAGCTGCGTTATTACGATGATTATGTGAAATCCGGCGAGTATGCCAGGGGAACCTGTTTTTCTCATTTTGGACAGAGCTTTTGCGAGCTGGAAGGAAAAACATGGGGAATCATCGGACTTGGAGCAATCGGACGGCGTGTGGCAGAGCTTGCCAGAGCTTTTGGCTGCCATGTGATCTGCTATTCTGCCTCCGGCAAAAAGTACGATTCCCCTTATGAGCAGGTAGAGTTTGAAGAGCTTTTAAGACGCTCGGATTTCCTTTCGGTTCATGCGCCTTTAAACGCACATACAGAAAAGCTCATGACTTTGGAGGCTTTTCGCAAAATGAAGAAAAGCGCTGTTTTCATTAATGTGGCAAGAGGTGCGATCGTAGACGAGGAAGGGCTTTACACTGCCCTGACAGAAGGAAGTATTGCAGGGGCTGCCCTTGATGTGCTCACAAAAGAGCCGATGGAGCTTTCCAATCCTCTTTTGAAAATCCAGGACAGCAATAAGCTTCTCATCACGCCTCACATTGGCTGGGCTGCAAAAGAGACCCGGTTCCGAGTTGTGGAGGAAGTGGCGGAAAATATCAGACGTTTTCAGGCAGGAGATATGAAGAATCGGGTGTATTAATTAGGATGCTGAGATGAATTGCAGGGCACGAAGTGAAGTCATATGCCCGGCGTCTTCTGCTCTGGCATACGAAAATATGATATACAAAAGAGGTGTTGCAAAATCATCAAATCAGATGATTGAGCGACACCTCTTTTGTCAGTCAGCAGGAAGTCTGTCAGTCCTCATCAATTACCTGGATTTCCAGGTAGTCGAAGTCTATCTGTTCAATAAAACTGTCCTGATAAAATCTTGCTTTGTCGTGTTTTTTAAAATCCTTAATGGTGGAATCCAGCCAGATGGGATTGCCAAGATCCATCTGGTAGCAGATTTCCTCCAGTCCTTGAAAAATCTTATGTGTTCTTGTATCTTCTCTGTCGTCTTCCACGACAGTGTCCTGGAGAAGGCGGTTGTCCTTCCAGATTTTTCCCCATAAACGAAACATAATAATACCTCCATATCAAAACTGCTGCAGATGGCAGAAGTGGTCGTATTCTAAGTGATTCCAAGTATAGCGGATTTGGAGGGGAAATGCAATCGTTTATATTACATAGCAGGGGACATGCAAAAGAATTGTTACTATTACGCGGCAGTGGATATGGAAAAGAATCGCTCATATCACGCAGAAGTAAATATGTAAAAGGATTGCTCATATACCTGCTGCTGTGAGATGGAGGATTGTTTATAAAAGCCCTTTATGCCCGGAAAATACACAAAAATAATTTGAGATTGTTTATAAATCACATTTTTACTGCTGAAATACACAAATTTCCTTTGAAAATGTTTATAGAACGTCATTTTTCCTTAAAAAGAAACAAAATGAAAAGGATTTTGTTTATAGATGCTTTATAATACGTCAAAATAAACAATCGCTGCCGATAATTTTGCAGCAGGATAATTTTATTTCTGGGAGCGTGACATTTACAGGCAAGTGATAACCTTCCGGGGTAAAAGACCCGTAGAAATTATGAAGATTCAGCCGGGCACAGGAACTGCCTCCTGCCCGGCGTGAAACTCTCATTGTTTCTCACTGCTTCCAGTTATTCTCAATTTCTTCTTTAATTATATCCACATATCTCCGTGCTTTGGAGATGTCATGGTTAATGGTATACACATCTCTCTGTGTGATTTCCAGTTTACAGCCCTTTGCTGCATGAAATGTTTTTCTGAGGCTCTGGCGAAGTCCATCCTCGTCCAGTTCTGTTCCTACGCCAAGGAAGTTTGGTGAGGGCTTGCGATGGAAAATGACGTGTCCGCCCTGAAGACGTTCGCCCATAAATTCCTCATCGCACCACGGGGAAATAGAAACCTTGCGAAGGTTCGGAAGCTTGGAAATACACTTATCCCAGATCGGATTCACAGGCTCGCAGCAGCCGTAGGATAAAAGACCGTACTGGCTGGCGATTTTCTGATAGCATGGGAAAATAAATTCCTCGTACATATCAGGAGAAAGACCAACGGTTTCCTGAGAATCCATAAATCCCCAGACGTCTTTTGTGGTAAGCGGACGTTTTTTTGCCTCTTCTTCTCCGGGAAGCTCATGATTATAACACCACGTTCCCTGTCCGAGAGCCTGTCCTGATACAGTAGGAAGGATCAGATGTTTTTCTTCAAGCATTCTGTAGTAGGCGAGAGTGTCCTCTGCAATGCGGTCCATCATTTCCTTGAAAAGCTCAGGATAATCATAAATGTTGTACATCATATTTTCCATTTTCATAAAATGAACTACCATTTGGGTCGGAACGCTGTAGAGACAGTCCATCTCAAGCTTTACAGGAAGAATATCTCCGAAGGTTTCTTCGAGAACTGCTTTTTTCGCAAGAGTAGATTCTATATCTACGCCAAAATCCGTTTTCTGGAGTTTGTGATAATCATCTTCCAGATCCTCCACAACAGAGAGAAATTCATGTCCCAGAGAGCCTTCTGCGTTATGCTGGTGAACCGGGATATTAAAAAGCGTAAAATGCGTGTCATATTGAAGGGCAAAATGATCCGGTGTCACACGGTCATCATCAAAAAGCTCCTGATTCAGGAAATTGGTGTAGAGAGTTGTCTCCACCTCCCGTGCAAATTCTCCCTCACAGCGAAGTAATTGTGGAAGGATTTCCTGGGAAAAAGTCCACATTTCCAGATGAATCATGGGACGTTCCCCTTTCAGAGAGTTGTGCGCATACCATTCCTGAATGCGCTTTAAGTTTTTTTCCTCCTGGGAAAGCGCGTACTGTTTTTTTGCAACCTCTCTTAAAATTTCACGGTCTTTCGGGGAAATAATATAAGATTTCATAAAAGTGTCTCCTTTCAGAATCGGTGTTTTCGTATCTTTGCTACCTGAATTATAGCGGAGAAAATTAAAAAAGGCATTTGATTAAATTGCTCACTCGTATCAAAAAATTGCTCTTTTTAAAACAGATAACTGCTTGACGCTTAAAAATCGTAATTTTATAATAAAAGATGTCAGAAAGAACTGTGACAGCACGAAGTGCAAACAGTTTGACGGGCATATGCTGAATTTATAAAAAAGAAAAAACAGATGAAAATCTGTGGAGAGGAGATATATGGGAGCAGGCTGCAGAGATGGGATTTACGAGTATTCCACCCTGTTTTTTCATACGCCGGAAAAAAATATTCCGGATTTTTTCTATTATCCGCTGTGTGTAGGACATTATTTTTGTATTCCTCCTTACAGGGTAAACAGAAGCAGATACGACAGTTTTCTTATTCTTTATACAAAAAAGGGGAAAGGAAAAGTCTGCGTAAACGGGGTGACAGAGGAGCTGTATCCGGGAGATGTGTGCATTCTTGACTGCTACCGTCCTCATGAATATTTTGCAGAGACAGACTGGGAAATTCTCTGGCTTCATTATGATGGAGGAATCGCAAGAGAATTTTTTGAGCTTCTGACAGACCGTACTTTTTTTAAGCTTTCCCTTGAAAAAACTGAGGAATTTGAACGTGCCTGGGAGAAGATTTACAATCATTTTCTTTATCAGGAGGTTTGTCGTGCGGCTTTGATTTTCCATGAAATTTCCGGACTTCTGACCGCTGTTTTAATGGAAAAAGAAGAGAATGCAGGGAAAAAAAGCCGGGATTTTATAGACGATACGTTACAATATATTAACCGACATCTCACGGAAGATCTGACACTGGAACGCCTTGCAAAAAGAGTATCTTTAAGCCCCTTTTACTTTTCCAGGCGTTTCAAGCAGGAGACAGGATATACACCGTATCACTATATTTATACATCCCGTATTCATCTTGCCAGATTTTACCTGAAAACCTCGGAAGACACGGTAAAAGAAATCGGCTACAGGTGTGGATTTAAAAGCGAGCACAGCTTTTGCACAGCATTTAAAAATGAGATGGGGCAGACTCCCACAGAATTTCGGGAGGGGTAAATGAAAAAACAGTTGGATTTTGTAAGGCTTTTGTGAGAGGAATACGCAGCAACTTTTTATCGTTACAAAAAAAGAGGATTTGGAGATCATGAGAAAAATAACAATAGATGAAGAGATGAAAAAATTATGGAAGAACAGCGCCCTTGGCTGTATTCAGTGTAAGGTACAGGTGGAGGAAAGTTCTGAGGAGCTTTTAAAGGAGATTCAGGATTTTTCAGAAGAACTTCAGGAAACAATTCATAACGTGCCGGATATTCCCAAAAGAGAAAAGATTGCAGATACAAGAAGTGCATACAGGGCATTTGGAAAAGAACCGAGCCGTTACCGCAGCTCTGCTGAGGCAATGTGCCGCCGCATAGTACAGGGAAAAGGTCTGTATCATATTAATAATGTAGTGGACTGTGGCAATCTGTTTTCTATAAAAACAGGGTATTCTCTTGGAATTTATGATGCAGAGAAAGTGGGACAGGAGATTATCTGGCGTGTTGCTCCGGAGGGAACGTGCTATAAAGGAATTGGAAAGGATAACATTAACGTAGAGTTTCTTCCTGTTCTGGAAGACGGGAACGGTCCATTTGGAAATCCTACAAGTGATTCTGTCCGCACTCGCGTGACAGAAGAGACAAGAGAAATACTCGCGGTTGTTTTCTGTTTTTCAGAGAAAACAGGCAGATTTGAAACAGATATGGCGGAACTTTTTGAGTTGTTTCAAAAGTACTGTTATGCAGGTGACGGAGATTTGTTTTCAGTAAGGTAAAGAAAGTTTAAAATACTTGACGTACGTATTAATACGTAATAAAATAAAGCCATGATAGGGAAAGGAGATACATAAGATGTCAATGACATCAAAAGAGATGATAAAGTTTCTGAAGCAGAATGGTTTTATTGAAATTGGACAGAATGGTTCACATAAAAAACTTGTATGCAAAGAAACTGGAAGAGCAGTTATCGTTCCTTATCACTCCAGAGACCTGAAAAAGGGAATGGAGAAGGCAATACTCAAACAGGCAGGGCTTTTGTAAGCCCTGTCTACCAAATATTACGGAGGTGTCAATATGGATAAATTATTTTACCCGGCAATTTTCCACAAAGCGGAAGAAGGGGGATTCTGGGTAGAATTCCCGGATATTCCGGAATGTATGACACAAGGGGATGAAATGCAGCAGGCATATGAAATGGCGGTGGAGGCACTGGGGCTTTCACTTACAACAATGGAGGACGCCGGAGAGGAAATACCGAGAGCTTCTTTACCGGAAGAGATAACGGCAGGAGAGGGTTTTGTAGTGGTTATTGAATTTGATATGATGGAATATCGTAAGAAGCACTGCTCCAGAGCTGTAAAAAAGACACTTAGCATTCCCGAATGGCTGAATGAAGCCGCCATTCGCGCAGGTGTGAATTTTTCACAGGTGCTGCAGGAGGCGTTAATCGAAAAAGTAAAATAAAATACGGAATTTCCTTTGATTTGAGAAAAAAGATTTGATATAATACGTACAGATTAACAACACGATAATAAAAGGGAGAAGTGGATATTTTTGGAAGAGCTGAAAAAAGAGCCGGTTACAGTCGCACTGATCATCATAAACATTCTGTTTTTTCTGGCTGTGGACCTGGGAGGAGATTCCCTGAATACTGCAAATATGCTGCAGCATGGCGCTGCGTACACGCCTTTTATTCTGGAGGGCGGGCAGTATTACCGCCTTTTTACAAGTATGTTTCTTCACTTTGGGATTCAGCATCTCGCCAATAATATGCTTGTTCTTTTTGTATTGGGACAGCGCATGGAGCGGGTAATTGGAGGCTGGAAATTCCTTGTTCTTTATCTTGCAGGAGGCATAGGCGGAAATGTTGTTTCTCTGTATATGGATACAGTGACACAGGAATACGCAGTTTCCGCCGGTGCATCCGGAGCTGTATTTGCGGTAATGGGAGCCATGATATACGTTGTTTTACGCAGAAAAGGCCGGGTGGAAGATCTGACTGTAAAACAGATTGTATTCATGACTGTTGTTGCTGTTCTTCTGGGACTTACTGACAGCGGTGTGGATAATGCGGCTCATATCGGGGGAATGGTCTGTGGATTTCTGGTAAGTATTTTATTGTATCATCCGAGAAAAATCCGAAAAGTAGAGCCGTGACCGGGCTGACTTTCTGTTTCAATATGTCCGTTATGAGCTTCAATGATCTGTCTTGTGACAGCAAGTCCAAGCCCGGTGCCGTTTTTCTTTAAAGTGACAAAGGGATTAAAAATATTACTTTTTTCACTGGGAGGAATTCCGCATCCGTTATCTGAAACGGAAATGCAGATTCCATCTTCCCAGGGTTCTGCTCTCAGAAGGATTTTCCCATCAGGGCGGGAAATGGATTCCTGAGCGTTCCGAAGAAGATTTAAAAGCGCCTGCCGTATTTTTGTCCGATCAATGGCGAGTTCAGGCAGAAGCGGAGAAAAATCAGTTTCTAAATGGATATTCAGGTAATCGAGAGTAGGACGTACGGAGGACAGGATATTTTCCAGATATAATTTTATGTCAGTTGGTTTTGGGGAAATTCGTCCTGCGTTATTGTAGCTGGAAAGTTCATTTAACAGTTCTTTTATATAATCAAGATTATCCATAATATCGTCCCAGTTTTCATAATCTGTTACATCCGGATGAGCGCTTGCCATCATTTGAAGGGAGCTGCTTATGAGAGATACAGGATTTCGGATTTCGTGAGAAAATTTCGACAGGGTAAACTGAAATTCTTCTCGTATCTGTTCTGCTGTGTCATTTATTTTCATTAGTCATCACCTCGAAAAAAGTGTAGCATTCTGGTATGTAATTATCAATGAAATTCGTGTTGAAAAATTCGCAGAATTGCGACAAAAAAGTATAAATAAGAGAAGGAGAGAAAAAATGGAAGGTTGTATTTTTTGTAAAATTGCAAATGGAGAGATTCCCGCAGCAACTTTGTGGGAAGATGAGGATTTCAGAGTAATTCTTGACCTTGGTCCTGCCAGTAAAGGTCATGCCCTGATTCTTCCGAAGACTCATGCAGCCAATATTTATGAGTTATCTGACGAGCTTGCAGGAAAGGCAATGATTCTTGCAAAGAAAATGGCAGGGGCAATGACAGAGGCTCTGCAGTGCGATGGTTTTAATATTGTGCAAAATAACGGAGAACCGGCAGGACAGACCGTATTTCACTTCCATATGCATCTGATTCCACGATATAAAGGAGACAATGCAGGAATTACGTGGACGCCTGGAGAACTGTCTGAAAAAGATCGAGATGAAATTTTAGAAAAAGTAAAAGCCTGTCTGTAAGGCTTTTCTGTGGGATATGAACAAAAGATGAAACGTGAGGATTTTAGAGAGTTTTATAAAAAATACTTTAGATTCTCAATAAGTATAGCGAATGAAATTGTAAAGAATATAGATACAGCACAGGATATTGCGCAAGAGGTGTTCTGCAGTCTGTTTCAGCAAAGCAAAAATCTTAATCTTAAAAAAGATGAGAAAATGTTATATGGTTTTGTAAAAAGAGCAACGGTAAACAAAGCGCTGGATTATCGGAAATACGGACATATCAAGCGCGAGAGTACTGCAGAAGAGGACTTTTTGGAAGATCGGTTGGTAGATGAAGAATGTAATCTGGAAGCGAGAATCCTCCAAATGGAAGAAAAGGAATACGCAAAACTTGTTTTACAGAGACTTCGCGCAGCAAATCCCATGAATTATGAAATTCTGATAAAAGTAAAATATCTGGACATTTCGCCTGATGAAGTTGCCAGAGAATACGGACTGACAAGAAATGGAGTCAATAACCGTATTTTTCGGACAAAACAATGGATAGAGCGGGAAATGTCCAGAATATATGACTAGTACAAGGAATGTAAACTAACTGCTATATTTAGCGAGAGGTTTTTGCGCAGTCCTCAATAAGATTTACAATCTGAGTGATGGAATCTTTTTCTTCTCCGGAGGACATGGCATCTATATAAGTCTGGCGGTTTTCGTACAGTTCTTTAATTGCTTTTAACAGAATTTCTTCTGTGATTTCTTCTTCCTCAAGAACCATGCTGTATCCCTGCTTTTCAAAGGAACGGGCATTTAAAATCTGGTCACCTCTGCTTGCGTTAGCAGAGAGAGGAATCAGGAGAGCTGGTTTATGGAGAGCTTTCAATTCACAAATGGCGTTGGCGCCTGCGCGGGAGATTACAATGTCTGCCAGTGCGAATAAATCGGGAAGTTCCTCTTTGATATATTCAAACTGAACATAACCTGAGGTTCCTCTGAGACTTTCGTCCAGCTTGCCTTTTCCGCAAAGATGGATAACCTGGAAGTTCTGAAGAAGCTTTGGAAGGATTTTTCGCACATTTTCATTGACAGATGCAGCTCCGAGACTTCCTCCGATAATCAGGAGAACCGGTTTGTCATCTGTAAAACCGCAGAATTTGCGGGCTGCTTCTTTACTTCCGCTCATCAGTTCCTTACGAATTGGTGTGCCTGTGAGAACTGCTTTTTCAGCAGGCAGATTTTTTGCGGTTTCCGGGAAATTGCAGCATACTTTGGCTGCGGAGGGAAGGCACAGCTTGTTTGCAAGGCCGGGAGTCATGTCGGACTCGTGGATAATAGCCGGAACTTTGCATTTTTTTGCAGCAATCACAACAGGAACGGTAACGAATCCGCCCTTGGAAAATACAACATCAGGTTTTAAATCTTTTAAAAGCTTTTTTGCCTGCCCAAATCCTTTTAATACACGGAAAGGGTCAGAGAAATTTTTTAAATCGAAGTAGCGTCTTAACTTGCCGGACGAAATTCCATAATAGGGAATGCCCAGTTCTTCAATCAGTTTTTTTTCAATTCCCTCATAGGAGCCAATATAGGAAATTTTGTATCCTTTTTCCTGGAGCATTGGGATAAGGGCAATATTTGGAGTTACGTGTCCGGCTGTACCGCCGCCTGTAAGTACAATATGTTTCATAGGGGTTCCTCCTGAAAAAACGTAATAAGGCTTTTACGCCATGATACATACGGTATCATTTATAATATGCCCCCGGGAAACAGAATTGTCAAGGAAAGATAGGAGGTCAGGAGAAAAAATGTTCAAGAAATTAAGTGATGAAGAGCTGCGCGAGTGGGTTGAAAAACAAATGGAAAAAGAAAACAGGTCACTGGAGAATAATTTCTTCTCCAGAGTTTTCAGAAAGAAAGATGATATTACAGACGAGGAACTGGACCGCTTTTTTGCAGAGGCAATCAAACGCATGGAAATGCAGGAGGAATTGCAGAAGGAAGAAGAGGAGAAAGAACGCCTGCGGAAAGAGAAGTGGAAAAAGCGTTTTTCCTTCAAGGGGGATTCCGCTGTCGGTTATCGGAAACTGTCCAGAGTGGCAGGATTTGTTATTGTGGGCGCACTTGCTGTTTTTGCTGCAAGTATGACCATTGAAGCAAACAGGAATTATTTTGTGGACAGCGTGAAATATCTGACGGGGAATGATACGAAAATTTTAATCGATAACGACGCCAGTAATGATAAACCGTCTTTAGATGAAGAACAGGCTCGCGATAAGATTGAGGAAGAGATGGGCGTGGAAGTGCCGGAGTTTTTGTATCGGCCGGAGACGTTTGAGTTTCATAAGTATGAGATGAATCGAGAATCAGGAACAGTAGGGTTACAGTATTGGTATGAGGAAAATATTGTAAGCCTTTATATAAGTAAAAGTGATGATAATATTCAAAGTAATAATTTGAGCGTTGTAGAAAATGGTTCAGAAATGATTTATATTGAAAAGGAAGAGATACCGGTTATTATTTCAGAAATCCAAGAAAAGGGAGATACAGCACCAAATTATCTGGCAGAATGGGAGAGGAAGGGCTGTTATTATCAGTTCAGTGGAAAGATGCCGAAGAAAATATTTGAAAAAATTTTAAAAGAAATGATTTTTTAGCGTGATTTTTCTCAGTTTCAGTCGTATTACTATATGTAAGGGTAATTTGCAGATGCGACAGGAGGTGAGAAAAGAATGAAAAAGGGATTTTTGCACAAAGCAGTTGTAATGATTCTGGCAGGTATGTTGGCTGTATTAAGCGTGACGCCAGTTTCAGCAGCAAGTCTTTTAGATGAAGTAACGCCATTGGAGACAGATGCAGACTTTGCAGAAGACACAAGCTATAGTCTTTTAAAAGGAAACAATCTGAATTTTGGCAATGCGAAGATAACAAAGCTTGCAAGCAATAAGGTTAATGTATATGGATTAACGCAGGGACATCGTCTTTGTGATACTATGTATCTTTCTCTTTATCTTGAGAGAAAGGTGGATGGTGTGTATTCTACGTATAAGAGCTGGGATTTCACAAAGAATAATGACACCTCATTAAGCCAGAGCATTAATGTGATTGTTCCAAGCGGCTATTATTACCGTGTGCGTGGCTACCATGCAGCAAAAGAAGGCGGAGTGAAGGAATCCACAACGACCTTAACAAATGGAATTTTAGTAAAATAGTCAGATATTAATGTCAGCATCCATTATTATCTGTACATAACAAGGCGGAGACCGGGATATGGGAAGAATGTTTTACGGGATTATTCAGACCTGCAAATTACATTACCGTTCTGAACATATCGGGTTTTCTGCAATCGGGAAAAAGTCAAAAATAAACAAAGGCGGCTGTTCGGATAATCTGTCCAATTATCCGAATGGCCGTTCTTTGTTTATAGGCGTAAAATGCAAGGACGGATGAATACTCCTACAAATATAAGGGCGAAATAGGGTGAAATTGGCTGAATAAGATTTTTCGCTTATTATAAAGGGGGTCAGAATAGGATAAAATTGCAAGAAGAGAGGTTATCGCCTATTATGAAGCCGGAAAAAGTAGAGTGAAATTCAACAAAAGTAATATTTAGCCTATTTAGAGCAGAAAAAAGTAAGATAAAATCTCGGGAAGCATCATTTAAGCCTATAAACATAAGAAAAAAGTAGGATAAAAGAAGAAAAATGAGAAATTCAGCTTATTTGCGCTTATCTTTTCTTTGAAAAACGTTAGATTTAAAGAGAATCAGAGCAGCGTCACAATATCAACAATGCCAAAATGAACATATTAAAGGTCATAAGAGCTTTAAAATTGAAATAATTGTTCATAAGCACCACCCCATTCTATGCAGAACAGAGGTCAGTGATCTGCATAACAGTCAGACTTCATAATAAATTCATAAAAAATTACAGAAAAAAGCTACTAAAATCCTTCCATGTCGTGTATAATAATTACATCGAGATGACAGACGAAAAAGGGGGTTTTGCGCATGAAGATTATCTTTTTGGGAGCCACACATGAAGTAACCGGAAGCTGTTATTATCTGGAAGGGGCAGGCAGAAAATTCCTGGTGGACTGCGGTATGGAGCAGGGACCAAACTACTACGAAAATGAAGACCTGCCTGTTGCGCCGGGAGATTTGGATTTTGTACTTCTTACCCATGCGCATATGGACCACTCCGGAAATCTGCCGGCATTATATGCCAAAGGATTCCAGGGGCCTGTATACGCCACAGACGCAACCTGTAATCTCTGTGATATTATGCTTCGTGACAGTGCACACATTCAGTTATTCGAGGCTGAGTGGAGAAACAGAAAAGGACGCCGCCAGGGCAAGGAAGAATTTGTTCCTGCCTACACAATGGAAGATGCGCTGGGCGTGCTGAAAAACTTTGTAGAATGCCCGTATGACAGGGTAATTCACCCGGCAGAGGGAATCAGCGTTCGTTTTGTAGATGCAGGTCACCTTCTTGGCTCAAGCAGTATTGAAGTGAAGATTACAGAAGAAGGACAGGAGAAAACCATTGTCTTTTCCGGAGATATAGGAAATACAAACCAGCCCCTGATACGTGACCCGCAGTATCTTCACAATGCAGATTACGTTGTTATGGAATCCACATACGGAGACAGAAGCCACGGAGAAAGACCGGATTATGTCAGGCTTCTTGCAGAGGTTATCCAGGAAACCTTTGACAGAGGAGGAAATCTTGTCATTCCTTCTTTTGCTGTGGGACGTACACAGGAAATGCTGTATTTTATCAGGCAGATAAAGGAAGAAAGGCTTGTATACGGGCATGACGGCTTTAAGGTGTACGTTGACAGTCCTCTTGCAAATGAGGCAACCAGTATTTTTGCAGAGCATACTTACGACTGCTACGATGAGGAGGCAATGGAGCTGATCCATAAGGGAATCAATCCTCTTTCCTTCCCGGGACTGAAAACTTCTATCACAAGCGATGATTCCAAAGCCATTAACTTTGATGAGGACTGCAAGGTTATTATTTCTGCCAGCGGTATGTGCGATGCCGGACGAATCAAGCATCATCTGAAACACAATCTCTGGAATGAAAAAAATACCATTCTTTTTGTAGGGTATCAGGCGATCGGCACACTGGGACGTTCCCTTCTGGAGGGGGCGACGGACATTAAGCTTTTCGGAGAGCCGGTGCACGTTGCTGCAAAAATTCTTCAGATGCCGGGAATCAGCGGTCATGCAGATGTAAACGGACTTCTTGACTGGGCAAAAGCATTTGAGGGAAAACCGAAAAAAGTTTTTGTTACACATGGAGAGGACAGCGTTACGGAGATTTTTGCGAAACGACTGAGAGATGAACTTGGCTATGATACGATGGCACCGTTCAGCGGAACGTCGTATGACCTTCTGGGTAACGAATGTCTGTATGAAGCGAAGGGAGTGAAGATCGAGCGCGCTTCCACATCGCCGAAGGCAACGAAGGCAGCGCAGGTTTATCAGAAGCTTCTTTCTCTTGGACACAGACTTATCAGCGTGATCCGGAAAAATGAGGGAAGTCCCAATAAGGATCTGGAGAAGTTTTCCAGAGACGTACAGTCCCTTTGTGATAAGTGGGACAGAAATGATATATAAAACAGTCAGAAACAAAACCAGCCCCGGAATGATTCCGGGGCTGAAGTATTGTTGGAGCAAAAAGAAGATGCTCAGATTCCTGCTTCGTGCAGAGCTTTTACAAGCTGATCCGGACAGGAAGTAGGTTTGTGACCGCACTGGATTCCTTCCAGACGGCGGACAACTTCATCTGCGTCCATTCCTTCAACAAGAGCGGCAACGCCCTGTGTGTTGCCGGAGCATCCTCCGATAAATTTTACGTTGTGCACTTTTTTATTATCATCTACTTCAAATTCGATAGCCTGCGCGCACACGCCTTTTGTTTTGTACATCATAGATTTATCCTCCAGTTACCTTGCCCGTAAGGGCTTTTTATATTGATTTAATCATGAGATGAGACTATTATAACAGACAATAAAAAAAGTTTCCATATAAATTAAACTTTTGGTATAATAAAATGAAAGATGACAGGATTATGAAGTGAGGAGTACGAAGCAATCCATTAAGCATCCTGTATCTTTAAAATTAAGAAAATATATTTTACGGATCTGCCGTGCACATAGAGAGGAGAATTTTATATTATGGAACGAATTGGAATTATCGGAGCAATGGAAGTTGAGGTTTCCAGACTGAAAGAAAAAATGGAAAATGTAAAAATTACAAAAAAAGCATCTATGGATTTTTATGAGGGAACTCTTTTTGGAAAAACCGTAGTCGTAGTGCGCTCCGGTATCGGCAAAGTAAACGCAGCAGCCTGTACACAGATTCTTGCAGACGTATTTCAGGTGGAGGCAGTCATTAATACGGGAATTGCAGGAAGCCTCAATAAAGAAATCAATATCGGAGATATTGTTCTTGCAACAGACGTTCTTCATCACGATATGGACGCGACAGGATTTGGCTATCCGAAGGGACAGATTCCACAGATGCAGGAGTTTTCTTTTCCGGGAGATGCAGCGCTTCGAAGTCTTGCAGAGAGAGTCTGTAATGAGGTGAATCCGGACATTCAGGTTTTCCAGGGAAGAATCGTTTCCGGAGATCAGTTTATTTCCGACAGAGAAGTAAAAGATGAAATCATACATAACTTCGGCGGCTTCGCAGTGGAGATGGAAGGAGCGGCGATCGGTCAGACAGCTTATTTAAACGGCCTTCCGTTTCTGATCATCCGCGCCATTTCCGATAAGGCAGACGGAAGTGCAACAATGGATTATCCTGCTTTTGAGGCTGCGGCAGCAGAGCACAGCGTAAATCTTACAATGGAGTTTATAAAACGAGTGTAAGCTGTCATAAAGAGAAGGTTCTGCATATACTGGAATAGACTATGTGAAGGGACTGCAGACATTTCTATGTATTATGATAAATTTTACCCATTTTATATGACGTATGGAAATCCTCTGCTGTACAGCGGAGAAAAAATGCACCAGGACGAATTTGAACTGATGAAATCCTACTACCCGGAGACAGCGAGAATGATCCAGGAAAAGGTAGAGCGGGAATGTGAATTTCAGGACTATGAGGGAAGCCGTCTTTACGACGAGCATCCGGACAGACTGATGATCGCAGCTATGGCGGGAAGAATCAGAAAAGAGATAGAAAAGAATCCGAAGGAAGATGTTTCTTCCCAGGGAATGCCGGGCGGCTTTCTTGATGAGCTGATCCAGGTGCTTCTTTATCAGGAAATTTCAAGGAGACGGTGCAGACGCCGCAGGTGCAGAGGATATTAAGGAAATGTGATGATGAAAACATTAAAAGAATATTTGGAAAAACAGATAAATGAACAGTTAAAGCAGGTTGTGTTAAGCGGAAAGAGAACGGGCGAAGGACCGTCCCTTATTAAAGTCCGCCCTGTGGAAATAAAAGGGCGCATTCTGTATCAGGCGTCGGCCACAGAAGGAACGCAGATTTTTCATAAAAACTATGAGAGAGAAGAGATTCTGGATTTTCTTGAAAAAGAGATCATAGAGAATTTTACCCAGCTTCAGGGGCAGGGAGAAACGTTTGACGGCACTGTTCTTGTAAGCAAAAAAGGGAAGATCACAGTAAAGGCAAAGAATCACCCTGCAAAAGAAAAAGTGAAAATCCAGGCGCACAACAGAGTAAAACGCTATATTTTAAAAGAAGGAATCCCGGTTCCCTTTCTGATCGATCTGGGAGTTATGACAAAAACAGGTCAGATTGTATCCCAGAGATACGATAAGTTCCGGCAGATCAACCGTTTCCTGGAGTTTATAGAAGATATTCTTCCGAGACTTTCCAGGGAACGGGAAGTCACGATCCTGGATTTTGGATGTGGAAAGTCATACCTGACATTTGCCATGTATTACTATCTCAGGGAATTAAAGGGATATGATGTAAATATTATCGGTCTTGACTTAAAGACAGATGTAATCAGGCATTGCAATTCTCTGGCAGAGAAGTACGGCTATGAGAAGCTTCATTTTTATCAGGGGGATATTGCACAGTATGAAGGCGTATCTTCCGTAGATATGGTAGTGACGCTTCACGCCTGTGATACAGCTACGGATTACGCACTTTTTAAGGCAGTGGAATGGGGCGCGGAAGTGATCCTTTCTGTTCCCTGTTGTCAGCATGAGGTAAACCGTCAGATTAAAAACGAGATGCTTTCTCCTGTTTTGAAATACGGGATTTTAAAGGAGAGAATGTCTGCTCTTATCACAGACGGCGTAAGGGCAAACCTTCTGGAAGCAATGGGATATGACACACAGATCCTGGAATTTGTGGATATGGAACATACCCCTAAGAATCTTTTGATCCGCGGAGTAAAAACAGGCAGGAAGAAGAGCCGGGAGGAAGTCACGAAGATGATAAGGGAGCTTCAGATCCGTCCTTCTCTTGAGAAGCTTCTTTTTGCTGAAGAGAAGCAGGATAAAGAAAAACAGGACAAGGGGGAATGATATGAAAAAATTCTTGCGGAAATTTCTCATACTCTTTCTTGTATTTGTGGCAGGAGTTACGGTGACGTCCCTTTTGCAGAATCACAGGACAACAGACAACCGTTCCGATATGAATGAGCCGGTTCTCCCGGAGGTTATGGTACAGATCGGAAATACGGCGGCAAACAGAATGTGCGGCTACAGACAGGAGATGCAGACGGATTTTACAAGGGACAGTATTACGCCCATCGATACCACAAAGCAGCTTAATTTTCTTATTGCGCCATATGGGACGGAAGTAAAAAGCCTTTCCTATGAAATCCGTACTTCAGACGGAAGCAAGGTCATTGAAAACAGAAAAATTAAAAATCTTTCTTCAGGGGAAGAATATTTAAAGGCACAGGTTACCATTAACAGTGACCTTCTTATGAACCAGGAATACTCCCTTCAGATTTCTCTTGATACGGAGAAAGGACCAGCCTATTATTACACAAGGCTGGTATCAAGAACACAGCTTAATACGGAGCAGTATTTGAAATTTGTCAACAGCTTTTATGAACGGTGTATAGATAAGGAAACGGCAGAGGAGCTGACTGCGTATCTGGAAGTGGGAACATCTGACGGAGGAATGAATTTTTCCGATGTAAATATAGGTTCCACTTTTGCCACAATAAGCTGGGGAGATTTAAAACCTCAGATTTACAAAAAAGGAATTCCCGTTATTAAAGATATTAATGAGACAACAGCCAGCGTTTCTATTGATTATCAGATTTCTGCCATAGCGGACAACGGCGCTATAGAAGTTTATGATGTGACGGAGTTTTACAGAATGCGATATACGGAAACACGTATCATGCTTCTTGATTTTGAGCGTTCTGCCGGACAGGTATTTAATCCGAAAACATCAGTTGTTTCTGATAAAGGACTTCTTCTGGGCGTGCGGGATAAGGATGTACATTATGTAGTGAATGAAAGCGGTACGGCAGCGGCCTTCGTTCAGCAGGGAGATCTTTGGAGCTATTCTCCTGAAAACGGAAAAATTGTGAAAATTTTCAGTTTCCGGGGAGAAGAACAGGAAGATTTCCGGTATGTGCGCCAGGAACATGATATAAAGATCATCCGTATGGCAGATAACGGAGATGTGGATTTTGTTCTTTATGGATATATGAACAGAGGCATTCGCGAAGGATACAGCGGAGTGGGCGTATATCATTACAATAATGATCAGAACGTGGTAGAGGAAAAAGTTTTTATTCCATCTACAGAGTCTTTTGAATTTCTGCAAAAAGACCTTGGAACCCTTTCCTATGTGAGCGGCGATAATATGCTGTTTCTCCTGTTTGCGCAGAAGCTTTATATGGTAAATATCAATGGCGGAGGATATAAAATTCTGGACGAGGGAATCCAGAGCAGCAGCTTCATGGTATCTGACACGAATGCGCATGCAGCGTGGGTGGTACAGAACGGAGAGCATAAGGGACAGATTAAAGAGATTGAATTTGACACTCTGCAGACAAGATTTTTAACGCCAGGTAAAGACGAAAAATTGAAAACACTGGGCTTTATGAATGAGGACCTTGTGTACGGCATGATAAAACAGGAAGATATTCTGAAGGACAAAAATGGAAAGACCACAGAAGGAATCCATACAGTAAAAATTGAGGATTTTGCCGGAAATGTGAAAAAAGAGTATCACAAAGACGGTCTTTATATCACAAATGTTTCTATTGGAGATACCCTGATGGAGTTTCAGCTTTCTGCAAAGGGGGAATCCGGTTATTCTTTCAAAAAGAAAGATAATATTATGAATAATAAAAAAGCAGCCGCCAGCCAGGTATCGGTAGAGCTTACGTCCACCTCAAGGACAGGTACGCTTGTGCGCCTTGCATTTGAGGAAAAACCGGCAATGGATAAGCCGCTTGTCATGGCTTCCAAAATGAGAAGCATTGAGAAGGAGCCGGTTACTCTTGATGCACAGATGCCGGAGGAAAACGTATATTACGTATATGCAAAGGGTGGTCTGGAAGGCGTTTACAGGAATCCTGCACAGGCAGTGAAAAGAGCAGATGCCAAAACAGGCGTTGTTTTAAACCGCTCTCAGCAGTATGTATGGGAGAGAGGAAATAAAAAAACAAAGATTCAGTTAAACATTCAGGATATTCCGGAAGCGATACGTACCGGTTCCTGGGATAAAAATAAACTGCAGGAAGGGTTGGGAGCCTCCGGAACCGTGCTTGATCTTTCCGGCTGCAGCCTTGACAGCGTATTGTACGAAGTCAGCGCCCAGAGAGCCGTTGTTGCAAAGACAGGAAGTGATACAAGCGTAGTGATCGTGGGATATGATGAATACAATACCTGGCTTTACGATCCGGCAACAGGAGAGACGAAGCCATATGGAATGAATGACAGTACAGAGCTTTTCCAGAAAGCGGGAAATGTGTTCATCAGTTATGTGGAGAAACCTGGTTATTAAATTATTCTAAGGTTTTTAAAAAAAATCTATATTTACAATTTTATCAGAATCAGATAAAGTAAAGAGAGACTGTTTTTAACCCCAGGAGGGAGAAGGAGGAAACACAATGCAGAAGGAACTGATGCAGAAATTTTATGAAATATTTGGCAATGAGGGCGATGTTCGCAGCTATTTTGCACCGGGAAGAGTGAACCTTATTGGAGAACATACAGATTATAACGGCGGACATGTTTTTCCATGCGCGCTTACAATCGGTACATATGGAATTGCGAGAAAGAGAGAGGACAGAAAAATCCGTTTTTATTCTGCAAATTTCTCAAAACTTGGCGTGATCGAGACTTCTCTTGACGATCTTGTGCCGTCAGAGAAAGCGGGCTGGACAAACTACCCGAAGGGTGTAATGTGGACATTTGAAAAAAGAGGATATAAGCTGACAGGCGGTGTGGACTTCCTGATCTGGGGAAATATCCCGAATGGCTCCGGTCTTTCTTCCTCTGCATCTCTGGAAGTTCTGACAGGAGTTATGTTAAGAGACCTGTTCGGCTTCGATGAGATCACCATGCAGGATCTTGCTCTGATCGGACAGTATTCCGAGAATAATTTCAATGGAATGAACTGCGGTATTATGGATCAGTTTGCAAGTGCAATGGGTAAAAAGGACTGCGCGATCTTCCTTGATACAAGCAATCTGAACTTTGAGTATGCGCCTGTGAAGCTTCCGGACGCAAAAATCGTGATCACAAACAGCAAAGTAAAACACAGCCTTGTAGGTTCTGCCTATAATGACAGAAGAAACGAGTGCGAGGCAGCTCTCAAAGATTTACAGAAAGTAACAGACATTCAGACACTTGGCGATCTCACAGAGGAAGAGTTTGAGGCACATAAAGATGCAATCCAGGATCCGGTGTGCAGAGTCCGCGCAAAACACGCGGTTTACGAAAACCAGAGAACGATCAAGGCAGTAAATGCACTGAAAGAAAATAATATCGAAGAGTTTGGAAGACTGATGAATGCGTCTCATGTTTCTCTTCGCGATGATTATGAAGTTTCCTGTGAGGAAATCGACATTCTTGTGGACCTTGCATGGAAGATTCCGGGTGTGATCGGCTCCCGTATTACAGGCGGCGGTTTCGGCGGCTGTACAGTCAGCATTGTAAAAAATGACGCAGTAGATACTTTCATTGACACCATCGGAAAACAGTATAAAGAAAAAGTAGGACATGAGGCAGAGTTTTATGTAGTGGAAATCGGCGATGGAGCCGGAAAGCTTGCATAAGAGCGAAAGGGGATTGGGAAATGCTGAGCGAGAATATAAGGAAGCTGGTACAGTACGGAATTGATACAGGACTGACTCCGGCATGTGAGAAAAATTACACAGTCAACCTTCTGCTTGACCTTTTTAAAGAGGATGAGTATGAAGAGCCTTCAGAAACTTTTACAGAAATCAATCTGGAAGAGGTTTTGAAAGAACTTCTTGATGAGGCGGTAAAGAGAGGCATTATTGAGGACAGTGTTGTATACAGAGACTTATTCGACACAAAAATCATGAACTGCCTGATGCCGCGTCCGGCACAGGTGCAGAAGGAATTCTGGGACAGATATGAAAAAAGCCCGGAGGAGGCGACAGATTATTTTTATAAGCTGAGCCAGGACAGTGATTATATCCGTCGTTACCGTGTGAAAAAGGACAGAAAATGGACTGTGGAAAGCGAGTACGGCACGATCGACATTACCATTAATCTTTCCAAGCCGGAGAAAGACCCGAAGGCAATCGCAGCAGCAAAACTTGCAAAGGCAAGCAGCTATCCGAAATGTCTTCTTTGTCCGGAAAACGAAGGATATGCGGGAAGAGTCAATCACCCTGCAAGAGAGAACCACAGAATTATCCCGATCACAGTAAACGATACGCCGTGGGGCTTCCAGTATTCTCCATATGTATATTATAACGAACACTGTATTGTGTTTAACAGTCAGCATACTCCTATGAAAATCGAGAGAAACACCTTTATCAAGCTGTTCGACTTTGTAAAGCTGTTCCCTCACTATTTCCTGGGCTCCAATGCGGACCTTCCGATCGTAGGCGGCTCTATTTTAAGTCACGACCATTTCCAGGGAGGACATTATACTTTTGCAATGGCAAAAGCGCCTATAGAAAAAGAGGTTACGATCCCGGGTTATGAAGATGTGGAGGCAGGTATTGTAAAATGGCCGCTCTCTGTTCTCCGTATCCGCCATAAAGATGAAAAGCGCCTGATCGATCTTGCATCTCATGTTCTGGACGCATGGAGAGGATATACAGACGAGGCAGCTTTTATATTTGCAGAGACAGACGGAGAGCCTCATAATACCATCACTCCGATCGCACGCAAAGTGGGAGATATGTTTGAGCTTGACCTTACTTTAAGAAATAATATCACAACAGAGGAGAACCCTCTTGGCGTTTATCACCCGCATGCGCAGTACCACAACATCAAGAAAGAAAATATTGGTCTTATTGAGGTAATGGGTCTTGCTGTACTTCCTGCAAGGCTGAAAGAGGAACTTGAGCTTCTCGGAGAATACATTCTGGAAGGAAAGGATATTTCCTCCAATGAAAAAATCGAGAAACACGCAGCATGGGCAGAAAGCTTCCTGCCAAAATATGACAATCTGAATAAAGATAATATTCAGGATGTTCTTCAGAAAGAGGTGGGCGAAGTATTCGTCCATGTTCTTGAGGACGCCGGCGTATACAAATGTACACCGGAAGGAAGAGCTGCATTTATGCGTTTTATAGAAATACTTTAAATAAGAAAAAGACCGGCGAAGGCATTTATTGCAGAAACGCCGGTCTTTTTTTACGGAGCTGTTGAAAGATGAGAAAAAATCGTATATAATAAAGATGTATGTAACATTTTCTTAACAAACAGCTTTCGCCGGAAAGACCGGCAAAAAGGAGTTTTGATGAAAAAAATGAATGAAAGAAAAAAGAATCCGGGAAGATTTCTCATGGGTCTTCTGATGATGGCAATGGTGATTTTCGGAGCGACAGCCGTATCTGCAGCTGAAAATGGAGTGACAGTACAGTTCCGGGACAGCGATGGCAGACCTGTGAGCAATGCCCCGGATATGACCATACAGGAGGGAGAGAGTATTATTCTTCCAAAAGCCCCTGTTGTTACGAACCGTACTGTGGCAGGACAGCCGTCCTGGAAGACAACTGCCCAGGTAACAGAGGGAACCCAGTATTTTGAATCCGGCAATATCATGTCTTATGAGACGGCAAAGGACTGGATCGCAGAGCAGGGCGGAGGAAATATTTTAACTCTTTACGGAACGAAGGTCTGTACCTTCCGTTATTTTACAAATGACGGATCCAGTCAGATAGGCGGAGATTTCCGTGCTTATGAGGGAACAGAAATTACGTTCAGAAAGTCTCCTGATACAAAGAATCCGCTATACAGAGGCTGGAGCAAATACAAAAAAGGAACAGGAGTGTGGGGAGGATTTGGAAAACCCTACATTATGGATCAGGACCGAAAGCTGTATCTTGTAGAATATGCGAGAATCACGTTTAAGGATTACAATGGCTCCACAAACAGCACATACAAGAAGATGGAGAAAATTGTAAAGAAAGAGAGTACCTTCACGCTTCCGTCCGTTCCTCAGGTGGCAAATTACCGAAATACAGGCTGGGCGAAATCAAAAAATACTTCTTCTGCATCTTACAGCAGCAGGGAAAAAATCAAAGTAAAAAACAGCATGACTTTATATGCTGCAAGAGAATATCTGCCATACGCAGTGACTTTTAATAATAATACGGGAACAAGCAAAGATAAGGCATTTAAAGATCTTTATGTGCGGGCGGCAAAAAACGAGTATATTACGCTTCCGAAGGTTCCGGCTCAGAAGGGATATACGGCTGTTGGCTGGTCGACAAAGACAAAACAGACAAAAGCGCAGTATAAAGAAGGACAGAAAGTAAAAATTACAAAGAAAACAAAGTTTTATGCAGTATACAGGAAGGCAAAGAATTATACGGTATCTTTCTGCATGAGTGACGGTTCTTCCAATTCCGCATACTCCTCTCTTAAAAAATCGGTACCGGAGAAAACAACGATCACGCTTCCTTCTGTTCCTTCCAGAAAAGGCTATATAAACGAGGGATGGCTTTTAAAGACGAGTCAGAAAACGGAGAAATATAAACCGGGAGATAAGGTTAAAGTATATGGAAACTGCAAGTTTTACGCCATTCAGCAAAAGGCGGCGTCTGTAGTGCTCCATAAAACAAAAGGAGCCGAGTATAAGACGGTTTATCTGAAAAAGGGAAGCTCCTATACAGTTCCTGGTGCGGAAAATCCGGAAGGATATACCTTTATGGGCTGGTCCACAAAACCGAATATGGTCATTACAGGAAGCAGACCGGGAAAAGTACAGTATGAGCCGGGAGAAGTGATTTCTTCTGTAAATTCCACGATACATCTTTATCAGGTTGTATATCAGAGAAATACAGAGAAGAATATTGTTTCCAGTCAGATGGCGAAACCGGATCTGAACCGCTACGGCGGCGTTGTGATGGTGGGAGATTCCAGAACGGTACGTATGCGCCAGGCTCTTGCTGCACAGAACTGCGGAGCAAATATGAATGGTGTGCGTTTTGTAGGCGCTTCCGGACAGGGAATCAAGTGGTTCAGGGACGAGGGATACCGTCTGTTGATCAATCAGATCAAACATATCCGGGTTTCTTCCTCAAAGCCTGTGGCAGTTGTATTTAATCTGGGAGTAAACGATCTGTACCGTATTTCAGATTACGTTGCCTTTATGAATGAAATTGCTCCAGAGCTTGAGAGAATGAACTGTAAGCTCTATTATATGTCTGTCAATCCGATCAACAGCGTAATGATTGAGAAGACAGGACGTCTTTCCCTTCGAAAGGAAGAGGATGTAAGAACGTTTAATGACAGAATTAAGACATCACTTGATGATTACACATATATTGACTCATATTCCTGGCTGATGCAGAACGGCTTTGGAACAAGCAACGGAGTAAACGGAAAAGACAGTTCTGAGGACGACGGTCTTCACTACACAGTAAAAACATACAAGAGAATATATGATTACTGTCTGCGTTATATTAACGCCCATTAAGAAACAGAGAAAGAGAATCCCGGGAAGAACGGGATTCTTTTTTTTAAAACTCAGGATTACGCCTTGCGCGAACTAGAGGAATAGTTTATACTAACAGAATAATGAATGTTTGGAGAAAGAGGAATTAGATATGAAGCTTACAACAGTAAAAGAGATTTACAGAGAACGGGAGAAATTCCTGGACAAGGAAGTAACTGTAGGTGGCTGGGTACGTAGTGTCCGCGATTCCAAAACTTTTGGATTTATCGTACTCCACGACGGTTCTTTCTTTGAGACATTACAGATCGTATACCATGACAGCATGGAGAATTTTGCGGAAATCTCCAAGCTGAATGTAGGTGCTGCCATTATTGTAAAAGGAACGCTTGTGGCAACTCCGCAGGCAAAGCAGCCGTTTGAGATCCAGGCGGAGGAAATTATTGTGGAAGGAGCGTCTGCACCGGATTATCCGTTACAGAAGAAGCGTCACAGCCTTGAATATTTAAGAACTATGACACATCTCCGTCCGAGAACGAATACATTTCAGGCAGTATTCCGTATCCGTTCCCTCTGCGCTTATGCTATTCATAAATTCTTCCAGGAGCAGGGATTTGTGTATGTGCACACGCCTCTGATCACAGGAAGCGACTGTGAGGGTGCAGGAGAGATGTTCCGCGTGACAACACTCGATATGAAAAATCCGCCGCTGACAGAGGAGGGAAATATTGATTATTCTCAGGATTTCTTCGGAAAAGAGACAAACCTTACAGTAAGCGGTCAGTTAAACGGAGAGACATATGCACAGGCATTCCGCAATATTTATACATTCGGACCGACTTTCCGTGCAGAGAACTCCAACACAACACGTCATGCAGCAGAGTTCTGGATGATCGAGCCGGAGTGTGCGTTTGCAGACTTAAACGATAACATGGATCTTGCAGAGGCTATGCTGAAATATGTGATCCGCTATGTTCTTGAGAATGCGCCGGAAGAGATGAACTTTCTGAACTCCTTTGTGGATAAAGGACTTCTTGACCGTCTCAACCACGTTATGAATTCCGAGTTCGGCCATGTCACATACACAGAGGCAGTGGAGATGCTTGAGAAAAACAACGATAAATTTGACTACAAGGTATTCTGGGGCTGCGATCTGCAGACAGAGCATGAGCGTTATCTCACAGAAGAAATCTTTAAGAAACCGGTATTTGTCACAGATTATCCGAAGGAGATCAAGGCATTTTATATGAAACAGAACGAGGACGGCAAAACAGTTGCCGCTATGGACTGCCTTGTTCCGGGAATCGGAGAGATCATCGGCGGAAGCCAGAGAGAGGACGATTACGACAAACTTATGAACCGTATGAATGAGCTGGGACTGAAAGCAGAGGATTACAGCTTCTATCTTGATTTACGCAAATACGGATCTACCCGTCATTCCGGCTTTGGACTTGGATTTGAGCGCTGCGTAATGTACCTGACAGGTATCGGAAATATTCGTGACGCCATTCCGTTCCCAAGAACAGTAGGTAACTGCGATTTATAATAATGGAGGTATCACCATTGCGATTTATTCATCTTGCAGATGTACATCTTGGGGCCGTTCCCGATAAGGGATGTCCCTGGAGCAGTCAGCGGGAGGAGGAAATCTGGGAAACATTCCGCCGGGTTATTGCGGGTATCCGCGAGAATCCGGTGGATTTCTTGTTTATAGCAGGAGATCTGTTTCACAGAAGGCCTCTTCTGCGGGAATTAAAGGAAGTAAATTATCTGTTTTCTACCATTCCGGGCACACGCGTCTATATGATTGCGGGAAATCACGATTACCTGGGCGGCGATTCTCCGGCAGAAGAGTTTGAGTGGGCGGAAAACGTAATCTTTTTTAAGGAAGAACGCCTTGTCTGTGTGAAAGACAGAAAACTTGATGTATATGTGTATGGTTTAAGCTACTGCCGCAGGGAGATTACCCAGCCTCTTCTCGAAAATGCACAGCCGGGAGAGGGAGACGGGCTTCACATTCTTCTTGCCCACGGCGGGGACGAGAGCCATCTTCCTATGAATATAAGCCTCTTATCGGCAGTGGGATTTGACTATATTGCTCTTGGGCATATTCATAAGCCTGCAATCCTGATACGTGACACAGCAGCGTACAGCGGCTCTCTTGAGCCTGTTGACAGGAACGAACTGGGAGCGCACGGATATATAGAGGGGCACATCGAAAACGGAAGGCTTCGCACACGGTTTGTTCCGTTTGCTTCAAGGGCATATGAACAGATTCTTCTTACGCTTCACGAAGATACGACACAGCTTTCCCTTGAGGAAATGTTGAAAGCGGAAATTTACAGAAGAGGCGGACTTAACATTTATCGTGTGATTTTGAGAGGTTTCCGGGCGCCTGAGCTTCTTCTCCTTCCGGAAAAATTAAAAACAATGGGAAATATTATTGAAGTGCAGGACGAGTCAAAACCGGCATACGATCTGGAAGACCTTCTCTGCCGGTATAACGGAACCCTCATCGGAGATTATATTCAGTATTTTATGGAGAAAAAGAACAGGAGCGCCGTAGAGGAAAAAGCGCTCTATTACGGGCTTCAGGCACTTCTTGAAACAGGCAGATAATCTGAAAATAAGGGGAAATAAGGGATAGAAGAACATTTATGATTATTAAACGTCTGACAATAAAAAATTTCGGAAAAATCCATGACAGGACGCTGGAGCTTTCTCCCGGCATTAATGTGCTGTACGGGGAAAATGAAAGCGGAAAAACAACGATTCATACTTTTATAAAGAGTATGTTTTACGGCATTGTAAGACAGAGAGGAAAGGCTGCGAGAAACGATGTTTACACCACGTATGAGCCCTGGGAAAATCCGGGAGAATACGGAGGGATCCTGTGGTTTGAATGTGGAGGCAAAAACTATCGTCTCACAAGGAATTTCTGTAAAAATTCTCCTTTCCACGAACTTCTCTGTGAGAGCAGCGGAGCGCTTGTAAATGCAGAGAAAGGCGCGATGGAGGCTGTTCTCGGAGGAGTGAGTGAAGCGGTTTATGACAATACTGTTTCTGTGGGACAGCTAAAAAGCGTCACGGGGCAGGATCTTGTGAGAGAGCTTCAGAACTACATGGCAAGCTACCAGGGAACGGGAGACAGCTCTATTGACCTGGGAAGAGCCGCGCAGATGCTTAAAATGTCAAGAAAAGGTTTTCTGACTCAGGCAGATAAAAGAAAGCGGGATATTCTGAAGGAAAAAGAAAAAGTAGCGGCAAATATGGAATATCTCCGCCAGGAATTAAATGAGCTGGAGGAGCAGCTTGATTCTGTTGCTGCAAAAGAGCGGAATCTCCATGTGGGAGAGGAAAACGGAGGCGAGCTTCTTGATCAGAGAATCCAAAAGGCGAGCCAGAAACGGATATATGCCTGGATCCTTATGGCAGTTTTTCCGGTTCTGGGGGCTTTGGGAGCGGTATTTGCGCCGAACGGCATTGTGCTTTCCATTTCTCTTGCAGCAGGAGTTCTTCTGGGGCTTGGGTGTCTTGGAAAAAGCCTTACTCTTGGAAGGGAGCTGAATAAAAGGATCCGTATGAAAGAACGGTGGCTTTCCAGACAGGAAAAGCTTCAATGGAACAGAGATGGAATTGAAGCTTCCAGTAAAGAGAAAGAGATGGCGTACTGCAATCTTGAGGAGGAGTACAGAGAATGCGACGCCCAGCTTTACCTTCCGGCAGCAGAAGATGTGGAAATACAGGCTCTTAACATGGCGCTGGAAACGATCGAGCTGCTTTCCGGAAGTATCAATCATCAGGTGGGAGGAAGACTGAGAGAGAGAACCTCGCAGATATTAAGCGAAATTACAGGTGGGAAATATACAGAAGTTCTTATGGACGAAAACTTTAAGATGTCTGTAGATACAGGAGAGCGCGTCGTGGCTCTGGAACGGCTGAGCCGGGGAACTCTGGAGCAGATTTACTTTGCCCTTCGAATGGCGGCGGGAGAGCTTCTCTGCGGGCAGGAATCCTTTCCTGTAATCCTTGATGATGTATTTGGAATGTATGATGAGGAACGTCTCTGTGCAGTCCTGAAATGGCTTCACAAAGAACAGAAGCAGATTATTATAAGCACGTGTCATAAACGGGAGATGGAACTTCTGGAGCGCGAAGGAATTCCCTATCAGAAGCTTCTGCTTTCCTGAAAAGAAAAATGTGGAAGAAAATATAAAATACCCGCGGTTCTGCTCCGCGGGTATTTTATATTGATGAAGAAGTTTTATTTGTACTGCTCCATATAAGTATTGACACATTTCTTGATTCTGTCTACCGGATTCAGAAGGTGGCTGACAGACATATCGTGATTTAAAGTATCAATGATGAGAGCGATGTATTTGCTCATATCACAGGTGATATAGTAGTCTTTTTCCAGAAGCTCAGGAGACTGATAGACAAGATTTGTTGTAAGCATTTTATCAAATACTCCGTTTTTGTGAGCTTCGTCAAATTTTGCAAGTCCGTCTGTGAAAAGACCGAAGGTGGAGCAGATGTAAATACGTCCGGCTCCTCTTTCTTTCAGAAGAGAGGCGATTTTGAGGACGGTATTTCCGGAGGAAATCATATCGTCTACAAGGATCACATCTTTTCCTTTTAAGCTGGAACCAAGAAATTCATACGCTGCGATCGGGTGACGTCCGTTTACAAATGTGGAATAATCGAGACGTTTGTAGTACATACCCATGTCTACGCCGAGGATATTTGCAAGGTAGATCGCGCGGCTCATGCTTCCCTCGTCCGGGCTTATAATTGCAAAATGTTCGTTGTCAATACGAAGTCCTTCTTCATTTCGAAGGAGAGCCTTAATAAACTGATAGGACGGCTGAACAGTTTCAAAGCCGTGAAGCGGTGTCGCATTCTGAATGCGGGCATCGTGTGCATCGAAGGTGATGATGTTTTCCACACCCATATCGATCAGTTCGTGAAGTGCATTTGCGCAGTCAAGAGATTCACGTCCCACACGTTTGCTCTGGCGTCCTTCATAAAGATAAGGCATAATTACGTTTACTCTTCGTGCTTTGCCGCCGATGGCTGCAATGACACGTTTTAAATCCTGAAAATGGTCGTCCGGAGACATAAGGTTTGTAAATCTTCCCATAGAATATGACATGCTGTAGTTACACACATCAAGGAGAACGTAAATATCATCTCCGCGGACAGATTCGGAAATGACACATTTCCCTTCTCCGGAACCAAATCGTGGATTCTGCACGTTGATCTGGAAGGAATCTCTCTGATAGCCTTCGAATGCGAAGGAGTCCATCTGCGGGTAGTTGCGTTCTTTACGCCACTGAACAAGCCAGTTGTCCACCTTATTCCCCAAATCTCTGCTGCTTTCCAGTGAAACCAGTCCAAGTCTTCCTACCGGAAGGGTAGTCAGCTCTTTTGTAGTTGCCTGTGCCATGTTTTATTTTCCTCCTAAAAAAATTTTCTGTATACGGATGTCTTTTCCGATTAGCTTTACCATCTGGTAATTGCTTGCAATTCGGGAAAACGTTCTCTCGGAGTAAGTTTCCGAAAAGTTTTCCAGTTTCAGGTTTGTAGAAATTATCGTTGATTTTCTGCGCATGATCCGTTCATTAATACATAAAAACAACTGGGACGATACAAAACTGTTTGTAAGTTCGGTTCCCAGGTCGTCAATGATCAGAAGATCGCAGTCATAAATCAGTTCGTCCTCTGTGCTTTTGTCCTTTTTGGAAAAGATATTTCCTGCAAGAAGATCAAAAAGATCAAAAGCAGAAAAGTAAAGAACACAGTGGGCGGATTTCAGAAGCTCATGTGCGATGCAGTGGGAGAGAAAAGTTTTTCCGACTCCCGTATCTCCGTATAAAAAGAGATTTTCAAAATTTTTGTCGAAGTTCCGCACAAAGCCCTGAGCCATATCGTATGCTCTGCGGGCTGTTTCTCTGGCAGTTAGACCAGTCGCTTCATTCTTTATTGTATCAGAATAATAGTCAAAAGAAAAGTGCTCAAAGTTTTCTTTTTTTAAAATTTCAGACAGATTGGACTGGGTATACAGTAATTCAATTTCTGCCTTCTTAAAACAGGAGCATTTTTGGCTTCCTACATAGCCGGTATCCTGGCAGAGAGGACAGGTGTAGGGAAGTTCCAGATAGTTGGGAGCATATCCGTTATCTGTGAGAATGGCGCGTCTTTCCAGTGCAAGGGCTGCGATGGAGGTACGAAGATCTTCTGTTCCTGTTTCATTTCCGGAAAGAAGGGAGCGTACTTTTTCTGCGCTTAAAGAGGCAACCTCCTGGTCGATCTCCCTGAGCCGGGGAAATCTGCCGTAGGCTTCTTTCTGATGTTCTTCGAGGATCCGGCGATTTTCATTCTGCCGCCTGCTGTATTCTCTCATAATGGTATCATATTGATAATTCTGTAAAGGCACGTAACTCCTCCTTTTTGCGATTACGGTTATTGATTAAGAAGACGTTTTTCATATTCGTCAAAATCGTAATCTCTCTGGTGAAAGTTATTAAAACGGTTCTGGTTTTTTGGCTGTGCTGCCGGCTGTTTTTGCGCCGATTTTGCAAGCTTGCGTTTTTTATGTTCTGCATCGAGAAGCCGGACATCGGAAAGTGTGTGTACATTTTTGGATTTCCAGCCCTCCAGGATCTTATCTGCATACTGGAAGCTTGGTTGCCCTGTCTGGATCACTGTGCGGCTGCATGCCTCCAGGATTAAATCTGTGTCAAAGCCGTAATCTTTCATCCAGGTATCCATATAGGAAATTTCTGTATCAACCGGATTGCGGTTATTGATTCCCATAGCCTTTAAAATCGTGTAATATTCTTTGCGGAAACGGGAGGAAGCCTCCTTTGCCATCTCCACAGTGGTAATTCCCTCCTGTGACCAGGCACATGCAACCGTTTCAATATAGCGCATACTTTTGTGGTTGCGGCTTACGCAGTATTCAATGAGATACTCAATAAGTTCAGGGGACATTTTCATTTCGTCATAAAAATAGAGAACTTTCTGCATTTCAGAAGGGCTCAGGGTCTTGCCGAGATACTGCTCCGTAATGTAAAGAAGCTGCACGATCGCTTCATTCTGTTTCAGTTCCCGCACGCGGTCAGGCGTAAGTCTCGGGGTGTTTCGGGAAACAGGAGTGGAAGCAGGCTGCTCTTGTTCTTCCTGTTCTGCCTTGGGAGGTATCAGGGAAATTCCTGAAAGTTTTCCGGCAGATGTATAATGAAAAACCATAAGTTTTTCTTTTTCCCAATATTTCAGGGCGCGGGCAATATCCCTTTCTGTACAGAGAAGGGTATCCGCCATTTTTGCCAGGTCAAGAGAGGCACGGCTTTCTCTTAAAAGACGCAGAAGATAGATATAAACTTTTACAAACTCTCCGTTTGCACGGGGCATATACTGGTCAATAAAAATATTGGAAAGTATGGTAATTCCTTCCTGAGAGGAATTTTCTAAAATAATTTCGCTCATGAATTTTCCCTTCCTGTGGACAGTTACAATATAGTTGTTCCATAGGATTATAGCACAAGATATTTTAAAAGAGAATAGGCATTTTTCCCCATAAAAAGCAAATATGTGGGGAAAAAAGGTGGAAAAACCAGGAAAAATGTTGAAGAGTCTTCTATTTACATCTGTGGAAAATGTGGATAATGTGGATAAGTATCTGGATAACTTATTATGGGAAACTGCTGTAACCGTTGGAATTGTAGAGAAAACGTGGGAATTGTCGAAATTGTATGTTGAATTATGTCAAGTCACTTATGCACAAAAAAATCCACATGCCATACACAGGGAAAATGTGTATAAACATGTGGATAATGTGGATAACTTATTTTCCAAGAAGATGTTCGCCGATATTTACAACATCTCCTGCTCCCATTGTAATAAGAAGGTCGCCTCTGGAGCAGTTCTCCAGAAGGAAGTTTTCAATTTCATCAAAGGTTGGGAAGTATTCACATGGTGTGCCAAGTTCCTGAATACATTTCTGCAGGTCTTCTGAAGAAATTCCCAGGGTGTCAGTTTCTCTTGCCGCATAAATGTCGGCAAGGACAACGTGGTCGGCAAGGGTAAGCGCTTTTGCAAATTCAGGAAGCAGAGCCTTTGTACGTGTATATGTGTGCGGCTGGAATACACACCAGATTTTCTGATGTGGATAATTGCCGGCAGCGTGGAGAGTTGCTTCAATTTCTGTGGGGTGATGTGCATAATCGTCAATAACTGTCACACCTGCAACTTCTCCCTTATACTGGAAGCGGCGGTCTGTTCCTGTAAAGCTTCCGAGCCCTTTGATAATCACCTCTTCGGTAAGACCCAGGAGATGACCAAGAGCAATGGATGCAAGAGCGTTTGATACATTGTGCATACCCGGAACTCTCAAATAATAGCTTCCTGTTTTTCTGCCGTTTTTATAAACGGTAAAGGAAGCGTGACCGTATTTATCAAACGTAATATCTTTTGCCTGATAATCGGCTTCCTGTTCCAGACCGTAAGTTACCACCCGGCAGGGAAGCTCCTTTGTGATTTCCTGATAATCCGGTATGTCCGCGTTGATAATCAGAGTTCCGTCAGAGGGAAGAAGATCTGCAAAACGGCGGAAGGAGTTTCGAATGTCAGCAAGATCCTTGAAGAAATCAAGGTGGTCTGCATCAATATTCAGAATGATGCTGATTTTTGGGAAAAAGCTTAAAAAGCTGTTTGTGTATTCGCAGGCTTCTGTGACAAATGTCTCAGATTCACCCACGCGGATATTTCCGCCGATCGCAGGAAGGATTCCGCCTACACTGATAGTAGGATCGCACTTTCCTTCCAGGAGAATATGGGAGACCATAGAGGTTGTAGTTGTTTTTCCGTGTGTTCCGGAAATAGCAATAGGAGTCTCATAATTTCTCATGATCTGTCCAAGAAGCTGGGCACGTGTAAGCATAGGAAGTTTTTTTTCTTTTGCTCTTGCAAATTCCGGGTTGTCCGGGTGAATTGCGGCAGTATACACAATAGCTTCTGTAGTGTCCATAATATTGGATGCTCTCTGACCGTAGAAAATTTTTGCTCCCTTTGCCTCCAGGGATTTTGTGAGGGGGCTTTCTTTTGCATCTGAGCCGGATACGGTAAAGCCTTCTCCCATCAGAATCTCGGCAAGACCGCTCATGCTGATTCCGCCGATTCCGATAAAGTGAATGTGAAGAGGTTTCTGAAAGTCTATCTGATACATAATAAAAATCTCCTTATAGAATAATTGAGGTTAACATGATTATAACCCTAAATATATTAAATGGGAAGAACTTCTTTTGTCTAAAAAAGGCAGAAAAAGACATAAAAATGGGAAGAGCTCTATGGAAAAGTGTAGGAAATAGACAAATAACCTCGAAATAGGTATGAATTTCGTCGAAAAAGATAGTAAATAGCAATAAAAAAAATAAAATTTGGGCAAAATAATTGTAAAAAATGTTCACTATTAATAGGGAATGTGGTATAATAGTAAAATCATAACAACAAGAGGTGATTGCATGATTAAGAAAGAAATGATTGCCATGCTTTTAGCCGGTGGACAGGGAAGCCGACTCGGAGTACTGACAAAGAAAGTAGCAAAACCGGCAGTTTCTTTTGGTGGAAAATACCGTATCATCGATTTTCCTTTAAGCAACTGCATTAATTCCGGCATTGATACAGTAGGTGTTCTTACACAGTATCAGCCATTACGTTTAAACACCCATATCGGAATCGGCATTCCGTGGGATTTGGACAGAAATGAGGGCGGTGTAACCGTTCTTCCCCCATATGAAAAAAGTTCCAACAGCGAATGGTACACAGGAACAGCAAATGCAATTTTCCAGAACTTGGATTATATGGAACAGTATAATCCGGATTATGTTCTGATTTTATCAGGCGACCATATTTATAAAATGGATTACGAAGTTATGCTTGATTTCCATAAGGCGAATAAGGCTGATATTACAATTGCATGTATGCCTGTTCCAATTGAAGAGGCAAGCCGTTTTGGTATCATGGTGACAGATGAGACAAGCCGTATTACAGAGTTTGAGGAAAAACCGGAGCATCCAAGCAGTAATCTTGCCTCTATGGGAATTTATATTTTCAGCTGGAAGGTTCTCAGAGATGCACTGATCGCACTGAAAGATCAGCAGAGATGCGACTTTGGAAAACACATTCTTCCATACTGTAAAGAAAACGGACAGCGCCTTTTTGCTTACGAATATAATGGCTACTGGAAAGATGTAGGAACGCTTGGTTCTTACTGGGAAGCAAATATGGAGCTGATTGATATTATTCCGGAGTTTAATCTTTATGAAGAATTCTGGAGAATTTATACAAAAGGCGACATTATTCCGCCACAGTATATTTCCGGAGATGCAGTCGTAGACCGCTGTCTCATAGGAGAAGGTGCAGAGATTTACGGAGAAGTACATAATTCTGTTATCGGACCGAATGTAGTGATTGGTAAGGGAAGCGTAATCAGAGATTCCATTATTATGAGAAATTCTATAGTTGGCGAGAATGTAGTGATGGATAAATCTATTATCGCAGAGGATGTTGTTATTGGAAATAACGTAGTTCTGGGCTGTGGCGAGGAAGCGCCGAATGTGCTGAAACCGGCTGTCTATGCCTTTGGAATTGCAACTGTAGGTGAGCGAAGTGTTATTCCGGATAATGTACGTATTGGAAAGAATACAGCAATTTCCGGCGTTACAGTGCCGGAAGATTATCCGGACGGTTTACTGGAAAGCGGACAGGTAATTGCAGCAAAGGATGGTGACAAGGCATGAGAGCAATCGGTATTATTTTAGCTGGCGGTAACAACAACCGCATGAGAGAATTATCAAATAAAAGGGCAATTGCGGCAATGCCTATCGGCGGAAGTTACAGAAGCATTGACTTTGCCTTGAGCAATATGGCAAATTCCCACATTCAGAAGGTTGCTGTTCTGACGCAGTATAATGCCCGTTCTCTGAATGAACATTTAAGTTCTTCCAAATGGTGGGACTTTGGGCGTAAGCAGGGAGGACTTTTTGTTTTTACACCTACAATTACAAAGGAAAACAGTCTGTGGTATCAGGGAACAGCAGATGCAATTTACCAGAATCTGAACTTCCTGAAGAACAGTCATGAGCCATACGTTGTCATTGCTTCCGGTGATGGTGTCTATAAACTGGATTACAATAAAGTTCTGGAATATCATATTGCAAAAAGAGCGGATATTACAGTTGTATGCACAACTTGCCATAATCCGGCTGAAGTGGAGAGATTTGGTGTTCTTCGCATGAATGAAGACTGCAGAGTTGAAGAATTTGAGGAAAAACCGATCGTTTCTTCTTATAATACTGTTTCTACAGGTATCTATATTATCAGAAGGAGACAGCTTATTGAGCTGATTGAGAAAGCGGCTTCCGAGGGAAGAACAGATTTTGTATCTGATATTCTTATCCGTTATAAGAATCTGAAGAGAATCTACGGATATAAAATTGACACATACTGGAGCAACATTTCTACAGCAGATGCTTATTACAGAACAAATATGGCTTTCCTTGACCCGGAAATCCGTAATTATTTCTTTAAACAGGAGCCGGCGGTTAAAACCAAAATAGATGATCTTCCTCCTGCAAAATACAATCCGGGTGCGGATGTGAAAAACAGTCTGATTTCCAGCGGCTGTATCATCAATGGTACAGTGGAAAACTCTGTACTGTTCCGAAATGTTTTTGTTGGAAACAACTGTGTGATTAAAAACTCTGTCATTCTCAATGATGTATATCTGGGGGATAACACACATATTGAGAATTGCATTGTGGAGAGCAGGGATACCATTCGGGCAAATTCCTATTACTGCGGCGAGGGAGAAGTAAAAATCGTTGTGGAGAAAAATGAGCGTTACGTATTATAAGACTACAGGGTGACAGAATACGGGCGAGACGAAAGGGGAAGCAAAAATGAACATAACAGATGTACGTGTGAGAAAAGTTGCAAAAGAAGGCAAGATGAAAGCGGTAGTATCTATTACCATAGACGAAGAATTTGTAGTACATGATATTAAAGTAATCGAAGGCGAGAAAGGGCTTTTTATTGCAATGCCCAGCAGAAAGGCTACAGATGGAGAGTACCGCGATATTGCCCATCCTATTAATTCCGCCACAAGAGACAGAATTCAGAATATTATCCTGGAAAAATATGAAGAAGTAATGGCTGCAGAGCCGGAAGAAGAACCGGGAGCGGAAGAGTAAACAAATAAAGGCAATCATTTCTTATCATGAAGGGAATGGAGAGTTGGTTTTAGAGGCGTCCCCAGGAGTGAGAACTCCTGGGGATGTTTTTCTGTGTACATCAGATAAAGCAGATGGAAAATATAAATGCATTTCTGTAACAGATATAGACAGCCGTATGTCAAAATCAACGTGTTTGTGTTGACATACGGCGTCTATACTTGCAGATATACATTTATATTTCCTGCCTGCGCATGGTAAAAATGGAAATATTACGTATTTGTTACAAAAATAAAATAAAAGTGTTGATTTCTGTGAAAAATGTGTTATACTTGACGTACATTAAAATTACGAGGTGTATATAATGAAAAACAGAAAGTTTATTCCGCTGATGCTTGCAGGCGCGCTTGTATTTTCCATGAGCACATCTGCATATGCTTCAGGAACAGAGGCGGAAATTGCAAATATAGAGGCAGAACGTAACGCGGCGGAGGCAGAGCTTGCACAGGCACAGAATAATATCAGCAGCCTGGAAGGACAGAAACAGGAACTGGAAGGCTATCTTGCAGAGCTGAGCGCACAGTATGATGCGCTGACAAATGAGATTTCAAAACTCAGCGTAGAGGCAGGAGAAAAAGAGAACGAATTAAAACAGTTAAAAAAAGATCTGGAAAAGGCAAAGGCGGCTGCAGAGAAGCAGTATGAGGCGATGAAAATACGAATCGCGTATATGTATGAAAACGGAGGAACTTCCGCTCTGGAAATGCTCCTCTCAGCAGAAAACTTTGCAGATTTCCTTAACAGGGCAAATAACATTATACAGATTTCTGATTACGACAGAAACATGCTGGAAAAATATGAGAACCTGCAGGCTTCTATTAAAGAGCAGGAGCAGAAAGCAGAAGAGGAAGCCGCGTCTATTAATACGCTGATGGCAGAACGTTCTTCAAAACAGCAGGAAGTACAGACACTTGTTTCCGGAACAAAAGATAACATCGCTTCTTATGTGAGCCAGATCAGTGCAACACAGGAGGAAGCCCAGGCTCTTATGAGCCAGATCAGCAGTGCAGACAACAGCATCGCGCTTCTTGTACAGCAGGCGGAGGCAGAACGCCAGGCAGAAGAAGCGGCAGCAGCCCAGCAGGCAGCAGAGGAAGAAAGCCAGGAGAGCAGCGAAGAAGATTACGGATATGATCCGGAGGAGGATACAACCGATTCTTCCAGCAGCTCCACAAGCAGCGATGTAGTGGTAGAAGAAGTTGAGGAAGAGTCTTATGAAGAACCTTCTCAGGAAACTTATACGGAAGAGGAAGCACCGGCTGAAGATACAGGTTCTTCTTCCGGGCAGGGCACGTATCTTGGAAACTTTACACTTACAGCGTACTGTAACTGTGCGCAGTGCTGCGGAACAGCCGGCAATCTTACAGCAAGCGGAACGGTCCCCACATCAGGACATACTGTGGCAATGGCAGGAGTGCCGTTTGGAACACAGCTTTTAATCAACGGAACGGTGTATACAGTAGAAGACCTTGGAACACCTTATGGGCATGTGGATATTTATTTTGACAGTCATGCGGAAGCGTTAAGCTTCGGACTGCAGTCAGCAGAGGTATATCAGTTATAAAATAAAGAATGACATGAAATAATGTGTATAATTAAAAAAGGCGTTTTGGAATTTTGGTATTCCGAAGCGCCTTTTCTAAAATGAGTATGAAAAATAAAAAACATATGTGAAAATTATCTGTATTAAAGGTAGGGCTCGCCCGGGATTTCCGGATAGCTTCCCATAGAGATCAAAAGCTCAAGACCAACCTGCCGCGCCTGTAAAACAGCTTCTTTTACGGCGCTGGCATCTCCTGACAGGGCGAGAATGACCTCATTGGAATGGCTGGTTCCTCTGTCTGGTGTCATGTAGCTGATGATGCGCACAGAAGAGGCCTTCATTGCCGTATCTGCCATCACAAGACCGATTGCGGCAGGGGAGCCTGCCATAAATCCAAATGCCTGTCCCGGTTCTGCGTGGAAAGCTTTGGAGAGAGCCGGGCCTGCACTTGCGGAAAAAGCAAATTCCAGATGACCGGACTGGCTGATATACAGCTCGCCGGCATATTTATTTGTGAGGGAAAGCGATAATTCAATGGCGTGACGCACATCGGAAATATCATTTCCGCCCAGGACGATATAATTTCCATGACCGCCCCAGCCTTTTGTATCTCTTGGAAGTTCAATAGAGAGAACCTCTGTATTTGTTGCCTTTACTGCATCGTCCACAGCAGTAATCTGCCCTGCAGCTCCTGTTCTTGAACTTAAAAGCCCGAGACAGCGGTATTTTGTTCCTATATTCATTTCTTTCAGCAGGGTATCGTCGATACCGGAAATGACGAGTCCAATGGTATCAAGGACAGCAGTTCCTACAAATTCTGTCCGTGTGCAGTGTGTGCTTATGCTGTGAACGTCCATGTGTATTTCTCCTGTTATCTTTATATTATGCGGCACTTTCTGAAGCGTCGGCTGTTTCTTCCGGAGTAGTTTCTGCGGAAGTGCCGGGATCCTCCAAAGCGCCGGCTGTTCCTGCAGAAGTCATATCAATTTCCTGATAATCTGCCAGATCATCAGGAAGCTCTACAGTGACTTCTTTTCCCGGATTTACATATGTGTAATCCATATCCATGTTAATTTTCATTTCTGTTCCCATAATATCCATAGTAAGAGGAACAGTCATTGTACTTGTCTCGAAATATCCGTCTTTATTTACTGAAGCGGTTCCCTTTACGTCGCCAATATCAATGGAAGCGTCTGTTCCCTGTACAAGTCCCTGAAAGGAAGACATTGCTGTGTCAACGAGGCTGCTCATTTTTTCTCCGTCGATGGTGAAGGTGAGAACCTGATCTTCCAGAGAGATTTCCTTGAAATCTTCTTTTTTCATATCTGTCTGAAGACCTGTAGAAGCAAGCTCTTTCTGTGCCTGTTCCAGATCCATGAGGTACTTCATCTTTGTTCCCATGCTGTCTGCATAATAATAGCCGTCCGTATAGTAGACGTTCATATCCATTTCCTGCCCCTGTGCGCCTACTTTCATGGCCATGTTGATTTTCATATCATCTGTATTCATGCCGCTCATTTTGGCGGTGGAGGAAGTGGTCATATCCATAGATTCTCCTGCAAGTTCAAGAGTCATATCAATATCATAAGTCATTTCCATAGAAGAAAGCTCCGCCGTCTTTTTGGCAGCATCTGAGTAGACTGTAAACGGATCCTTTTTGCCGCAGCCTGTCATAGTGATCACGCCGGCACATGCCAGGAGCGCAAGAGTCATGTTAAAATATTTTTTCTTCATATACGTATACCTGCCACTCAAAATGTGATTAAACATACTCATCACATCGAGAAATTGAAGTCCT
>UQHF01000007.1 GCA_900540785.1 uncultured Blautia sp.
AAAATGCTGATAGATACTGTGTTTTAGCGGATAATCAGATTTTTATTGTGTTTTTTGTATAAATAAATTCAGAGAAATAAAAGAGTTTGCAGGTCTTGCCAATTATATAAGGGTACTTACAGATGAAACGTTTCTCCAGGCAATCGGGAATACGCTTGTGTTTGTAATTACCACTGTGCCTGTCAGCATTGTGATAGGTCTTGCACTGGCGCTTCTTGCAAAAAAGAGAAGAAAAGCTTCTTCCATTTATGAAGCAATGTATGCGCTTTCTATGGCAATATCTGTTTCTGTAGTAGCTATGATTTTCCAGTTTGCATTTAATCCTTCTATGGGAATCATCAATAAGGTTACAGGTCTGGATATTTCCTGGCTTACAGATCCCAAAACAGCGCTGAAAGCGATTATATTGATTCAGATATGGGCGAATGTGGGATATAATTTTATTTTTCTTTTATCTGCATTGAGAGGAATGAGCGAAGAAATTATAGAGAGCGCAAAAGTGGACGGAGCTACGGGAATCCGCTTACTGACGAAGATTATACTTCCCATGATTTCACCAACGCTTTTGTTCCTTCTTATGAAGGACATCGCATATGCAATGACAACATGTAGTTTTACTTTGATTCTTACATATCCGGTATTCCACAACGGAGGACCAAACGGAACAACAGAGATGATCATGTCATATGTGTATGGAAAAGGAATCGCAGGAACGAACTATAATGCGGCATTTGCAGCGACGACAGTAGGGTTTGTCCTTGCGGCTGTCATGATGATTTTAAGCCTGATACTGGAAAAAAGGAAGGTGAATTATCAATGAGAAAGGAACAAATGATAAGCAGCAGAAAAATTAGAAATGTACTTTTTCAGGCGTTGTGCATCGGATTGGGCATAATTTTAATGTTCCCTGTTATTTACGCGGTAATTATTTCATTTACGCCGCAAGATGAGATTCTGACAAGAGAATTAAGACTTCTTCCAAGTGTATTTGGATATATAGAAAACTATAAAATTGTATTCGAAAAAACCAATATTTTCAGATTTATGGCAAACTCTTTTATTGTGGCGTTTGTTTCCAGTGTGGTACGTATTGTTGTAGCCAGTCTGGCATCATTTTCTTTTGCATTTTTTGAATACAGAGGGAAAAAAGTGCTGTTTGCACTTGTAGTAGGCAGCATGATCATTCCGGCAGACGTCCTGGTTGTTCAGAATTATTTTACGACTGCAGAGCTGGGGCTTGTAAATACGTATCTGGGAATGATGATCGTGTTTTTTATTTCCGGAATGAATATTTTTATTCTTCGCCAGAATTTTCTGTCTTATTCCAAAAGCATTTGGGAGGCAGCAAGAGTGGACGGTTGTTCGAATTTTAAGTTTTACTCCAGGATTTTAATGCCAAGCTGTGCTTCGCCGATTATGACGGTTTTTATTTCATCTTTTGTGGGCACATGGAATACATACCTCTGGCCTTTGCTTGTGACAAATGTAGATGAAATGCGAACAGCGCAGGTGGCGGTAACTATGCTGAATATTAATGAGGGAAGCAGCTATGGTCCGGGAACAGTAATGGCGGCTGCGACAGTTATCCTGATTCCTTCCGTGCTGGTATTTTTGATTTTCCAGAAAAAGATTGTAGGGGGAATGACAGCGGGAGCTGTAAAGGGTTAAATATATTTTCAGGAGGATTAAGATCATGATGAAAAAAACACTGATGAGAGGTCTGTCTTTGCTTCTTTGCGGAACAATGATGATGGGAATGACCGCATGTGGAAAAAAAGAAGAGTCTGGAGCAAAGAAAAAGGATGGAGATGCAACGGAGGTAGTATTCTGGCACAGCTATTCCGGCGCAACAGAAGAGGCTTTAAAATCTATTATTGACGGTTACAATGAAGGAAGAGGAAAAGAGAAAAATATTCATGTAGAACTTGTATATCAGGGATATGAAGGGACGGATAAAGTAACGCTTGCATATCAGACAAAGGATTACGATAATGCGCCGGATATTAATGTAGGTCTTACATCTACCATTCCTTCTGTAATGGAAATGGGATGGAGTGTGAGCGCGGAGGAGCTTATGGAAAAAGAGGGCTCTGAGGTAACGAAAGATACCTTTTATGAGCAGCTTCAGAGAGCCTGCACATTCCAGGACGAAATGGTGGCAATCCCGTTTTCCAATTCCATTCCGCTTCTGTATTATAATGTAGATATGCTGAAAGAAGCCGGTTATACAGAGCCTCCGAAAACAATGGATGAGCTGACAGAATATGTGAAAGCTCTTACAGTAAAAGAAGGCGATGAGGTAAAACGCTATGGTCTGAATATGCAGGTAAAGAGATACCAGTTAATGCAGTTTTGCGTAAGTCAGAATGAAAACAGCTTTTTCGGGGATAAAGAAGGCGGACGTACAGATATTATGGAGAAAATTACTGCAGGTGAAGACGGAACCATGCAGGCTTTCCTGGAAAAACTGCAGGCGCTTCTGGAAACAGGCGGATATAAGTATGTAGAAGATAATATTAACGAAGAATTTGCGCAGGGATTATCTGCGATGGTAATTATGTCATCTTCACGTCTTGGAACAATGGACGGATTGATGAAAGACAAATATATGACTGCCTTTCTTCCAAAAGTAAATGAAGAAGATACAAACGGTGCAGCAGTAGGCGGAAGTTGTCTGAATATTTTTGACAGAGGAGATGAAGAAAGACTGGAGGCTGCATGGGATGTGGTACAGTATTGTGTATCTCCTGAAAGCCAGTATACATTTTCTACTGCATCAGGATATATACCGGTAAATGTAGAATGTGAAAATATGGAAGAGATGAAGAAATATTACGAAGAAAATCCTCAGTATAAGGTTGCTCTGGATCAGATGAAGGCATCAAATCCATTAGCGCAGGAGTCTTTTGATCCTACTTATAATGAAATTAACGGAATTATCACAGAAGCGATGCTGGAGTTCTGTCAGGGAAATAAAAATATAGAAGAAACAGTAGACAGTATTGTAGAACAGTGTAATGCATCTCTTGATGAATATCATGCGGCAAATGGCTGATAAATAAATTGTGCAGCGTACTTGAACACAGAACGTGTTTGGGTGCGCTGTCATTTTAAAAGAAAGAATTTGAGAGGAGAGAAAAAATGGAAAAGCATACGATACATATGGTAGTAACAGATTTGGATGATACGCTTCTGTCCAGGACAAAAGAAATCAGTGAAGAAGCGGTCCGTCTCATTGAGGAGCTGAAAAAAAGAAATGTACGGTTTACTTTTATTACAGGAAGACCGCCTTATGCAGTAAAAAGATTTGCGGAGAAGGTAAATATTACAGCGCCGATCGTAGCCTGTAATGGAGCAATGATCGTAAATGCAGAAACAGAAGAAATTATTGAAAAGTCCCCTCTGCCGCTGAAGCCGCTGGAAGAAATTTTAAAACAGGCAAAAGAACAGGGGCATACCATTCTGATCCTTGCAGGAAATATAGAATATACACTGAGAGAGACATCGTGGACAAGGAAACGAAAGGAAGATGGCAGAGAACTGCCGATAGCAGAGCTGGAGAAGCTGTTATTGCGTGAGGATATTTATAAAGTAAATATCATGGAAGAAACCGGTCAGAGCCCGTTTTCTGATTTCATTCCCCGGATTGAGGAAAAGAGAAATGAGTATTCTGTTGCACTGTATGGAACTTCCGGCTGTGAGATTGTGGCAAAAAATATAAACAAGGAAACAGGTCTCAGGAAGCTGTGCAGACTTTGCGGGACAGAGCCGGAGTATGTGCTTGCAGTAGGAGACAATGAAAATGATCTGGAGATGATAAGAGCGGCAGGAATCGGAGCCGCTGTGGCAAATGCTTCAGCAGCAGTAAAGCGGGCGGCTGATTATGTATGTGACAGAGGATATACAGATGGAGTAACAGAAGTTATCTCTAAATTTGTTATGGGAGAGGAAGGTGGAGAAAGATGAAATTATCTACTTCAACCAATATATTTTTTGAGCGAAGGTTTGAAGATTTGGTTCCAATGAAAAAGTGTCTGGAAATGTGTGAAAAGAACGGATATAAATATCTGGATTTTGGATTTGCAGAGCTGGCGCTTGTCTCGGAGAGATTTAAAGGAGAACAGTGGAAAGACGAACTGAATGAATATAAAACAATAGCAGAAAAGGCGGGAATCTCTTTTGTGCAGGCTCATGCCACAATATTTGATTTTTGCAATCTCGGAGCAGATTATGAAGAAAAAAGGCTGCTTTTTGAGAGAAGTATTACAGGGGCGAAGCTTTTGGGAGCATCCTGGATCGTAGTGCACCCTTCTACAAAAATACGAGATGGAAAGATGGCTCCGGAGACGCATGAAGAAAATGTAGAGTTTTTCAGAAAATATGCAGCTTTTGCCAAAGAGTTGGGAATCGGTCTTGCCATTGAAAATATGTGGGGAGAAAAAATTGCGGGAGTTTCCCATTATGCAGTTCAGCCGGAAGAGGTACTGCGTCTGATAGAGGATATTCAATGTGATAATGTGAAAGTGTGCTGGGACGTGGAGCATGGAAGTATCGAAAAAATTAATCAGCCGGAAGCTCTTTGTATGTTGAAAAAGCACATTGTTGCTACACATATTTCAGATGAGGCAGGTGTGGATCAGATACATATTCTTCCATATTTCGGCAAGATAGACTGGGAGAAGCTTTTAAAGGCTTTTGCAGACATTGGATATAATGGGATTTTTAATTTTGAGATTCAGCACTATCTTCCGGGAGTGCCGGAAGAATTAATCTTACCTGCTATGAAATTTTCCCGCGAGGTAGGAACGTATCTTGTAAAGCGACTGGAAGAGATGAAAAAATCATAAAAGGGAGAAAAATGTGGATAAAAAAGAAATAAAAAAATTGCCTAAAATTGAGCTGCATTGTCATCTGGACGGTTCTGTAAGTTACTGCGCTCTGCAGAATGACGTGCTCGATAACGAATTGTTGAGCAGAGAAATGCTGCAGGCTCCTGTGCCGTGCAGAAGTCTGAAAGAATATTTGCAGTGTTTTGATGTTGTGCTGCCTTTTTTGCAGACGGAGGAGGCATTAGAAAAGGCTGCTTTTGATGTAATTCGGCAGGCGGCGGAAGAAAATGTAATTTACATAGAAGTGAGATTTTCACCTGGGCTGCATTGCGAAAGAGGTCTTTCTTATTCACAGGTGTGCAGGGCAGTTCTGAAAGGACTGGAAAAAGGAGAAGAGAGGTTCGGAGTAAAAAGCAGCGCAATACTCTGTATGATGAGAGGAAAAGATCCGGAATATAATAATAAAATTTTGGATACGGCGCAGGAATTTTTGGGATATGGGGTTGCGGGGGCTGACCTGGCAGGAAATGAAGCGGCTTACCCTCCTCAAATATATCAGAAATTTTTTAAGAGAGCAGAAAGCCTGCATATTCCGTTTACCATACACGCCGGAGAATGTGGAAGCGCAGAGAATGTAAAAACAGCGATTGAAATGGGAGCGAAACGGATCGGACATGGTGTGGCAATTGCGGAAAATGAAGAAATAAAAGAAATGTGCAAGAAATATAAAATATGTCTGGAAATGTGTCCGGTAAGTAATCTTCAGACAGGAGCAGTGAAACATATTTCTCAGTATCCTTTCTGGCGATTGTATCAGGAAGGGTTATGTGTCACCCTGCATACAGACAACAGAACGGTTTCCGGTACAAGTCTTACAAAGGAGTGGACCGTATTAACAGAGCAGTTTTCTCATATTGACAGAAATGTGATTCTGTCAGCAAATCTGGCTGCTGCAGAAGCGGCTTTTCTGCCTGAGAGGGAAAAGAAATTTCTGACAGAAGAAATAAAAAAATCAAAAGATATGTTGGAAAAAGAGTCCGTACAAGTGTTATAATGTACGTATAAGTACACATATGAAAGAGAGGGAGAAAATATGCTTGAGAAATTAAAAGAAGAGGTTTACAGGGCGAATATGGATTTGCCGAAATACGGTCTTGTCACATTTACCTGGGGAAATGTAAGTGGAATTGACCGGGAAAGCGGACTTTTTGTGATTAAGCCAAGCGGTGTGGATTACGATAAACTGACACCGGAAAGTATGGTTGTGGTAGATCTTGACGGAAATCGTGTAGAAGGTAAATACAATCCTTCTTCTGACACTCCTACACATGTAGAGTTATATCGTGCATTTCCGGAAATTGGCGGAATTGTACATACCCATTCTTCCTGGGCAACAAGCTGGGCGCAGGCAGGACGTTCTATTCCGTGCTACGGAACGACTCATGCGGATTATATTTACGGGGAAGTTCCATGTGTACGTAATCTTACAAAAGAAGAGATTGACGAGGCATATGAAAAGAATACAGGAGTTCTTATCGCGGAGTATTTTAAGAACAGAGATTACAATGCAGTTCCGGCGGTTCTCTGCAAAAATCACGGACCGTTTACCTGGGGAAAAGATGCACATGAGGCGGTACACAATGCGGTTGTACTGGAAGAAGTGGCAAAGATGGCGTCCCGCTGTGAAATGATCAACCCTGATGTAAAACCGGCTCCGCAGGAGCTTCAGGATAAGCACTATTACAGAAAACATGGCGCGAACGCATATTACGGACAGGATAATAAATAACAGGATAACTGCCAGCTTCGAAAAGGAGGCTGGCAGTGGTTTTGTTAAGTCCAGATAATTAAGTTCATGAGTTTTTTAACAGCATTTAATACTTTTGAAGAGGTATATATTGGAGGAAGACGTTTTTTTGAATAACGCCAAATAGGGTTCGAACTTGTTTGGTTAATCAGTAATCTGGTGAAATATTGCTCCCAACTTATAAATTCTTTGCTGTCTATATAATCTGTAGGATTTTCTAAAATAGTCAGTGCATTTGTTTGAGGTACTATGTTCGCAGAAAGCAAAAGCCATTCAAATGACTCCGGAGCATAAAGAATACACGTGTTTTGTGAAAGCATATATTCATACACTTCTTTTATTTCTGAACCAAATGCAGCCCCGTCAACAATAATTAATTTTTTTCCGGGAATAGAGTTGTTATTATACAGGGCTGTTATTATATTTGATTTTCCATTGGCTGAAATGCAGGGAATATTCTTTTGTTTTGCCAGTTCAGAAAAAAAATCATATCCAGAGTTAGAATCTTCTGTAATGATACAAGATGGACTGATGGGAGAAAATTCTGAAACTTCACCATACAGGTGATATATTTCATTATAAACTTTTCGGGGATTATGAAATTTTCCTGATTTGCGAAATCCGTAAATTTCGTTTATGCTGTATGGAAGCATAGGCAGTTTTTCTCGTGTGGCAATAACAAAATAGTTATCTGAATTTTTTACAACATTTGCAAATTTTCTCGAGGGAAGAAAACGATTTCCTTCATCAATAAAAAGAATGCTTTTTTCTGATTCTTTTATCTGGCGTTCCCAATCTTCGCTATCAATAGTTTTGCAGTCACAGTCACAGGAAAGAAAAATGCCGCTGTCGGAACCGTATTTTCTGTATTCTCGAATAAGATCAATTAGTACGGTTTTACCGGAACCGCTGTCGCCTGTGAGGAGTGTCAAGTTGCGCTGAACGGTAAGGTCATACTTTATCTTTTTAGTTTCAACAATTATTCTGTGTGAGCCCTTCATATTTATTACTCCTGATTCATTTCTCTTAAATATTTACTTGCAATGGGAATCAACTCTTGCATGGAATGTACAATTTCGCTTCCGTTTTTTATTCTTATATCAAAGTGTGCGTCCTTTCCAAAACTCATCAAATGACGGAGGTTAATGGTTATATCAAAATGTTTTCCGATTTCCAGAAGCCATTTGGCACAATTATCTCCGCAAGTGGAAGCATTAAAAATTTTATCCGGTTCATTTAGTATGAGTAAAAGTGTTTTTACACCGCCGGACAGGCGTTCTGGAGGGATTTGCCCTAAAACAGGACTTTTTATACATTCGCTGCTTAAAACTTCTGAATCATCTACATCTTTAATGATTTCTTTTGCCAGTTCGGAATCAAACCATTCCGGTTCGTAAGTGTTTTTAAAATAGATATTTGTATTGTAGATACTCTCTGGGACATCTCCGTAAATAATGCTTAACATAAAACACCTCCGCAATAATATTATCCATATCTTTATTATAACAGAAAATATAGTTGTGAAAAGATGAAGTTATTAGATTTCCCTTGCCATCTTCTCTGAAAAACTTTACAATAGGAAAAAGAAACTGTAGAAAAACAGCATTCCCTGCGGGGTTAAGGATAAAATAAGAGGAGATTTTCATGATTGAATTAGGAAAAAAGCAGAAATTGCTTGTAGTAAAAAAGGTAGAGTTTGGTGTGTATCTTGCAGAGGATAAAAATGCAGATGCAAAGGACAGAGTTCTTCTTCCTGGAAGACAGGTTCCGGAGGGAACAAAAGAAGGAGATGAACTTACTGTCTTTCTTTATAAGGATTCTTCAGACCGTCCCATTGCAACAACAAAAGAGCCGCTTATTATGCTGGGCGAGACAGCCGTTCTTAAAGTAAAACAGGTTACAAAAATCGGCGCGTTTCTTGACTGGGGTCTGGAAAAAGATCTGCTTCTTCCATACCATGAACAGACTCTTCGCGTGAGGGAGGGAGAGGACTGTCTTGTAGCTCTTTATCTTGATAAGAGCAGCCGCCTCTGCGCGACCATGAAGGTGTATCACTATCTTTCCAAAAGGACGCCTTATGTGGCAGGAGATCAGGTAAAGGGAAGGGTTTATGAAATCAGTCAGAAATTCGGTGTGTTTGTGGCTGTTGATGACAAGTATTCCGCACTGATCCCGGCAAGGGAGGCATCAGGAAAATACCGTCCGGGAACCATTCTGGATCTTCGTGTCACAGAAGTAAAGGAAGACGGAAAAATGAATGTAAGCGACCGGCAGAAGGCGTATCTTCAGATAAATGAAGATGCGGAAATGGTAATGAGCGTCATTGATGAATTTGCAGGAGTGCTTCCATTTGACGATAAGGCTTCACCGGAAGTAATAAAGAGAGAGTTTGGACTGAGTAAAAATGCTTTTAAACGGGCGGTAGGACATCTTATGAAAGAAAAGAAAATTGAGATCAGAGAGCGCCGCATTTATAAGCTGTAAGAGACAACGGAGGGAAATGAAGTGAACTTTACACATCTTCATGTGCATACAGAGTACAGTCTTCTTGACGGTTCCAATAAAATAAAGGAATATGTGGCAAGGGTAAAAGAGCTGGGTATGGACAGCGCTGCGATCACAGACCACGGAGTAATGTACGGCGTGATTGATTTTTATCGTGCTGCAAGAGAAGCGGGGATCAATCCCATTCTCGGCTGCGAGGTGTATGTGGCTCCGGGCTCCAGATTTGATAAGGATACAGGAACGGGAGAAGACCGTTATTACCATCTCGTTCTTCTTGCGGAAAACAATACAGGCTACAGCAACCTTATGAAAATCGTGTCAAAGGGTTTTGTGGAAGGTTTTTATTATAAACCGCGAGTGGATATGGAGCTTCTTCAGGAATACCATGAGGGGATCATTGCATTAAGCGCCTGCCTTGCAGGAGAAGTATCACGTTACCTTACAAGGGGAATGTATGAAGATGCAAAGGCGGCGGCATTAAGGTATCAGGATGTTTTCGGAAAGGGAAATTTCTTCCTTGAACTTCAGGATCATGGTATTTCGGAGCAGCAGGAGGTAAATCGCCAGCTTCTTCGTATGCACCAGGAAACAGGAATTGACCTTGTGGCAACAAACGATGTGCATTATACAACAGCAGAAGATGCAGATCCTCATGACATTCTTCTCTGTCTCCAGACAGGGAAAAAGCTGACAGATGAGGACAGAATGCGATATGAGGGCGGCCAGTATTATGTGAAATCTCCGGAAGAGATGGCGCAGCTTTTCCCATATGCACTGGAAGCATTGGAAAATACACATAAAATTGCAGAGAGATGTCATGTGGAAATCGAATTTGGCGTGACAAAGCTTCCAAAATACGATGTGCCTGACGGATATACGTCATGGGAATATTTGAATAAGCTTTGTTTTGACGGACTTTCCGAGAGATATGATCCTGTTACGGACGAGCTGCGGGAACGTCTGGAATATGAGCTTTCCACCATCAAAAATATGGGATATGTGGATTACTTCCTTATTGTATGGGATTTTATTAAATATGCGAGAGACCATGACATTATGGTGGGACCGGGACGAGGTTCTGCTGCGGGAAGCCTTGTTGCGTATACTCTTGGAATTACCCAGCTTGACCCGATCCGCTATGATCTGCTTTTCGAGCGTTTCCTGAATCCGGAACGAGTTTCCATGCCGGATATTGACGTGGACTTCTGTTTTGAGAGACGTCAGGAAGTAATTGATTATGTAGTTCGCAAATACGGAAAAGACCGGGTGGTACAGATTGTAACCTTTGGTACTCTTGCTGCCCGCGGTGTGATCCGAGATGTGGGGCGCGTTCTTGATATGCCGTATGCACAGGTGGACGTGATCGCAAAAATGATTCCGCAGGAGCTGAATATTACAATCGATAAAGCTCTTAACATGAATCCGGAGCTAAAAAAAGCGTATGACGAGCAGGAGGAAATCCATCATCTGATCGATATGGCAAAACGCCTGGAAGGTCTTCCGCGCCATACCTCCATGCATGCTGCCGGCGTTGTCATCAGCCAGAAAGACGTAGATGAATATGTGCCGCTTTCAAAGGCACAGGACGGTTCTATTACGACCCAGTTTACTATGACAACACTGGAAGAACTGGGGCTTCTCAAGATGGATTTCCTTGGTCTTCGTACTCTGACTGTAATTCAGGATGCAGTAAGACTTGTGGAAAAAGACACAGGCGTAAGTCTCGATATGCAGAAGATTGATTATAATGATAAAAAAGTTCTCGATTCTCTTGGTACTGGTCATTCAGAGGGTGTGTTCCAGCTGGAAAGCGGCGGAATGAAAAACTTCATGAAGGAGTTAAAGCCCCAAAGCCTTGAGGACGTAATTGCGGGAATTTCTCTTTACCGTCCTGGTCCTATGGATTTTATTCCCCAGTATATCAGGGGAAAGAACCGCCCGGATACGATAAAGTATGACTGCCCGCAGCTTGAACCTATTTTGAAGCCTACCTACGGTTGTATTGTGTACCAGGAGCAGGTTATGCAGATCGTACGGAATCTTGCAGGATATACGCTGGGAAGAAGTGACCTTGTGCGTCGTGCCATGTCAAAGAAAAAAGCGTCAGTCATGGAAAAAGAGCGCCAGAACTTTGTTTACGGAAATGAGGAGGAGGGAGTTCCCGGTTGTATTGCCAACGGGATTCCGGAAAAAACGGCAAATAAGATTTATGATGATATGATCGATTTTGCAAAATATGCCTTTAATAAATCTCATGCTGCCGCATACGCAGTTGTTTCCTATCAGACTGCATATTTGAAATATTATTATCCTGTGGAATTTATGGCTGCTCTTATGACATCTGTGATTGAAATGCCTGCAAAGGTGGCAGAATATATTTATGTGTGCCGCCAGATGGGAATTAAAATCCTGCCGCCGGATATTAACTGCGGAATGTATGGATTTTCTGTAGATAACGGCGCGATCCGATACGGGCTTTCCGCAATTAAAAGCGTGGGACGTCCTGTGATCGAGAGCATTGTAAAAGAACGGGAAGAAAACGGTATTTATACAAATCTTCAGAATTTTATAGAAAGAAATCTGGAACAGGTAAATAAGCGCGCCATTGAAAACTTTATTAAATCAGGAGCCCTTGACTGTCTGGAAGGAAACCGCCGTCAGAAAATGATGACCTTTGCCCGCATTGTGGACGGGATCAATCAGGATAAGAAAAACACAATGGCAGGGCAGTTAAGCTTTTTTGATATTGTAAGTGAAGAGGAGAAAAAAGAGTTTGAGATCCGTATGCCGGATCTGGACGAATTTAACAAAGAAACCATACTCGCTTTTGAAAAAGAAGTTCTCGGCATTTATTTAAGCGGACATCCTCTTGAGGGATACCGTGATATTATGGAGAAAATGGCAACTGCCAGAACAGTGGATTTTCAGCAGGACGAGGATACGGGGCTTCCCAAGGTAGTGGACGGTCAGAAGGTTGTCCTGGGAGGAATGATCACAGATAAAACCATTAAGTATACAAAAAATAATAAAGTAATGGCATTTTTTACTCTGGAAGATCTTATGGGAACTGTGGAGGTTGTTGTTTTTCCGAGAGATTATGAAAAGAGCCAGATGCTTTTAAATGACGAAGAAAAAGTCTTTATACAGGGACGTGTTTCTGCGGAAGATGACAGACCGAGTAAACTGATTCTGGAAAAAATCCGTTCTTTTGAGGATATTCCGAGAGAATTATGGATACAATTTCCAGACAGGGAGGCTTACGGGGAAAAAGAGCCGGAACTTCTTGAGGATCTTCGGCAGTCTCCGGGAAAAGACAGTGTTGTAATTTTTCTCCGGGACGTAAAAGCAATGAAAAAGCTTCCTGCGGCATATCATGTAGAGATAACAGATTTATGGCTGGAATCCATGCGCAAAAAATATGGGGATTCCAATGTTAAAGTTCTGCAAAGAGTATTGAAAAACTTATAAAAATGCTATACACTATAACCGAATATGTGTAGAACCTGACAGCGTCGATGTCCTTCTTATACCGGCGCTGGATTCAGAAGATGGAGGAAAATAAAATGGCAGAGAAGAAGATTAAAACGATTGGTGTTCTGACCAGTGGTGGAGATGCTCCCGGAATGAATGCAGCAATTCGTGCTGTAGTTCGAAGAGGATTGAGCAGCGGCTTAAATGTAAAAGGTATTTATAAAGGATATAACGGACTTTTAAATGAAGAAATCGTGGATATGAGCGCAAAAGACGTATCTGATACGATTGAAAGAGGCGGTACTGTTCTTTATACTGCCCGCTGTGCGGAGTTCCGTACAGAGGAAGGTCAGAGAAGAGGAGCAGAGGTTTGTAAAAAACACGGCATTGACGGTCTTGTTGTAATCGGTGGTGACGGTTCTTTCGCAGGAGCGCAGAAGCTGGCAAATCTCGGAATCAATACAATCGGTGTTCCGGGAACGATTGACCTTGATATTGCATGTACAGAATATACGATCGGCTTTGATACAGCCGTAAACACGGCAATGGAAGCCATTGATAAAGTCCGCGATACTTCCACATCTCATGAGCGCTGCAGCATCATTGAGGTTATGGGAAGAAATGCAGGATACCTTGCTCTGTGGTGTGGAATTGCAAACGGCGCAGAGGATGTTCTCATTCCTGAAAAATATGATTATGATGAGCAGAGACTCATTAACAACATTATTGAGAGCCGTAAAAAAGGCAAAAAACATCACATTATCATTAATGCAGAAGGAATCGGACATTCTGAAGCTATGGCACAGCGTATCGAGGCTGCAACAGGAATTGAGACACGTGCGACTATTCTTGGTCATATGCAGCGAGGCGGAAGCCCTACATGTAAAGACCGTGTGTACGCATCTATGATGGGAGCAATGGCAGTAGATCTTCTTTTACAGGGAAAAACATGCCGCGTAGTAGGATACCGTCATGGAGAGTTTGTTGATTTTGATATTAACGAGGCTCTTGCAATGAAGAAAAATGTTTCAGAATATCAGTGGGAGATCTGTAATTCTCTTTCTCACAATTACGACAAAAATGCTGTAAAATAATATACGATCATGGACGTTCATAGTTTAATTAAAAGGTTTTATAAATTAAATACATCACAAATAATTACCCTTGGCTTTGCGGGGGTAATTTTTGTAGGCGGATTAATTCTCTGGATGCCGTTCTGTACGGTGCCCGGAGAGACAACATCATTTACAGACGCCATGTTTACAGCTACCACATGTATCTGTGTGACTGGACTTGTAACGGTTGTGACGGCAACGCACTGGACCATAATCGGAAAAATTGTGATACTCATACTGATCCAGATAGGGGGAATCGGAGTGATTGCCCTTACAAACCTGATTTTCTTAAGTCTTCACAAGAAAATTTCCATGCGTAACAGACGTATGATCCAGGAGTCCTACAATCTTGATCAGATGTCAGGGCTTGTAAAGGTAGTAAGAAGAGTGGTGTTCTGTGTTTTCGGCGCGGAGGCAGTGGGAGCGATCTGCTATTCCTTCTGTTTTGTCCCGCAGTTCGGACTTGTAGAAGGAATTGCCCAGTCTGTTTTTACATCTGTCTCAGCATTCTGTAATGCAGGAGTGGATATTCTGGGAGAAACGAGCCTTGCGCCCTATGTGAATAATCCTCTTGTGAACTTTACCACAATGGGACTGATCGTAGCGGCAGGACTTGGATTTATCGTATGGTGGGACATCTGGGATAAAATAAAAAAAGTAGTAAAAAAAGAAATTTCGTTCCGAAGAATGTTTAAAACACTCAGACTTCACAGCAAGGTTGCAATTACAATGACTCTTGTTCTGATACTTGGGGGAACTTTTTTAATTTATCTTTTCGAGTATAAGAATCCGGCAACACTGCGGGGAATGTCTATTGGAGAAGGGCTGATGGCAGCAGCCTTCCAGTCGGTTACAACACGAACAGCAGGATTCTTTACCATTGACCAGACGGCTTTTGGCAATGCTGCCATTGTGCTGTGTCTTGTGCTTATGTTTATCGGTGGTTCACCTATGGGAACTGCCGGCGGTGTAAAAACAACAAGTATTGCAGTTATGTTTATGACGCTTGTTTCCAATTTGAGAGGAAAAAAAGATGTGGAAGCATATGGGCGAAAGGTCCGGGAAAGCTACATACGTACATCTGTAGTAGTGGTGGGGATTGGTTTTACTACCCTTATCATTATGACGCTGCTTCTGGCTGCATCGGAGCACGGCGTGCCTCTTGAGGATATTGTATACGAAGTTACGTCTGCTCTCGGTACTGTAGGTTTGAGCAGAAATCTTACGCCGAAGCTTTCCACTATGGGACGATGGATTATCATTCTTACGATGTTTCTGGGAAGGATCGGACCGCTGACCCTTGGTTCTGCGGTGATTTCGCATTCCCAGAAAAGACCGGAGAATACACATCTGGCAGAAGAAGATATTATGATTGGTTAAAAGCGGTATATACGGCTTTTGGAGGAATATAAAAGAGATGAGAGATAAATCTTTTGCAGTCATTGGTCTTGGACAGTTTGGAATCACACTTGCGGAAACACTTGCAGAATCCAACAGCGATGTCCTTGTTGTAGATGTAAACGAAGAAAAAGTACAGGAGATTGCAGAGAAGGTAACGTACGCTGCAAGAGCAGATGTACGCGAGCCGGGAGTGCTGAAATCTCTCGGAGTACAGAATGTAGATGTTGTTGTAGTTGCTATTTCAGATAATATTGAGGCGAGCATTGTAGCCACGATGCAGGCAAAGGAGCTTGGTGTTCCTTTTGTTATGGCAAAGGCAACAAATGCGCTGCACGGACGTATTCTCGATAAAATAGGAGCAGATAAAGTAATTTATCCGGAACAGTCAATGGGATTTCGTACAGCAAAAAATCTGATGACAAACGGATATGTGGACGTATTTGAGCTTTCTTCGGAATTCAGTATTGCAGAATTTAAAATACCGGACGACTGGGTGGGAAAATCTCTTATGGAGTTGAAAATCCGTGAAAAGTATCGCATCAATGTGATCGGAATTAAACAGAATGAGCAGGTTGATGTAAATATCAGACCGGAAGAAGTTTTACAGGAAGGCTGTTCTATTATTGCAATCGGAAAAAACCAGGACTTAAATGCAGATCCTGCATTTATGCGGTAAAAATGGAGAAGCTTATGATTACAAGTGTAAATAACAGTCAGGTAAAAAATATAATACAGTTAAACCAGAAGGCGAAGGCGAGGCGGCAGCAGGGGCTTTTTACAGCAGAGGGCAGAAAGATGTTCAGAGAAGCCCCGGTGGACTGGATTTCCAGAGTTTATGTGGCGGAGTCTCTTTCAGAAGATGAAGAAATTCTGGGTAAAATAAAGGCGGAGTCTCTGGAATATGAAATTGTGGCGGATCCGGTATTTCGTCAGATGAGCGATACGCAGACACCTCAGGGGGTGCTTACTGTATTAAAAAAGCCTGTCTATACAGAAGAAGCTTTTTTTCGGGGTGAAAAGCCTTTTCTCATGGTTCTGGAAGATTTACAGGATCCGGGAAATGTGGGAACTATTTTCCGGACAGGAGAGGGAGCCGGTATTACAGGTGTTCTTCTCACAAAAACCTGTGTAGATGTAACAAATCCAAAAGTGATCCGTTCCACTATGGGTTCTATATACAGAATGCCTTTTCTGTATATAGAAGATGTGGTATCATGGAAGGAGAAGCTGAAACAAAAGTCTGTCCGTACATTTGCAGCTCATTTAAAAGGGGAAAATTCCTATGACAGGGAATCTTACCTTGGGGGAACTGCGTTTTTTATAGGAAACGAAGGAAAGGGACTTACAGATTTGGCGGCTGAAAGTGCAGACTGCCTGATTCGGATTCCCATGTGCGGAGAGGTGGAATCTCTGAATGCTGCTATGGCAGCAGGTATCCTGATGTATGAAGTTTCCAGGCAGCGCCGGGGCTGACGGAAACTCTGCAAAGGAAATAAGGAGAAAGGGGGATTTTTATGGAACCTATGATATGGCTTGGAATTCTTGCTGTTCTTCTTCTCATTGAGGCAGTTACGGCAGGACTTACAACGATCTGGTTTGCAGGCGGCGCGCTTGTGGCTGCCATTGCCGCATACTGCGGGGCAGGTGTTTTTCTGCAGTTTGTTTTATTTTTTGCAGTATCACTTGTGCTTCTTGTTTTTACAAGACCTGTAGCAGTGCGGTATATGAATCGCAATGTTGAGAAGACAAATGCAGAAAGTCTTTTGGGAAAAAGAGCAGTTGTCATCGAAAAAATTGACAATCTTGCCCAGACAGGGCATGTGAGGATACGCGACATAGAATGGACAGCGCGAACCTCGGACGACTCCGTAAAAATCCCGGAAAATGCGGTGGTCGAGATTGAAGAGATACAGGGTGTGAAACTGATTGTAAAAGAAATCAAGGAGGGATAACTTATGGGTACTGTACTTTTTTGGGTGATTTTTATTCTTTTGCTTCTGTGTGTTCTGGCATCTTGCATTCGCATTGTACCGCAGGCATATGCCATTGTGCTGGAGCGTCTTGGTGCTTACCGTGCTACCTGGGGAACAGGTGTCCATTTTAAAGTGCCGTTTATTGAGCGTGTGGCAAGAAAAGTAAATTTAAAAGAGCAGGTTGTAGACTTTCCGCCGCAGCCGGTGATTACAAAAGATAACGTAACGATTCAGATTGATACGGTTGTATTTTTCCAGATTACAGATCCCAAGCTTTACGCATACGGAGTGGACAACCCGATCATGGCGATCGAGAATCTTTCTGCAACAACACTCCGTAACATCATTGGCGATATGGAGCTTGATGAAACACTTACTTCCCGCGAGATAATCAATACCAAAATGCGCGCATCTCTTGACGAAGCGACAGATCAGTGGGGAATTAAGGTAAACCGTGTGGAACTGAAAAACATTATGCCTCCGGCTGCTATCCAGGATGCAATGGAGAAACAGATGAAAGCGGAACGTGAACGCCGTGAGGCGATCCTGATCGCAGAAGGCGAAAAGCGCTCTACGATTCTTGTGGCAGAAGGTAAAAAACAGTCTGCGATCCTTGACGCAGAGGCAGAAAAACAGGCGGCAATCCTACGTGCAGAGGCACAGAAGGAGCGTATGATCAAAGAGGCGGAAGGTCAGGCGGAAGCGGTGCTTAAGGTGCAGAGCGCCACAGCGGAAGGACTTCGCATGATCAAAGAAGCCGGCGTAGACAACGCAGTCCTTACATTAAAGAGCCTTGAGGCATTCGGAAAAGCGGCGGACGGTAGAGCTACAAAAATTATTATTCCGTCTGATATTCAGGGAATTGCAGGGCTTGCCGCATCTTTAAAAGAAATCGTAGTAGATAAAGATGTAAAAGTAGAAAAAGCTCTGGAAAAAATCACAGAGACAGATAATACAAAATAATGACTTGCAGGGAGGACAAAGCCATGAACTTAAAAGGCAGAAATTTTCTTACTTTAAAAGATTTTACACCGGAAGAAATCATGTATCTGCTTGATTTAGCAGCAGAATTAAAGGCAAAGAAAAAAGCGGGGGAGCTTCACGAATATTATAAAGGCAAAAATATTGCCCTGATTTTCGAGAAGACAAGCACAAGAACCCGATGTGCCTTTGAGGTGGCTGCCCATGACCTCGGAATGGGCAGTACATATCTCGATCCGACAGGTTCTCAGATTGGCAAAAAAGAGAGCATTGCAGATACGGCGCGCGTGCTGGGACGTATGTATGACGGAATTGAATACAGAGGCTTTGGACAGGAGATTGTGGAGGAGCTTGCAGCTCACGCGGGAGTGCCTGTATGGAATGGTCTTACAAATGAGTATCACCCTACACAGATGCTGGCAGATATGCTTACGATCAGAGAGCACTTCGGCGGTTTAAAGGGAATTCGTCTTGTATATATGGGAGATGCCCGTTATAATATGGGAAATTCTCTTATGGTTGCCTGCTCCAAGCTTGGCATGCACTTTACTGCCTGCACAAACAAAAAATATTTCCCAAATGAGGAACTGGTAGAACAGTGTCGCCAGTATGCAGAAGCTTCCGGAGGAACCATCACTCTCACAGAAGATGTGGAAGCAGGAAGCAAAGACGCAGACGTTATTTATACAGACGTGTGGGTTTCTATGGGAGAGCCGGACGAAGTATGGGAGGAAAGAATCCATGACCTTACACCGTATAAGGTGACAAAACAGGTGATGAGAAACGCAGGTCCTAAGGCGATTTTCCTTCACTGTCTCCCTGCATTCCATGATTTAAAGACAAAAATCGGAAAAGAAATGGGAGAGCGTTTTAACCTCACAGATATGGAAGTGACAGATGAGGTATTTGAATCTCCCCAGTCAAAAGTATTTGACGAGGCGGAAAACCGTATGCACACCATCAAGGCAGTGATGGCGGCAACTCTGGGAGTACCGGAGAAATGATGGATATTTTATACACAAAAGATACAATTTCAAAAGCAATACATACAAAATGGGCGGGCAAAACCGTCCATTTTGCAAAGGAAACAGATTCTACGAATGTATGGATAAAAAAACTGGAAAAAGACGGGGCAGAACATGGAACCCTTGCTGTGGCAGAGTTTCAGAGCGCCGGAAGGGGACGGTTTACAAGAGCCTGGAAAGCGGAGGAGGGAACGTCTGTCATGATGACGCTTCTTCTCCGTCCTTCTTTTGCCCCGGAATACGCGCCCATGCTGACGCTTGTCATGGGACTTTCCGTGGCGCAGGCGGCAGAAAAACTGGGATTTTCCCCGGAAATCAAGTGGCCCAATGATGTGGTGATCTCCAAAAAGAAAATCTGCGGGATTCTCACAGAAATGGGACTTAACGGTTCAAAAATCCGATATGTGGGAATTGGAACCGGAATTAATGTAAACATACCGGAATTTTCCCCGGAGCTTTCAGATAAGGCGACCTCTTTTTTTCTGGAATCCGGAAAAAAGACAGACAGGAATCGGGTGATCGCCCTTGTCATGGAAGCATTCGAGAAAAATTATGAAATATTTGATAAAACACACGACCTCTCTCTTCTGAAAAACGAGTATGAAGAGATACTGGCAAACTACGGACAGCCTGTGAGGATTCTTGATAAAAACAATCCTTATGAGGGAGTGTGTACAGGAATCAATGACAAAGGAGAACTTCTTGTAAGGCTTTCAGATGGAACAAAAAAAGCAGTTGGTTCCGGGGAGGTATCTGTCCGGGGGCTTTACAGCTACGTATAGAAAGGGGTACTTTATGTATCAGGAAAATATTGTGTTATGCGGTGCAAGCGCATACGAACAGAAATACTATTTTAATCAGGATTTTAATTCCCTGCCGGATCATGTGAAGCAGGAGCTTCAGATCATGTGCGTTCTTTTTACAGAAGATGTGGGCGGCGTCCTCACTCTGGAATTTGACGAGGACGGAAGACTTCAGTTTAAAACAGAAGCGCTGGAGGCAGACGCCTGTTTCGACGAAATCGGAAGCGCATTAAAAATCAAACAGATCCAGACAGAGAAGAGAGATCTTCTGGAATCTCTGGAAATGTATTATAAAGTATTTTTCCTCGGAGATATTCCGGAGGAAGAATTAAAAAAGAAAGCGGACGGCGAAGAATGAGGATGAAGTGGAAAATCGGAGACGTTGAGATTGACAATCCCTTTGCGCTTGCACCTATGGCAGGCGTTACAGACCTTCCTTTTCGAAAGCTCTGCAAGGAACAGGGAGCCGGTCTTATCTGTATGGAAATGGTCAGTGCAAAAGCGATTTCCTTTCATAATAAAAATACAGAGGCTCTGATGGAAATTGATAAATGTGAAAACCCGGTATCGATGCAGCTTTTCGGAAGCGAACCGGAGCTGATGGCAAGGGTGGCTGCAGAAATTGAGGAGAGACCTTTTGATATTCTGGACATCAACATGGGCTGTCCCGTTCCGAAGGTAGTAAATAACGGGGAGGGCTCAGCCCTCTTGAAAAATCCGGAGCTGATCGTGAAAATCGTAAAAAGTGTTTCTTCCGCAATAAAAAAACCGCTTACTGTAAAGGTCCGCATTGGATTTGAAAACGAGCCGGTAGATATTGTAGAGATTGCAAAGCGTGTGGAGGATGCAGGGGCGGCGGCGATTGCGGTTCACGGAAGAACGCGGCAGCAGTATTATTCAGGGACAGCAGACTGGGATACAATACGCAGAGTAAAAGAAGCGGTAACTATTCCTGTAATCGGAAACGGAGATGTGGATTCTCCGGAAAAAGCAGAGGCGCTTATAAAAGAAACAGGATGTGACGGTGTGATGATAGGAAGAGCGGTAAGAGGGAATCCGTGGCTTTTCCGGGAATTGAACCATTATTTTGAAACAGGGGAAAAACTTCCCCGCCCTTCTGCAGAGGAAGTAAGGGAAATGATACTTCGCCATGCCAGAATGCAGATTGATTTAAAAGGCGAATTTACAGGCATTCGGGAGATGCGAAAGCATGTGGCATGGTATACGGCAGGTATGCGCCACAGCGCAGCTCTTCGAAGGGAAACAAACCTTGTGAGCAGCTATGAAGAGCTGGAAAAGCTCCTGGGGAGAATGGAGTAAAAACCTTGACAATAGCTGAGGTTTTGGGTATAATACTGAAATTGTGAATATCCTAGAGTATCTCTAACCTTTTTTAGAAAAAGAGTGGAAAAGGAGTAAGGAAAATGGAAGAAAAGAAAAACTTACTTACTTATGCAGGTCTTAAAAAATTAGAAGAAGAGCTGCATGATTTAAAAGTAGTAAAAAGAAAAGAAGTAGCAGAAAAAATCAAAGAAGCCAGAGAACAGGGCGACTTATCCGAGAACGCAGAGTATGATGCAGCAAAAGATGAGCAGAGAGATATAGAAGCACGTATTGAGGAAATCGAAAAAATCCTGAAAAACGCAGAGGTTGTAGTAGAAGACGAAGTAGACCTTGACAAGATCAGCGTAGGCTGCAAGGTCAAAGTTCATGATTTTGAGTTTGAAGAAGATATTGAACTGAAAATCGTAGGTTCTACAGAGGCAAACAGCCTGGAAGGAAAAATTTCCAACGAATCTCCTGTAGGAAAAGCGCTGATCGGCGCTCATAAAGGAGACGTTGTAGAAGTGGAAATGCCGGCGGGCGTAATGCAGTACAAGGTACTGGAAATCCAGCGAAACGTGTAGCGAGTATTCACATTCACCCGAGCGTACAACGACGAAACGAGGAGCCCGAAAGGGCGTCTCTGCGAAGCAGAGATTTCGGAGTTGAGAGGAAGGAACGGAAGCACGAGCGAAGCGAGTATTCACATTCACCCGAGCGTACAACGACGAAATGAGAAGCCCGAAAGGGCGGTTCTGCGGAGCAGAGATTTCGGAGTTGAGAGGAAGAATAAAACAGGAGGAAACAAAATGGCAGAGCAGAAGAAGCAGGAACAGGACTTAAATCAGCTCCTTAAAGTGCGCCGTGAAAAACTGGCGGATTTACAGGCAAATGAGAAAGATCCGTTTAAAATCGTAAAATTTGATGTAACACACCACAGCCAGGAAGTAAAAGACAGTTTTGAGGAACTGGAAGGAAAAACTGTAGTTGTTGCAGGACGTATGATGTCCAAACGTGTCATGGGAAAGGCATCCTTTTGCCATGTACAGGATTTACAGGGAACTATTCAGTCTTACGTTGCAAGAGACAGCATAGGAGAAGAGTCCTACAAAGATTTCAAAAAGCTTGACGTAGGCGATATTATCGGTATTAAAGGTGAAGTTTTCAAAACAAAAACAGGAGAAACTTCCATTCATGCTTCTGAGGTAACTCTGTTATCCAAGAGCCTTCAGGTTCTTCCGGAGAAATTCCACGGTCTTACAAATACAGACCTTCGTTACCGTCAGAGATATGTAGACCTCATCATGAACCCGGAAGTAAAGGATACCTTTATTAAGCGCTCCAAAATTTTAAGCGCGATCCGCAGATACCTGGATACTCAGGGATTTATGGAAGTGGAGACACCAATCCTTGTTGCAAATGCAGGCGGCGCTGCAGCAAGACCGTTCGAGACACACTTCAACGCTCTTGATGAGGACTTCAAGCTTCGTATTTCCCTTGAGCTTTACTTAAAGAGACTGATTGTAGGCGGTCTTGAAAGAGTGTACGAAATCGGACGCGTATTCCGTAATGAAGGTCTTGATACACGCCACAATCCTGAGTTTACTCTTATGGAGCTTTACCAGGCGTACACAGATTACCACGGTATGATGGATCTTACAGAAAATCTTTACCGTTACGTTGCACAGGAAGTCCTTGGCACAACAAAAATTGTTTACAACGGTGTGGAAATGGATCTTGGAAAACCGTTCGAGAGAATCACAATGGTAGATGCCGTTAAGAAATATGCAGGCGTTGATTTCAATGAAATCCACACACTGGAAGAGGCAAGAGCTATTGCAAGAGAACATCATGTAGAGTTTGAAGAGCGTCACAAAAAAGGCGATATTTTAAGCCTTTTCTTTGAAGAGTTTGTAGAAGAGCATCTGATCCAGCCTACATTTGTTATGGATCACCCGATCGAGATTTCTCCGCTTACAAAGAAGAAACCGGAGAATCCGGAATATACAGAGCGTTTCGAGTTCTTTATGAACGGCTGGGAGATGGCAAACGCTTACTCCGAGCTGAACGACCCGATCGATCAGAGAGAGCGTTTCAAAGCCCAGGAAGAGCTTCTTGCTCAGGGTGATGAGGAAGCAAATACAACAGACGAAGACTTTATGAATGCACTTGAAGTTGGTATGCCGCCTACAGGTGGAATCGGATTCGGTATTGACCGTATGTGTATGCTTCTTACAGATTCCGCAGCGATCAGAGACGTGCTTCTGTTCCCGACAATGAAGTCACAGGGCGCTTCCAAGAACGAGGCAAATAACGCAGGACAGAAAGCGGCTGCAGAGGCTCCGGCTGCAGAAGAAAAAATTGATTTTTCCAAAGTGAAAATCGAGCCGCTTTTCGAAGAAGACGTTGATTTTGAGACATTCTCAAAATCCGATTTCCGCGCAGTAAAAGTAAAAGACTGTGTGGCAGTACCGAAATCTAAGAAACTTCTTCAGTTTACTTTAGATGACGGAACAGGAACAGACCGTACAATCTTAAGTGGAATCCACGAATATTATGAGCCGGAAGAACTGATCGGCAAAACCTGCATCGCAATCGTAAACCTTCCGCCAAGAGCAATGATGGGAATTGATTCCTGCGGTATGCTGATTTCCGCAGTACATGAGGAAGACGGCAAAGAGGGACTCAATCTTCTTATGGTAGATAACAGAATCCCGGCAGGTGCAAAGCTATACTAAAATGAGACGGCAAGCCTTAAAGAATACTGATATAAGGAAAAAATAAATAATAAGCAGAAGAGATGGGTGATTCCGAAAGGGATTACCCATTTTTGGAATCAGTAAAGAGAGGGATAAATATGGAGAAAGATCCGTTTAAGGAATATATAAAAGAGTCCGAGCCTGATAAAGTCAGAAAAGGTTACGCCTGGAGTACAGCGATTGGTCTTCAGGCTGTGGACGGATTGAAGACTTCAAAATATTTGATTGATACTGCTATTCAAAATATTGAAGGTAAAATCACGATAAAAGAAGCTCAAAATCTCATAAATACTTATTATGAAGAAAAACCGGCACATTTATCAAATGGTGAACGTACAGAAGAAGCAGACAAAGTGTCTTCACGAATTGCAGAGATACTTTCAGAGCAAGCTTTTACGTTTTCACCTAATGAGTATATTTCGATTCATCGTAAATTATTTCAGGGAATTTATACACATGCAGGTAAGATGAGGGATTATAATATTACAAAAAAAGAATGGGTACTGGATGGAGCGACTGTTATATATGGCAGCGCTTCGGAACTCAGAGCAACACTCGAGTATGATATTTCCCGGGAAAAAGATTTCAGTTACAAAGGGTTATCCATGAGTGAAATAATTCATCATCTTGCGGTTTTTATCTCAGGGCTATGGCAAATTCATGTTTTTGGAGAGGGGAATACGAGAACGACAGCCGTGTTTTTTATCAAATATTTGAGAACATTGGGATTTTCAGTTACGAATGATATATTTGCAGAAAACGCATGGTATTTTCGAAATGCGCTTGTTCGTGCAAATTATACGAATCTGAAAAAAGGCATTCACGAAACAACAGAGTACCTGGAGATTTTTTTAAGAAATATGCTTTTAAATGAGAAAAACGAGCTTCACAGTCGGAATTTGCATATAAGTGGATTTTTAAATGATAAAAAAGTGGATATTTAGGCTGTAAAAGTTATAAATTTAAGAAGGCCAGATGAGAATGTACAATAAATACCAGGAGATTATTATGAAAAACCAATACAACAAGACAATGACCGCCTGTTTTACCGGCTATATTGTACAGGCGATCGTGAACAATTTTGTTCCTCTTTTATTTCTGACTTTTCAGAGGAGTTATGATATTCCTCTTTCGCAGATTACGGCACTTGTAACCTTTAATTTTGGTGTGCAGCTTCTTGTAGATCTTTTGTCTATCGGATTCGTGGATAAAATAGGCTACAGGGCGTCAATGGTAATTGCCCATATAATGTCAGCGGCAGGGCTTTTTCTTTTGACTGTTCTGCCGGAAGTGATGCCGCCCTTTGCGGGAATCCTCATTTCCGTAATGGTGTATGCCATTGGAGGAGGACTTCTGGAAGTGCTGGTAAGCCCTGTTGTGGAATCGTGCCCTTCTGATAATAAGGAAAAGGCAATGAGTATGCTTCATTCCTTTTACTGTTGGGGGCATGTAGGGGGTGTTCTTCTTTCTACGCTGTTTTTTCAGGCAGCAGGAATTGAAAACTGGAAGATTCTCGCTGCTATGTGGGCGATAGTTCCTCTTGTGAATGCTTTTGTTTTTACAAAAGTTCCTATGGCGCCCCTTATGGAAGAAGGCGAGACGGGAATCGGCATCAGAAAGCTGTTTGGAATGAAAATATTCTGGGTTCTTTTGATCATGATGATATGCGCAGGAGCAAGCGAGCAGGCTGTCAGTCAGTGGGCGTCCACCTTTGCGGAAAAAGGACTTGGTATCACAAAGACTGCCGGAGATTTGGCGGGACCTATGGCGTTTGCGGTTCTGATGGGAACAGCAAGAGCATTTTATGGAAAATACGGACACAGGATCAATCTTGACCGCTTTATGGTTTTGAGCTGTTGTCTTTGTATTTTGTCCTATCTTGGAATTTCTCTTCTTCCCATTCCGCAGTTAAGCCTTGCTGCCTGTGCAGTGTGCGGTCTTTCTGTTGGGATTATGTGGCCGGGAAGCTTCAGTAAGGCGGCGGCATCCATTCCAAAAGGAGGAACTGCCATGTTTGCATTCCTTGCTCTTGGAGGAGACCTCGGATGCTCCGGAGGACCAACTGTAGTTGGTGCTGTATCAAGCGCTTTTGGCGATAATCTGAAAATGGGGATTCTTGCAGGGGTAATTTTCCCTGTGCTTCTTCTGGGAGGGATTCTTGTATGCAGAAAAATAAAGGCAGAATGATTGTATGTTATGGAGATTCCAATACATATGGATATGATCCGTGTGTGCCGGGAGGCGGACGGTATGCAAAAGAAAACCGCTGGACGGCTCTTGTAGAAAAGAAAACAGGGATTTCTGTGAAAAATTGCGGGCTTTGCGGGCGGAAAATTCCGCGATACAAAAGCCAGTTTCAATGTGTGAAAGAGCAGATAGAGGCGTGGAGTCTGGAAATGGAAGAGATTTCTCTTTGGATTATGCTTGGTACAAATGATTTTCTTGAAAATGAAAGAATTACAGCAAGGGACGCTGCGCTTCGTATGGAAAAGCTTCTGGAAGGTATAGCAGAACAGACAGAGGAGAAAAAAATTTCCCTGCTTTTAATTTCGCCTGTTCCCGTAAAACATGGTGCGTGGGTGGAAAATCAGAAGATCTGCGAAGAAACAGAAAAGTTTGCATTTTATAATAGGAAGCTTTCTGAGAAATCCGGGACAGATTTTGTGGACGCAGGAGAATGGAAAATCCCTCTCGCCTATGACGGCGTTCATTTTACAGAAGAAGGACACAGAATTTTTGCGGAAAATATAATACGGTATGCAAAATAAGTGTATAATAGTTTTGGTTTATCAGAAAAGTTAATCCTGTTTTGTCGAAAAAATTATATTGCTTATTTAAGAACGATACACTTATAATAAAAGAAAAGTAAGACACAGAAACATTTGTATAAAAATGGGGGAGGGAACAGGATGAGTATGCAGACAGACTGTGAAATGCTATCTGTTCAGGCGATGGAAGCATATGCCAAAAAATACCATGTTTCAGGAAATGAAATAGTTGAAGTCTTTCATAAAAATCAGGTTTTTGAAAAGATGATGATACAGCATGAATATCTTCATCAGATTAGTTTTGAAGAAGTATTAGAGTATGTAGAGAAAGTTATTATAGAAGGTTCAAAAGATTTGGTTGTTTATCATGGAAGCTGCCATGAATTTGAAAACATAGATCTTAGCAAATCTCATAACAGAAGAGATTTTGGAAAAGGTTTTTATACCACAATTTTACAGTCTCAATCAAAGGAATGGGGATATAGACTTTCATTGAGAGAAAAAAAGAAGAAGTACTTTGTTTATGAATATCTATTTGAAGAGAATCCTGCATTAAACGTAAAAAGATTTGATGTACTAAGTGAGGAATGGCTGGAATTTATCAAAGAAAATAGGAATAAAGGTGGATTATCTCATGAGTATGATGTGGTAATTGGACCCGTTGCAGATGATAATACAATGGAAACCGTTCAGTTATATATAGCAAATATTTTAACTGTATCAGAAGCTGTAGAAAGGCTGCGGTATAGCAAAGTAAATAATCAGGTGTCGTTTCATACAGAGAAGGCATTGCAATATTTGCAGTTAATAAGGAGGGATTCTTATGCCAGAAATGATATATAGTTTTAATGGAAAAGACATTACTATGAATGTTTGCATACAAATCAGAGATGTATTAAAATTATTGCAACAACATTTTCATATCAGTTTTGAGGAAGCTGCATTGAAATTTTATAAGTCTGAAACGTATAAGATATTACAGGAAACAGAAAATGGTTTATGGGCTGAATCGGCAGAATATATAGCTGACAGATATTATGAAGAGATTTCGTCTGAGATATTAGCATAAGTGCAGTGAGAATTTTGAAAAAATAAACGTATACCTCTGAAAAGAAAGAGTACAGGTTTTGGATCTGTACTCTTTTGTTTTTGGAAAAACAGTTCTGAAATGTTTTTGATGATGTTGTTAATCTTACTCCCTGATCAGCTCCGGAATCATTTTTGCAAGTGTTTCTGCAAGGACTCTGTGGCTGTCTTTGCTCAGGTGCATATGGTCATAAGGAGCCATACAAATTCCGTCTACAGAGCCTGCGTCAAGAAAAGAACAGCCGTGAAGCTCAGCGACTTTTTTGTAAAGAGGCGCGAGAGCTCTTGATTTTTCTGCACAGCCGTCTCCCATATCATCGCCAATATCCGTCTGCCGATAAGCGTCCTCAATGGCAGGAGGTGCGATGATCAAAATGTGCGGGGTGTTTTTCCAGGCGCCGATTGTAGATTTTGCTTTTAAAATCAGGCGGTCCAGTCCCTGGGAAATATTTTTGGCAGTGGCGCTGAAGCGCTCTTTTGTGTCGTTTGTGCCCAGCATAATAATAAGAAGATCCACGGGCTCGTGGCTCATGAGGCAGGGATATATATAAGAAATACCGTCGAGACCTTCAAACAGAGGGTCTGTAAAGGCAGTGGTACGTCCGCTTAAACCTTCTTCCCGAACAAGATAATCAGAAGGAAGCATTTCCTGAAGAAGACAGGTCCACCGTTCTTTTTCAGAAAACCGCCCTCCTGTACTGGAATCGTATCCGTGAGTATTAGAATCCCCGAAACATACAATCGTTTTTGTTGACATAAGAAAAAATCCTCCTTAGAAACAATGTAGTATAAGCTGATGGTATCACTTTTGAAAAAAAGAGACAAGAGAAAAAGAAAAAAATGAAAAAAATTTTTTTTCTAAAAAAGATATTGAAAAACATTTCCGTATATGCTATACTGAGTTTAGTCAAAAAAGCGAAAAAGTCCGCGGAAAACTTTTTTGGAGAAGCAAATGTGACAAAAGCATCGGGGCAAAAACAAAAACATATTATCAAAAAAGCAAAGTAATTAAGGAGGTTTTTCAAAATGAAAAAGAAATTGTTATCAGCCGCACTTGTAGGCGCAATGGTAGCATCTCTGGCAGGCGCAACAACAGTTATGGCAGAGGAAAAAACAGAAATCACATGGTGGGCATTCCCGACTTATACACAGGAGAATGCAGATGATGCAGTGGGAACATGGGAGCAGAAAATTATTGATGCTTTCGAGGCAGAGCATCCGGACATTACCGTAAAACTGGAGACGATCGACTTCCAGTCAGGTCCTGAGAAAATTACAACTGCGATTGAGGCAGGAACTATGGCAGATGTTCTGTTTGACGCACCGGGACGTATTATTACATACGGAAAAGCTGGAAAACTTGCACCGCTTGATGATATGTTTACAGATGAGTTCGTGAAAGATGTAAACAACGATGCACTTCTGGATTCCTGTAAAGCAGGAGATACAGCTTATATGTATCCGATCAGTTCCGCTCCGTTCTACATGGCATTCAATAAAGATATGCTTGAGGATGCAGGCGTTCTTGACAAGGTAAAAGAGGGCTGGACAACAGACGATTTCGTAGAAGTTTTAAAAGCATTAAAAGACAAAGGATACAATCCAGGTTCATTCTTCTGTAATGGACAGGGCGGCGACCAGGGACCGAGAGCATTCTTCACAAACCTGTACAGCAGCTCTATTACAGATGAAGGCGTAACAAAATATACAACAGATGATGAGAATTCTGTAAAATCTATGGAACTCATTAAATCTTTAATTGATGAAGGCTGTTTAATGAACGGTTCCCAGTTTGACGGTTCTGCAGATATTCAGAACTTTGCAAACGGACAGACATCATTTACAATCCTCTGGTCTCCAGCACAGCCTGGAACACAGGCAGCTCTTCTTGAAAGCAGCAGTGTAGATTATCTGGAAGTTCCGTTCCCGTCTGATGATGGTGTACCGGCACTGGAATACCTTGTAAATGGTTTCTGTGTATTTGACAACGGCGATGACGCAAAAATCGAAGCATCTAAAGAGTTTATCAGATTTATGTGCGATGATGAAGAATGGGGTCCAAAAGACGTAATCCGTACAGGCGCATTCCCGGTTCGTACTTCTTTCGGAGATCTTTACGAAGATGAAAGAATGACAACACTTGGAAGCTGGACAAAATACTATTCTCCATACTACAACACAATCGACGGTTTTGCTGAAATGAGAACATTATGGTTCCCAATGTGCCAGGCTGTTTCCAACGGAGATACAGAACCGAAGGAAGCTCTGACAGACTTTACAGCAAAAGCAAACGAAACAATTACAAAAGCTGCTGAATAAGCGATTTAAAGGGCTCCTTGTACGCCTGGCGTACAGGGAGCGTTTTCTGAAAAGCACTATGATATTTTGCAGCTTGGGTGAAGCGAAAGGGATGAATTTATGAAGAAGAAGGCGAACAAGATCAGAATGCGTGAAACGCTGGTTTCCTACTGCTTTCTGGCACCGGTTCTTATATTTTTTGTGATTTTCGTACTGGCACCAATGGTTATGGGATTTATTACCAGCTTCTTTAATTATACGATGACAGATTTTGAATTCGTTGGGCTGGATAACTATGTGAGAATGTTCCAGGACGAAGTATTTTTGAAATCACTGAGAAATACGCTGATCATTGTAGTGGGCTCTGTTCCCATCGTTGTTATTTTTGCATTATATGTGGCATCACAGACATATGAAAGAAGCGCGTTTACACGTTCTTTCTTCAGATGCGTATTTTTCCTTCCGGTTGTTACCGGTACTGTTGCAGTAACCGTTGTATGGAAATGGATCTATGATCCGTTAAGCGGTATTCTGAATTACATGCTGAAAACTACGAATGTGATCGATCAGAACATAAGCTGGCTGGGAGATAAAAGATATGCTCTTGTAGCGATCATTGCGATTCTTCTGACAACAGCGATCGGTCAGCCGATCATCCTTTATATTGCGGCAATGGGAAATATTGATAAATCCCTTGTAGAGGCAGCGAGAGTGGACGGCGCTACAGAATTCCAGGTGTTCTGGAAGATCAAATGGCCAAGTCTCCTTCCAACTACTCTTTACATAGTAGTTATTACAACCATTAACTCATTCCAGTGCTTCTCACTGATACAGCTTTTGACAAACGGCGGTCCGAACTATTCGACGACCACAATTATGTATTATCTGTATGAAAAAGCGTTCAAGCTTTCCGAGTACGGATATGCAAATACAATGGGTGTATTCCTTGCAGCACTGATCGGACTTATCAGCTTTGCACAGTTTAAACTTCTGGGCAATGATGTGGAATATTAAAAGGAGGAGAGAAAATGCGTAAGAAAAAAATAACACCATTTCAGGTATTTACCATGATTATTCTCAGCCTCTTAACAATCTTCTTCATCTTTCCTTTTTACTGGATCATGACAGGAGCATTTAAGTCTCAGGCTGATGCGATCAAGATTCCGCCTCAGTGGTGGCCGGAATCACCTACACTGGAAAACTTCCAGAAACTTCTTGTGCAGAACCCTGCCGGAAGCTGGATGCTGAACAGTATCCTGATTGCTTTAATTACCATGCTTCTCGTATGTATTACATCTGCTCTGGCAGGATACGTACTTGCAAAGAAGCGTTTTTACGGACAGGCGATTTTATTCTCTATTTTCATCGGAGCAATGGCGCTTCCAAAGCAGGTTATCCTTGTTCCGCTTGTTCGTATTATCAGTTTTATGGGAATCCATGACACCCTTGCGGCTGTTATCCTTCCGTTGATCGGCTGGCCCTTCGGTGTATTTCTTATGAAGCAGTTCAGCGAAAACATTCCTACGGAATTGCTGGAATCTGCAAAAATTGACGGATGTAACGAATTAAAGACTTTTACAAGTATTGCATTTCCTATTGTAAAACCGGGATTTGCAGCATTGGCGATTTTTACATTTATTAATACCTGGAACGATTACTTCATGCAGTTGGTAATGCTGTCTTCCAGAGAAAAGCTTACTATTTCTCTTGGTGTTGCAACACTTCAGGCAGAAATGGCAACAAACTACGGGCTTATTATGGCAGGTGCAGCGCTGGCGGCAGTTCCGATTGTTACAGTATTTTTGGTATTCCAGAAATTCTTTACACAGGGAATTACAATGGGAGCAGTAAAAGGCTGATGGATAGGACCGGAATTGTCGAAAGGTATCAGCCTTGCTGATTTATGAAAACGATGATTCCGGCTCTTTCTTTTTTCGCAGGAATATAGTAGTATGATTTCTATAAAAAACGAAAATCAGAAATAATATACAGGTATTGCATACAGGAGGTAGAACGTGTATAACACAAGTATTATTTTACAGATACAGTCGGAATATAATCAGCTTACAAAAGCAGAGAAAAAGGTTGCAGACTATGTTTTGCAAAATAAAAAAGAGGTATTATACATGTCTATCACGGACCTGGCGGACGCCTGTCATGTGGGAGATACAAGCGTATACAGATTTTGCAGAACGATGAAGCTGGATGGTTATCAGGATTTCAAAATGAAGCTGTCTTTAAGCCTTAACGAGATGGAAGGAGATTCTCCTGCCCAGGAAGTGCAGGACAGCGATACAATGGAAAGCAGGGTCATGGAGGCGCATATCAGTGCGATCAGAGAATCTTATTTTCTTCTTGATAAGAGGAAGCTGGAGCAGGTGATCGAAATGATCGAAAAGGCAAAAAGAGTTTTCTTTTTCGGAATCGGAGACAGCCTGATCACAGCAATGGAAGCGAGAAACAAGTTTATCCGCGTCACAGGAAAAGTAAGCTGCATTACAGACCCCCATATTCAGTCTATGGCAGCTTCTACCATGAATGAGGAAGATCTTCTTATTATTATTTCCTATTCAGGTGCGACAAAAGATAACATTCACGTGGCAAAGGTGGCAAAGCAGACAGGGGCAAAAATAGCAAGTATTACTCATTTCAGGAAATCCCCTCTCACAGTATATTCCGACGTGATCCTTCTTTGCGGAGGGGAGGAATCTCCTCTTGACGGCGGTTCCATGTCTGCAAAAATGGGACAGCTTTATCTCATTGACCTTTTGTATAAAGAATACTACAGCAGAAATTATAAAGAATCCAGAGCCAATAACAAAGCAACCTCGAAGGCTGTTGTAGAAAAGCTCTATTAAAAAGAAACGGAGAACGACTATGAATAAAAATGTAGAAAGTATTAAAGGGAAGCTGGTTGTATCCTGCCAGGCTCTTCCTCATGAGCCTCTTCATTCTTCTTTTATCATGGGAAGAATGGCAGTTGCGGCAAAAGAAGGCGGAGCGCGTGGAATCCGTGCAAATACAAAGGAAGATATAGCGGAAATTAAATCTCTGGTAGATCTTCCAGTGATTGGTATTGTAAAAAGAGATTATGAGGACAGCGCCGTTTATATTACGCCTACCATGAAAGAAATCGAAGAGCTTATGGAGGTAAAACCGGAGATTATCGCCCTTGATGCAACAGGCGCGCTTCGCCCGGGCGGAAAAACTCTGAAAGACTTTTTTGAGGAAGTAAAAAAAGCATATCCTGACCAGTTGTTTATGGCAGACTGTTCCACAGTGGAAGAAGCGCTTTACGCAGATGAGCTGGGCTTCGACTTTATCGGAACCACTATGGTGGGCTACACACCGCAGAGCAAAAATCTGAAAATTGAGACAAACGATTTTGAAATTATAAGAGAAATCCTCGGGAAAGCAAAACATCCTGTGATCGCAGAAGGAAATATCAATACACCGGAAAAAGTAAAACGTGTGATTGAACTTGGCTGCTACAGCGTAGTAGTAGGCTCTATTATCACAAGACCGCAGCTTATTACAAAATCTTTTGCGGAAGTTCTGGAAGATTAACGAAGGGAGAATATAAAATGAGAAATCTGGAAAAATACAAAGGAATTATCCCGGCATTTTATGCCTGCTATGATGAAAACGGAGAGATCAGTCCGGAGAGAGTGCGCGCACTCACAGAGTACCACATTAAAAAAGGCGTAAAAGGAATTTATGTAAATGGTTCTTCCGGAGAATGTATTTATCAGAGCGTGGAAGACCGTAAAGTAGTTCTTGAAAATGTAATGGCAGTGGCAAAAGGCAGATTAACAGTGATCGCACACGTTGCCTGCAATAATACAAAGGACAGCGTAGAGCTTGCAAAACATGCGGAAAGCCTTGGGGTAGACGCCATTGCGGCAATTCCGCCTATTTATTTCCACCTTCCGGAATACGCCATTGCAGATTACTGGAACGCAATGAGCGAGGCAGCTCCAAATACAGATTTTATTATTTATAACATTCCGCAGCTTGCAGGAGTTGCGCTTACTATGAACTTATTTGCAAAAATGAGAGAAAATCCGAGAGTCATCGGTGTGAAAAACTCTTCCATGCCGGTTCAGGATATTCAGATGTTCAAGGCGGCAGCAGGAGAAGATTACATTATTTTCAACGGTCCTGACGAACAGTTTATAAGCGGACGCGTGATCGGCGCAGAGGCTGGAATTGGCGGAACCTATGGAGTAATGCCGGAGCTGTTTCTGAAAATGGACGAGCTTGTAAAAGAAAATAAGCTGGACGAAGCAAGGGAAATTCAGTATGCGGCAAATGAAGTCATTTATAAAATGTGCTCCTGCCACGGCAATATGTATGCAGTTATCAAAGAAATTTTAAGAATCAACGAAAATCTTGATCTTGGAAGCGTAAGAGCTCCTCTTGCAGAATTAATTGAAGAGGATATGCCGATCGTGCGCGAGGCTGCAGCCATGATTTGTGAGGCAAAGGCAAAATACTTAAAATAAGCAGAGTTTCCGGAGGACGCTATGGGAAAGTATGTAAGCATTGATATTGGAGGAACCGCCATAAAATATGGACTTCTGGACGAAGCGGGAAAGATAGAGAAGAAATTTCAGAGAGATACAGAAGCGTGGAAAGGAGGACCTTCTATTTTAGAGAAGGTCCTGGAAATCGTAAGAGAGTTCAGAGAAGAGGAACTTTTGGGCGTGTGCATTTCCACTGCGGGAATGGTAGATATAGAAAAAGGAATGATTTTTTATTCCGCTCCTCTGATTCCGGAATATGCAGGCACAAATTTTAAAGAGGCAGTCGAAAAAGAATTTCATCTGCCCTGTGAAGTAGAAAATGATGTAAACTGTGCAGGACTTGCAGAAGGTGTTTCCGGGGCTGCAAAGGGCAGTAAAAGCGCCCTGATGCTTACCATAGGAACGGGAATCGGCGGCTGTATTCTTCTTGACGGAAAAGTGTATCACGGGTACAGCGACAGCGCTTGTGAAGTTGGATACATGCACATGATGGACAGCGATTTTCAGACTCTGGGAGCTGCCAGCATTCTCACAAAAAAAGTGGCAGAGAGAAAAGGCGAACCGGAGAGCAGTTGGAATGGAAAAGCTGTTTTTGAGGCCGCAAAACAGGGAGATGAAATCTGCTGCAATGCCATCGAAGAAATGACAGATATTCTCGGAAAGGGAATTGCAAATATCTGTTATGTCCTGAATCCGGAGACAGTCGTTTTAGGCGGCGGCATCATGGCGCAGGAGCAGTATTTGAAAGACAGAATCCTGAATGCCCTTGAGAAATACCTGGTTCCCAGTATTTTTGAAAAAACTTCTTTAAAATTTGCGTACCACAGAAACGATGCGGGAATGCTGGGCGCATACTATCATTTTTGCGGAAGACATCAGAAAAACTGATATAGGTAAATTTGCATAAAAAATTCGACACAATTTAGGTAAAAATGTAGCTTGACGACTAATGGTAAAATGCTATATAGTGTATGTAGATTCATATTTGAATGAAATCATAATCGTTGATAGTGTGTTACTGATGATGCAGGCATAAGCTGTCCGGTTTTATTCATAAAATGTATGATTAAAACGGGGTAAGTTTATGCCTTTTTCAATTTCATCAACATAGGAGTTTTATATGTACTGCATTTTGAAGATTTTAAATAACAATGCACTTCTGGCAAAAGAGAAAGACAGCGGAAGTGAGAGAATTTTGTTGGGAAAAGGAATTGGATTTGGAAAAAAGGCAGGAGACAGAATAGAACCCAGGGAGGAAATCCAGGTTTATACGCCCGTTGCAAGAGAAGAACGCAGTTCCGCCATGAGTATGGTAAATACCATTGACCCTGTTTATATTGAGACTGCGGGAAAAATCATTGCAGAAGCGGAAAAGGTGTTTGATTCTGTGAGCGGAGATATTCTTCTTCCGCTGGCAGACCATATTGCCTTCGCTGTAAAGAGGGAGAAAGATCATATTTTTCTTCCCAATCCTTTTATTCCGGATATTAAGATTCTTTTTGGAAAAGAATATGCCGTTGCAATGGAGAGCAGAAAAATCATAGAAAAAATGACAGATTATCGTATTTCCGATGATGAGGCAGGTTTTATTGCCCTTCATATTCACTCCGGCCTTTCCAACGAGCAGGTATCCGATACATTAAAAACGACGCAGATCATAGATGAGAGTATGCAGACCATAGAAAAGATGGGAGGCAGGGAACTTCAGAAGGAATCTCTGAATTATATCCGCCTTATGAGTCATTTATATTATATGGCTGTGCGGGCGAAAACCGGGGAAGCGGTCAATGTAGATCTGAATGATTTTGTAAAAAACAAATATCCGAAAGCATTGAAGATCGCAGAGAAAATATGCGGAAATATGGAAAAAGAGCTTCAGAAAGCTCTTATGCCGGAAGAAACAGGTTTTCTCGCTATACATATCCAGAGAATGATTGCGTCATAATGAAAAGAGAGAGTTCAGCTTTGCTGCAGAATAATCTGCAGTCATCAGTTGAAATATATTTTTATCTAATGAAGGGAGAATTTTAAAATGAAAAGCTTTGAGTACACAATAAAAGACGAACTGGGAATCCACGCAAGACCGGCAGGTATCCTTGCAAAAGAGGCAAAAAAATATGAGAGCAAGATCACACTTGTAAAAGACGGAAAAAGCGTTGATGTAACAAGATTAATGGCAATTATGGGACTTGCAGTAAAATGTGGCAACACAGTAGAGGTTCAGGTTGAGGGAAGCGATGAAGAGACAGCTTTCCAGGGAATGAAAACATTTTTTGAAGAGAATCTTTAATGAAAGAAGAAACGGCAGGGAAGAGTATGCAGTGTTTGAAAGGTAAATCAGTTTATAAGGGAATCGCAATGGGAAAGATTTCCGTGCTGAAAAAAGATGATTACATTGTAAAAAGAACAAAAATAGAAGACCCTCAGGCTGAGATCCAGAGAGTGAAAGATGCAGTTGCCGCATCACAGGAACAGCTTCAGAAGCTCTATGAGAAAGCCGTAAAAGAAGTGGGTGAAGCCAGTGCCGCTATCTTTGAAGTCCATCAGATGATGCTGGAGGACGAAGATTATAACGAGTCCATTGAAAATATTATCACAACAGAGCTGGTGAATGCAGAATATGCAGTTGCCTCCACAGGCGATAATTTCTCTGAAATGTTTGCAAGCATGGACGACGATTATATGAAGGCAAGAGCTGCGGATATTAAAGATATTTCCAAGCGTCTTGTAAAAAATCTCTCCGGACATGGCGGAGACGGCATTGACCTGGAAGAGCCTGTAATCGTTGTGGCAGACGACCTTTCTCCAAGTGAGACAGTGCAGATGGACAAAGATAAAATTCTTGCTTTCGTTACTGTGCATGGTTCTGCAAATTCACATACAGCGATTCTTGCGCGTATGATGAATATTCCGGCGCTCATTGGCGTGGATATGGACCTGGAAGCGCTTACTACAGGAACAGAAGGCGCTGTAGACGGTTTTACAGGAGAATTTTATGTAGAGCCAACAGAGGAAGTGAAAACTTCCATTCAGGCAAAAATTGAGGAAGAAAAAGAGAAGCAGGCGCTTCTTCAGACCTTAAAAGGAAAAGAGAACGTAACAAAGAGCGGAAAAAGCATTAAGCTTTACGCAAATATCGGAAGTGTTTCCGATATGGGCTATGTTCTTGAAAATGATGCAGGCGGGATCGGACTTTTCAGAAGCGAGTTCCTTTATATTGGAAGAAATGAGCTTCCAGGAGAGGAAGAGCAGTTCCAGGCATACAAACAGGCAGTACAGAATATGGCAGGCAAAAAAGTCATTATCCGTACTCTTGACATTGGAGCGGATAAACAGGCAGATTACCTGGAAATTCCTCATGAGGAGAATCCGGCTCTGGGATACAGAGCAATCCGTATCTGTCTTACACAGCCTGAAATTTTCAAGGTTCAGCTTCGTGCGCTGTTCCGCGCTTCTGCATACGGAAATCTTGCGATCATGTATCCGATGATCACTTCTGTTGAGGAAGTGGAACAGATCCAGCAGATTGTCCGTGAGGTAAAGGCAGAACTTTCTGATGCGGAGATTCCATACAAAGATGTGGAAGAAGGCGTTATGATCGAGACGCCGGCTGCTGTCATGATAAGCGACGATCTTGCGAAAATGGTAGATTTCTTCAGCATCGGAACGAACGACCTGACTCAGTATACACTTGCTATTGACCGTCAGAATGAAAAACTTGATCCATTTTACAGACCGCATCACAAGGCGATTTTAAGAATGATCAAAATGGTTGTGGACAATGCGCATAAAGAGGGAAAATGGGCAGGAATCTGCGGTGAGCTGGGAGCAGATCCGGAGCTTACAGAAGAATTTGTAAATATGGGAGTGGACGAGCTTTCCGTAGCGCCGTCCATGATTTTAAAACTCCGTAAAATCATCCGGGAAATGGAATAGGAGAAGTGACATGAATTATATTCGCAGGCATAAAAAGGCTGCTGTCATCATTGTTCTTGCTGCACTTGTTCTTTTTGCCTTCCTGGGAACACAGAGAAAAAATGCAACATCTCAGTCAGTGTATGATACACTTGCAGATACTCCGAGAGGGAAAGCCATTGAAGAGAATAAATATTATTCCGGACAGCTTACCCAGAGGGAGTATGAAGATTATGAATTTCTGAAACAGAAAATGGAAGATCTGGAAGGGGGAGTTTTAACACTCCCCAACCCATTAAACGGAAAAGAGTACCAGAGGATCCTGACTGCCCTGGAATATGAAGGAAATAATTATTTTTATGGATTTGTTGACATCCCCATGACAGGAGATGGAGTTTATGTTTTCCATGAAGATAAAGATCCATTCCGCCTTGTAGATAAAAAAATCGAAAAGGTTGTGCTGTTTTTATCCTGTGCAGAAGGAATCGAACTTTTCGGTCAGTTTGCAGATGACGGAACGCTTATCAATATAGAGGAAATCCAGAAAGGGTTTTCTGTAAATGATGAGGAAAAAGTAAAGAAAATCCATGAAATGCAGGAAGAGACAGAAAAAGTCATGGACGAGATCCTCGCCGGAATACCGGAAGGTGCAGGGGAGAAGACGACAGCAGATTATTTCCGCAAATGGCTTGATGAAAACATGAAGATTGCCGATGATGCGGGAAAGAAAGCCCAGGAGCTTGACAACATGGGAGAGATGCTGGAACAGGTATATCCCTATAACCATCTGGCTGCTCTGAAAGAAAAGAAAGCGAGTATTCTGGGATACGGAAAGATTTTTTCCGAGCTTTGCAGAAGAGCCGGAATCGACTCTCATGTAGTGATGGGAACATGGAACAGCCAGTGGACAGACGGAGAAACCTATGTTTTATGTGAGACGATAATAGATGGACAGAAGATATATATTGACGCCAGCGGAGCGAAATCGGATGCGCTTGCAGGCAACCGTTATCTCACAGAAAAAGAGGCGATAAGCCGTATGACATTTGTAGACTACTTCGAGTATAAATAGGAGGAAATGAAATGTTTGGTTTTTTAAAGAAAAAACAGGACGATGGATATATGCTGGGTTCTCCGGCAAAAGGAAAAGCGGTTGATTTAAAAGAGGTAAATGACCCGACTTTTAATTCCGGAATGCTGGGACAGGGCGTTGCTGTCATTCCTTCAGAGGGAAAGATCTGCGCGCCTGCAGACGGAGAAATCGCAATGGTTTTTGATACGCTTCATGCAGTGAGCTTAAACGCTTCCAACGGAGCGGAGATTCTTGTTCATGTAGGACTTGATACGGTAAACTTAAAAGGAAAAGGTTTTAAAGCCCATGTACAGGCAGGGGATAAAGTAAAAAAAGGCGACTTAATGCTTGAAGCAGACCTTGAGTTCTTAAAAGGCGAGGGATATGACATTATCACACCTGTACTTGTATGTAATACAGACGATTACGCATCTGTTGAAGGAATTTCCGGAAAAGAAGTAGAGCCGGGAGATGACGTAGTAAGAATCAAGGCAAAATAATTATGGATTTTATGACCGGATTCTCCGGTATAAAATAAATGATGAGGGGTGTTTTACAGTCTTCATTGTGCAAAAAGGGATTTAGAGAAGGAAAGAGGAGGAAATCTACTATGATGAAGTATCTTCAGAGATTAGGAAAATCTCTTATGCTTCCGGTTGCATGTCTTCCGGTTGCAGCTATTCTTCAGGGAATCGGTTACTGGATCGATCCTACAGGCTGGGGTGCAAATAATGTAATCGCAGCGTTCTTATTAAAAGGCGGCGGATGTCTGATCGATCAGATGCCAATCCTTTTTGCTATCGGTGTTGCTGTTGGTATGTCTGACGACAACGACGGTACAGCAGGTCTTGCAGGACTTGTTTCCTGGATCATGACAACTACACTTCTTTCTACAAGCGTTGTATCTATGCTTACAAAAACAGCAGTAGAAGAAGTTGACCCTGCATTTGCAAAGACTCAGACACAGTTTATCGGTATTCTGTGCGGTCTTATTGCAGCAGCTTGTTACAACAAATTTAAGAACACAAAACTTCCGGATGCGTTCTCCTTCTTCAGTGGAAAGAGATGTGTTGCCATCGTTACAGCAGGCGCATCACTTGTATCCAGCTTTGTTCTGTTCTTCGTATGGCCAATCGTTTACAATGCACTTGTTGCATTAGGCGAGTTTATTATGAACCTTGGACCGGTGGGCGCTGGTATTTACGGTTTCTTCAACCGTCTGCTTATCCCGTTCGGTCTGCATCACGCACTGAACTCCGTATTCTGGTTTGACGTTGCAGGAATTAACGATATTGCTAAATTCTGGGGCAACGCAGAGGGGGGGGTTCTTGGACAGACTGGTATGTACATGTCCGGTTTCTTCCCGGTTATGATGTTCGGTCTTCCGGCAGCAGCTCTTGCTATGTATCACACAGCTAAAGACACAAAGAAGAAAGTGGCAGCAGGTCTTCTTCTTTCCGCAGCTATCGCTTCCTTCTTCAACGGTGTTACTGAGCCTCTGGAATTCTCCTTCATGTTCCTTGCGCCTGCACTTTACGGTGTACACGCAGTTCTGACTGGTATTTCTATGGCAGTTGTAGCAGCACTCCCTGTGCGAGCGGGATTCAACTTCAGTGCCGGTTTCATTGACTGGTTCCTGAGCTTTAAGGCTCCGTTTGCAGAAAATCCATTACTGCTGATCCCGATCGGTCTCGTAGTTGCAGTTATTTATTACTTCGTTTTCCGTTTCGTTATCGTGAAATTCGATATGAAGACACCGGGACGTGAAGATGACGATATGGACGAAACAAAAGTAACTCTTTCCAATGATAACTTTACAGAGATTGCAAAAATCGTTCTGGAAGGTGTTGGCGGAAAAGAAAACGTAACATCTATTGACAACTGTATTACAAGACTTCGTCTGGAAATCAAAGATTACACACAGGTAGATGAAAAGAAAATCAAATCTGCAGGTGTGGCAGGCGTTATCCGTCCAAGCAAAACTGCAGTTCAGGTAATTATCGGAACAAAAGTACAGTTTGTAGCTGACGAATTTAAAAAGCTTTGTAAATAAGCAGAAAAAATTAAATCCCTTTTTATAATAAAAATCCGCTCTTCGGGTGAAAACCCGGAGAGCGTTTTTTTTCGCTGCTGTTCCACTTGCCTGTAAAAACAGACCACTCGCCTGTTTTCTGTAGACTATCTCTTCGGCGCTTTATATAATAGAATCATAAGGAGGGACGAGATGAAAACAGAGATAAAAGTAATTTCCACAGAACAGGAAGAAAGAGCGGAGCTTTTTATACATAAGGAAGACAAGGAGATTCAGGAACTTGCCCGGTATCTGGAAATGGAGCGGTTTCGTCATGGGATTCTCATATGCCAGAAAGGAAAAGACATATGCCGTCTTCATATGAGAGCGATTTATTATATTGAAAGCGTGCAGGAAATCCAGCACATTCATACGGAAAAAGAGGTGTATACAACGAAGCAGAGATTGTATTCTCTGGAAAAGGAACTGCCGGAAAGCTTTGTCCGCATTTCAAAATCTGTTATTTTAAATATGGAAAAAGTAAAGGAATACAGACCTGTGATGGGCGGCATGATGACGGCAGAATTTCCCAATGGAGAAATCGTATATATTTCCAGAAAATATTTAAAAGAACTCAGAAATAAGATTAAGGAGGGATTGATATGTTAAACATCACAGAAGAGAGGAAAGATACTTTAAAATACGGCTGTATTCTCGGAGCGGTTCTTTTTATTGTAAATGTGATCTACATTGGAATCCAGAGAGATAAAAGTTTTGCGGAAGCAATCATGCCTTATTTTGCCCTGCTGTTTCTCGGTTACACGGCAGCCGGAATCCTGTTTTTTGCCCTCTACACAACAAGAGAGCCGAAGGAGGACAGCTTCTGGAAATACTGTCTGAAAGGCGCGGCAGGCGTATATACATTTATGAATCTTGTACCTGTATTTCTCCTGGCAGGCGTACTTCTTGCAGACAGGACTCCGGTGCGTATGATTTTTCTGTTAGATGCCATTGTAATCGGCGGTTTTCTTGTATGGGATTATGCGATGGTCTGGAAAATGTCCCGAAAGCTTAATAAAAAATCCGTGAAAACCAGGGTTCTCCGTGTAGATCTGGACGGACCTCCAAAGACGGTCGATGAATTTGCGGCGCAGATCGCAGACTACTGCGGGAAGAATCACAGGACTCTTGAATTTATTTCCCGTGGAAAAACAATGGAAATTATGATGGACGGAGAATATTATACAGTAGAAATCGACCAGAGCTACAGTCAGTTCGGACCGCTGTATGGAATGAAATTTATTCAGAGGAAATAGTCCTAAAGGAGTAGGCTTTCATTTAATGCTTTGGCTTTGTATCCCATAATATAAAGAGGAAAATAGGCGGATTTTCATTTTTGTTGAAATTCTGCTTATTTTTTTGCGGTGTAAATAGGCTACAATTTATTAGATTAAGAAATTCGCTCACTTTTTTTTGCTGTAAATAGGCTATTATTCATTATATTGAAAAGTTCGCTTACTTTTTTCTCCTTCAAAGTAGGCGAATTTTCTTCTTTGCGATAAATCCGCTTATTTTTACAGATTAAAAATAGGCTAAGATTGATTTGTTCAAAATCCCAGCCTATTTTCCCGTAAAAAATATAAGAGTATTTCCCCAAAATTGAATTTATAGCCTATTAGTGGCCGGAATATATCCTCAGTTCCTCTGCCACTGCCCGGATATATTCCGGAGTTGTCCCGCAGCAGCCGCCAATAATAGAAGCTCCGTTTTCTACGAGTACCTTCATATGCTGTGCAAATTCTGCCGGAGTCATGTTGTAGACAGCATTACCCTGCTCATCAATAAGCGGCATTCCGGCATTCGGTTTTGCAATAACAGGAATGGATACCGCTTCTTTTATATTACGGACAACAGAAACAAGCTGATCCGGTCCTACAGAACAGTTGATGCCGACAGCAGACGCGCCTGCGCTTTCCAGAGCAAGGGCAGCTTCTACTGCATTTCCACCGCTGAAAATACTTCCGTCTGCTTCTACTGTCATGGTACAGAGAACAGGAAGCTCGCATACCTGGGAGGCTGCGTCAACGGCTGCGAGAGTTTCTTCTATATTAATCATCGTTTCAGCAATGATCATATCAACGCCTGCGTCTCTGAGAAAAGAAATCTGCTCTTTGTATACTTCAAAAGCTTCTTCATAAGTCAGATCTCCTGCAGGAGCCATCATCTTTCCTGTAGTCGTAATGTCGCCTGCGATAAAAGCCTTCCCTTCGGCAGATTCTTTTGCAATGGCAACCAGTTCATAATTCATTTCTTTTATTTTGTCTTCCAGATGATGCATTTTTAAGTTTATGCGGTTTGCGCCGAAGGTTGGAGCATAAATAACCTGGCTTCCGGCATTGATATAAGCTTTTTGAAGCTGCTGCAGAATTTCTCTGTGCTGCAGCACCCAGGTTTCTGTACAAACGCCCCGTGGCATTCCGGCAGCCATGAGATTAGAACCTGTAGCACCGTCTAAAAGAAGGATGTTTTTGGTTAAGTCTTTAAAATCATTTTTGGTCATAAGGAATCTCCTTTGTGTAAAGTTCATGTGCTGTGTTGTATAAAATAGTTTTAATAATGAATATTTTACCCTTTTTTGGAATAGATGTAAATCGACTTGTTTACTTTGAAGTAATAAATTTTCCCTGGGTTAAACAGACGAGTGTCAAAAAATAACATACATGTAGCTAAAAATAAAAGAAATTTTGTGAATAAAGTTGCGAAAATTCAAGACTAAAATAGTTGACAAAAAAATAGGGGGGGGGGGTATAATATAGGCAAAATTTGGACGATATGGAACTATATCCCTGATAAGGACAGATATATAAATAAAGCGGAATAAGTCTCTTACTGTTTTCGGGCTGGAAAATGATGGGGGGGGGGGTAAAACTTATCCGCTTTTTTCGTGCCATGAGATAAGAACGTGATATAGAAAAATACGTTTATAATATGCAATAAAAGGAGAAAAAGAAAATTTATGTACAGGAAAGAGACAGAGGGATGGCTGAAGCATTATGATTTCATTTTACTGGATATGCTGAGCCTGCAGTTGGCGTTGGTTTTTTCGTATGCTTTTTGTGGGAATGGATGGAATCCATATGAAAATTTACTGTATCGAAATATGGCGATATTTCTTGTGCTGGCCGATGCAGTTGTGATTTTTTCTCTGGATACATTAAAGAGTGTACTGAAAAGAGGATATTACAGAGGATTTCTTATAACAGTCCGCCACGGGCTTATTGTCGGAGCTCTGGCAGTGTTGTATTTGTTTTTGATACAGGAGGGTGAAGCTTATTCGAGAATGGCTTTGCTTATGATGGTGCCTTCATATATTATTATTGCATACGTTTCCAGAGAATTATGGAAAAAGTTTCTGAGAAAACAGATGGTGGAAGGAGGCAGTCGTTCTCTTTTGATCGTGACAACATCGGATGCTGCAGAAGATGTCATTGCAAATATGAAGAAAAATAACTATGCCAGATATATCATTGCAGGTGTGGCGATAATAGACTGTGATATGACCGGGAAAAAAGTGGACGACGTGGAAATCGTGGCAAATAAAGAGACAGCGCCTATGTATGTGTGTCAGGAATGGATTGATGAAGTACTTGTGGTTGTACCGGAAAAGATAACATATCCACAGGAAATTGTTGACAAATTAATGGAAACTGGAGTAACGGTTCATTATAGTCTTGCGAAGTTTTCACGCCAAGACGACAGAAAACAGATTGTGGAAAAAATCGGAAACTATTCTGTTCTTACAACAACTCTCAATTATGCTTCTTCCAAACAGCTTCTGGCAAAAAGAATTATGGATATTTGCGCAGGTATCGCAGGGTGTATTTTAACAGGAATTATTTTTGCATTTATTGCGCCGGCTATTTATATCAGTTCTCCGGGACCGATTTTCTTTTCCCAGGAGCGTGTAGGAAAAAACGGAAAGAAATTTAAAATGTACAAGTTTCGCAGTATGTACATGGACGCAGAAGAGCGAAAAGCGGAACTTATGAAAGATAACAAGCTTGGGGATGGAAAAATGTTCAAACTGGATTTTGACCCAAGGGTAATCGGAAACAAAATTCTTCCGGATGGTACAAAGAAAACAGGAATTGGCGATTTTATCAGAAAAACAAGTCTTGATGAATTCCCGCAGTTTCTGAATGTGCTGAAAGGAGATATGAGTTTAGTGGGAACACGTCCGCCTTTGATCGGAGAGGTAAGTTTATATGAGCTTCATCACAGGGCAAGACTTTCCATTAAACCGGGAATCACGGGAATGTGGCAGGTGAGCGGACGAAGCGACATTACAGATTTTGAGGAAGTCGTACGACTTGATAAAAGTTATATAGAAAACTGGAGCATTGGACTTGACATAAAAATTCTTTTAAAAACGGTGTTGGCAGTGTTTAAAAGAGAAGGATCTGTGTAAAGTGGCGTGAAATGAGGAGGAGAAATGGAAAATACTTACAAAAAGATGAAAAATCTTTTTTTACAGCAGTCTTACAGGGATTCCTGGAAAGACTGGAAGTTCTTTGATTGGGAAAAACATATATTAAGTACAGCGGGGGAAGATACATATGCCACTCATGGCTCCTATGTTAGAAAATAGATTTGTCCTTGGCATATGTAAAATCGGAAAAGGAAGTATTTTTTCCAATATGTATGTAAGAGATACAGAAATTTCGGAAAACGTAGTCGTTCACGGTTTGCAGCTTCCGAATAAAAAGTACATTACAAGAACTTATAAGGTAAAAGATAGTCCAAAAAATCTTTGCCAGAGAGGTAACGGCTTTCTTGGATTTATGCTCGTTTAAATTTGCATGGTCAGAGAAAATTAGAAGGTGAATTGTCCGTTTCAAATATATTGGATAAATATTTTATTGTTTGTATCTCTTGGGGGGGGGTAAAAATGGTAAGAGTTTTAATAAGATTATGCTGAACATTGAGAAAAAATTTAGTACTATTCGGGTGGTTAATGACCAAACTGACATACCGATATATATTTTGGATTTATCTGTATTGTTAGTGAATATGGCAGAGAAAGAGCAGTGAGGTTATTATCATGCAACCAATGAATCTGGTTCCACTTTTATGTCGACATGGTAGGATTAAGATCACGGTGCTGACGGATGTAAGCAGGAAGAATAAAGACATTGTAAACAAGATTATGCTTAAAAAGGTCAGTAATCCATTTTCATCTTTCTTGTCAGCTTTTTACTACAAATAGCCTTAACGTATTTAGTATGTTCAAAGATAATGAAACGGTAATTTTATTAGATGTTGTAAACGGAAATCCAGTATTTACCGGTAATTTCCATGCAGATTTCTTTGCAATTATGGAGGAGCCATTTCAGTAATTATTTCAGACTTCTCGTGTAGATTAAAAAGCGATGACACTTGTAAGTGATAATGTCTTGCTTATCAGTTTTAGCAATGCAGGTCACTATTTGTGGACATCAATACCACAATAAATTTTGTACACGATTTTTAAAGATATAGGTGGTAATTCATTCAGAACAGATACATTTGTTAGAATTATAGGAAAAGACAATATCGACTGAGCATAAACGAAATAGTTGATATAAAGTATAAAGATAAGATTATGAGCTTTGTGTCACACTTATTTGGACTTGAAAAGGTGAACTACGCATATAAATATTGGGGCATTCAAAAAGAGGAACAGTTCATCCATCTCCCCGTGATTTGTAGTATACCGAGTTCCTTATAAGAGGATTATGAAAAAGCAATAGCTTAAGCTTAGCGTTTTCATAACGTTTTTTGCCTTGAGTGAAGCGAAAGGAATAGATATAAGTATGAAAGAAAAGGTTAAAGTTGTTATAGCGACGCATAAAAATTATGAAATGCCTAGTGAAGAGTTTTATCTTCCAGTTCATGTTGGGGCAGAGGGGAAAGTTTCCCTTGGTTATCAAGGAGATAATACAGGAAAAAATATTTCTGAAAAAAATGCAACTTTTTGTGAATTAACAGGCTTGTATTGGGCATGGAAAAATATTGATTCAGAGTATATTGGGTTAGTACATTATCGACGACATTTTACATTGAAGAGTAGGGGCTATCGGAAAAAGCATACTAACATGGAGTGTGTATTAAGTGATTCCGAAATTCTTAAGCTTATTGATAGGTATGATGTTATTCTTCCAAAAAAACAAAAATATATAATAGAAACATTGTATAGTCATTATGCTCATACACACTATAAAGAGCATCTTGATGAAACGAGAAATATTATTGCAAAGCTTTATCCAGAATTTTTAGTAGACTATGATGCTGTAATGAAACAGCGCTCGGGTCATATGTTTAATATGTTTATCATGAAAAAAGAATATGTTGATGAGTATTGTCAGTGGTTATTTGATATTCTATTTGAATTGGAAAAAAGAATGGGACAGCAGTATATCTCCCCTTTTCAGGGAAGATTTTATGGAAGAGTAAGTGAAATTGCATTGAATTGTTGGTTAAGACATAAAAAGAGAACGGATACGCTACAAATAAAAAAAGTACCGGTTTTTTATTTGGAAAAGATAGATTGGAATAGAAAAATAAAATCTTTCTTTGCAGCAAAGTTTGCGCACAAAAAATACAGGGGGAGTTTTTGATATGGAACAAAAAAGGGTAAAGTTATGTTTAGTTGCATCGCAGGGGGGGCACATAGAAGAACTTTGGCAATTGAAGAGGCTTCGTGAGGCATATGAATATTATCTTGTAGTTCCTAAAACTGCTTGGACGGAAAGGCTAGAAGGACCTAAAGTATTTATAAAGGATATGAATAGGAAAAGCAAGATTACAAAAATTTTATCCTTGATTTTTATGTTTTTAGAGCAATTTCCTGTTTTATTAAAGAATCCTGCGGATGTAGTTATAACTACTGGAGCTGCTGTGGCAATTCCTATTTGTATTTATGCAAAGCTGTTTGGAAAAAAAGTAATTTATATTGAAAGTATGGCAAGGATTAATTCACCAAGTGCAACTGGAAGATTAATGTATAAGTTTGCAGATTTGTTTATTATTCAATGGGAGGAACTTAAAAAATTTTATCCTAGAGCGGTATATGGAGGTGCAATATATTGATATTCATTATTGTAGGTGGAGTTGTCGAATTTGATTTTAGCAGAATACTACAGATTACGGATGAATTGTGCAAAGAAGGAATAATGGATGCATATACTACAAAGGCTCAAATTGGACATTGTAGTTACGAACCAAAGAATTATACAAGTTATCGATTTGTTGATGGTGAACAGTTTCATAAAGATATAGATGACGCAGACGTGATTATTACACATGGAGGAGTTGGAACTTTGGTTCATGCATTAAAATTAGGAAAAAAGGTAATTATTTTTCCACGACTTAAAAAGTTCAACGAACATTTAGATGATCATCAGTTGGATATTTCTAAAATGTATAATAAGAAGGGATACTGTATGATGGCAACGAACAAGGCTGAATTGATTGATTGTATAAAAAATGTAGATTCTTTCTGTCCTGTACCATTTGTAGCAGATAATTCTAAGATGATGGGAATTATTGCAGATTATCTTGATAGATTATAATCAGCGTGCAGTAAGCGTATTAAGGAACTAATATTTAATGAGGAAGACAAGATGGTAGAAATAACAGTTATTATTCCAGTATATAATGCTGAAAAATATATAGTAGAATGTCTGCAAAGTTTGTATTCACAGACATTTAAGGATATGGAAGTTCTAGTAATCAATGATAGTTCAACAGATGAAACCGTTCAAGTCATCGAGCAATTTCAGGAAGAACATCCAACGTTTGAGTTAAATCTAATTACTGTACCAAATGGTGGAGCAGCAAAAGCCAGAAATGTGGGTATTCGAATGGCAAGAGGGAATTATATTGCGTTTATGGATGCTGATGATATAGCAGATAGGGATATGTTTAAAATAATGATTAATATGGCGCACCAAGAGAATGCTGATTTGGTTACATGTGAGTTTTACTGGATGTATCCTAAAAAAAATGTTCGGCAAAGTTTGCATAGTCCTAAAAATAATAGGGAGTTGTATATTAGGGCATGGGTAGCACCATGGAATAAATTATATCGAAGATCTATGTTGGTCAATCATGATGTTTTTTTTACGGAAGGGTATACATATGAAGATGTATCATTTTACTTGAAATATATTCCATACTGTAATGTTGTAAAACATATTGATTGTTCATTTATTTATTGGAGACAGCATAGCACTTCAACAATGGGGAAAAATCAGAATAAGCGTATTCCTCAGATATTTCCTGTGTTAAATGATGCAATTGATTATTATAAAAAGCAGGGATATTATCAGGAATACGAAAGTGAATTAGAATATTTCTGCGCAAAACTCTTGTGGGGAAGCTCTATGTATCGAATTTGTCAGGTTAGATATGCAAAAGAAAGAAAAAAATATATTTCTATGACGTTGGAATGGTTGAAAGAAAATTTTCCTAATTGGAAAAAAAATAAAGGATTTAAAAAAGGTGTCAGAGGTATTTATATGCAAAGTATGAATGCTACTACTGCAAATATCTATGCCAATTGTATTTATTACGTTAGGTATTTTGGAAGGAAAAAAATGTGATATGTTAACAACAACAATTGTTATGGCTGTGTATAATGGAAAAAAATATTTGCTAGATCAGCTAGATTCTTTACGTAATCAGACGCATCAGCCAGAAAAAGTAATTATTTCAGACGATGGTTCCAAAGATGGTTCTGTTGAATTGGTTCAAGATTATATTAAAAAATATGACTTGGAACAAAGATGGACGTGTAGACGAAATGAAGAAAATCTTGGGTATGCCGATAACTTTTGGTATGCTGCAAGAGAAGTAGATACGGATGTGTTTTTTTTCTGTGATCAAGATGATGTATGGAAAGAGAATAAAATAGAAACCATGTTGGAGGTGTTCGAAAAAAATGAACAAGTTAAGGTAGTCGGATCTGGATACACTGCTTTTACCGATACGGGAAAGGCATATAAAGATATTGCACTTACACAGATTAGTGATACAGGTGAGTTGGAAAAGTTAAATATAAACTATAAAACAATATTTATTGGTTGTGAAGGTTGTACCATGGCAGTAAGAACTACATTTCTTGAAGAGATTGCACCATATCATTATAACCGTGCTCCTCATGATGAATTTGTTTGGAAAGCGGCATTATGTGTTGATGGGTGCTATGTACTTCATAAATCTTTGATGATAAGAAGATTTCACGCAAATAATGTGACACATAATAAAATGCATGATAAAAAAACAAGGATTATATTTCTCGAATTATTATTGATGAGTCATATAGTAATGAAAAAAATTGCATTAGACTATGCTGTAGGACAACAAGAATTACGTATAATTGATAAAAATATAGAAAGTGTTAAATTGAGAATTGATTTGATAAAAAGAAAAAAAATGTTGAATGCGATTATTTTAGCCATTAAGTATCACAATTGCTATCATAGTAAAAAAGCAATTCTGATGGAGCCGATTATTGCAATAAAGAAAGAGTGATATTTATGCATTATGTATTAATATATAATTGGAAGTGTCCAGAGAATGATTGGTTTAAAAACAAACTTTTAGAAAAGGGAAATAAAGTTGAAGTAATTGACAATTCAGATGATGGTGAAATAAGGTATAAAAAGTGGCACAGAGCCATTAATTTTGTGGAATGTTTATTTATGGCTAAAAAAGCAGTTGATATGTCTGAAGAGTATACAATAATTTCGATGTGTGCTACTCCGGGAATTATTGCGTCGATAATTGATAAAAAACAGCATAAGATAGTTGCATTAAATCTCTTGTGTCATTCTTGTAACAAACCAACTATGGCGCAGAAAATAAGAGATTGGTTTTATAGAAAGGCTTTTAAAAATCTAAATTTGTATTCAACTTGTAATGAAGAAACAAATAGGATTGACTATATTAAAAGATTTGATATTAAAAATGATAAAAGAATTATCATTCTCGAAGATGCGGTATCTATAGAAAATATAGAGGTGAACGAGGTAACTGGTGAAGGTATTTTTGCGGGAGGAGCTAGTGCACGTGATTGGGAGACATTGTTAAGATGTGCGGAGAATACATCAGAATTTAAATATCAGATTTGTGCTAGAGAGGCAGATTGGCCGCAAAAGGTAAGATTGCCAAATGTTAATGTAGCATTTAATTTGCCACAAAATGAGTTTGATAGATTACTAGTTAATAGTAAAATGGTTGTATTGCCGGTAAATAGTGATGTAACAGCAGGACTTCTTGTGTTATTTAAAGCAGTTAAAAATAACAAATTAATTGTATGTACAGATACAAAATCTATTCGAAAGTTTATTCCAGAAAAATATGCAGAAATGATTCTTTATGAAATGTTTAATGAGAAAGAAATGGAGCTGAAAATACGGGCTTTAATGGAAATGCCGGAAGCTGAGGTAAAAAAGCTCTTAAATGATTTGAAAAAATATTTATATGAGAAATACTCAACAGATGCATATATGAATAAATTTGAGTTCTGGATAGAGAGAGGCGTAGATAAATAATGAAAGATTTAAAAAATAATCAATTAATATCTGTAATCGTGCCAGTATACAATGCGATGCCATATTTAAAAGATTGTATTACTTCAATCTTACAGCAAGATTATGTAAAGATTGAAATAATTTTTGTAGATGATGGTTCAACAGATGATAGCTTGGCTTTTTTAAGAGAACAGCAAAAATTAGACAATAGGATTAGAATCGTTCATCAGGATAATGCTGGAGCAAGTGCAGCAAGAAATCGTGGACTTGAGGAGGCTAGAGGAGAGTGGATTGCTTTTGTGGACGCAGATGATATTATTACGAAAGATTATTTAAGTTATCTACATTTTCTTGCAGTAAAGCATGATTGTTATATATCGTCTTGTGGGTATGAAACAAAAATGTCAAGTGGTAAGATTATCCCAGGTGACCAACTATTAGATGGGATTATTGAAATAAAAAAACAAGAAAATCAGTTGTATCCTATTCCATATACTGTGTGGCATTTATTAATTTCAAATAAAGTTATCCAGGAAAATAATATAAGATTTGATGAATCGATTACTTATTTAGAAGATGTTCTTTTTATCTATGAGGTGCTTTTTAAAATTGGAAAATATATTTGTGGAAGTAAAATAGGATATCGTCGAATTGATCATAGCGATAGTTTAACAAATGTACGATATAAAAAAGAAAATTTTTACAAATGGATTTCTTCACTTACTGCAAGATATAAGATTTGTCAGATGACAAAAAACTACCCAGCACTATATGCTAATACAATATATGAATTAGCTTTTTTTTGTAATGAATTGAAAATCTTGTATAAGGAAAATATAAAGCGCGAAGAGAAAGTGCATAGATTGGTTGAAAGTTATTTGTCATTTGCAAAGAAAGAAGTATTCAAGGTATCAGATAAACAATTCAAAAAAAAATGCTTAACAATTTTATGTTTATATTTTACTAAAATTTTCTTTTTATTCAAAGGAACTACAAAGGAGATATTAGATTGAAGATATTAGTTGTAACAATATATAATTCTTTGAATTATGGTGCATATTTGCAAGGTTATAGTTTATATAGAATATTCAAGGATATGGGACACGATGTAAAAATGTATGTTGCAGATCCTCATGATATGAAATTTTATATACATGCTCTTCATTTGAGAAATCCAAAAGAAATTTTATATAATATTGGTTTATTAAAGGCATTTTATAGTTCATGGAATGAGATGGATAAAGTTACTAATTTAGAAGAAGAATATGATTTAGCTGTTATAGGGAGTGATGAATTGTGGAATGTTCATAATGTTAATTTTGAACATACAGATATATATATTGGGAAAGGAATCAAAGCTAAAAAAATATGTACCTATGCTGTAAGTGGAAATAATACATCTGCAAAAGAGTTTGCTGATGTTTATGGAGAAAATGCATTACAACTATTAGATCGAATTGCTGTTAGGGACGAGTTTACATATGAGCTTGCTAATTCACTTAATAAAGTTGAGCCGTCAATGGTAGTTGATCCAACACTGTTGTATAATTTTGAATTACCTGAGGAAAAAGCAAAAGAAAAATATATTGTTGTATATGGATATTATTTCGAGGAAGATGAAAAACAAATAATATTAGAATATGCACGTAGAAATAATATTAAGTTAATTTCTGCCGGATTTGTTCATAAATGGTGTGATATGATTTTTACAGGAAAACCGATAGACTTTCTAGGATTGATTATTAAAGCTGAAGGTGTAATTAGTGCAACATTTCATGGAACGATATTGTCGATGAAGTATAATAAAAAGTTGGCAGTATTTCATCATGGTAGTCAGAAAATTATGGATGTACTTTCAAGATTTTTAATGATGAAATGTGCTGTTTCAGATGATAATAACATTGATAGATGTTTTGAGTATTCGACGAATTATTCGGAGTTTAATCAAAAGCTAGAAGCAGCAGTATCTGAGTCAAAAAAGTATATAAATGAAGTTTTGAATATATAGGAGAAAAGAATAGTGGGGTATATAAAAAGAAAAGTTTTGCTGTATATGTACAAAAAGAAATGGAAGAAAGAGAACTTTCATAATGACACCTTACCTATAAAAGTATATCATAGTGATGTTGTTATTGGACGTGGTACATATGGTTTAATTGATATTGTTGATTATGGAAATACTCCATATAGGGTAAAAATTGGAAATTATTGCAGTATTGCTGAAAAGGTAGTTTTTTTATTAAGTGGAGAACATAACATCAAGGCTATTTCAACATTTCCTTTTGTAGAAAAATTTTGTGGAGAAAAAAGAGTAGCAGAAAGTAAAGGAGATATTATCATCGAAGATGATGTATGGATTGGTTATGGAACGATTGTTTTGTCAGGAGTTAGGATAGGAAAAGGTGCAATAGTTGCCGCTGGCTCGGTTGTTACGAAGGATATTCCAGCATATGCAATTGTGGGCGGAGTGCCTGCTAGAATTATAAAATATCGATTTCCAGAAGAAATAAGAGCATTATTAAATGATTTGGATTATAGTAAGATATCTCCTGAGATAGTTTACAAGCTTGCTGTTGATCTAGAGAAAGAGGCAAATTTAGATTCAATAGAGAAATTGATAGAAAAAATTAATTGTTTTCAGAGGAAGGATGATTAATGCTGAAATTTACATTTAATAACGCAGTAAAAATCATAATGTGGGCTTTTTTTCTTTTACAAGGGCTATTTGCATTTCGAATTGTTGGTCCCAATATTACTATTCAACGCCTTTTTTTAGTTATTGTATATCTCTGGATATTTTTCAATTTAGAACGCCAAAATGATTTCTGGCAGAGTATTAGAGGAAAAAAGTACAGAGTAATTATTAGCTGTTATTTATTTGTTTGTACATATACAGCTGTGTTTCGCGGAGATTTCAATACCATTTTTGGAGTTTTTGTTGATTGCTTTTTAATGTACCTGTTATTTCTTTATATATTGTCTTATGTAGAGTCGCCTGAAAGTGTATTAAATTTAATATGCAAGATAGTTTCAGTCGCATGTATATTAGGCATTATTGAATACATTACAGGTTTTAATCTTTTTACTCAGCTGACATTTACAAATGACGTTATTCCAGAATCATTAAGAGACGGGATATTAAGAATAAGAGTGTCTTATGGACATCCGTTAGCATATGGAATGTTTCTTGTGCTTTTTTTTCCATTTTGTTGTTATGATTTAAAAAAGAGTAGAATATATTTATTCAATAGACCAATAACATTGATGCTTGTTATCATTAATATTTTACTGACTGGAAGTCGTTCTAGTATAGGGATTTTTGGTGTTGAATTATTTTTAATAGCGATTATAACAGCAAAAGAATTAAAGGGGAAATTATTACTTACATTAATAATGATTGGCATTGTTGGTGGATTTTTGTTAGTTGCATTTTTAGATAATCCTTTCATTCAAATAGCAATGCGACAAATTTTTTATATGATAGATGAATTATTTGATACACAATTTGCAGTTAATTTTGGAGGAGATGTGTCTATAAGTAATAGTTCGATAGCGCGCGAGCGATTGTGGAAAATATTCGATTATCCTGGAATGAGTCCTATTTTTGGTATTGGTGTAACTGAAAAAAAATCTTTTTATATAGATAATTGGATGGTAACTTCAGTGGATAATTTTTATGTGAATCAATATATAAAATTTGCCTACCCAGGATTAATAGCAACAATTTGCATGTTTGCGACATATTTGTGGAATTGTGTTCGTGGTTTTTGGGCGTATCATTCCTCTATTTTTTTGTTGTGTTTAATATCAGGAGCTGCCTATATGGGAAATCTAATGGTTGTGGATGAATTAGCAACTATAAAGTACTTTTTCTTTTTATTGGCATTTACCAAAGTACTAATCCAAAACAAAGGGAGTCTAGTATAGAATAAATTAAATTAAATATCTGCCATATATCTTCCTCTGTCAGATGAAAATTAATATAATTCAAAAGGAGAAAAACTGTATGTATACTAAAGATCCGAGTAATCAAATAGTAATTGCTTTATTAAAGAAATATGGTATTAAGCATATGGTCTTATCGGCTGGAACACGAAATATTCCATTTGTGTATTCTGTAGAGAATGATCCATATTTTAAATGTTATTCGGTTGTAGATGAAAGAAGTGCAGCATATTTTGCAATTGGCGTGGCTCAAATGACGAAAGAGCCTGTTGTTGTATCTTGTACTTCTTCTACTGCTACTTGCAATTATTATCCTGCTGTTGCAGAGGCTTATCATCAAAATGTGCCTATTATTATACTTACTGGAGATAGGCATCCATACTATTTGGGACAGTTAGAAGATCAAATGATTGATCAGGTTGGAATGTATCAGCGTTTTTGCAAATGTTCTGTTACCTTACCTTTTGTTAAAAATGAAGAAGATTATTGGTATTCTCAGAGACTCGTAAATGAGGCACTCTTAGAATTAGAACATCATGGCAAAGGTCCAGTACATATTAATGTTCCTTTTTATTCTGACTGGGCTGACTTTTCAGCTGAGAGGTTGCCAGAGGTTGTTAAGATTGATAGATATTATGTTCACGCGCTTGGTGAACGTGAGAAAATATTCTTTAGTAAAGATAAAAGGTATTTAGTTATCTGTGGACAGAGTTCATGTTTTGATTCAAAGTTGAATAATGAATTAGAACGCTTTATCGATAAGTATAATTGTCTTGTTGTGGAAGAGCATATGTCTAATATTAAGGTTCATGATGCGATAAATATAAATTTGTTTTCGGAAGCGAATGCAGATAAGGTACTAGATATGATTAAGCCAGACGTTGTAATCACATTTGGGGGGAATTATACGACTAATATCAAATATATTTTGCGAAATTCTATAAAATCCATCGAACATTGGAATATTACAGAAACTGGTATGGTTTGCGATACTTATAGAAAGTTGACTAAGATTTTTGAAGGAACGGCATATGAGTTTTTTAAGTGGGCAAATAATTTACCATATAGTTTTGAAAATGATATGAAATTACTAAGAGAAAATTTTAATACGATAACGGAGTCTGATATTGATTTTTCCAATGTATCAGTCATTAGATCTGTTGCTAAAAATATTCCAGATAACAGTATTCTTCATTTAAGTATATTAAATAGCATCCGTTTAATGCAGTATTTTAAACTTCCTGAAAACGTAAAGGTGTTTGCAAATATAGGTACGGATGGAATTGATGGATGTTTGTCCTCTCTGATTGGTCAGGCAATGGTAACAGATGAGTTAGCATTTTTGGTTATTGGAGATCTTAGTTTCTTTTATGATATGAATGCTATGCGTATTAACTGCATCAAGAATAATATTCGCATAGTCATGATTAATAATCGTGGTGGCGCAGAATTTCAGCTATCAACAGGTGTTAAACGTGATTCTTCAATTGATTTGCACACTTCAGCAAGACACTATACAACAGCAAGAGGATGGGTTGAAAGTGTTGGCTTTGAATATTTTAGCGCTGAAAATCAGAATCAGTTTGACGATGCAATGTTATATATGTGTAGAACAGAATTGAAGAAGCCTGTGTTTGTAGAAGTATTTACAGATATGAAGGATGATGCTGATAATATTAAAGAATTTAGAAGCAAAAGTGAGATTATGGATGGAAAAGCGTTAGTTAAGAAAAAATTGAAGTCCTTTGTAAAGAACGCACTTAAGGACTGAATGAATTTGGAGTAGAGTTATGAATATTGAACGAATTAAAAGGATACTTAAATATATACTGCATGGTGTTCCAGAGATTATTGTTAGACCTGAAATTGTGACAATGACTCATATAGATGCGATGAAAGACAAGGTAATACTTATTACCGGAGGAAATCGTGGTTTAGGTAAAGCAATTGCAAAGAAGTGTGTCGAAGAAGGTGCAAAAGTCATTCTTGTAGGACGAAATGAAGAGTCATTAAGGAATGCAAGTTTAGAGTTGGGAGAAATGACAACTTACATCCAATATGATGTTTCTGATTGTGCACATTGTAAAAATATATTTCAGGAAGCAGAAAAAAAAATTGGTTATCCCGTAAATGTACTTGTTAATAGTGCGGGAGTTTCTTATCATGAAGGCAGTTATAAAAATGTTACTGAAAATGGTTGGGATGAGCAAATGTCTATTAATTTAAAAGGAGTATATTTTTTGACAAAATATTTTGCTGAGAACTGTATTCAGAAAGAAATTAAAAGTGCTAGTATAGTAATTCTTTCATCGGAAAGAGGCATGTATGGAGATGATATTCCTTATGGTCTTACAAAAGCTGCATTGAACAGTTATATTAAAGGAATGGCAAGACGATTAATTACTTCTGACATTCGAGTTAATGGTATTGCCCCTGGTATTACAGCCACTGATATGACGGGGGTTAGCGCAGAAGGAAACCTTTATAGAGAAGCATCCTGTGGTAAGAGAATATTTTTGGCAGAGGAAGTGGCAGAAGTGGCTGCTTTTTTAATTAGAGATACTTCTAAATGTGTTTCTGGAGAAATTATTGCATGTAACCAAGGAAACCATCTTCGCTCAGATTTTTAATGGAGAATGGTTATGAAAAAAATAAATGAGCTATACAAAGGATATTCAAGAATGCCAGAACCCGCAAAGGCATCATTTTGGTTTATGATTTGCACTGTGTTGCAAAAAGGTATTTCAATGGTAACTATGCCTATATTTACTAGAATTATGAGTCCGGAGCATTATGGGGTTGTTTCGGTATATAATGCATGGTATGGAATTTTATCAATCTTTGCGACACTTAATCTGTCCGCTGGTGTATTTAACAAAGGTATGATAAAATATGAAACAGATAAGTCAAATTATGTTTCAGCAATGTTGGGATTAGCAGGCACAGCTACGATATTTATAGGTATAATTTATTTGATTAATCCTATATTTTGGGAGAAGGTACTGCAGTTACCAAGAATACTAATTATAACAATGTTAGTGACATATTTTTTTGATTCAGCTTTTGCATTGTGGGCGGTATATGAAAGATTTCATTATCATTATAAGTATCTAGTTTTAGTGACTGTTGCTACGTCTATATTTAGCTCTGCTTTTAGTGTAATTGTTGTACTTAATACGCAGGATAAAGGGGTTGCGAGAATTGTATCAACTGCAATTTTTCAATCTGCTATATATGCGATAATTTATATTAAGATTGCGAAAAAATCGCATAAGTTGTTTAATAAAAGATATTGGATATATGCCCTGAAGTTTAATATTCCCTTGATACCACATTATCTATCCATGACTATTTTGGGACAATCAGATAGAATTATGATAAATAATATGGTTGGAAGTGGGCAAGCAGCAATATATGGTGTTGCTCATAATATATCTACATTAATGACAATTATTACAAATGCGATTAGTGGTACATATGTGCCGTTTGTTTATCGATCTATCAAAGATAAAAGATATGGTGATATAAAAAAGATTACAAATTTGTTGTTGACTATTGTCGCCGTGTGCTGTATGACAATTCTCTTATTTGGACCAGAGATTATTCGATTTTTTGCACCTAAAGAATATTATGCTGCGCGATGGGTTATACCACCCATATCTACATCGATTTATTTTATTTTTCTATATCAGTTGTTTGGTAATATCGAATTTTATTTTGAAAAAACTAAATTTGTGATGATTGCGTCATGTATAGGGGCTGTGACGAATATTTTATTAAACTTTATATTTATTAGACGATATGGTTTTGTGGCAGCAGCATATACGTCTCTTGTCTGCTATATATTATTTTCAGTTATGCATTATGTATTTAGTAAGAAGGTTCTAAAGGAAAATCATATAAATATCGAGCAATTGTACGATATGAGAGGAGTATCAATCATTTCAATAGAGTTATTAGTTTTTATGGTTATTTTTACAGTAATGTATGATTTAATTGTGATTAGATATACGGTAATTCTAATAATAGTGTGCGTTGTATTTGTAAATTTCAAGAAAATTTGTAAGTTTATTGATAAACGCAAAATAGCGCGTACCTTTCCAAAATCATCCGTTTGACGTTAAAATTAACGCCGCTTTATTTAGCGGCGTTATCTAGAAGTTTATCTGACCAAGATACCAGAGTCTTCAACTTTGTAGAATCTGTAATATGTTTCTAAACGAAGTTTGCAAAGCTAATAAGAATAAGATTTATTACTGATTTGATAAGTTGATTGCTTCACAATATTTAACCTCTTCTAAAAAATATTGGTTTTTTCGTGGTTTTAGAGCGTTTTATAAAAAACTAATTTACTAAGGTGTATGATTTGACATTTAAATGGAACGCAAGAAATCAGATAATGGTGGAGAATGGAAAATTACGTTAAGCTAAAGTATGGATAAAATGAAAGATAAATGATTTTTATATTCCCGCTGTTTACAGCGTTATAATATAAAACATATTGAAAGGTTAAGAAAGTTTAAAAGGTGAAAAAAGGACTATGAAGACAAATGAGAGAAGAGTAACCCCGGACAATGATGTAATTGATTTAAGGGAATTGTATTTTGCCCTTAAAAAGAGGATTCTCCTGATTCTGGCGGCAGGATTAATTGGAAGCTGTCTGTATGGCGCATATACGGCGTTTTTTATGGAGCCTCTGTACACTTCCACTTCCAGTATTCTTGTACTTTCCAAGGAGACAACATTAACTTCCATTGCTGACCTGCAGCTTGGAACACAGCTGGCAGCAGATTATCAGGTGCTGATCAAGAGTACAAGCGTTATGGATGATGTAATTGAAGGTCTTGATCTGAAAATGAGTGCGGATCAACTCAGAGAAAGTATTTCCATTGTAAATCCTGTAGACACGAGAATTCTTGAAGTCTCTGTAACAAATAAGGATGGCGTGCTTGCGAAAAAAATTGCAGATAAGGTAGTGGAGGTTGCTTCTGAATACATTGGAGATAAGATGGAAGTAATTCCTCCAAAGGTAATTGAAAAAGGTAAGCTTCCAACTGTGCAGACTTCTCCGAGTATGTCTAAAAATGTAATGATGGGATTTCTTCTGGGCATTGCTCTCTGTGGTGGAATTATCTGTGTACTTACTGTTATGGACGACAGCATCAAGTCAGAGGACGATATGGAAAAATACCTTGGCATTCCAGTTCTGGCTTCTGTTCCGGACAGAAAAGATTATATTAATCAGAAGAAAAGAAGAAAATAACAGCTCAGGTGAAAGGAGTGACCGGAAGAATGAAAAAAGTTACGATGAAGGACGTTCGAAAACCGGATTATTATTATGCGGAGGCTATTAAAACGTTACAGACCAATATAAATTTTGCAGGAAAAGACGTAAAGACTATCTTGATCACAAGCTGTTATCCAAATGAGGGAAAAAGTGATATTGCCTTTTCCCTTGCCAGAGAGATTGCAGCCAGTGGAAAGAGGGTGATGCTTCTCGATGCAGATTTAAGGAAATCTCCTTATGTAGGAAGATTTCAGGTTCAGATAAAGGTATCCGGACTGTCCCAGTTTTTGAGCGGGCAGATTGGGGTAGGAGATTTGATGTATACAACAAATTTTGAAAATCTTGATATGATTTTTGCCGGACCGTCTGTGCCTAATCCCACAGCGCTTCTCGGAGAGGGAGTTTTGGGGGCTTTGTTAAAGAAGCTCAGAGAATATTACGATTATATTTTTATTGATACTCCTCCGGTGGGTTCTCTGATTGATGCAGCAATCGTGGCAGAGAAATGTGACGGCGCTATTTTTGTAGTAGAAAGTGAAGCGGTAAGCTATAAGGTGGCTAGAAAAGCAGTTGCCCAGATAGAGAAGAGTGGATGCAGGATACTGGGAGGCGTTCTCAATAAAGTGGATATGAAGAAGGATAAATATTACTATCATTATAAAGAGCGTTACCATACGTATTATGAAAAAATTGAAAACAAACAAGAGGACAGGGATTAAAAGTGAGAAAAAGTAATAGATTTATAAATGTACTTCTGATAATACTTTGCATTGTGCTTGTAATAGCCCTGGGAGGTCTTGTTGTTTGGAATAAAAAACAGACCCGTAAGGAAACACAGCGTCTGGAAGAGATGGCAGATGAGACGAAGGAAGCCGATGAGAAAGCATTGAAGGAGTTAGAGAAAAAAGAAAAAGAAACAGCAGAAGAATTGAGGGAGAAAGCAGAAGAGGAAGACGAAAAGAAAGAAAAGGAAAAAGCAGCTTCCACTTCTACTCCGGTTCCTGAAAAGAAAGATACTCCAAAAGTGGAAGGTGTCGCATGCTGGGGAGATGATCTCCTTACGGAGAGCGATACAGCTCAGTATTCCTATATGGCGGTTTTTCAGAGAATCCTTCAGGAGAACGGATATGATCTTCCTGTTATGAATAAGACCATTCAGGGAGGCGGCACGCTGTCCATGATGAAGCGGGCCGGTGTGGGCGATGATGTGATCCAGGGTTATGTTACTGCTCATGAGCAGGCTGCAAACGGGGCAGCTCTTTACATTACAGAAAATGGAGTCCGGGATTTTACAGAAGAAGAACTTGTCCGCGATGATTTAAAATGTATTCCCGTAATTTTTATGGGATATTACGGCGGATGGAATCATGATCCAAACGAGCTTGCTCAGCAGCAGGAGCATATTTTAAAGACGTTTGAGAATCAGGAGCAGTTTATTGTCGTGGGAACAAGACCTCTTGATGGAAGCGTGGATTCGGTCACTCTTGATACTGCTTTGAAAGAGAAGTGGGGCGAACATTACATAAGTCTTGCAGAAGTTACTCCTCAGCCGTCTTCTACTTATGAAGCGCAGGAGGCTATGGCGCAGGCTGTGTTCAACAAAATGACAGAGCTGGATTATATCAGTAAACAGACAGGAAGTACAGAATAATGTTACCAAAAAAGCGGAATAAAAACCGAATAAAGAGAATTACAGCTGCTGTAGTTATGTGTGGTGTTTTAGTTGTTGTAGCAATGTTTGCAGCAGGAATATGGAAGCAGCAGAGAAATGCGTCCCATATGGAGACTGGCGGGGCTTCTGTTTCTTCAGAAGATGATGCGAATGAGAGTATCACATATAATGGAAAAGAATATGTGTATAATGACCATTTAAGCAATTATCTTTTTATGGGAATTGATACAAGAGGAGATATGGAAGAGGCAGGATCCGGGAATGCAGGACAGGCAGACGCTGTTTTTCTTGTGTCTATGGACCGTGTGACAAAGGAAGTGAAGGTGATTTCCATTCCACGTGATACCATGACGGAAATTGAGGTTTTTTCTGTCGGTAGAAAAAGCCTTGGTCTTATGGAAAACCATATCAATCTTCAGTATGCTCAGGGAGACGGAAAAAGAGAGAGCTGTGAATTAATGGAAACAGCAGTTTCAAGCCTTCTGGGGGAAATTCCCATTCATGGATACTGTTCCATCAATATGGACGGAATTCCCATAATGACAGAGGCTGTGGGAAATATTCAGGTTGTGATCCCTGATAACAGTTTGGCAGAGGTAAATCCCGAATTTACAGAAGGTTCAGAGGTTACGCTTATAAAAGACAATGTTGAGCAGTTTGTGCGTTATCGTGATACGGGCAGGGAGCAGAGCGCTCTTGTGCGTCAGGACAGACAGAAGGTTTTTATAGAAGCATATATGAAAAAAGCGCAGGAACAATATGCAAAGGATACTTCTTTTGTTACAAAGCTTTATGAGAGCATGGAAAGCTATATGATCACAAATATGGGAAATGATATTTTTGTAAAGCTTTTATCTGCAGCGCAGGAGGCAGAAGCCTCTGTGTATACTCTTCCGGGAGAGGGAGCTCAGGGCGATTATTTTGATGAGTATCATGTGGATGAAGAGGCTCTGCAGGAAATGATTGTTTCGGTATTTTATAAGGAAGATAATTAGCGAACAGCGATTATCTATATACAAAAAGTATTTTAAAAGGAGAGTGAAGGCAATGAGAAAAACAAAAAAAATCTTAGCCGAAATTTTAACGGCAGCTATGTTAATGAGTCCTGCAACTGCGTGGGCAGGTCCAAGTATCACAGATAAAGTAGTGGTTGTGGAAGACAGCGTTGGAAAATACATAGTTACAGATAAGATTGAAGATTCTGAAGTTTTAAAAAACATGGAGTCAGAAGACAAAGAAATGACAGACCTGATAAAAGAGGTAAATGAAGGCAAAAAGGACATGAAAGCATTTACCGAAAAACTGACAGCAGAACTTGAGACAATTACAGATGAGAAGGTAAAAGAGTCTGTAGAGAAGGTTCTTAAAGAAGTAGAAGAGAAAAAGCTTGAGTTCTTAACAGGATTTATGTCTTTTGAAAAAGAAACAGATGCGGAAGTAGAGAAAAACAAAAACGGAAAATATGATGTTACAATCCATGTTCCGATTCTTGTAAAAGAGTTAAAGGATGTTATAATTCTGTATTACAATAAAGAACTGAAATGCTGGGAAATCATTGAGCCGACAGAAGTTGATTTTGAAAAACAGACAATTAAATTTGAGGTGGAAGACTTCTCCCTTATTTCCGTTCTTGCGAACACAGAAGATGTGAAAGCAACAGAATAAAACAGACATAAAAAGCGAAACCAGCGCCGGGGCGCTGGTTTTCGCTTACCTGTAAAGGTCTTCCAGCGTTATCAGCTGAACTTCACCACGCTCTTGTGCCTGAAGAAGTCCATCCGTAAATCCGCCTTTCGAGAAAATATAATAGTAGTAGTGATTGCCTTTTCCGAAGACCGATGCGTAATCCCTAATTAAATCCAGTTCATCCATACCAATCTTCTCATTTCTGTACTTGCACGAACCGATGATATAGTCCTTACTCTCAACAGGTGTTCCCACAATATCAATCTGTATCTGCTTTTTCTTTTTTGGGTCTGTACCCCACCACTGACCGATTTCACTCAGCTCGATGGGAAGACTGTCTGAATAATAAAGCAGATAATCCTGACACATCTTCTCAAAAATCAGACCCATGTAATCCGATAGGTACTGCTTTACAGCGTGTGGGTAGGTCCTTGCAATTCTGCCGGAATCAATGGCGCTCATATTGACCGGAACAAACCGGTACCAGAATCGGAAAAAGTTATCAGTCAACAGATAGATGGTTTTCTTGCCCGGTTTTTCTGTAATAGGCGTTTCTTTTTTGGCAATACCAAGGTCTATCAGTGTTTTCAGATACTTCGATATAATCGAATTCTCCTCGCCAACCTTCATCTTGATGTCATTCATTCGGGAAGCGCCCTCTGCAATTGCTTTGATGATTGCATTATAAATGGCCGGTTCCCGGAGTTCCTGCTTCAACAGGTTTCCCGGCTCTTCATACAGATAGCTGGAACGGTCAAAGAAGTTATCCAGCAGGGCTTCATCCACACTATCCCTTACGTCCAGTTTGTTAATATAATGAGGAACACCTCCTGTGATTCCATAAATCAGGGAATGATCTTCTGCGGACAGATTCGGGTGGAACACAGCTGTTTCCTTATAGTCCAGCGGTTCAATTTTAAACTGGCCGGTTCGTCTGCCATACAGTGGACTTTCTTTACCAAGTACCTGACTCTCCATAAAACTCATAGACGAACCACAAAGAATCAGATACATCCTGGATTCTGTCCATTTGTGGTCAATGATGTGCTGCAGCATTGCTGAAATAGCAGGCTTTGATTTTGCAAGATACGGATACTCGTCGATAACAAAGACGATCCTTTTTTCCTTTGAAAGTGATGTCAGCTCATCCAAAGCAGCATCATAGGATCTGAACTCAGGTGCAGACTCCATGTCCGGCCGTTCAAAGCTCATGATCGACTTTGAGAGAGCTTCCAGATTTTCCTTTCCTGTCGTATTTAACGCAGAAAAGAAAATGGTCGGCTTATCCTTACAAAACTCATTGATCAGTGCTGTTTTTCCAACACGTCGTCTGCCATAGATAACGATACACTCAAACTTATCTCCTGCATACCGTTTATTCAGTTTCCACAGCTCATCTTCACGGCAATAAAACTGGCTCATCCTCCCACCTCCAATAAATATACTCGTAAGTTAGTAACTCATAAGTTACTTTCTTGCGAGTATAATAAAATAGATAATTTACAAAGTCAAGTAAAATAAGTCGACATATTAATGAACAGGTAGAGCTGAATCGCAGAATCTGCTATTGTCAGCCATTACACGGCAGCGTTTTTTATAAAATGAAATCCCGTATTTTAAAATATTGGGAACGCCCTCATCGAGAAGAATTTCTTCATATCTGTTGTGGTTTATCTGCTCTAATGCCTTTTTACATGCTGTATCCAGATTTCCGTCATTTGCGTATTTCAGCTCCAGTATAATGCCGATTTCTCCGTCATCTGTTTCTACCAGAATATCGCTGTATCCATCTCCGGATTCTCTGTTAGAAGAAACGCTCCAGGTATCTCCAAAGCTTAAAATACCCAGGAGAATGCCGTGAAACACCGAAGGCGCGCCCTTTGGGTGAAAGTTTTCTTTCATCTGTTTTTTTACAAAAGTATCCCGGATACTGATTGTCCGTCTCAGATATTCAGTCAGCTGTTTTTCTACGTTTTCCGCATCTCCATTTTTCAGGGCTTCACAGAATTCGTTTAAAGATGTTCTGTTTTTTGGCACATTTTCTTTAAAAAAATCCATAATCTGTGTAGTGAAAATATTTCGTATTTCCATGTTTGGAATTGCAAGCCGAAAACAGTTGCCTTCCGGCTTTCCACGCTGAGTAAGATAGCCTGTTGTGAACAGAACGCTCCACAGATTGTCAACAGAAGTATACATATCTTTATACGTTAATTCCTGATGAATCTCTTTTTCTATCACTTCGCCTGCAACCAGATTTTCAATCTCGCGGCGGACCGACGCTTTATCAGACTCCTGGATAAAACGTCTTACTGCCTCATTGCTGCTGGTATTGGACCAGTAATTCTTAGGCTGTGCGTCTGCGTCCGCTCGAAGAGCATCGCAGTAATTTATCACATCCCACGGACAGTAGACTTCTGCATTTCCAAACTGATAGCCATCGTACCATTCTTTTATCTCATTATAATGACTGGACAGCTCATAATAATCCAACAATTCTTTTACTTCTCTGTCGGTGAAACCAAAAGCTTCGTGAACTACCCATTGTCTAAAGCCAATGGGCTTCCTGCTTCATAGACCTCGTGTCTCCGCTCCGCTTCGGTCGGCTCAAAGCCGACGTTCACTGAACGTCGTTCGCCCTACTATCTCCACAGGCGTTAATTCGGGCAGTCCCTACCCTATATTTTTTTCTTACGCTATTTGTCGTAATCCCTCTGCCAATATATTTTTTGCAGCATTAATATCCCTATCATGTTTTTCTCCACATGCAGGACATGTCCATTCTCTTACTGACAAATCCTTTGTATCTGTATTTTGATACCCACAACTAGAACATAACTGACTACTGGCATAGAATGTATCTACTTTGATATATTTCCGCCCATTCCACTTTGCTTTATACTCTAGCTGCCTTGTAAGCTCATACCATGACGCATCTATTATTGATTTTGCCAGATGATGATTCTTTACCATATTTTTTATCTGTAGGTTTTCCGAAACTATCACTTGGTTTTCGCTGATAATCTCATGGGAAATCTTATGCAGATAATCCTTTCTGGTATTTGTGATTTTCTCATAGAATAATGCTATTTGTTTTTTCTTTTTATAATAATTACGGCTGCCTTTCTTTTTATGCGATAATTGTCTCTGTAACCTCGTTAACTTTCGCTCATATTTCTTAATCGTCTTCGGATTTTCGTATTTTCTTTCATCTGACGTGATGCACAAATCCTTTATCCCTAAATCTAATCCAATATTCTGTTTTGTGTGCGGCAATTCTTCATGCTCTGTTTCTACTAAAACAGATACATAATATTTTCCACTTGGCACTTGCGATACAGTGGCAGATTTTATCTGACCGCTGAAATCCCTATGCACTTTTGCCTTCACTTCTTTTAATTTCGGCAGTTTTACCTTTCCATTCTTAAAGTCTACTGCTATGTTTCCATTCGTAAAATTTGTTGTATAGGATTTGTGGTTATCATGTTTACTTTTGAACTTTGGATATCCGGCATGTTCTTTAAAAAACTTTTGATATGCGGCATCCATGTTATATATCGCATTTGTCAGGGCAAATTTATCTACTTCTTTTAGCCATTCATACGTTCTCTTTAATTCTCTGTTACAGTAATTATTACAATCCGTTTTGCTGACAGATTTCTTTTCCTGCTCATATGTATCTTTTTTATATGTAAGCGTCTGATTATATACAAAACGGCAGCATCCAAATGTTTTCGCAATCTGAATTTCCTGTTCTTTATTCGGATATATTCTGTATTTATATGCTTTTAACATTTGTTATCATCACCTTTTTAACCTTGATTTTCTATATATTTCTTTCGCATTTCTTCTGAAACATTCCCTACGCTACAAGCAAAATAGCCATCTGTCCAAAATGTGTGCTCTTTCCAAAACTGTTTTCGCAAATAATTTGAATATCTTTCCCATATATGGTATGTCGTATAGCTTTTCATTAAATTTACGATTTGACTCACTGACATTGTAGGTTCTGTTTCTATCATATAATGAATATGGTCTTTATCCGTTTCCATATATCTGATGATAACTTTGTGCCTTTGACATATTTCGTAAGAAAATTGCTTTATATCATCTGATATTTGCTTTGAAATCAGTAATTTCTTTCTATATTTGCAGACGAATATAATATGATACTGTAATAAATATTTGTGTCTATTTTTTGATTTCCATGTTCCCATGACGTAAGTATATAACATTTTTTTACTTTTGGCTACCTTAACCCACCGTCTAAAGTCAGTGGGATTGCGGTAGCCTTATTTCAAAGAAACAGATATTACAGGATATTTTCCCATATATTCTTCGCAAAGAGCCGTTTCTTCTGAAATTTTCAGCTTTGAGAAAAGCTTTTTATCTGTTCCCAATGTAAAGAAATATTTCAGCATACTCATATTCAGAGACTTTAAATTTATTTTACTCGTTTTTCTTTCTTGTTTTTTTCCTGAATTGTGTTAATCTGATATTAGATTCAACAGTTGAAAAAAGAGAAGGAAAAAGGGGTAAACTATATGGAACTGGAAAATATTTTGAAAGGAATTTTAAAGGATTCGATAGAAAATTCTGAAATTGCGGGAGCAAATTTCCTCGTGGTAAAAGACGGAAAAGAAATGGTATATGTTCAGGAGGGGATGGCGGACAGAGAGGAAGGGAGAAAAATAGAAAGGGACACGATGTTCCGTCTGTATTCTCAGACAAAGCCGGTGACCTCTGTTGCTGCCATGATTTTAATGGAGAGAGGGCTTCTTGATTTTTACGCGCCTGTATCAGAGTTTCTGCCCTCTTTCGCGCAGATGTACGTGGCGAAAGGCGAGGAACGGGTTCTCTGTACAAGACAGATTCTTGTAAATGATCTTTTAAACATGACTTCCGGTCTTGTATATCCGGACGAAGGAACAGAAGCAGGACGGGCGACAGATCAGATATTTGGGGAAGCATGCAGACGGCTTCACGGTGAAAGCCCAATGACAACGAGAGAACTGGCAGATAAGCTTGCTTCCTGCCCTCTTGCTTTCGCGCCGGGCAGTTCCTGGGCTTATGGCGCTTCTGCAGATGTTCTGGGCGCTGTGATAGAAGTAGTTTCCGGAAAAAGGCTGTCGAAATTTATGCAGGAGGAAATTTTTGAGCCGCTTGGAATGAAGGATACGGCGTTCTGGGTTCCGAAGGAGAAACAGAGCCGCCTTGCAAGGGCGTATGAGACAGTGGAAAAAGAAAACGGCGGGAAAGAGCTGGTTTTATATACAGGCGATAATCTGGCAATATGTAACGACATGGCAAAGCCTCCGGCTTATGAGGCGGGAGGCGCAGGTCTTGCTTCTACTCTTGATGATTACAGCAGATTTGCCGCGATGCTTTTAAATGAAGGTTCTCTTGACGGGGTTCAGATTTTGAAACCAAAGACTGTGGAGTTTTTCCGAAGCGGAGAGCTTCTTCCGGCACAGCAAAATTCTTTCAGAAACTGGGTCGGACTGGAGGGTTACAGTTATGGTAATCTTATGAGAGTATGTAAAAATCCGTCACAGTCAGGTATGATGACGCGAAAGGGTGAGTATGGATGGGATGGCTGGTTTGGTATGTATTTTGCCAATTTTCCGGAAGAGAAAATGACGATTCTCATGGGTACGCAGAAGAGAAACGGAGGAACGTTCGGGCTTACAAGGAAGCTTAGAAATGTGGTGCTGAGCAGGGTGTAGATGGAGGTGGAAAGATGAAGAAGCCATTGCCTGTAGGTGTTGATAATTTTGAGAGAATTATTACAGAAGATTATTATTATGTAGATAAAACGTTATTTATAAAAGAAATCCTGGATTTAAAAGGAACAGCAAATCTTTTTACGCGTCCGAGGAGATTCGGAAAAACTTTGAATTTGAGTATGCTGAGATATTTTTTTGAGGATACAGGCTGTGAAGAGAAAAATGCGGAAAACAGAGAGCTGTTTCAGGGACTCAAAATTATGTCTGCCGGAAAAAAGTATGTGGAGCAGATGGGGCAGTATCCAGTAATTGCACTTACCTTAAAGTCTGCAAAGCAGAGCAGTTTTGATTCTGCTTATTATAAGATGAAAGAAGAAATTTCAGAGGAGTTTAAACGCCATGAAAAGCAGATTTTGAAATCTTTGCTTTCGGAAGAGGACAAAGAAGCGTATAGAAACATTGTATCTGGAAGGGCAGGATATGATGATTATTCTGGAGCATTAAAGTTTTTAAGCAGGATACTTTATGAAATTTACGGAAAGGGCGTTATTATTTTAATAGATGAATATGATGTGCCGCTTGAAACCTCTTATTTTGCAGGATTTTATAATGAAATGGCAGATTTTATCCGTTCTCTGCTGGAATCCGGATTAAAAACAAATGATTATCTTCAGTTTGCAGTGATTACAGGATGTCTTCGAGTGTCGAAAGAGAGTATTTTTACAGGTCTGAATCACCTGAACAGCATTACGATATTGGACAGACAATACAGTGAGCATTTTGGATTTACAGAACAAGAAGTAAAAGATGCTATGAAATTTTATGGGGTGGAAGAGCGTTTTCCGGACATGAAGAGCTGGTATGACGGGTATCGATTTGGAGATACAGAAGTTTATAATCCGTGGAGTGTCGTGAAGTTTTTGTATGATCTTGTAGCAGATAAGAAGTCGTTTATGAAGCCTTACTGGGTAAATACCAGCTCAAATGATATTGTGAAAAGTCTTATTATGCGGTCAGAGGGAGAAACAAAGGAGCAGATAGAGGTGCTTTTGGATGGGGGAACGATAGATATTCCCGTGCATGAAGAAATTACGTATGGTGATGTTTATGAAAATGAAGAAAATCTCTGGAATTTTCTGTATTTTACAGGTTATCTCACAAAAGAAAAGGAGTACATGAAAGAAAATACGATTTTTCTGAGACTTTGTATTCCAAATCAGGAAATAAAGATGATATATAAAACTACTGTTTTGAACTGGTTCCGGGAAAATGTGAAAAAGAAAAATTTTCAAGAACTGTATGAGGCAATAGAATCAGGAAACGAAGAAAAAGTTCAGGAGATTTTAAGTGAACAGCTTGTATCGACGATAAGCTTTTATGACAGTGCAGAAAATTTTTATCATGGTTTTCTTGCCGGGGTGTTAAGCCAGAGCGGGAAGTATCTGGTAAAGTCAAACAGGGAGACAGGAAATGGAAGATCAGATTTAGTTTTGAAGACGCCATCTCTTCGGGGAAGAGCTTTTGTAATTGAGATAAAGGTATCGGACAGTATCGAGAATCTGGAAAATGATGCAGAAAGAGTAGTAAAACAAATATATGACAAAAAATATATGGAGGAATTGCTCGGGGAAGGCTACAGGAAGATTGCGTGCTATGGAATTGCTTTTTACAGAAAAGACTGTGAAGTGAGGTATGGAGGAGAAATAAAATAGAGGTGAAACTATATTATGAAGTACAGAAAGATACAGAAGAACAGCCGACTGGAGAAATCCGCCGGCTGTTCTGTTTAATTTTTCATCCCTTAATACACAAATTCCATCTTTTATGTATCCTGTATTTACAATTTAAAGTATAATGAGTATATTGTAAATCAGAGAAAGGAAAGGTTATAAGAGATGTACAAAATTGCAGTTTGTGATGATGAGGAAGCTGTTTCGGAGCAGGTGAAAAATCTGATCACAGAGTGGAATCCTTCTGTGGACGTGGTTTGTTTTTCATCAGGCGAGGCGCTTCTTGAAAATTATCAGTCTTATGAGGCGGTGTTTCTCGATATTGATATGGCGGGAATGAACGGCATTGAGACGGGAAAGGCAATCCGAAGGCTGGATAAGGATACAAAGATTGTATATCTGACTGCGTACAGAGATTATGTTTCCGGGGCTTTTGGGGTCCACGCTTTTCAATATCTGCTGAAACCCATAAATAAAAAAGCCATATGGAATGTGCTGGAGGAGATTTTCCGGTACATGAGATCTGCGGAGAAAAAAATAATCCTGGATTTTCACACAGTGGACGGAGCGCTCTGTCTTCTTGTGGAATCCATATATTTTTTTGAATATGAAAACAGAAAAATTCGGATTGTGACAGATAAGGAGCAGTATTACATGGCAGATAAAATCGGAAACGTGGCAAAGCGGATGGCAGAGTTTGGATTTTCCATGCCGCACCAGAGCTTTGTGGTCAATATGTTCCATGTGAAGAATGTGAAAAATCAGCAGATTTTTCTTGATAATGGAATGGAGATTCCCCTTTCTCAGAAAAAACAGAAAATATGGAAGCAGGAGCTGATGGGATATTTATCCCGGCGGATGGAAGGAAGAGGGGGAATGAAATGACAGCAGTAACCATTTTTCTAATGCTTCTTTCCCTGTTCTTTTATACTTTTTGTGCTGTGTGGTTCCTCTGGGCAGGAGATTTTGAGGCAAAAGGCCCCAGATGGGTGAGGGCTCTTATCTGGGTAGTGTATGGCTTTTTAAACTGGTTTGTTCCAAATATGTGGTGGAGTGACACGATCACCATAATCGTGGTAGGAGGCTATTATCTGGCTGTGGGGTGGTTCTTTTATCACAGAAGCAGAAACTGGCTGCTGTATCAGACGTTCTTTTATATGGCAACGTATGCGGCACAGATTATAGCGATTTTTCTTGTGATGAGAATGACCCAGTGGATTGCAATGGATCAGATTGTGCTCAGTTATGCGTTTTTGATTATGAAAGCGCTCCTGATTATAGCTGTCACAGCAGGGCTTCGGATTCTCGTACAGAAACGTGGCGTTTCTGACAGAAAAAACCTGAAGGTAAAAGGTATGATGCTTGTTCCTCTTATCAGTTTTGCTCTGATCTATCTGTATCTCGCAGCAGGAGAGATCTTTTTTCTAAGATACGGATATGAGTGGATTATTGTGTATTGCGTTCTCCTTCTTATTATAAATGCCTGGTGTATTTATGTGTGGTATGATGTGGCTGCGAACAGGGAGTTAAAGCATAAACTTGATCTGATGGAACAGCAGAGTGAACTGACTCACCAGTATTATGAGGATCTGGAGAAAAATTATAACCGCTCCAGAAAAATTATCCATGATATAAGAAATCATCTTCATGCGCTGGAACAGTCGGCAAAGATAGAGGATAATCAGTATTTTGAAGACGTACATGGAATGTTAAATTCTCTTGGATTAAAGTTTTATTCAGGGAATAAAATGCTGAATATTATTTTAAATGATAAGCTGAAAAAGCTTTCTCCGGAACAGGTGGAATGTAATCTTGGAGGCGTAAGCCTTGATTTTGTATCGGATATGGATATTACAACGATTTTCGCAAACCTTCTCGACAATGCTGTGGAGGAGAGGGAGAGAAATCCTGGTTTCTGGGTGAAGATACGGGGAGAGCAGATTCAGGATTTTACAGTGATCAAGATATGGAATCCCACATTGAAGAATTATGAACCGGGTCAATCAGGAAAAACCGGGCATGAGGGGCTTGGGCTTTCCAATGTGCGCCACGCAGTGAGCCATTATCATGGAGAACTGAAAATAGAATGTAAAGAAAATATTTTTTCTGTTACCCTGGTATTTCCGGGGCAGGGCAGAGAACAGGAGGAAGGATCATGATGAAAAAAGCAGGGATTTTTACAGCAATAGCAGTTCTGGCAGGGATTTTTACAGCGGGCTGCGGTCAGGCGAAGCTTCCGGAGAGTTTTTCGGAGGAAGAGGTGAAAAAGGAGGCAGAAAAATCCATTGCGCTCTTTAACGAGCGGGACTATGCCGGATTAATCGAGATGGGTTCTGAGGAACTGAAGGCAGGCATTACAGAGGAACAGTTTGCAGAGGCCTGCGATCCCTATCTTGACAAATGTGGGGAATTTGAGGAAATCACAAAGACTGTTTTTGCAGGAGGACACGACAAAAATTCAGGAATCGATTATGCAACGGCTGTGATGATAGGCGAGTATGAAGATGGAAAAATCCAGTTTACGGTAAGTTTTGATGAAGATATGGAAATGATCCAGTTTCTGATTAAATAATATACATCAGACGAGGTAAAAACAAAAAGCTTGTGAGGGAGGATGGAACAAATGGAAAAAACAGAGAAAAAAAGACTTTTGATTTATATTTTGATCGCATATGGTGTGACATATGTGATGGGACTTCTTATGTGGTACGGAAATGCGAAGGGAATGGACGTAAGCGCTTTTCCCAACGCGCAGATGATGTATCCGGCGGCAGGTGTTGCACTTGGTTTTCTTTTGACAAAAAAAGGAGATAAGACAGTTCCCAAAGGATTTTATCTGTTTTTTATTGTACTTACAGGAATAATGGCGGCGGTTTCCCTTCTCTCTGTTCTGATGCCAGATGAGATCGTGGTAGTTGGCGGAACGGGAATTTCTGTATGGAGTCTTGCTATTAATTATATTCTTGTGTTTGGAAGCTTTGTATTCTGGATTCTTCTTCTGACGGCAGGGAAGGAGAGAAGAAAGGCTTTCGGGCTGAATGGAAATATGTGGAAGAAATCTGTTCTTATGCTTCTTCTTTTCGTAGCTCTGTTTTTGGGAAGAACAGCGCTGTCTTGTGCGCTTGCAGGACAGATGGGGATTTTCACTCTTGTTTTGACAACGCCTTCCACATGGGTTATGATGGGATTAATACTTCTCAATTTCTTTTTCGCAGTTCCGGCATTTTTTGGCGAGGAATATGGCTGGCGATATTATCTGCAGCCGCTTCTCCAGAAAAAATTCGGACTGAAGGGCGGCGTACTGATCCTTGGTATTGTGTGGGGACTCTGGCATCTTCCGGTTGATTTCTTTTATTACACATCTCCGGAGATGGGGCTTCAGGCGGCTGTGGCACAGCAGATTACCTGCATTACCCTTGGAATCTTTTTTGCCTATATTTATATGAAGACAAAAAATATCTGGGTTCCTGTAATTGCGCATTTTTTGAATAACAATATGGCTGCCATATTGTCAGGAGGCGGTTCGGATGCCCTGCAGAATCAGCAGATCACCTGGGGAAGCCTGATTCCGGCGCTTCTTGTAAATGTGCTTTTCTTCGGTATTTTTATATTTGCAAAGCCTTTCCGCGAAAAAGAGGGAGAAGAAACAGAAAGCGGAGAGTGAAAAATGAGAGAGATTGCAAAACGGTTTCTGGAAGACCAGAATTTTACAAAGGAAGAATTTGAAGAACTTTTAAAGGGATTCGAAAATAAAGAGGAGAGAGCTGCTTTTCGGGAGAAAGCAGCTTTTCTTCGTGGGAAATATTATGGAGATAAGGTTTTTACAAGAGGACTGATCGAATTTACAAACTACTGTAAGAACAACTGTTATTACTGTGGGATCCGGGGCGGCAATAAACATGTGGTCCGTTACCGGCTTACAAAGGAGGAAATCCTTGAATGCTGTAAAGAGGGGTATGCTCTCGGTTTTCGCACCTTTGTGCTGCAGGGGGGAGAGGACCCCTGGTTTACAGATGAGCGCATGGTAGAAATTATCCGGGAGATAAAGGGAAACTATTCGGACTGCGCCCTGACGCTCTCCATCGGAGAAAAATCTTATGAAAGCTATAAGCGATTTCGGGAGGCAGGGGCTGACAGGTATCTTCTGCGCCATGAGACGGCGGACGAGGTTCACTATGGAAAACTTCACCCGGCTTCCATGAAGCTTTCCGACAGAAAGAAATGCCTTTTTATGTTGAAGGAGCTGGGGTATCAGACAGGGGCAGGCTTTATGGTGGGTTCTCCGGGGCAGACGTTATCCTGTCTTGCAGAAGACCTTGTATTTTTAAAGGAGTTAAAGCCGGAAATGGTTGGTATCGGTCCGTTTATTCCACATCATGATACGGTTTTTAAGGACGAGAAGGCAGGAAGTGTGGAAATGACCCTGTATCTTTTATCTGTTGTGAGGATTCTTCTTCCAAATGTTCTCCTTCCCGCAACAACAGCTCTTGGAACAATGGACGAAAACGGAAGGGAGAAGGGGCTTCTCTGTGGGGCAAATGTAGTGATGCCCAATCTTTCTCCTTTAAGAAACAGGAAGCAGTATGAGCTTTATGATAATAAAATATGTACAGGAGACGAGGCGGCGGAGAGCCGGGAAAATTTAAGAAAGCGTGTGGAGAGCATTGGGCTTCGGCTTGTGGATGAGCGGGGGGATGTGGCAAAATATGAGTAGTTGCAGATTTTCCGTAAAAATGGTAATATAAAACTACCTATGAGTAAAAATCTTGTTTTAGGAGGAAAATCATTGAAACAGCCAATCGTATCTGTCATTATGCCTGTTTATAATGGGGAGACGTACCTCAGACAGTGTCTTGACAGTGTAGTAAACCAAACTTTAAAAGAGATAGAAATTATTTGTGTGGACGATGGCTCCAGTGACCGTTCTGTTGAAATCCTGAAAGAGTATGCGGCGAAAGATGAGCGTGTGATGGTGCTGCAGCAGGAGAATGCAGGAGCAGGGGCTGCACGGAACAACGGGCTTTCAAAGGCATCCGGAAAGTATCTTTCTTTTCTGGATTCTGACGATTTTTTTGAGACGGATATGCTGGAAAAGGCAGTGGAAAAGATTGTGGCAGACAGAGCAGATTTTGTGGTTTTCCGCTGCGACCATTATCTGAATGATACAAATACCTTTAAAAAAGCGGCATATACGCTGAAAAAACAGACGCTTCCCCCTTATACGCCCTTTAATTTCCGCCAGATCACAGACAATGTATTTAAGGCATTTGTTGGCTGGGCATGGGATAAGGTGTATGACAGAGAGTTTGTGATGAAGCATAACCTTAAATTCCAGGAGCAGAGGACAAGCAACGATATGCTGTTTGTATTCAGCGCACTCGTTCTCGCAAAAAGGATTACCTGGCTTGATACGGTGCTTGCCCACCAGAGAAGAAATAACGGGGAATCTCTTTCCAATACAAGGGAAAAGTCATGGTTCTGTTTTTATAATGCGCTGACAGCTCTTCGTGATGTACTGAAAGAAAAAGGTCTTTATGAAGAACTGAAAAAGGATTTTGTGAATTATGCCGTTCATTTCAGCCTGTGGAACTTAAATACCATCACAGGGGAATGTTATGAGAAGCTTTACACGAAGCTTCGCGAGGAATGGTTCCGGGAACTTGAGGTTACAGGTCACGATGAGGATTACTTCTATAATAAAGAGGAGTATAAACAGCTTGCAGATATTTTAAGATACGATTTTAAAGAGTATAATACAAAAATTTCTGTTGTGATTCCTGTTTATAATGCGGAAAAATATATCCGTCAGTGCCTTGACAGCATTCTTACAAAGCAGAAGATTTCTCTGGAGGTGATCTGCGTGGACGACTGTTCCACAGACGGAACGCCTGCGATCTTAAACGAATATGAAGAAAAATATGAAAATGTGCAGGTAATCCGAAACGAGACGAATCTGTATGCGGGAACCTGCAGAAATAAAGGACTTATGGCTGCAAAAGGGCAGTATGTACATTTTCTTGATTCCGATGATTATGTTGTGGACAATGTGTATGAAAAGCTGTACACTCTTGCAAAGGAGAATGACCTTGACTGGCTGAAGACAACGGCAGAAGGCTTTGATGATGAAACAGGAAAAACAGTGCCGAATCCCAGATATACGATGGATAAGATGTATAAGGGATTTGATGAGACACTTCTTGATTTTCAGCATTTTCCAAAGAAATTTCTGGAGTGTATGGCAGTTGTTCCGTGGAACGGAATTTATAAGAGGCAGTTTCTTCTGGAAAAGAATATCCGTTTCAACAGCCTTTTCTGTGTAAACGACCGTTCCTTTTTCGTAGATACCTGCGTAAAGGGTGAGCGTATGATGATCACAAGGGAAAAAATTGTACGCCACAGAATGAATGTCAGCGGTTCTCTTGTAATGAAGCGGGCGCAGCATTTTGACTGTCAGTTTGAATCCTATTATATTATGCAGAGAATCTGTGATGAAAATCATGTAAATGACAGAGTACGTTTTGAAGTTCTGGAGCATGAAATGTATGATATTTTTATGTGGTACAAGAAGTTTCTGGACCAGGGAATTGAAGTGGAGCGTCTGAAGCAGGATATGAAAACATTTCTTGGGAAACAGGATATTGCTTATTTTGAAAAATATGGAACAAAGAGTCGCTGGCTGAAATTCCGCGATCTGGCAGGAGTTTAAATTAAGATTCGGGCAAAGCCCGGTTAAGGAGAAATAAATGGCAAAAGTATCAATCATTATACCAACTTATAATGTAGAAATGTATCTTGTGGAGTGTATGGAAAGCGTTGTTCGTCAGACACTTCACGATATAGAAATTATCTGTATCAACGATGGTTCCACTGACAGCTCTTTGGAGATCCTGAAGCGCTATGCAGAGAAAGATGACCGTATCATTATTGTAGATAAAGAAAACGGCGGATACGGAATCGGAATGAATATCGGTCTTGATAAGGCGACCGGCGAGTACATCGGAATTGTAGAGCCGGACGATTTTGTGCCGGTAACGATGTATGAAGATCTGTATCAGGTTGCCAAAGAAAATGATCTTGATTTTGTAAAGGCTGATTTTTACCGCTTTAAGCGTGATGATGAAACGGGAGATATGGAGCTTACCTACAATCATCTTTCAGAAGAAAAATCAGACTATAACAAGGTATTTAATCCATCTCAGACGCCTGAGGCAATTAATTATATTATGAACACATGGAGCGGAATTTATAAGAAGGAATTTCTTGATGAATACGGCATTCGCCACAATGAAACTCCTGGCGCTTCTTTCCAGGATAACGGATTTTTCTTCCAGACCTTTGCTTTTGCAAAGAGGGCTATGATTATAGATAAGCCGTATTATATGAACAGAAGAGATAATCCCAATTCTTCTGTTCACAGCAGGGACAAGGTTTACTGCGTAAATGTGGAGTATGATTATATTCGTGAAATTTTAATGGAACATCCAAAAGTATGGGAAAAATTCAAATACGTTTACTGGAGAAAAAAATATTCCAATTATATATTTACGATCAATCGTATTGGAAATGAATATAAGAGAGAATATATACACTGTATTTCAGCGGAATTTAAGCGGGCAGAACAGCTTGGTGAGCTGAGAAAAAGCGAATTTACTCCTACACAGTGGTCAGGAGTGCAGTTCCTTATGAATGATCCGGACGGATTTTATTACAGCCGGATCACTTCCGGCTCAAAGGCAAGTAATGCAGCCGTTGCGGCAGCAGCTATGGAAGTTCAGAAAATCAAAAACTCCAATTCCTATAAGCTGGGATTTGCCCTTACGAGTATTCCGAGAAAGATTAAGAAAAAGCTGAAAGCTCTGAAAAAGAAACTGAAAAGTTAAGAGACCGGATTTTAACAGCAGGAGGCGGTTATGACGAAAGTATCGGTGATCATACCTGTATATAACGCAGAAAAATATCTGGAGAAGTGTCTGGAAAGTCTTCTCTGCCAGACGCTTCAGGAAATGGAACTCATTTGTGTGGATGACGGTTCTTCAGACAGCTCTCCTGAAATTTTGAAAAGATTTCAGGAGAGAGACGAAAGAGTACGCATTCTGACACAGGAAAATCAGTACGCGGGAGTTGCCAGAAATAACGGAATGAAAGAAGCGAAGGGAGAATATCTTCTGTTCCTCGACGCAGATGATTTTTTTGAGGAAACCCTTCTTGAAAAAACGTATCTTCAGGGCAAAAAAGAGGAAGCAGATATTGTTCTGTTCGGCGCAAAGCAGTATAATGAGAAAACGGGCAGCGTTTCAAAGGCGCCCTGGTACTTTAAAAGAGATGCGCTTCCTGAGGAAAATCCTTTTTCCGGAAAAACGCAGGATACAGATGTTTTTGCTCTTGTAACGCCGGCTCCCTGGACAAAGCTTTTCAGGAGAGAATTTGTGGAAGCGCAGGGACTTTCTTTTCAGGGGCTTCAGAACAGCAACGATGTGTATTTTGTGCTGACGGCGCTTGCTCTCGCAGAGAAAATTACGTATGTGGACGAAGATCTTGTATTTTACAGAGTAGGAATGAAGGAAAGCCTTCAGGGAAGCAAAAGCCTTTATCCTGACTGTTTTATAAAGGCGTATGCAGGCGTATATCGCGAGCTGAAAAAAAGAGGGATTTATGAAGGATACGAAAAAGGTTTTCTGAATATTCTTCTGTCCGGCTGTGCCCACAATCTTCGTACAGTGGAGAGCTGGGAGATAAGGCGGCGTATTTGCGGGCGTATGGAAGAGCCGGAGTTTACGGAAATGGGACTTATGGATCATCAGAAGGAATATTTCCGCAGAAAAGAAGACTTTGTTTTTGTAAAGGGGATTTTAAATGCCTTTGAATGGGAGGCGCAGCATCAGAAGAGACTTCTGCCAACAGAGCCTGTGATTGTAAGGAAGGCGGAGGCTGATATGGGAATCCCCAGAGTTTCCGTCATTATTCCCGTTTATAATGTGGAAAAATATTTAAGAGAATGTCTGGATTCTATCGTGAACCAGACTCTTGGTGAAATAGAGATCATCTGCGTGAATGACGGCTCCACAGACAATTCTCTGGAAATTTTAAGAGAGTACGGAGAGAGAGACAGTCGTATTACGATCATCTCCCAGGAAAACAGAGGGATTTCAAGCGCCAGAAATCATGGCGCGGAGGTTGCCACCGGAGAATATTTTTATTTTATGGACGGGGACGACATTCTGGAAAGAGACGCGCTTTCCAAGCTTTATAAACTCAGTGAGGAAAAGGCTCTGGATGTGCTCTATTTCGACGGGGAAAGCTTTTTTGAGACAGAAGAGCTGAGGGAGACAAAGAAGAATTATATTACGTATTATACAAGAACGGGAGATTATTCCCGTGTTATGACAGGGCCTCAGATGCTTCACGAAATGATTCTTGCAGATGAGTACCGTTCCTCTCTCTGTCTTCAGTTTATCAGTTCCGTACATTACAGACAGGAAAATCTCCGGTTTGAGGAGGGAATTACAGGGGAGGATAATATTTTTACCTTCCAGTGTATCATGCCTGCCCATCGTGTATATCATACGAAAGAGGTGTTTTTCCATCGAAGAGTACGCGGAAACTCTGTTATGACTTCGGCAGGAAAATTTGAGCAGGTATATGGATTTTTTGCCGGCTATCTTGCTATTGAAAAGGCGTTTCGTGACAACCGGCTGGAGCCGGAGGACGCGGAAGGACTTTCTATGCTTGTCAGACTTCGTCTTCGCCTTACAAGAAAACTTTATCGCGATCTGGAACCGGAGTATAAGCTTTGCTTTGAAGCGATGAAACCTGAGGAAAAAACGTATTTCCTCATGCTTGTAAAGGATTATGACGACAGTTTTGTAAAAGAGGAAGAGCTGCGTGAAAAATACAGACAGGTCTGCAGGGAAAAGACAGAACGTGGGGAAGAAATTCATACGCTTCGCCGTGAAAAACAGGAGCGTGGAGAAGAAATCCGTACACTTCGCCGCGAAAAGCAGGAGCGAGGAGAGGAAATCCGTACACTTCGCCGTGAAAAGCAGGAGCGGGGAAATGAAATCCGCCGTCAGGAGCAGGAAATAAAGACTCTGGAAAAAGAAAGAGAGCAGCTTAAAAAGCAGAGGGAGGCTCTGGAAAAAGAAAAGGCGGGACTTGAGAGGACTGTTGCTTCTATCAGGGCATCTTTTTCCTACCGGTTTGGAAGGGCAGTTACAAAACCGTTCCGCTGGATAAAGAGACGGCTGAAAGCTTAACAAGATAAAGGATAAGTGTGAGAAAATGAAAAGAGTGATTACCTACGGCACATTTGACCTGCTTCATTACGGGCATATCAATCTTCTGCGCCGTGCAAAGCAGCTTGGTGATTACCTCATAGTGGCGCTCTCTACAGATGAGTTTAACTGGAGAGAGAAACAGAAGAAATGCTACTTCTCTTATGAAGAGAGAAAACAGCTTCTGGAGGCAATCCGCTATGTGGACCTTGTGATTCCGGAGGAGGGCTGGGAGCAGAAGCGTACAGATGTGAAGGAGTATCATGTAGATACTTTTGTTATGGGAGACGATTGGAAGGGGAAATTTGATTTTCTGGAGGAAGAGGGCTGCGAGGTAGTATATTTGCCCAGGACTCCGGAGATTTCAACAACACAGATAAAAAGTGATTTAAACAGAAAAACAGGAGCAGAGCATGAATCATGAAGCGTTTCAAGAGTGATTTTAAAAAGTATTTTGCCTATGCGAAATTTTCAGCAAGGTCAGATTTGAAGTCTGAGGTTGCCAGTTCTTACCTGAACTGGCTGTGGTGGGTTCTGGACCCCATGCTTTTTATGCTGGTCTACACCTTTATTGCCCAGATTGTATTTCGAAGTAATGTGCAGTATTTTCCTATTTTTGTATTTGTGGGTCTGACACTCTGGGATTTCTTTAATAAGACAGTGCAGGGCAGTGTAAAAATGGTGAGAAATAACAGCGCCATTGTATCCAAAGTGTATATTCCGAAATTTATTCTGATTCTTCAGAGAATGATGGTAAACGGGTTTAAAATGCTTGTTTCCTTCTCTCTGATCGTAGTCATGATGATTATTTTTCAGGTTCCCGTTACATTGAAAGTGTTCTATCTGATCCCAATTATGATAGTTCTGGCTTTGTTTACTTTTGGACTGAGCTGTATTGTACTTCATTTTGGTGTTTTTGTAGACGATCTTTATAATGTGACTATCGTAATCCTCCGTCTTATGTTTTATATGTCCGGTATTTTTTATTCTATCGGAGATCGTCTGGAGGGTACTTTAAGGAGCGTTCTTCTGTACTGCAATCCTGTTTCCATGCTGATTGAGTCTGCAAGAATGTGCGTTTTATATTCTTCCACGCCGTACAGAAAGCTGATCGTTCTGTGGGGAGTGATTTCGGTGATTCTGTGCATTATTGGTGTGCGGACAATTTACAAATATGAAAACAGTTATGTAAAGGTGATGTAATTATGGAACGGGAAATTGCATTAGAGGTAAAGGATCTTCATATCAGTTATAAATGTCTGAAGTCTTTTTCCATTAAAAAAAGTCTGCTTCATCTGAAAAAAGCAGATGCAAAAGTATACGAGGCAGTAAGAGGTGTAAGCTTCTCTGTGCCAAAGGGAGAAATTCTTGGAATTGTAGGGAAAAATGGAAGCGGAAAGTCTACTATGCTCCGTGCCATCGCGGGGATTTTTTCTCCGGATACAGGAACAATAGACCTGAAAGGAAACTCCGTGTCCCTTCTTTCTATCGGTGTGGGATTCCAGCCAAAGCTTACAGGAAGAGAAAATATTATCCTTTCCGGTATGCTTCTTGGTTTTTCTGAGGAACAGGTCCGTGCGAAAATGGATGAGATCATAGAGTTTGCGAACCTTGGGGAGTTTATTGATATGCCGGTAAAAACATATTCAAGCGGTATGCACTCCAAGCTGGCGTTTTCCATTACTGCGATCCTGGAAGCAGATATTATGCTGATAGATGAGGTGTTAAGCGTAGGTGACGCCAAATTCAAGAAAAAAAGTTACAATAAAATGAAAGAGCTGATTTCCAATGAAGACAGAACGGTTCTCATTGTTTCACACAGTTCGGAAACATTGAAGGAGCTTTGTACAAGCGTGCTCTGGCTTCATGAGGGAGAGATGAAAATGATCGGAAAACCGGAGGAGGTTCTTCCGGCTTACGATGAGTTTATGAGCTGAAAAATATGAGATTAAGTGTGATCATTCCTGTTCACAATGCGGAGGAGTATCTGGGAGAATGTCTGGACAGCGTTCTGACTCAGAGCGTACAGGATCTTGAGGTGATCTGTGTGGACGATGCTTCCACAGACGCTTCCGCTGCTGTGATCGAGGATTACTGTAAAAAAGACAGCCGTGTGCGGCTGATTAAAAATGAGAAGAATCTGTATGCAGGCAGCTGCCGTAATATTGGAATTGAAGCTTCCAGAGGAGAGTATATCCACTTTCTTGACGCAGACGATAAGGTAGAAAAATCTGCTTATGAGCGGTATTGGGAGCTTGTGCGCCTGTTTGATCCGGACGTAATAAAGGGACGGGGAATCTGCTTTGACAATGCAACAGGAGAGCTTTGTGACACGTCTCCTCTTTTAAGCCTCCGGGAGGTGGCAGTGGAAGATATTGAGAAGCCGTTTTCTTTCCGGGAAAATCCGGAGCTTCTTTCTCATGTAAGTGTGGTTCCCTGGAATGGAATTTACAGAAGAAGCCTTCTGATTGACAAAAATATCCGGTTTAATCATCTTGTCTGCGTCAATGACCGCTCGTTCTTTAATGAGGTGACAGTTGCGGCGGATACGATTCTGATCACAAATCAGCCCATTGTGAGATACCGAATTAACAACAGCGCTTCTCTGATGGGACGGAGAGCAAGGAATTTTTCCTGCCAGTTTGCCTCTTATGAGATTGTGAGGGAACAGTGTGAGAAATATAAGCTTTCGGCGGAAGCAAAGAGGATTGTTCTGGACAGGGAGCTTGCTGATGTGTTTCTCTGGTACAGAAGATACCGTCAGATTCCGGAAATCCAGGAAGAAATTGAGAGAGAGACAGAAGAATTTGCCATAAAGCTTGACCTTGCGCCTTTTGGAAGCAGGGTGTCGAAGCTTCGCTGGTATCCGACTTACCTTATGGCTTCCGGAAAAGAGTCTTTTTATAAAAAAGCAGGGCGCAAGGTGAAATATGCTCTGAAAAAAATTATAAAATAAGCTATTTTACGGGAACTCCGCCTTTTGGGTGGAGTTTTTTCTGTGTCACAACGTAAAGCTTCTGGAAATATTTTGGCTTTCCGTCGCAGATGTTTACAAGGCGGAGCATTTTTTTTCGGGAGCTGTACAGAAACAGCATTCTGTAAATATAATCGTTTAAGAGGGTGGAAAGATATGGATTTTCTTTCCAGCGAGGATAATATTGTTCCAGATAATCAAAGGAGCTGTTGATGAGCCTGCATTTTAGCTCTTTTTTTCCTTTTTCGTAGTTTGTGATGATCTGGCGGAAACGGAACAGAAAATGTTTTACTGTAATGTATTCCAGCTCTTTCTCATAAAGAGGAAGAAGTCCCTCTTTTTCCAGTGAGGATCTGAGAAAGTCGGAAGCCTTAAAAATATCCATCGTCCCTTCTGTAAGTCCGCTTAAAAATCCAATCCGTTTTCTGTAGGTGTAGAGCGGTTTTTCAACGTATCCGATGGAGCCTGCCTTTATCATAAGAAGAAAGGCAACAGGAAGGTCTTCAAAACGGATTCCTTCCGGGAAGAAAAGACCTTCAAAAAGGCTTCGTTTGATCAGTTTATCCCAGGGGTAGGGTGAAAAAAGGGCAAGCTGTTCCGGATATTTTTTTACAGAAAAATTCTGTTGTCTGCATGGGCAGGGGCTTACAGAAGCTTCTCCTGTCTGCTGGCTTTCTTCATAATGAGAAAAGAGGATCAGGTCGTTTTTATCCTGCTCTGCTTTTGCCATGAGTATGGAGCAGGCGTCCGACTCTATAAAGTCGTCGCTGTCAATAAACCACACATATTCTCCGGATGCTTTGGAAAAGCCATAATTTCTGGCGTGGCTGACGCCTCTGTTTTCTGTTGTAAAAATTTTTATTTTTTCCGGAAAGCGCGCCTTAAAGTCATTTAAAATTTCCGGGCTTTTATCTGTGCTTCCATCATTTACGGCAATGATTTCCATGTCATGAAAACTCTGGCACACAAGACTTTCCAGACATGGTGTTAAATAATTTTCTACATTATATACGGGAAGGATAAGGCTGAGCCTGCAGTTTTCCATGAAGATTCCTCTTTTCTGATAATAGTATGATGATAATACTATAGTATCAGGGGAAAAAGAACCTTGCAAGGCAAAAAAATGTGTAAAAAGTATGTAATTTTATAAAAATCTGTGAAAAACTGGACGGACTCCTATAGAATACGTTATAATAGACAGGTTAAAGGGAAATCTAGTAGAAACTTAGTTTTCGTTATACTAGTAACTATCATGATAATAAAAATAAGAGGTAGACCTGTGAGCAGAAGAGAAGATTATAAAAGATTTATTGTATTTTGTCTGGCAAGCCTCGTAATCATTGCCCAGGCAGCCGCATTTGCTTATGTGTGGTACGATTATTACAGAGGATTGATCGACGAACCATTCTGGAGAAAGGGTAACTGGGCGCTGATTGCCATTTACGCTCTGATCAACACCCTTTTTTCCAAGTTGTATGGCGGTCTTAAGGTAGGGTATTTAAAGAAAATAGACGTTTTTTATTCCCTGACGCTGGCGACGATCTGTACGAATGTTGTGGCTTATTTTCAGATTACGCTGATCAACCGCTGGTTTTTAAATGTGGGACCTATGATCGAGATGACTTTTGTACAGATTCTGATGATTATTCTGTGGATTTTCGGTTCCCGGTTTATTTATTCCAGACTGTACAGAGCAAGAAAGCTGCTAGTCATTCATGGTGACAGAGACCCCGGGGATCTGATACAGAAAATGAATTCCAGAAGCGATAAGTACAATATCAGCGGAATGGTCCATATAAGTCTTGGGGAAGAAAGAATCCATCAGATGATGAATGAGTATGAGGGCGTTATTATATGGGATCTGCCTTCTTCTATACGAAACAGGTATCTGAAATACTGTTTTGACCATTCCATCCGGTGTTATATGAGTCCGAAAATTTCAGATATTATCCTGATCGGAACAACGAGGATCCATCTTTTTGATACGCCTCTTCTTATGTCCAGAAATCATGGGCTTTCTGTGGAAGAGCGGGCAGGAAAGAGGATTCTTGATATTGTTGTGTCAGGTATTGGAATTGTTCTGACTTCCCCGCTTATGCTTCTCATTGCCATTCTTGTAAAGGCGTATGACGGAGGTCCTGTGTTTTATCTTCAGGACAGGCTTACGTACAGGGGAAAAGAGTTTAAAATCTGCAAATTCCGCAGTATGTGTGTAGATTCTGAAAAGCAGGGAGCGCGGCTTGCGTCAAAGAATGATTCCCGCATTACTCCTGTTGGAAAAGTGCTTCGAAATCTTCACCTTGACGAGCTTCCCCAGCTTTTTAATGTGTTTAAAGGAGATATGTCTCTTGTGGGACCACGTCCGGAACGGCGCGTGATCATGGATGAATATGAAAAGGAAATCCCGGAATTTCATTATCGTCTGAAAGTAAAGGCAGGCCTTACAGGTTATGCCCAGGTTTATGGAAAATATAACACCACGCCTTACGATAAGTTAAAGCTTGACCTTTTTTATATTGAAAACTACTCGCTTCTTCTTGACATAAAGCTTCTGTTTATGACAGTGAAGATCTTCTTCCAGAAAGAGGTTTCAGAAGGTGTGGAGGATACGCAGATAAATGCGCTGAAGGATTCCGGAGAAAATGCACAGGAAGAAAAACGGAGTTGAAAATGGGAACAGAGTTAAGAGATTTACAGCTTGTAGAGCTTGATATATTAAAAGAATTTCTGAGGATCTGTGAGAAATATGATCTTCAGTATTACGCCCTCGGAGGAACGCTTCTGGGGGCTGTTCGCCATAAGGGGTTTATTCCCTGGGACGACGATGTGGATATTGGAATGCCGCGGCCTGATTTTATCCGTTTTGGAGAGATTGCCAAACAGGAATTTCCCCGGTATATCCGATTCTGCACCTATCAGGAAACGCCGGGATACCGGTATTACGTGCCGCGTCTCACAGACAGCCGCGTGAAGGTGATCGACAGCTCTGCTGCAGTGGAGCAGGAAAAAGAAGCGTGGATCGATATTTTTCCACTTGACGGAATGCCGGGGAATAAGTGGAAGAGAAAGCTTCACTGCTTCCGTCTTCTGTTTGCCAGAGCGAGGGTGAATTATTCCATGTTTTCCACAAATATAGATTTAAAGAAAACGAACCGTCCTTTTGTGGAGCGGGCAATGATCGCTGTAGGAAAAATCCTTCCTGTGGAAAAGATTTTCCGGACAGAAAAAGAGTTTTGCCGCCTCGACAGACTGATGCAGAAATACCCGTATGATACATCGGAATATCTTATAAATTTCATGGGTATTCATAAATTAAAAGAGATGTTCCATAAGAAATATTATGGCGAAGGCGCAGATTATCCTTTTGAAGATGTAATTCTTCGGGGACCGGCGGATTATGATTCCGTGCTTACTCAGATGTACGGAGATTACAGAAATCCTCCCTCAAAGGAGGAGATGAACCACCACAATACAAGAATAAAAGAAGGGGAGAGCTGATGGAAGAATATTCTGTTCTGATGTCTGTTTATGAAAAGGAAAATCCTGTTTTTTTCCGGGACAGCATAGAGAGTATGAGAAAGCAGAGTCTTCCTTTCTCTGATTTTGTGCTGGTGTGTGACGGATCTCTTGGAGAAGAACTTGAGGAAGTGATACGGTGGGCAGAAGGCTGCATTGGAGAGTGTTTTCAGTGTATCCGCCTCCCGGAAAACAGGGGACTTGGAAAGGCGCTTGCAGAGGGGATTACGCACTGCAGGTATGACATTGTGGCGCGCATGGACAGCGATGACCTGAGCAGACCGGAGCGCTGCCGTCTTCAGATGGAGGCGATGGAAAAGGGGGGCTACGACATTGTGGGCTGCGCCCTTGAGGAGTTTAAGGAAACGCCAGGAGATACGGGAAATGTCCGGCTTTCCCCGGAGCATCAGGAGGAAATCCTTGCTTATGCAGGAAAACGGAATCCCTTCAATCACCCCTGTGTGATGTACAGAAAAAGCGCTGTGTTAAAAGCCGGGAATTATGTGGATTTCTCAGGCTTTGAGGATTACTGCCTGTGGATAAGAATGCTTCAAAAGGGAGCAAAAGCGTATAATCTCCAGAAGACTCTTCTCGATATGCGCACAGGCGAGGGAATGTATGACAGGAGAGGCGGCGCTGCCTATATAAAATCCGTGCTCCGTTTTCAGAAGTACCTAAAGAGGGAAGGCGTGATCGGAGCGGGCACGTTTTTGAAGAACTGCGCAGTGCGCACAATAGTTGGAATAATTCCGGGAAGTCTCAGGAAGGAGTTTTACCGGATTTTTTTAAGAAAGAAACAGTGATATGGGAAAAATAAAAAAAACAGTAAAAAAGCTTGTGAATCTTACTCCTGGGATTAAGGAGGCGTCTGTTCGTGTTTATCATAAATACAGTCAGCTCCGCTACAGGAAATATGTGAAAAAATATCCGGTGGACTCTCATATGGTCATGTTTGAGTCTTATATGGGAAGAAAATATTCCTGCAGCCCACGCGCCATGTTCGAGGCAATGTGCGAGGACAGTCGGTACAGAGATTATAAGAAGGTATGGGCATTTACAGAGCCGGAGAAACACAGGTATCTTGAGAAATATCCAAATACCATTCTTGTAAAATACCGCTCTGAGGATTATTACAGATATTATGCCTGCGCAGGCATGTGGATCACCAATTATCTTCTTGATTACGGAATCGAGAAGCGCCCGGGTCAGATTTATGTGCAGACATGGCATGGAACGCCTCTAAAAAAAATCGGGTGCGACGTGCCGCGTCTTGAGCTTTCCAAAAAGGAGAGGGAGCGCACCTGCAATGAATATAAACGGGAAGGTCAGATGATCGACTTTATGCCGTCCCCATCGCCTTTTTATACGGAAAAGGTGAAAAGTGCTTTCTGTCTTGGAGAGCAGGCGAAGGTGTTGGAATTTGGCTATCCGAGAAATGATGATCTGTTCCGGTATACGGAGGAGAAGTGTGAAAATATAAAAAAAGAACTGGGGATTCCGGCAGATAAAAAGGTGGTTCTCTATGCGCCTACATGGAGGCAGAATCAGCACACGGCAGGAGAAGGCTTTACGTACAGACTGGGGATTGATTTTGACAAGATGAAAGCGCGTCTTGGGGATAAAGCAGTCATTCTTTTCCGTACTCATTACTTTATCAGCAATTCCTTTGATTTTTCAAAGTACGGGGATTTTATAAAAGACATATCTTCCTATGATGAAATCAACGATCTGTATCTGGTTTCCGATCTGCTGATAACGGACTATTCCAGTGTATTTTTCGATTACGCAAATCTGGAGCGCCCTATTCTTTTTTATATGTACGATTACGAGGCGTACAGGGAAGAGATGAAGGATTTTTACTTTGGTATCGAGCTGCTTCCCGGTCCTGTAATAAAAGAGGAGCGGGATATTTCAGAAGATGTGGATAAGCTTCTGGAAGGGTTCACTGTGGATGATGTGTATCGGCGGTTTAATGAGATTTTTAATCCCCACAGGAAAGTGTGCGGAGGGGAAATGGTGAAGGAGATTATAAAGAAGTGAATGAGGAAAAAGCCGGGAAACTGTGGGTGAAGTAGACAGTGTCCCGGCTTTTATAGAGAGAAATTCTGAAACTGGCTATAGAAGATAAGACGTTTTTATAGAATGTAGGATAAAAACACAAAAATCGTTTCTTCGTCCTATAAAAAAGAAGAGAAAATAGGCGGGAAATGAATAAAATCATATTTTCGCTTATGAAATAGAGAATGAAATAAGCGAAAAACTTAGTATGTGAAAAAGTATCCTACAAAATTTAACCAAAGAGTAGGCGTATATAGTCTTTTTTCAAATTCCTGCCTATTTTTTTAAACGAAAAGTAGGAGAAAATTGAGAGTTCAAGAAAAAAAGTGCATTTGAACCAGAAAAAAATAGGAGAAATTTGAAAGATTCGCGAAAACACCCGAGTATAGTTTTTTTATGTTTTACGGTGAATTGCTGGGAGGCGAGTAGGTGATGAGTTATGTCAGAAATCACCTTTATACAAGAAAATTTAAAAACAGCCGGGCTTCCGGCTGTTTTGCATTGCAGAGAAAGTCTACTTCTGACTCTCCAGATATTCTGTAGGCGTATACAGCGTATATTTTTTGAATACAGTAGAAAAATAGCTGCTCGTTGTAAACCCCAGCAGCATGGCAATGTCAGTTACGGACATTCCTTCAAGAAGGAGGAGTTTGGAATATTCAATTTTCTGCTGGTTAATGAAATGCCTGGGGGAGATGCCAAGCTGTTTTTTGAATTTCTGCTTATACTGCGAGCAGGAAAGGTTGGCGAGAGCTGCCAGCTCTTCCAGAGAAAGTTCCTCCGTAATATTATCAAGAATATAGTTTAAGGTTCGCCCTATGTCAGGAGACAGGGCGAATTTTTCGTTATTGGCAGAATGAATGAGCAGATGAAGGAAGAGCTGAAGGTAAGATGCAATAAATTCCGGCTCTTCATTTCGCTGTGCCAGATAAAATGCCTGCTGGATTAGCGGGCGCATTTCTTCTGCATTTGCCTGTACTACATGGTGAGGCAGCGCTTGTAAACTTTCAATCATATGTATCGCAGTATCTTCGTTCATAAATAAAAATTCTTTTGGATTACTTATATCAAGCTGAAACCAGTAGATTTCCCCCACAGAGACGGGAATATTATTTGTCCCGTGTATTTCATCCGGAAAGGCGATAAAGACGTCTCCTCCGGAAAAACGATAGGAAGAGGTCTGGGTGCTGAAAGAAAAGGCACCTTTTGTGGAGATAGTAAATTCAAAAGAGTTTTCGTGATAATGCCATTTCAGGGAAGGAATGGAATCTTTCATGGTATGGCGGGCGAGAGCATGGATCCCGGGTACATGGTGCTGCTCCTGTGTGTAAATAATACGTTCTTTTGTGAGTGTATACTGATCGTGCCAGTTAATTGCAGAAAACATGAGAAATTTTCTCCTTCCGGTGCAGAGGTTTATTATTTGTTGTGACAGACTTTAAATTTGTACGTTGTATGTAATTGATAGCAATATTTTTTTAATGATTGTATAATACAAACTATGAAAAGTCAATAAAACGGCCGTGACTAATCAGAAAAAAGTGAGCATAATGCCTATTATAGGAAAGGAGCTTTTATGCAGATGACACCCAGAGAAAAATTTATCAAAGCATTAAAAAGGGAGCCAATTACAGGTCATGTACCTCATTTTGAACTGGTTATGTTTCTGACTATGGAGTCCATCGGAAGGATACATCCGATTCACAGAGAGTATTCACAGTGGTATCAGATGAGTAAAGAAGAACAGGAACTTCATTTGACAGATATGGCTCTTGCTTATATTGAAATTGCTGAGAAGTATCATCACAGTGCTATATTCGTACATCCCAATCCTGGGGTAGTAGGGGATCTGGCAAATGATATTCCGTCTACAAGGAGAATCCTTGAAAAGATTAGAGAGCTTTCCGGGGATAAGTACTTTTTGATGGTTCATGGAGACCCAACTATGGCAATCCCCAACGGAGATAATATGACGGAAATCGCTGTGATGATGTATGAAGAACCGGAAAAAATCCATGACATGACAAAAAGGCGTATGGAAATTGCACAGAAGCAGGCAGATGAATTTAAAGGCAGCGGTCTTCTGGACGGATTTGCATTGTGCTCGGATTACTGTTTTAATACAAACCCGTTTTACAGCAGAGAGATGTTTGAAGAGTTTGTAACACCGTACCTGAAAGGAATTCTTGACTATTACAGAAGCGAAGGCTATTATTCCATCAAGCACACAGACGGTAATGTAATGCCGATCCTTGACATGATCGTGGACTGCGGTCCTGATGCGGTACATTCTCTTGATCCGCAGGGAGGCGTAGATTTAAAAGAAGTGAAGAAACTTTATGGGGATAAGGTATGTCTTATAGGCAATGTAAACTGCGGTAAAATGCAGACAGGAACGGAAGAAGAGCTTGTGGAAGATACACGCCGGGCGCTGCGCGAGGGAATGCCAGGATATGGGTACATTTTTTCAACTTCAAACTGCGCATATACAGGACTGGGACTGAAACGTTATGAGTTAATGCAGCGGATCTGGTGGGAAGAAGGAATTTACAAACAATAAAAAAGGAATATTGTATTGGGAAAATTTACAGTGAAGAATGAATTTTGGAGGAGACGAATATGAAGAAAAAAATGATTTCTCTTATTATGGCAGCAGCAATGACACTTTCTATGGGCGTGACCGTATTTGCGGAAGAAAAAGAAGGAAAAGCAGCGGAAGATATTAAAGTGGCAGGTGTTGTATTTCAGGAAGATCAGTTTATGAAGCTGATGCAGAAGGGGTATGAGGCAGCAGCAGAGGAGTACGGTGTAGAACTGATGTCCAGTAATACAAATAATGACCAGGCAAAAGAAGCGGATCTGATCAACACATATGTGAATCAGAAAATTGATGGAATTGCCATTGCTCCTCTGAATGAAACAGCTTCTATGCAGATGTTAAAGACAGCAAATGAAGCAGGTCTTGAGGTGGCAGTTGCCAATACAAAGCTGAAAGATGCGCCTTTTGTATGCGGAGGTTATACATCAGATAATTATAATCTTGGTGAACTGACAGGAAAAGAAGCGCGTAAATTTATTGAGGAAGAACTGGACGGAAAAGCAAGAGTTGCGATTATACAGTTTAAGTCTCAGCTTCCGGAGCAGTCTACAGACAGAATGAACGGCTTTGTAGACCAGATCAAAGATATGGAAGGCGTGGAAATTATAGCAGATCAGGACGCATGGCTTCAGGACTCCGCAGTACAGGTTGTAAGTGATATTTTGACGGCCAATGAGTCAAAGGGCGGTGTGGATATTATCTGGGCAGCAAATGACGGCGGAACAATCGGCGCTACAATGGCTGTAAAAAATGCAGGAAAAGCAGGAGAAACTTTTGTATTTGGTACAGATGCTGCAGAACAGCAGGCGGCTTTCCTCAAAGCAGACGACAATATTCTGCAGTGCGTGACAGGACAGGATCCATATACGATCGGCTATAATACAATGGAAACTCTGATTAAAACAATTATGGGTGAAGAAGGCGAGTACGGAAAAGAAGTAATCGTTCCTGGTGTTGTTCTTACAAGAGATGATCCGGATGGTGTTACTGCATTTGAAGAGGACCTTGCAGAAAAAATGGCAGAATAATTTAGAAAGCCGGGCTGCTGCGTTAAGCGGCAGCCCTTTTTGTTTCATGAGAAGGTTTGGGCAGGCAGAAGAGGTGAGAATTTAAGATGAGCATATTAAGAGCGGAAAACATAACAAAAATTTATCCGGGTACAACGGCGCTTGATAAGGTTTCTGTGGAATTTGAGAGCGGAAAAGTTCATGCTTTTATCGGAAAGAACGGTTCTGGAAAATCTACGCTTGTAAAGATTTTTGCAGGAGCTGTGGAGGCGACAGAAGGGGCGTTTTATCTTGATGAAGAAAAGATGGATATAAATTCGCCACAGGAAGCGCTGAAAAAAGGAATTGCAACTGTTTATCAGGAACTGAGTCTGATTCCGGGACTTACAGTGGCAGAAAATATTTTCATGGGACGTATGCCCATGCGAGGAAAATTTATTAATTGGAAAAAAGGATATGAGAAGGCGGAAAAGCTTCTTAAAGAACTTCAGATAGATGTTTCTCCAAAAGAGAGAGTTGCAAATTTAAGTCTCTGGCAGTGTCAGATGATAGAGATTGCAAAGGCAATGAGTTATGAGCCGAAGGTTCTTATGCTGGATGAACCGACGTCTTCTCTGGCAAATCATGAAATTGAGCTTCTTTTTCAGATGATACGGAACCTGAAGAAAAAAGGTGTCATTATTATTTACATTTCTCATAAGCTTCAGGAGCTGTGGCAGATAGCGGATACATGTACCGTACTTCGTGACGGAGAGCTTATTGGAAAAGTAAATATGCAGGGTCTTGCAAGGGAAGAGCTTGTAAAAATGATGTTTGGTGACGTAGAAATTAAAACAAGACCGAAAGATTTAAAAGTAGGAAAAGACGTAGTTCTGGAAGTGGAAAATCTCACACGTAAAGGAGTTTTTGAAAACGTTTCCTTTAAGGTTTATGAAAATGAGATTGTGGGAATCGCAGGTATGCTTGGAGCAGGGCGTACAGAGCTTTTGAAATCTATTTTCGGAGCAGATCCTCTTGACAGCGGAACCATTCGTTTTTACGGAAAAGAAATTAAAAATCCGAATCCTGTAAAAATGCGAAATGAAGGTTTTGCCCTTACACCAGAAGACAGAAAAAATGAAGGGCTTGTACAGATCATGTCTGTATATGGAAACCTTTGTGTTGCAAGTATTGATTATCTGGGAAAACATAAATTTATACAGCGTAAAAAAGAGAAGGATTATGTAAAACGTCAGATTGAAGATCTGCAGATAAAAGTTCCGGATCCCATGCTTCCGGTTATGTCTTTATCAGGTGGAAACCAGCAGAAAGTAGTAGTGGGAAACTGGCTGAATACAGAACCGAAAATTATGTTTTTCGACGAACCGTCAAGAGGTATTGATGTAAACGCAAAACAGCAGATTTTTCAGATCATCTGGGAGCAGTCAAAAAAGGGGATTTCCAGTATTATGGTTTCTTCAGAGCTTGAGGAGCTTCTGGAAGTTTGTCACCGCATTCTTATCATGCGCGAGGGAAAAATCACAGGCGAGGTTTTTCCGGAAAATACAACAGTAGAAGAATTATATGCAGCGTCTATGGGGGACTGAACAGGAGGGTTTTATGAACAGTAAAAGTTTTGATCTTAAAAAATTTGTAAATACTTATATGATGGAACTGATTCTGCTTGTCATCTGTATTGTAGTGGCGTTTACAGCAGAGGGCTTTTTCACAGTATCCAATCTTCTGGGAATTTTAAGGAGTTCCGCGTTAAAAGGTGTAATTGCCTTTGGTATGACAATGGTAATCATCTGTGGTGAGATCGATCTTTCTATTTCATCAACAGTGGCTATTTCTGGTATTATCGCTGCAACAGTTGCAGGCAAGCTTGACGGTGCAGGTATTATGGGACTTGACGGCGGCATCTGGATTGGTATGCTTATGGCGTTCATGTTTGCGGCGCTCATTGGTTTTGTGAACGGTTTTATCCGTGTGAAATTTAATATTCCGACCTTTATTATCACGCTTGCCATGATGAACGTAAACTACGGTCTTGCAGCGATCATTTCAAAAGGTTTCCCGGTAACGACAGTTCCATCCTGGTATAACGTATTTGGAGCAGGAACAGTGGCAGGATTTATTCCGGTTCCGGCGATTGTCCTTGTCATTGTGTTTATTATTGTACATATTGTTATGACATATACGACATTTGGACGTTCTGTATATGCAGCAGGCGGAAATCCGGAAGCAGCAAGACTTTCCGGTGTAAATGTACGAAGAGTAAAAATTCTTGTTATGGTAATCGTACAGCTCACAGCGGCTCTTGGCGGAATTATGTGTTCTTCTCAGGTTATGTCAGCAGCACATAACTTTGGAAAAGGATGGGAAATGGATGTTATCGCTTCTGTAATCATTGGTGGAACGAGCATGAACGGCGGTATCGGAAAAGTTCGCGGAACATTTGTAGGTATTATCTTCCTCGGCGTTTTATTAAATGGTATGACACTTATGAATGTAAGTGAATATGTACAGTATGTAGTAAGAGGCGGTCTTATCCTTCTCGCTGTACTTATCAATACAATTCAGTTAAACAAACAGGGAAAAGCAGCATGATGATTTGCCATAATTTAAGAAAGAGGGATTTATATGACTGGAAAAGAGAGAATACTTCGTACACTGGAATTTAATACTCCTGACAGAATACCGGTGGATTTATGGGTACTTCCGGCAGCACGTATGGAATATGGAGAGAAACTGGAAGAGCTTCTTGATACGCATGAGAGAGATATTGTGTCTCTTGTAGGGCCTTTTGATCATGGTTTTACAAAAGAATATTATGAATATGGCACATTTAAAGACCCCTGGGGAAGTGTGTGGACAAATATTCAGTCGGGAATTATAGGAGAAGTAAAAGACCCTGTATTTGATGGAGAAGAGTATGAGGGAATTGATACTTATCAAGCGCCGATAAAAGATTTCTTAAAGCAGTGGAAAGATTACAGGGACAATATTGAAGAGCAGATTAAAGAAATAAGAAAAACAGGCAAGTTTGTGATCGGCGGCTGGATCAGTCTGTTTGAACGCCTTCAGTATTTAAGAGGAACAGAAAATCTCTACTGTGATATTGCAGTGGAAGAGGAAGATATGTTTAAACTCATTGATATTGTGATGGGATTCCAGAGAGAGTATCTGAAAAAATGGCTGGAAATGGACATTGACGCAGTAGCTTTCGGAGATGACTGGGGTTCTCAGAGAAGTCTTTTGATTTCGCCGGAGCAGTGGAGAAAAATTTTCAAACCTCTTTATAAAGAGCTGATCGATATGATAAAGGCATCAGGAAAGAAAGTATTCTTTCACAGCGACGGATATATCATGGATTTATATCCGGAGTTTATTGAAATGGGAGTAGACGCTATTAATTCTCAGCTCTGGTGCATGGGAGTGGAAAACGTAGCGGAGAAATATGCGGGAAAAATCACATTCTGGGGCGAGATAAGCCGCCAGACAACGCTTCCCAACGGAACACCGGAGGAAATTCAGAAATGTGCAGATACCATGAAGGCTCTTCTTTATAAAAACGGAGGTCTGATCGGAGAAAGTGAAGTAAACAGAGACGTTCCTCTGGAAAATATCAAAGCTGTTCTGGAGGCGTGGAATCAGGAGGGATAAGTTATGTTTGAACCAGATTACAGAAATATTGTAAACAGTGCAAGAAACATCGAGGCAGAGAGGCTTCCTCTCTATGAGCACAATGTAGATTTTGGAAAAATCGGAGAAATTATGGGAGTTGACCTCCCATCTCTCTATAAAGGGGATGAAAAGGATATTCATGAGTTTTTCCGCGTGTACAGCAAGTTCTTTAAAGATTACGGATACGATGTAGTAACATTTGAATGCTGTATCGGAGAATGTATGCCGGGGAGCGGCGCTCTTGGAGACAGCCGCGTTACGCCTGTGATCCAGGAAGAAGATGATTTTAACAGCTATCCCTGGGAGGAAATTCCGGATTATTATTTTGAAAAATATTCCAAATATTTCCGGGCGCTCCGCGATGAAATGCCGGAAGGCATGAAAGCAATCGGCGGTGTGGGAAACGGTATTTTTGAGTGTGTACAGGATTTGACCAGTTTCCAGGGACTGTGCTATATTAAGGCGGATGATGAAGAGCTTTACGAGAATCTTTTCCGGAAAGTGGGCGAGACAAACTTAAAAATCTGGGAAAGATTTATGAAGGAATTTGGAGATATTTACTGCGTTCTCCGCTTTGGAGACGATTTGGGATATAAGAGCAGCACCATGCTTTCGCCCACAGATGTACCCATTCTTCTTATTATGCAGTTTCAGATCATGTTTACGGACCATACAGGCATCTTGGAAATATGGACTGCAATATTGACCACGGCAGCTTTTTTACATATCATAATCAGACATATTTTGCATCCGGAGGAATGGATAATCCTAACCGGTATTTGCGGGCATCCTATATTGTTCCATGTCATTACAGGAAAGACGGCAGTATTGTAATGGAACAGAAAATGATGGAATACGGATGCGGACAATATGATGCTGCCTGGAAAAAGATAGAAGCAGAATGGTATTTTTCTGCTTCCCGAGAGTGTAAAGAAGAGCTTCCGGATGGAGACTTTGCCGTAAAGCTTCGGGCAGGAGAGATGATTTCTTTCCCTAATGTGGCAAATATAGAGAAAGATACGAGCATACAGTTTTTTGGAAAATCTCTTATGCCGGAAAAAGCGGCTGAAATTGAAATAAGAGAAGAAAATGGAATGCTCCTTGGCATATGCAGAATAGAAAAAGGCGAAGAATTGAAAGTGCATCAGAGTCATCTTCTTTGCGGATGGGGGACAAAATCGCTTTGTTTCTGTGCAAAAGGCGATGTTTTGATAGACTGGTTTTCGTTTGATAACGGGAAAAACAGGAGCACAGCAGAGCCAGTATATTCTCATGTGGGTCGCGGAGCTGCCAGAATTTATGATAAAAATGCAAGCTGTCACAGAGCTCTTGGAAATATGGAGCTGAAAGGCGCTTCTTTAAGCGGTTTTCTCGACGGAGCCGCAGGAGGACAGGGTGAGCTTGTGATTCCTTATTACTGCAAGAACATGACAGGAGAACTGGAACTTTATATAAATGACGCTTATGTGAAAAAACTGGAATTTCTGGCGAATGAAAGAACATCTCTGGGAGAGAATCCTTCGGAGATCCGTGTTCCTGTGGAAGTGAAGCCAGGTGTAAATAAGATCTGCATTCAGTCCGGAAAATATCAGTATGGAAGACTGGGAGTTGACCATCTTACGCTTGAGATGGAAAAAGGGAGCTGCTGTACTTATGCGGCTGCAAATGGAAGGATTTTCCCGGAAGGAAACGGCTGCTGGGACGGGCTTCCTCAGAGAGAAAACGATTATTTTGCCTTTGGAGGCAGAGTAGTAAAATATCTTGGAAAACCGGGCTATTCTCTTACTGTGACAGATGCAGATGGAGGAGAAGGCGGAAGTTTTGGTCTGGAAATCCGGTACAGCAGAGGCGAGGGAGGAACTTCCCGATATGAGCTGGAAGTAAACGGACAAGTACAGAAAAATCTGGAATTTGAAAGCACGGGAAGCTTTTCCATGAGAGAAGCGCGTATCTTACAAACGACCGTTAGACTTATGCCGGGACAGAATAATGTGATCTGCCTTCGGAAAATCGATGGGGAAGACAGAGGGATTTTTGTGGATTCCTTTGCGGTTGTACCGTATCCCGGCTGCTTTGTCGAAAAGATTTTGTTGTAATTTCATAAGAAGTTTTTTATAATAAAACTGCAGGGATGCATACCCGCAGTTTTATTTCTTATATACTGTATTCACAGTATGATTCCAACATTTATTTTAAAACAGCACAGGGCAGGATTTACATATATTTGCAGGTGTGCTATATTAAAAATGAGAACGAAATGTTCTTTTAAACCTGTCCTGTACATGAAAGGAGGAAACATGGGAAAACAGGACAAAATTATAACACGTTATCTGTCAGACCCGGAGCATTTTGCTGATTTTATAAATGGGACATTGTTTCAGGGCAGACAGATGCTTGATGCAAAAACCATTATTCCTGTTCCGCAGAGAAAAGTGGAGAAAAGCGTTTCGCTTAAAGGCGAGCCGGTGTTTTTGGACGGTACGAGAGATGCTGTTATGAAACAGGATTTTAAGGGAATATACAGCGTTTTTGCAGTGGAAGCACAGACAGGGGTTCATTACGCGATGCCTGTGAAGAGTTTGGGATATGATGTGACAGATTATATATCTCAGGTGCGTATGTTTACAAAAGATAACCGGGGGAATAAAGCATATACAACATCTGCGGAGTTTATCTCCGGAATGCGGGCAGAAGATAAGCTTACGCCTGTGTTTACGGTGGTGCTTTATTACGGAGAAAATAAATGGGACGGTCCTCTTACGCTTCGGGAAATGTTCGAGATTCCGCCGGAATTGAAGCCTTTTGAACAGTTTTTGCCGGAATACAGGGTCATGCTTGTACAGCCGGAGATGGTAGATTCGGAAAATTTCCGCGGCGACTGGAAGACTATATTTGGAACTTTAAAATGTTCGGAAAACGGCGAGAAGATGGAGAGGTATATAAAGGGCCATCGCCGGGAATACAGAGAGATGGAGAAAGACTCAGAAGAACTTCTTATGAGTATGCTCCATGAGCCTGGGCTGTACCAGAAAATAAGAAAAGAAATAGAAGATTCCCAGGAGAAAGAGGAAAAGGAGGGAAGTGCTATGTGTAAGGCGTTTGATGAGATTCGGGAAAAATACAGGAATATCGGGCATGAGGAAGGTCGTGCAGAAGGAATTGAGGAAGGTCGTGCAGAAGAACGAAAAGGCTTCGTTGCTTTGCTCGCTGCAATGACAAAGGATGGCAGGGAGTCAGAACTTCCGCGGCTTGGAGAGGAACCGGGATTTCTGGAAGAAATGCTGAAAATGTATCATTTGGAGGAGATAATGTAAATTTTGAGTTTATTATACTGGTGTATAAGCCGTCGTTGTTTTTTACAGCGGCGGCTGTTTTGTATGTATGAGTTTTAAATCGAAATATCTTGTACAGAGAACTTTAATATGTTTTAATATATTGTGGATGGATTAAAATATATTAAAGGAGAACGACGTATGGCAAAAGATAAATTTCTGTATATGAAAGTTTATGCGGATTTAAAAAGAAAGATTGAAGAGGGAGAGTTTCTGCCCGGAGAGAAATTTCCGGGAGAGGAAGAATTGAAAGAAGGGTATCAGGTAAGCATAATTACAGTAAAACACGCCATACAGATGCTTGTCGAAGATGGTCTTGTGCGCAGGATTCCGGGAAAAGGTTCTTTTGTGACGGAAAGGGAGAAACAGGAAAAAGGAGATAACTTTGAATGGAAGAAGGAAGAGAGCGTAGAGGAACAGAAGCGCAGTCAGGAAAAGCTGGTTGGTGTTATTCTGGAATATGCTATGGCATCTTACGGTCTTCAGTTAATGTATGAACTGGACAGAGCGCTTCGTGAAGCGGGATACCGCATGATGCTTCGGTTTACATATACAGACAGAGAAAGGGAAATGGAAGAAATAGAATTTTTGACATCTCTTGGGATCAGCGGTCTTATTATTTTGCCGTGTCATGGCTTTTATTATAATACAGCTCTTTTGAAGCTGGTAATTGAAGGATTTCCAGTGGTTGTACTGGATAAAAAAATGGAAGGTATTTCCGTTCCTTCCATACGGACAGACAACAAAGAGGGAGTGTACCGTCTTGTAGAATATCTGAAAAAACAGGGAAAAGACAGGATTGGTATTATTACAGTAAGTGAAGCGGGGGCTGTTACTTTAAAGGAGAGACGGAAGGCATTTGCGCAATGTGTAGAGGAATTTCATTTGCCGGCAATGGAAGAGTGTATTCTTCCGGAGACATCTTACGGCATTATTAAAAATAAACCAGATGAAAATTATGTGCTGTGTATTATGGAATATCTCAAAAAAAACGGGCGGAGATTAGATGGGGTAGTCTGCATGGAATACGGACTTTTGCTTGCGTTTCTTGAAGCGGTAAAGAGGCTGGGAAATGAAATTCCGGATATTGTTCCGTGCTGTTTTGATGAGGTGTATCTTGTTCCGGGAGGAGCGCAGTATGCGCATATTAAACAGAATGAAACAGCGATGGCAAACAAAGCGGTGGAAATTCTGGAAGCTCAGATCCGGGGCGAAAAAATAGAAAACAATGAAATAAAGATTCCGGGGATTTTTCGGGAGTAATGAAAAAGCTATGTGGTTTTGTGACTTTTGGATTGCAGAAACTGCATAGCTTTTTTTATGTGGAAAGACATAATTTTTAAAATGAGAAAAATATTATATTTTTGAGGGATAAAAATATAATATTTCTTTGCGAAAACAAAAAAATGCACAAAAAGAATACAGAGAATCATAAGAAACAACGAAAAAATAAGTAGTTATAGACAATGATATAGGGGAATGATATGATTTGTTTATGAGGATAAGATATGTTTTATAAAATATAATTAAATGAAAATAAAATATAATTTTGGAGGTGAAATAGTGAATTCACGAGAATTGGTATATAAAACCCTGGAATTTGAAAATACGAGTGATCGTGTCCCGAGACAGATGTGGCTTCTCCCTTGGGCGGAGAGAAACTGCGGCAGTATGGTGACACGAATTACAGAAGAATTTGAAGATGATATTGTATCTGCGCCCGCCTTTTTAAAAACAAAAACAATTGCAAAAGGAGATCCATATGAAACAGGAGAATTTACAGATGAGTGGGGCTGCCGCTTTGAGAATCTTCAGGCGGGAGTAATCGGGGAAGTAAAAGAAGCGATTGTAAAGGATGAGGAATGGGAAGATGCAGATAATGTTCATATTCCTGTAGAATGGCTTGATTTTGACATGGATTCTGTAAATGCTTTTTGCCGTGAAACAGATAAATTTGTAATTGCCGGATGTTGTCCGAGGCCATTTGAACAGCTTCAGTTTATCAGGACAACAGAGGAATTGTATATGGATCTGGTGGATATGCCATCTAATATGAAAAAGTTCATGGGGAAAATGCACACGTTTTACTGTGATCTGCTGGAAAAATGGGCGAAAACAGATGTAGACGCCCTGAATTTTATGGATGACTGGGGTAGTCAGAAAAGTTTGCTGATAAATCCGCAGATGTGGGATGAATATTTCGGACCGATGTATAAAGATTATATTGAAATAGCACGAAGACATGGGAAAAAAACCTTTATGCACTCAGATGGAAATACTCTTGATATTTATCCGAGAATGATAGAACTTGGCCTTGATGCTTTTAATACACAGATTTTCTGTATGGGATTGGATAAGCTGGAAAAATACAGAGGAAAAATTACATTTTGGGGAGAAATTGACCGTCAGCATCTTCTTCCGGAGGGCAGTACGGAAGACATAAAAAATGCTGTGACAGAAGTGTATGAAAGACTGTGGTCTGATGGAGGTTGTATTGCTCAGTGTGAATTTGGGCCGGGAGCAAATCCGGATAATGTATATCAGGTGTTTCAAACATGGGATAACGTAAGAAAATGTAAATAAAGAGAGGGAGATATTTTGACACCAAGAGAAAAATTTATTAAATGTTTAAAAAGAGAACCCATCACAGGTCATGTGCCGCATTTTGAACTTGTTTTCTACCTTACGATGGAGGCGCTTGGACGTATTCATCCGGAGCACCGCGTGTTTAACCAGTGGGATCAGATGAGCCGGAGAGAGCAGGATCTTCATATTAAGGATATTGCGGAGACATATATTGCATATGCGGAAAAATACGACCACAGTGCGATTTTCGTACAGATCGATACAAGCGATATGAAAAATTTTGACAGGACAAGAAGGATTCTTGAAGAAATTCGCAATCAATCAGGGGATAAATATTACACAATGGTGCATGGTGATCCAACCTTTGCCATTCCAAACGGAGACGATATGGTTGAGTTTTCTGCAAAACTTTTCGAGGAAGAAGATGAGATGAAAGCTCTTGCGCAAAAGCGGGTAGACCACTTTAGGGCATTCGGTGAAAAAATGGCAAAATATGAGGGACTGCTTGATGGATTTACCCTCTGCTCTGACTATTGCTTTAACACAAATCCATTTTTCAGCCCGGATTTGTTTGATGAATTTATCGCACCTTATCTGAAAGAGATTCTTGATGCGTACAGAAGCATGGGATTCTATACAATCAAGCACACGGACGGAAATATTATGCCGATCCTTGACCAGATGGTAGAATGCGGTCCGGACGCCCTTCATTCCCTTGATCCGCAGGGAGGCGTGGATTTAAAAGAAGTAAAGGCGCGGGTTGGAGATAAGGTGGCTCTCTGCGGAAATGTAAACTGCGGACTTTTACAGACGGGTTCTCTGGAAGAATGTGAGGCAGATATACGTCGTTCTCTTCGTGAGGGAATGCCGGGATATGGATATATTTTCTGTACGTCCAACTGCGCATATACAGGACTTGCCCTGGAGAGATACGAATTAATGCACAAAATCTGGAGAGAAGAAGGAATTTATCCGGAAAGATAATGGAGGTAGACTTATGTTTTTTATGGAAGAAAAGCTTCAGAGCAGAATAAATGAACTGGAAGCATATCGTTATCGCGATGTGATTGAACTTCAGGATATTCTTGTAAAAGAATCCGGGAATGAAATTCCCAATCCGGAAGTGCCAACAGATTTTGCAGATTTCACAAAAGAAAAAGTGGGAATGTTCTGGAAGGGCTGGGATAAGTATCTTTGGCTTCACATACTTGCAAAATTTCCGGAAGAATGGAAAGAAAAAAGGATCCTGGGAATTTTTGATTTTGGAAAAACAGGCGGCGGAGGAAACAGCGGATTTGAGTCCATGCTTTATATAGAAGGAAAACCTTATCAGGGTGTGGATTCCAATCATCAGGAGGTATTTTTTGATCAGGAAGTGATTGGAAAACCGCTTGGACTTACTTTTCGTCTGTGGTCCGGCTTGGAAGGCGGCGGCGTTCCGAGAGAACAGGAACATCGTATTAAAAGAGCAGCTCTTACATGGCTTGACGAAAAGACAGACGACTTATATTACCTTGCAAAAATGATTCTGGATACATACAGAGAGCTTGGGAATGAAGAAGTAAATAAACATGAGATCATGAAGGCGTTAAACGATGCGTTCCTGAAAATCGACTGGTCATATCCGGGAAGTCCTGAGTTTTATGCGTCCGTGGGAGAGGCAGATGATTTCCTGAACGCTGCTCTGGATGGTATGGATAAAGAGTCAATGGTAACAGTAAATTGTGTAGGTCATACTCACATTGACCTTGCATGGCTCTGGAGACTGAAACATACAAGAGAAAAAGCTTCCAGATCTTTCTCCACAGTATTCCGCTTGATGGATATGTTTGGGGAATATAAATTCCTTCAGACACAGCCGCAGATTTATGAGTATATTAAACAGGATTTCCCGGAAATCTTTGAGGAGATCAAAAGGAGAGTAAAAGAAGGAAGATGGGAAGCAGACGGCGCTATGTGGGTAGAGGCAGACTGTAACCTTACAAGCGGAGAATCTCTTACACGTCAGATTTTAATGGGAAGCAAGTTCGTAAAAGAAGAGTTTGGAAAAGACATGGAATTTTTGTGGCTGCCCGATGTCTTCGGTTATTCCTGGGCTCTTCCCCAGATTCTGAAAAAATCAGGGATCAACACTTTTATGACAACAAAGATAAGCTGGAATGAATTTAATCGTATGCCTCACGATACTTTTGTATGGAAAGGCATGGATGGAAGCGAGATTCTAACCCATTTTATTACAACGCCGGATGCAGATTACTCTGTAAGCCCCTGGTATTACACATATAACGGAATGCTCACTCCTTATACAGTAAAAGGTGTATGGAAAAACTATAACGATAAAAATATAAATAAAGAAGTTCTGATTTCTTTTGGATATGGAGATGGCGGCGGCGGAGTAAACCGTGAGGCTCTGGAAAACAGAAGACGTATGGATAAAATTCCGGGACTTCCACATGTAAAAACAACAACAGCCCGAGATTATTTCCACAAACTTCAGGAAACTGTAGGAAATACAGAAGAATATCTGCATAAGTGGGATGGAGAGCTGTATCTGGAATACCACAGAGGAACATATACAAGCCACGCATATAACAAGAAGATGAACAGAAAACTGGAACTTTTATACAGAGAGGCTGAGTGGCTGACTGCTATGTCGGCTCTTTCTGAGGGAACTCTTGAAAAAGCGGAACAGGATGCGCTTACAGAAGGATGGAAGATCATCCTCCGTCACCAGTTCCATGATATTATCCCCGGCTCTTCCATTCTCCCGGTTTATGAGGATTCCAAAACAGAATATGCCCAGGCAGAGGAGATAGCAGAGACAGTAGAAGCAAAAGCCTTTGCAGCTCTTATAAATCCGGAAGAAAATACATGGACCGTTGTAAATAATGCAGGCTGGATGCAGGATTGTCTTGCTGCTGTTCCGGAAGGAAGAGACGGCGTATTTAAAAACGAAGCCGGAGAGATTTTAAGTTCTCAGAAAGTGGGAAATATTACTTATGTAAAAGTAAATCACGTTCCGGCAATGGCAGGAAGTGCGATTTACTTTGAGGAAGCATTTAAGCAGGAAGAAAAGACTGTTTTTCAAGTGGCAGCAGATAGAATTGAGACGCCATTCTATGTAATAGAATTAAATGAAGCAGGACAGTTTACCCGTATTTACGATAAAGAAAACGACAGGGAAGTCATTGCAGAAGGAGAACGGGCAAATGTACTCCAGGTATTTGAAGATAAACCATTTGATTTTGACGCATGGAACATTGATATTTTCTATCAGGAAAAAATGCGCGAGGTTACGGACATTGTTTCCGCAGAGATTGTGGAAAACGGAAATTTACGCGCAGTGCTTCGCCTGAAATGGAAGTACATGAATTCTAAAATACAGCAGGATGTAATTTTCTACGCAGAAGACAGAAGAATTGATTTTTCTACTTATGTAAACTGGAATGAAACACATCAGTTATTAAAGGCATCCTTCCCTGTGGAAATCCGCGCTTCTGAAGCACGTTACGACATCCAGTACGGCAATGTAAAACGTCCGAACAACTGGAATACAAGCTGGGAAATGGCAAAATTTGAAACAGTTGCCCATCGCTGGGTGGATATGTCAGAGAGAGATTACGGTGTAAGTCTCTTAAATGACTGCAAATACGGTCATGACGTAAAAGAAAACAGAATGCGAATCACTCTCTTAAAGAGCGCTACAAGTCCTGACTATAAACAGGATCAGGGAGAACATTACTTTACTTATTCTCTCCTGCCTCATAAAGGCGACTTTATAGAGGGAGAAACTGCCAGAGAAGCATATGCTCTGAACCAGCCTGCAAAAGTTGTTCCGGGCAAATGGAAAAACAGTGATACAAGCTTTATTTCCTTCAGCACAGATAAGGTAGAACTGGACACAGTAAAACGCTCAGAGGACGGAAAATACCTTGTGGTACGTTTCCATGAGTATGCGGGAAGCAGACAGAAAGTAAAGGTCTATCCCGGATTTGCGTACGCTTCTTTCTGCGAGAGCGATTTGATGGAACGACCGATAGAGGAAGAGAGAGAAGCAGGGGAAATACGGATGGAAATCAAACCATATGAGATTAAGACGATTCTTTTTACATTAAAATAAGAATTGTACGTTGTAACAGGCAGGCAGCCTTTATGCCTGCCTGAAAAATAAGAACAAATTGTGAATTTTTGCAAAACGTGTTGCAAAAAACGTGTTGTGTTATATAATAATATTAACAGAGTTGCCTGAAGTCACTAGACATTGGGGACCAAGCTGAGTCGTGTACTCAGCTTTTTTACTTTAAAGGAAATCCCGGTTTTAATATTAAGGAGTAATATTTATGAACTTAAAGAAACCTTTGTCTTTTGAACAGCAAATTGAAAAATTGAAATCTCATGGAATGGTAATAGAAGATGAAGAAAAGGCGAAAGAAGTTTTAGCAGAAATCAATTATTACAGATTTACAGGATATGCATTGCAGTATAGGAAAAATCCAGATGAAAGTGATTATATAAAGAAGCTTTCTTTTGAAAAAGTATATCGCATATATCAATTTGATGAAAGTTTGCGAGATATTTTTCGTAAGTACATAGAAATTTCAGAAGTGTACTATAGAACGCAAATTTCATACGGATTTTCTATGACTAAATGTGTGGCTTCACCATACGATCAACATTATAATGAAAATAATTTTTATAATAAAATCGGGTATAAAGAAGTTATGGAGAGCTTTAAAAAGGAAAAAAATTATTACAAAGACAGCTTGATCGTAAAACATCATAAGGTAAAATATGATAGTAAGATGCCGCTGTGGGTTATTGTTGAATTGATGTCGTTTTCTAATACATCGAAATTATATAGTTCAATGTATATTTCGGAAAAAGAAAAAATTGCGGATGCTGTAGGAGTAAGTTATGCTACATTGGAAAATCATCTACATTGTCTGGCTGTATTACGAAATAAATGTGCACATGCCGCCAGATTATATAATACGCAATTTAATCCTCCGGCAAGATTTACAAAGCAATTTTTGAAAAAATATCCAGACGTGAAGAATAATTCTTTGTTTGCATATGTTTTGGTTTTATTGAAACGACTGCCAAATAAAAAAATAAAAATGGAAATGGTTGATGCAGTTCAGACGGTGATTGAAGAATATCGGGACGATGTGGATTTGGCATTAACTGGATTTCCAGAAAATTATATGACTTTATTGGAGAACAATGTGAGATAGAAAGAACAGATTTCGCAAGGAGGGTAATACATGAGCTTTAAAAGTCTCTTTAAAAATTCCTGGTACGTCCGATGCTGCCAGAAGCCGGTACGCAAAGATACAGTGCTTCTGGAATCCACAAACGGAGCGGACGTAGGCAACAATATGCTCCGCATCATGGAGGAGCTTTCAAAACCGGAATATGAAAAATATGAAATCTGGCTTTCCTGCAACCAGAGCGTACTTCCAAGAGCGGAAGGACTTTTAAAAACATATCGGCTTCAGAAGGTAAAGACAGTTGTGTGCAACAGTTTTCAATATTATAAACTTCTGGCAACAGCGGGGTATCTTTTTACAGACAGTACCTTTCCGAGGCGTTTTATTAAGCGGGAGGGACAGACTTATGTAAATACATGGCATGGAACGCCTCTTAAAAAAATGGGAAAAGATGTGCCGGGCGGCGCCCATGTGATTGGAAATATCCAGAGGAATTTTTTGATGTGCGATTATCTCTGTCTTCCCAATCCTTATACAAAAGAAATTTTTCGAAAAGCATATAATCTGGAAAATATCTTTTCCGGAAACTATGTTTTTGCAGGCTATCCCAGGAATCAGGCGTTTTTTGAGGAAGAACGGCAGAATGAGGTAAGAAAGCTTCTGGGAGCGGAAAAGAAGCGCTTTTACTGCTATATGCCAACATGGCGGGGGACGAGCGTCAGCCAGACAAAAGAGGAACGGCAGCTCCAGGCGGACGTTCTGAAAGCGTATTTACAGAGGCTTGATGCAAAAATGAAGGACAGCGAGCTTATGATGATCCGTCTTCATCCGTTTGTAGGACCGTTGATCTCCTGCGGGGAATTTAAACATATCCGGTATATGCCGGAGGAGATGGACCCGTATGAGATTCTGGCGGCAGCAGATTGTCTTGTGACAGATTATTCCAGCGTGTTTTACGATTATGCGAATAAGGCGCAGGGGAAAATCGTGCTCTTTTTATATGACAGGGAAAAATATGAATGCGAGCGCGAGATATACGGTGAGATTTCCGAGCTGCCGTTCCCTGTGACAGAGACAACAGAGGGACTTCTGGAAGAACTCCGCAGCGGGAAAAATTATGAAGATGCAGAGTTTTTAAGAGAATACTGTTTTTACGATGGGAAAAATGCTGCAAAAAATATCTGCAGCCTTGTGTTTAAAAAGGAGAGCCCGGAAGGAATTTCCATAGAAAAAGAAATACCAAACGGCAGGAAAAATATTCTTTTTTATCCGGGAGGTCTTCAGAGAAAAGGCTTTACAACTGCCTATCTGAACCTGATGGAAAATATAGACGGGGAAGCATACAATTACTACGCGGCGTTCCAGGAAAGCTATGTGGAAAACAATCCGGAAAGGGTGGAGATCATTCCGGATTTTGTGCAGATCATGCCTATGTCAAAAGGATGGTTTCTCACATTCCGGGAGGCGTTTGCAAGTGCGCTTTTTTATAAGTGCAATATAGAAAACGGATTTACACGAAAATATCTCCATCGCTTTTATGAGAGGGAATACAGGAGAAATTTCGGTTTTGCAGAGTTTGCGTGGTGTATTCACTACAGCGGATATGAGAGAAAGATGATCGGTCTTTTTCAGGAAGCGCCTGTAAAAAGAGGGATTTTTGTACACAGCGATATGCTGATGCAGATTCAGACAAGCCACAATCAGCACCTTCTCACCTTAAAGCAGGCGTATCGGGAATATGACTTTACGGCGGCAGTATCGGAGGACATTTACCAGAGTACCCTTCCCATCTGTGGAGAAAATCCGAAGCTTTGTGTGATAGATAACTGCCATGCCTATAAGAAGGTACTGGAAAGAGCGGAAGAAGACTTTGCTTTTGATGATACAACAACCTGTACCTGTACAAAGGAAGAGTTGGATGAAATTTTGAGAAAACCATGTAAAAAATTTATTTCCGTGGGAAGATTTTCTGCCGAGAAGCGCCATGATATGCTTCTTGTTGCCTTTGCCCGCTATCACAGGGAAAATCCGGATACCATGCTTCTCATTGTGGGCGGCGGTGGAAATCTCTATGAAAAAACATGGGAGCATGTGGAAAATCTGGGTCTTACAGAAAATGTAGTCCTTCTTCGATCCATTGCAAATCCCATGCCCATTATGAGAGCCTGCGACCTGTTTCTTCTTACCTCCCAGTATGAGGGACAGCCCCTTGTTCTCATGGAGGCGGATACGTTGGGACTTCCTGTGATTTCCACAGATGTGACAGGCTCAGGCAGCTTTATGAGACGCTTCGGGGGTTATCTTGTTCCTTATTCGGAAGATGGCGTTTATGAGGGCATGAAGGCGTTTGACAGAGGAGAGGTTCCTGTAATGAACATCGATTTTGAAGAATATAACAGAAAAGCAGTAAGGGATTTCCTGGCTCTGCTGAAATGAAAGGATTAATTAAGAAAGTTTGTAACTATTCAGAACAGTTACGAAGTATCTACGAAAGGCAGGATATATTATGGAATACAAAATTAAAAACGAGAAACTGGAAGTTGTCATCTCCTCAAAAGGAGGGGAGTTCCGCTCTGTAAAAGACAGTGCAGGAAGGGAATATCTGTGGCAGGGGGACGAAGCTACCTGGACAGACAGAGGTCCGAATCTTTTTCCTTATATTGCGAGACTGACAGACGGAACATATACATATGAAGGAAAAGAATACCATATGGATATTCACGGCTTCCTTATGTATTCAGAGATGGAGCTTATAAGCCATGAGGACACAAAGCTTGTGCTTGGGCTTCACAGTTCCCCGGAGACGAAAAAACAGTATCCCTTTGATTTTTCTCTGGAAATCCAGTGGGAATTAAAAGGAGAAAAAGTTGAAATTACATATCAGGTTAAAAATCAGGGTGAAAAAGAAATGTATTTTGGCATCGGCGGACATCCGGGATTTTCCCTTCCTCTTGAAGAGGGGCTCTGTTTTGAGAACTATGAACTGGACTTTGGAAAAGAAGCAGCTCCTGTTCGTGTGGGAATGTCAGAGGACTGTTTTGTGACAGGAGAGGACACCGCATTTGCCCTTGAAGATTCCGGAGTATTAAATCTCCACCATAAGCTTTTTGACGACGATGCCATTATTTTAAGAGAGATTCCGGAAAGCGTTACTTTAAAGAGTAAAAAAGGACAGGCTTCTGTGACTGTGGAATTTCCGGATATGAAATATCTTGGAATCTGGCACTGGCCGAAAACAGAGGTGGACTATGTGTGTATTGAGCCGTGGACTTCTCTTCCATCCAGAAAAGGAGTTGTGGAAGCGCTGGAAGAACAGGAGAACCTTATTTCTCTTATGCCGGGCTGCGAATATAAAAACACATGGAGCATTGCTGTAGAGGCAGTAGAACAGTGCTGCGTGAACAGTAATTAACCCTGCAAAATAAAGAAAAAGACTTGACTTTTACCCTTGACTTGTGGTACACTTTACGGGCGACATGGAAGTTAGGTCTTTTTTTTATGCCCGAAAATGATGGCGGATACATCATTGACATAAAGACAGGACCATGCAAATGAAAACACTGGAGGTGGAAGTTGTGCGCGTTAAAATTACATTAGCATGTACTGAGTGCAAGCAGCGTAACTACAATATGACGAAAGAGAAAAAGAACCATCCGGAAAGAATGGAAACTAAGAAATATTGTAAGTTCTGCCGTACACACACAATGCACAAGGAAACAAAATAGTCACAAGAATTGTGAGGTTAGGCTATGCAGGAAAAAGAAAAGTCTGCTGGCAAAGGCCAGAAAAAAAGTTGGTTTCAGGGACTTAAATCCGAGTTCAGAAAAATCATTTGGACAGACCGTAATACTTTGATTAAGCAGACAGTAGTTGTAGTAATTGTTACCATTCTCCTTGGCGTGATCATCAGCGTCATGGACGCAGCTATTCTCGAAGGAATTAATCTGTTAATGAAATAAGGACAAGGGTGATTGTATGTCAGAAGCAAAATGGTACGTTGTCCATACTTATTCCGGGTATGAGAACAAGGTAAAAGCCAACATTGAAAAGACAATCGAAAACAGACATCTGGAAGACCAGATTCTGGAGGTTCGTGTTCCGCTGCAGGACGTAGTGGAAATGAAGAACGGAACTGCCAAGCAGGTTCAGAAAAAAATGTTTCCGGGTTATGTGCTTCTTAATATGGTGATGAACGACGATACCTGGTACGTGGTACGAAATACACGTGGCGTTACAGGCTTCGTTGGACCGGGATCCAAGCCCGTACCATTGACAGAAGAGGAAATGCTGCCTCTGGGCATTCAGAAAGAAGATGTCCAGGTTGATTTCGCAGAGGGCGATATGGTAGTAGTTACCGGAGGCGCATGGAAGGATACAACAGGTGTTGTTACTTCTATTAATCCGCAGAAGCAGGTTGTGACTATCAACGTTGAACTGTTTGGCCGCGAGACGCCAGTAGAAATAAGTTTCGCAGAAGTAAAAGCATTATAAACAACAGGGTAACACAATTATCGTGGGAGGGACATACCCCCGCCAATACCACATAGGAGGTGCCGAAAATGGCAAAGAAAGTAACAGGAT
>UQHF01000008.1 GCA_900540785.1 uncultured Blautia sp.
ATTTTTTGCCGTCAATCGTGGACCAGCCGAGCTTCATCTGGCCTGTTTCCGGTACGAAGTAATATTTCTTGCCGCCCAAAGAACGCCAGCCGATTGTCTGATGGCCGTCCTTTTCAAAGTAATATTTTTTGCCGTCAATCGTGGACCAGCCGAGCTTCATCTGGCCTGTTTCCGGTACAAAATAGTATCTCTGCTTCTCTATCTCTTTCCAGCCTTCTGCGCGTCGTCCGCCCTCTTCCAGAAAATACTTCTTTCCGTCAAGTTCTTTCCAGCCGCTTTCCGTAAGAATTGTTCCATCTTCTTTCTGCCAGTAGTAACCGTCCTCTTTTTTTACCCAGCCAGGTTCCTGAGGTTCCTGAATTTCTTCCTTCTTATCACACTTTCCATCTGCGCCAAAATGATATTTTACATTGTCTACAATTCGCGTATCATTCATTACAATGGTTCCATCTTTTTCAAGATAATACAGATCCTTCTCATTTGCCTGGAAAAGCCCTGAATGCTTGCTCTGGTCAGCCGCCTTTGCGCCTGTGAAAAGGTTTGCCGGAACGTCTTTTGTATATACAGGCAGTTCCTGCACTTCTGTTCCCGCTACATCCTTCTCTTCCAGATAATATTTCCAGCTTCCGCCCTGTGCGCTGATATTTAATACATATCCGCCGGACGCTTTTGTTGCTCCTGTCGTCTCATCAGAAATCACGATATTCCATTCTGTATCTCCCATGAGCTTCTGCGGACCGGCTACAAGATATGCCTTTGTATCTCCCTCAACATAAGACCATGTTCCGTCTGCTGCATTCCAGTAAAAAGTTGTGAGAAGCTTGTCTCCCTCGTATTTTTTTATGAAGACACCTGTGATATTTCCCTTCTCGTCCTTCTCCAAAACTACCTCTTCCCGGTTAGCTTCTTCTTTATCCGGTGTTTCCGGCTCTGTGCCTTCTTCTTTATCAGGAGCTTCTATTTCCGGAGCTTCCTGTGGTAAGGTATCTGTTCCATCAACAAGCACGTCTGTCGAAACCTCTTCATCTGTTTCCGGAATACCAGCCACATCCTGTGTCAGCACCTCTTCACTTTCCTCATAAGAAGAAAGAGAATCGTCTGTCAGCTCTCCTGCAAATGCCGGAGAAACCGTTCCTGCCGTCATCGCCGCTGATAATAACACAGCCAGTATATCTTTTCTCTTGCGCATATTTATATTTCCTCCTTTTTGAACTGAATAATCAATAATAATGTATATAAATATTGTAGCATTGCAAAATTTCTATGTCAACAAATGGTAAGACAAAAACCCACGAAAAATGGACTGCTTTGTCGAGCAGTCCATTTTTGTTTCCCTTATTTTACCAGTGTCAATACTCCATTCTTATCAATGTTGTATTTCTTTCCTTTAATTTTATATCCTTTTTTATTTGTCACAAGCTTTCCGTCTGTGTGGAAATAATAATTCTTGCCTTTGATGCTTCGGATTCCGCTGAAACGGGAACCATCTTTGTTTGCATAATACTTGTCTTTTCCATCAATAATCCATGTGTTCTGCTTCATCACACCGGTTTTTCTGTCAAAGAAATATGCTTTTCCACTGATGGACCTCCAGCCAAAATGCTGCTTTCCATCTTTATTGAAATAGTATTTCTTTCCGCTTAAGGTCAGCATTCCTTTTTTCATGATTCCGGTCTGCTCATTAAAGTAATACTTATCTTTTCCGATCGTTTTCCAGCCTTTCACCATTTCCCCTGTTTTATACTGAAGGAAATATGTGTTGCCGTCGATGGGCTTTAAGCCTGTCACAAGTCTTCCTGTCGCAGGAGCCAGATAATATTTATTGCCATTCCATGTCTGCCAGCCGGTTTTCCGTCTTCCGCTCTTATAAGCAAGGAAGTATTTGCTTCCTCCAAGAGTCTGCCAGCCGCCTTCTCTTAAAATTGTGCCATCGTCCTGCTGCCAGTAATAGCCGTCCGGCTTTTTGATCCACTTTTCTTCTACCGGAACATAGGATTTGTAGCATTTGCAGTCATCACCAAAAAGATACGCTTTTCCGTTTACAATCATTTTTTTGTTGCGGACCATTGTTCCATCTTTCATCAGATAGTACGTGCTTCCTTTGATCGGACGAAGTCCTGCATGCTTTGACGGATCTGCACAGGCGCCTTTATAAAAAGCGTCCGGAACATCCAGCGTATTACTCCACTCTTTATGCTGCATATCTTTTTTTACATCATTGGCTGTATAAGTATAATCCCATACTGCTTTTGAAGTATTAAGCTGATAACCCATTCTGGGATAAGCATCGTATCCCTTTCCGTCCAAAAGCCAGTACATATCCATCCAGATATTATAATAATAAGTGCCTTTTACCTCTACAGGGAGAAGTCCCCCTGCATCCTCTGAGTATTCCAGAACAGCCCAGCCTTCTTCTTCCCGGCTCCATATATAGGAAATCAGATGGTCTTTTGCATGCTCTCCCGGCTTTGAAAACTGGTCGATCTGAATGCCTACTAATTTATTATTCTTATCATATAAATCATACGCATTATAATACACGGTATCTGATGTGCGCATTTCATACCCTGACGCCAGTTCTGCACCGTCTTCTGTCTCCACAGCCCCGGATGTCTGTGCGATCAGCTCTTTTGTGTATTCCTCTGTCCCGGAATTTTCTTCTGTCATTTCCGGCGCTTCCAGAAGCACATCTTCCTCATTTTCCAGTTCACCGGTTTCCTCCTGGGAAAGCTCATCTGTCTCTTCCATTGGAAGTTCCTCGATTTCTTCCATTGGCAGTTCCTCAGGAGCTTCTGTGATAACCGGCTCCTGCTCTGTTTCCGGAGCCTCTTCCATCGGCTCTGTTTCCGTCTCCTCTACCGTTTCCATTGCTGCAGTTTCTCCATCAGTAAGTGATTCTGCAAACGCAGGTGTCACACTTGAGGATACCATTGCTGCTGAAAGTACAGCCGCCAGAAAAATATTCTTTCTTCTCATACTTTTCGCCTCCATATAAGCAAATATTTCTGTGTTATACTCATTGTATCATTCTGGAAAAACAGTGTCAACAGCTCTGTTTTTGCCAAAAACGGAGATGCCAAAGCATCTCCGTTCTTTTATCTCATGTCAGTATTGTTCACAATCCTGCGAATTAGTCGTACAGGTTCTGTGCGATTTCTTCGTCGTTCATGTTTTCAGCTGTATACCACTGGCAGCCTGTATCAATATCTTCTACTTCCTCACCTTTAGCTGCTTTGTAAGCAAGCTCAACTACTGCTTCACCCATAGCTACAGGAGCCTGAGTAACAGCACCAGCAAATGTTCCATCAGCAACTGCTGCTTTGATAACTGCACCGGAGTCAAATGTTACACCGAGAACCTGATCTTCGCCTGTACCGAATTTCTGAAGGTTTTCGTTACCTACAACCATAGAGTCACCGGAGTGCTGGTTGGAACCGTAGATACAGATTGTGTCTTCTTTGTTTAACAGAGTCTGGCAGTCGATAGCGGACAGCTCAGATGTAACCTGTGAAGGAACAAGTGTCTCAATGATTACGTTTCCGTCATCAGAAGATTCTACTTTTGCATCGCCTACGTATTTTTCGTTACCTTCCAGTTTTACTTTATGACCATCAGCGATAGCCAGTTCACCAATTTTGTCGATGAATCCAAGGCCACGGTTTACGATAGACTCGGAAGTAGCATCCTGTCCCATAACACCGATTCTTACCGGTCCGTCTGCTTTTGCGATTCTGTCTTTCAGAAGTTTGTATGTTTCTTCTGCTGCAAGTTCACCTGCTGCATAGTTGTCTGTTGCTGCGTTTGCAAGGATAGCGCCTTCCGGAGCACCTGGAACACCAGAGTCAAATCCGATGATCGGGATTCCTGCTTCCTGAGCCTGTTTGATAGCATCGAGAGATGCTTCTGTATCAAGAGCTGCAAATGCGATTGCATCTGGTTTCTGGTTGATTGCAGAGTTTAACATCTGAACCTGGTCAGCAATATCAGACTCGGAGTTCGGTCCAACGAAATTGATTTTGCATCCTAATTCTGCCTCTTTGTTCTCTGCACCTTTTTTAACTGCCTGCCAGAACTGATGCTGGAAACCTTTTGATACGATTTCGATGTTGATCTCATCCTCTGCGTGTACAGTTGTTGTTACACCAACCATAGATCCTACCATTGCTGCGCATAATACTAAGCTCATGAGTTTTCTTTTCATTTTGTAATCCTCCTTAAGAATTATATAGTTTTGTATATGTGAACCGCGACACCCTCTGCGGTACATATCTTGTAAAAAAATAGTTTCTGCTTACCCCAGCTTTTCACTTTTATTTTTTATGCTGTTTTTTTGTTCTTTACTACGTCGATAAAGATTGCCACGATCAGGATAATACCGGTAATGATCTGCTGCCAGTTTGCCTGAAGTCCGATAAATGGAAGACCTGTTTTCAGCAGGGACATTACGAATACACCGAGAAGTGTTCCTGTAATTGTACCTACACCACCTGTCATGGAAGTACCGCCGATGATCGCACCAGCGATCGCGTCAAGCTCAAGTCCTGCGCCTGTTCCAGGAGCAATGGACTGGAATGTTGCTGCGAAAGCCACACCTGCAAGTCCTGCGAACAGTCCGGAAAGAACGTATGCAAGTCCCTGATATTTAATTACATTTACACCGGAAAGTCTTGTTGCTTCTTTGTTGCTTCCGATTGCGATGATATAACGTCCAGGTCTTGATTTATTCAGGAAAATGGACATTACGAATACAAGCACCAGGATCAGGATAAATCCGATTGGAATAATTGTTCCGTTTACATTAATCTTAAAGATATTTCTGAACCAGCCCTGTGGTGTTGCTGTTGGCGGCCATGCCACACTCATTCCTCCTGTGAGGATAGAACCAAGTCCACGGCAGATCATCATCGTACCAAGTGTTGCGATGAAAGGCGGAAGGTCCATAACAGCTACAAGAACTGCATTTAAAAGACCGATCAGCATACCGAGAACGATTGTTGCAAGGATACCAACCCCAACCGGAAGACCCATTTTTGTAACAAGGTATCCTCCAAAAAGGCTGTAACAGATCATACCTGTTCCAATGGAAAGGTCAACACCGCCTGTGATCAGACAGAATGTAACACCGATCGCCATCAAACTGATATAATAAGAATATCCAAAAATACTTACTACTGTTGAATACTGACGGAACGCCGGACTTTTAATTCCGAAAAACAGCGCCAGAAGTACAATTACTAAAACAACTACAATTTTCTGTGTTCCAATTGCTTTTACAATGGGATTATTGGTAAAAGCATTTCCCTTTTTTTCTTTACCTGCCATCTCTCTCTCCTCCTCTTAATTTCTAAGGGTTGCCGCGTGCATAATGTTCTCCTGGGTTGCCTCGGAAATGTCGATTTCCCCTGTCTTTTTACCCTCGCACATTACCACGATACGGTCACTCATTCTTAAAATTTCTGTCATCTCAGAGGAAATCATGATAATCGACTTTCCTGCTGCTACCAGTTCATTCATTAAGTGATAAATCTCACTCTTCGCTCCTACGTCGATTCCTCTTGTAGGCTCATCGAAGATCAGTATGTCACAGTTCCTTACAAGCCATTTTGCAATAACGACTTTCTGCTGGTTTCCTCCTGACAGGTTTACCACTAACTGGTCTACATTCGGAGTCTTTGTCTTTAAGGATTCTACATACTGCTGGGCGATCTCCCGTTCCTTCTTCTTATTGATGAAGATTCCCTTCATAAATTCGCCCATTGTTGCCATTGTGGTATTCTCTGCCACGCTCTTTCCTACTACGATCCCGTATCTCTTACGGTCCTCGGAAAGGTATCCGATTCCGCATTTTACTGCGTCCATCGGGTTTTTAATATCCACTTTCTTTCCATTTATGTAGATGTCTCCGCTCTCCTTCGGGTCTGCTCCGAACAGGGCTCTTGCTGTCTCTGTTCTTCCCGCTCCCATAAGTCCGGAGAATCCCAGGATCTCTCCTTTATGAAGCTCAAAGCTTACGTCACGCACCATTCTTCCTGCATTTAAGTGTTCTACCTTTAACACTACCGGAGCGTCCGGCGCTACCGTACTCTCTGTCTTCGGATCTTCATAAATGACACGGCCTACCATCATGTTGATGATGTCGTCCTTTGTGGATTCTTTTGTGATCAGAGTTCCCACATATCCTCCGTCTCTCATGACGGTTACTCTGTCTGTAATGACTTTGATCTCGTCCATTCGATGGGATATGTATACGATTCCAAGCTGCTTCTCACGGAGGTCCCGAATGATCTTGAAAAGCTCTTCGATCTCTGTCTCTGTAAGCGCTGCTGACGGTTCGTCAAAAATAATTACCTTTGCGTCATGGGAAATCGCTTTTGCAATTTCACACATCTGCTGTTTTCCTACGGTAAGATTTCCCATCTTCTCAGTCGGGTCGATGTCGATGTTTAACTGTGCAAACAGTTTCTTCGCTTCCTCATTCATCTTTTTGTCGTTGATGAGTTTTCCGCTCATCATCTCACGTCCGATGAAAATGTTCTGCGCCACTGTCAGATGGTTCATCATGTTAAGCTCCTGGTGCACGATCACGATACCTGCATCCTGGGCTTCTCTCGGGTTGGAAAATGTTACGTCCTTTCCCTCGTAGGTAATGGTTCCGGAATCCTTGCTGTAAATACCTGTCAGTACCTTCATCAGTGTGGACTTACCTGCTCCGTTCTCTCCCATCAGGGCATGAACTTCACCTTTTCTGATTTCAAGGTCTACATGGTCAAGTGCGTGTACACCGGGGAACGACTTGTCTATGCCTTTCATTGTTAAAATGACTTCACCCATGTCTTCACCTATATGTCCTTTCTAATGATTGATTAGTTCTTTCTCTTTTTGCTTCGTACATCGGCGTAAACAGCCAGAATTACGATAATACCGGTAATTACATACTGATAGTCCTTCTGGAATCCCATTGCCAGGATACCTTCCTGAAGAAGAGAGATGATCATGACACCGATAATACTTCCTCCGATGGAAGCCACACCGCCTGCCATAGAAGTTCCACCCATTACACAGCTTGCAATTGCATCATTGTTAAAGGTATCACCAAGACCAGGCTGTACTGTTGTATAAGCTCCTACATATGCGATAGCTGCAACGCCTGCAAGAGTACCGCAGATAACATATGCGATCATTTCCCATTTTTTTACATTTACACCGGAAAGACGAACTGCCTCTTTGTTGCTTCCAAGGCAGAGGATATAACGTCCGATTTTTGTGTTATTCAGAATGATCGCACAGATAACTGCTACAATCAGGAGAATGATCAGACCTGTCGGAATATCCACACCGCCGATTTCCATACGGATCAGGTTACGGTACCAGCCGAGCCCGTTTTCATCTGTTGCCTGTGGCCAGCTTACAGACTGTGTTGCTGTAAATACAGAACCAACACCTTTTGCAAGCATCATAAGAGCCATAGAAGAGATAAAGGACGGAAGTCCCATATACGCTACTAAAAATCCGTTCATAATACCAAATACAAGACCAACTGCAATACATACAAGAAGTGCTACTGCAACCGGTACACCGTCTTTTGTAAGAAGACGTCCGCCTACTAAAGCTGCACAGAACATAACCGGTCCAATGGAAAAGTCAATTCCGCCGGTTGCAATTACAAAAGTAACGCCCAGTGCCAGAAATCCCAGGAAGTACGCATAGTTCAGCGCACTTAAAATACGGGAATAGCTAAGGAATGTAGGGCTGATGACTGCGAATACAATGTACATCAGAAGAAGTACACCGCATAAAACAATTCGGTTAAATCCAACTTTTTTCACAAATGGACTGTTTTTAAATTTTTCCATTTCCGTTCCTCCTAATTTCTAAGGGTTGCCGCGTGCATAATGTTCTCCTGGGTTGCCTCGGAGATGTCGATTTCCCCTGTCTTCTTACCCTCGCACATTACCACGATACGGTCACTCATTCTTAAAATTTCTGTCATCTCAGAGGAAATCATGATAATCGACTTTCCTGCTGCTACCAGTTCATTCATTAAGTGATAAATCTCACTCTTCGCTCCTACGTCGATTCCTCTTGTAGGCTCATCGAAGATCAGTATGTCACAGTTCCTTACAAGCCATTTTGCAATAACGACTTTCTGCTGGTTTCCTCCTGACAGGTTTACCACTAACTGGTCTACATTCGGAGTCTTTGTCTTTAAGGATTCTACATACTGCTGGGCGATCTCCCGTTCCTTCTTCTTATTGATGAAGATTCCCTTCATAAATTCGCCCATTGTTGCCATTGTGGTATTCTCTGCCACGCTCTTTCCTACTACGATCCCGTATCTCTTACGGTCCTCGGAAAGGTATCCGATTCCGCATTTTACTGCGTCCATCGGGTTTTTAATATCCACTTTCTTTCCATTTATGTAGATGTCTCCGCTCTCCTTCGGGTCTGCTCCGAACAGGGCTCTTGCTGTCTCTGTTCTTCCCGCTCCCATAAGTCCGGAGAATCCCAGGATCTCTCCTTTATGAAGCTCAAAGCTTACGTCACGCACCATTCTTCCTGCATTTAAGTGTTCTACCTTTAACACTACCGGAGCGTCCGGCGCTACCGTACTCTCTGTCTTCGGATCTTCATAAATGACACGGCCTACCATCATGTTGATGATGTCGTCCTTTGTGGATTCTTTTGTGATCAGAGTTCCCACATATCCTCCGTCTCTCATGACGGTTACTCTGTCTGTAATGACTTTGATCTCGTCCATTCGATGGGATATGTATACGATTCCAAGCTGCTTCTCACGGAGGTCCCGAATGATCTTGAAAAGCTCTTCGATCTCTGTCTCTGTAAGCGCTGCTGACGGTTCGTCAAAAATAATTACCTTTGCGTCATGGGAAATCGCTTTTGCAATTTCACACATCTGCTGTTTTCCTACGGTAAGATTTCCCATCTTCTCAGTCGGGTCGATGTCGATGTTTAACTGTGCAAACAGTTTCTTCGCTTCCTCATTCATCTTTTTGTCGTTGATGAGTTTTCCGCTCATCATCTCACGTCCGATGAAAATGTTCTGCGCCACTGTCAGATGGTTCATCATGTTAAGCTCCTGGTGCACGATCACGATACCTGCATCCTGGGCTTCTCTCGGGTTGGAAAATGTTACGTCCTTTCCCTCGTAGGTAATGGTTCCGGAATCCTTGCTGTAAATACCTGTCAGTACCTTCATCAGTGTGGACTTACCTGCTCCGTTCTCTCCCATCAGGGCATGAACTTCACCTTTTCTGATTTCAAGGTCTACATGGTCAAGTGCGTGTACACCGGGGAACGACTTGTCTATGCCTTTCATGGTTAAGATAACTTCTCCCACAATTCTCCCTCCATTCTTTCCCTTATTTGGTCACGGCTTTCACTTCCGCAAGCGCGGTCTGCCTGCCAACTGTAAATATTATAGAACCTGTTTCTAAAAATTTTAATGGAATATCTTATAAAAAAAGGTTAAAAATTTACGATACCATAAATTTTTAACCTTTTTCTTATATTTTACGAATCATTTTCTAAAGAGAGGCTCTGGGATTTAAAAGGAAACAGAAGTTTTTCTATCTCTCTGTCATACATATTCTCCGGTGTGACAACCTGACAGCCGGAATCCATAGAAGGCTTTACCACTTCTCCTTCCAGAAGGCGAAGTGTTTCCTGTACTCCCATATATCCCATCTTAAAAGCCTTCTGTACCACAAAGCACTGAAAAATACCCTGCTCCATAAGCTGAACCGCTTCCTGAGAGCTGTCAATTCCCACAACTTTTACTCTGTCCTGCACCCCCAGCTCTTTTACTGCCCTAGCAGCGCCCACAGAAGAATACTCATTCATTCCCGCGATCATCTGTAAATCGGGATATTTTCTTAAAAGATCTTTTGTCAGTTCATAAGAACGCTCGTAAACAGAGTTACAGTACACGACCTCAACTACATTTTTTTCCAGTTCTCCAAGACCTTCCCGGAATCCTTCCTCTCTCTCCATTGCTGTTGATACCCCCTGCACATGGCTTACAATGGCAATTTTCCCATCCGGTTTCAAAAGACCCGCGGCATACTTTCCAAGCTTTTTTCCCGCGTCCAGGTTATCGGTAGAAACCATGAGATCCTGTTCTCCCGATTCCGTATATGAATCGATAAATGTGATAACCGTCCCCTGTTCTTTCGCTGTTTTCAGAGCCTTTTCATATGCCTTCGAAGAATAGCTGGACGGAGAAAATAAAATCGCATCCGGCATTTCTTTTACTGCCTGTTCCAAAAGTTTTTCCTGCTTTTTGACATCCTGCTCCCTCTCAGGAGCCATGATTTTAATTTTTGCCCCATACTCTTTCGCCGCCATCTGCGTTCCGGAAATAAGAGAGGTCCAGAAATCATTTGTCCCGTCTTCTGTTTTCGGAATGTAAATCAGATTCCACTCTTTGTTTCTCTTCTTCTGCTGCTGGTAATATCCGGCAGAAACCCCGATGCAGATGAGAAGGGCGATCACGCCTGCCGTAATCCATTTTCCGTATTTTTTCATCATCTGCCTCCTGTATTCATGGGAATGGTGATCACAGCCCTTGTTCCCTCGTTTCGTCTGCTTTTATACACAATTCCGTATTCTTCTCCATAATAAAGCTTCAAACGCTTCTGCACATTGTACACACCCACTCCGTTGGAGTGATAATTTACCTTATGCTTTTCAAAAATATGAGCAAGCGTTTCTTCGTCCATTCCCACTCCGTTATCTTCTACCTCAAGAACCGCCTTTTCTCCTTCCTGATACCCGCGCACTACAAGTAAACCCTTGCTGTCCTTGTATTTCAGCCCGTGATAAATGGCGTTTTCGATAATAGGCTGCAGAACCAGCTTGATGATCTTTACCCCGGAAACAGCCGGAGAAATGTCAATCTGAAATTCCAGCTTATCCTTGTAGCGCATTTTTTGGATCGTAAGGTAGCTTCTTGCATATTCCGCTTCCTGGCCGACAGATACGAGTTCATCTTCGTTACTGATGCTCTGTCTTAAAAGCCGTGCAAGCGAGGCAGTCATAAGCACAACCTCCTCGTTTTTCTTTCCCTCTGCCATCCATATGATAGAATCCAGCGTATTATAAAGAAAATGGGGATTTATCTGAGACTGAAGGGCTTTCAGCTCACTTTTTCTTTTCTGCTCCTGCTCATGAATGTTCTGCTCCATAAGCTCCTCGATCCTGTGTGTCATCACATTAAAGGATTCCGTAAGGCTTCCTATTTCGTTTTCTGAAAAAACCTCAATGTCTGTTGCGGGAAATTCTCCTGTCTGCACCTTTTGCATAGAATCCCGGAGACGCTGAATGGGATATGTGATATTTCTTGCAAGCACCCTGGAAAGAATCAGCGCTAGAACAATAAGCCCTGCTGCACAGATCACATAAATCCGCTGCGCCTGACGGCTGCTCTTTAATAATTCTGCCACATTCATACAGCCAACAACGGTCCAGCCTGTTTTATCAGAACGGGAAATGGTATAGATTTTCTCGTGTTCGCCTTTTCCCACAGTAACCGTATCTGTCTCTGCCTTCATAACTGCATCTATATTTTCTGTCTGCAGCTCATTATAGAGCTGCTGCTGCTGCGGGTGATACACAATATTTCCATCCTGATCCACAATAAAAACATACCCCTTATCCCCGATGCTGTTCTGGTCGCACAGCTCGCTGATCGCACTGTAATTCAAATCGATAAATACAGCGCCGTTGGAGGCACGGCTTCCCACAAGATTGGAAATCCCCCTGCTCATGGTGATTACCCAGGGGCGTTCCCCCTCGATCACATGCTGCACATGAGAAGAGGTAAGGATCGACTGCCCCGGATTTTCCACAGCTTTCCTGTACCACTCCTGGGTAGAAAGATCCAGATCCGGGTTTTGTGACGGATACCCTGTATTAAAAAGAAAGGTTCCTCCATCGCACACAAGCCCGATATTTCGAATGTCTGACCTTCCCTTTAAAATAATACTGAACTGTTCCAGAAGACGTTTTTTATGTCCTCCGTCCGGATTATCCCGAAAAAGATAATACTGGGCGTCCTCGCTTCCTGAAATAACAGATACAATATTATCCATGTAAGTAATATAGGAATCTATATTCTGGTTTATCTGCTTTGTAATTGTCTGTGTGTAAAGAAGCGAATTTTCAAAAATCGCAGAATCTGTATACTGTACCGATACTGCTGTTACGATGAGCACAGCGGAAAGCACCAAAATGGCAACCGCTGTAAAAATCGTACTCTGTATGCTTTTAAAATGTCTGGAAAGACGAAGTCCTGTCCCGGATTTTTTCATTTTCGTTTCTCCCTGGCATATTCCGTAGGTGTTTTTCCTGTCATCTTTTTAAATGAAATCCCAAAATAATGAGGATCTGAAAACCCTACCTTTTCCGCGATCTCATAATTTTTCAAAGCCGTATTTTCCAGAAGCTCTCTCGCCTTTTCCATGCGAATCCGTGTCAGAACCTCCACAAACGTCTCTCCTGTTACCTCTTTAAAAATCGTGCTGAAATGACTGGTGCTGATATTAAGATAAGAGCAGATGCTGTTGAGACTTAAATCTGCGTCCATATAATTTCTTCTGATATATTCCAGGGCCATAGCTGCCTGTCTTTTTCCGCTGGAACTGTTTATGCGGCGCAGCTCCTGGTCTATATAATTTACATAGTCTCTTACAAGCATCATAGCCTGATGAAAGGTTTTCTGCTCTGTGACTTTCTGGAGCAGCTCTTCTCTCTGCCTCATAATGTTTTCCGTATCGGAGGTAATGCTTTCACACACATTTCCCGCTGCTCGTATGATCTGCTGCAGGTAAATGCAGGCACGGCTTTTCTCCACAAGAGCTCCTTTGATTTTTTCCTCCATTTTATCAAGGGAAGCATTCATATCTTCTTTTTTCCCGGAACGTACTGCCTCTGCAAATTCCCGGAGTTCCTCCTGAATAAAAAGCTCTCTTCCTGTTTTTTCTTCCTCCATATCCATAAGAAGATTTCCGCCCAGAAGATAGCGGCACTGGATTCCCTTCTGTGCAAGGGAATACGACATACAAAGCTCTCTTGGATTTCTGACCCAGCTTCCGATCCCAATGGAGGTTTCTATTCCGATCACTTCTTTTACCTTATCCTGGATCTCCTTACATATCTCTCTGATTTTGCGGGCAAATTCCGCTGTTCTGTTTCCTGTAAAAAGAATGCATACACGGCTGTTTCCTTCCTGATAAACAATTCCGGCATTTTCCCTTGTGACAATCTCATCGCTTACATTAAACAGCACAAATGCCATAAGTGCACTCTCCTGCCGTTTTTCCATGTCTATGTATTCCAGATCCGCATATAAATCCATATCAAATACAGCGACTCTGTAGCTTGGGGAATCAAGAACGATTCCCATATCTGCAAGCTCTTTCAGGCTCTGATCCACATCTCTCGTCAGGTTTACAAGGGATTCCACAGCCTTGGAGCGGATTACAATGGCATTTTTTCTGTAATCCTGGGAAGTTTTTGTAAGATTTTCAATCTTTGCCTTTTCTCTTCTCTTTGCATCCACCTGTTCCTTCATGCTCTCAATCACCTTGCGAAGCTCCATTGCAGTGACAGGTTTTAACATATATTCGCTTACATTATACTGAATTGCCTTTTTTGCATATTCAAATTCACCGAAACCACTGAAGATCACAATGACAATATCCGGATAATTATCATGAAGAAAGTGGCTCAGTTCCATTCCGTCCATATACGGCATACATATATCCGTAAGTACAATATCTACCTCGTGCTCCTTTACAAAAGCAGCCGCCTGCTGCCCGTTTTCACAGTCTCCTACCAGCTCGCAGTCCATTCCCTTCCAGTCAATGTTTTCCTTGATTGCGTCACGTACCAGGATTTCATCATCTACCAGTAATATGCGATACATCTCCCTTTTCCTACCCCCGTCTGTTCTTTTCTTATGTTTTATCCTATCATATTTTACTTTTTTTTACAATCATCGACAGTATTCTTACTCCCTCTCTTTCCTTCTCTTATTTTCCCTTTTCCAAAGAGTAAATTTTTCATGTTTTATCGGAAAATATTACCTTGTATTTCCTGCTATTATTTTGGTATAATTTATATAAATTCAGGTCTGTACGCAGATCTTATTACTACACGAAAGGGGCTATTATCATGTTAAAAGGTATTCCTGAAATTTTATCACCTGAATTATTAAAGGTTTTATGCGAAATGGGACACAGTGACCGTCTTGTTATTGCAGACGGAAACTTCCCTGTAGAGTCTATGGGAAAGAATGCGATCACAATCCGCTGCGACGGACATGGAGTTCCGGAGCTTCTTGATGCGATCTTAAAGGTTTTCCCTCTGGACACATATGTAGAACACCCTGTACATCTTATGGAAGTTATGCCGGGAGATACTGTAGAGACTCCAATCTGGGATACATATAAAGAAATCATCGCAAAGCATGATGAGCGCGGCGCTGCTGCAGTAGGCAATATTGAGCGTTTTGCATTTTATGATGAAGCAAAAACCTCTTACTGCATTATCTCCACAGGCGAGAAAGCACTTTACGCAAACATTATGTTACAGAAAGGCGTTGTAATCAACGACTGATAAAAGGCATTTCCTATTTTCATTTTACACATATTCATTTATAAAAAGGCTGCACTGCAGTCTTTTTATATTTGGAAAAAACACTGCTTTGTACCTGAAGAACAAAGAATCTCGCTTGCGAGATTCTCCGCCTGCGGCGGGTCGCTTTAGCGACATAATTCTTTTCCGCCGCAGTGCGCTCCTACGCGGAGCGTTTTTTATGTTATGGAACATTACGGAGTAATTTCCTATAACATAAAAAACTCCCGAACGTTTTCACGCCCGGGAATTTCGATTTCCTTTTTATTTTAATTTCAGAAAATACAGAAACACAAGTGCAAGAAGAATCACTGCTGCCACGATCCATAAAATGGGATTCATAAATAATGCGGAAACAGAATCTACGCTTTGGGAAGATGCGGTTTCTGCTTCTTCCTGCTCAGGCTCCTTTGTCGGAACCGGTGTCACTGCCTCCTGCGGTGTTTTTGTCGGAGCTGGTGTTGCCGTTGCCTGCGGTATTTTTGTCGGAGCCGGTGTTGCTGCCTCCTGCGGCGTTTTTGTCAGAGCTGGTGTTGCTGCCGGTGCTTTTTTATCTACGGCTCTCTCTGAACCTTTTCCTGTTCCCTGACGCTCTCCTGCCTCAGAAAGATTGATCCACCCTTCTTTTTCTCTTCCTGTGACTTTTCCCCACGTTTCTCCATCTTCTGTCTCTGCCTTCATGGAAATATGCACCGTCTCTCCGTTTAAAATTTCCGAAGAAGATATTTCCGGAAATTTTTCTCCCGGTCCTGTATACATTTTCACGCTTCCTGCCTTCGCACCGATCACAATATCTTCGTCTGTCTCCTCCGCTCCAAGAACGCCAAGCTCCGATTTTACGGCTTCTGAAAGAGTAACCGGTTTCAGATCTTTAAAAAGCACAAAGCCCTTCATTCCGTGATACTCTGTAAGCCCCCACTCTTTTCCTGCGGCGTCCTTTTTTTCCCCTTTAATGTGAAGCGCTGTTCCATTTGGGATCAACTGGCTGTTCAGTTTTCCGCCCGAGGTATCTGCACTTGCATAAATATTGATTCCTCCATCTTTGGATTCCACGATCATATAATAATCTGTCACGTAATCTACTGTCTGTCCTTTGTCTCCGTCAGCCCACACTGAAACACAGAAAGCGAAACTGAAAAGAAGCGCCAGAAAAACGCCCAATGTTTTTTTCATATTCTTCCCCTTTAAATATGTATTTTCTCTTATTCTTCTATTGTAACATTTTCCTGTGACGTTTCAATTCTTTTTTTGCGACAAATCAGGAGAATACTCGACAATTTATTTCCTTTTCAGTTATTTTTCCCTGTGCCATGCTCTGATTCGTTCTCATACTTCCTGCCTGTAATATAGACAGGAATAAGAAGTGTACTAAAAAATACTGCCAGCACTGTCCACTTCCAAGCTGCATTGCTCAATGTAAGCCCTGCGCTTTTCGCAAGAAAAGCTCCCGCTGGAAGGAATATCATAGAAAGACAGCACCAGTATCTCATAATCTTTATAATATGCGGCCAATTTCTGTTGTTGAATTTCAGCCCCATCATATTCATATGAAAAGGTCCGTCGTAAAAAACAGTTACTTTTTGTTCATCATAAAATCCCGGAAGCTTTGTTTTTACGAAAAAACAGAAATAAGCACCAAAGATCGCGCACAATACTGTCAGCGTAGCAAGAGACTCAAAAAAAGGCTCTCTGCAATTTAAAAATAATCCTGCCGCTCCCAAAAGCAGGGAAATCCCGTAAAAAATGAACCATCTGCTTTTCACCTGGTATGCCCGCTCTGTTTTTTCCTCTCCGTAATGAATTGCCGTCTTTACAATATCCTCCACCGTGTCTGTTTCCAGAATGGCATTTTCCGCTATTCTCTCGCACATTAAAAGTTCCGTGACTGAAACTCCTAAAAGCTCTGCAAGAGGAATTAAAAGACTGGTGTCCGGTATACTGTTTCCGGTTTCCCATTTGCTCACCGCCTTATCGGATACATAAAGCTGTTGTGCAAGCTCCTTTTGAGTATATCCCTTTTCTTTTCTGAGCTCCGATACAAGAGCTCCGAATTTTTCTTTGTCGATCTCGAACATATTGATCACCTCCACTGAAAATTTTAAGAGAAATTGCTGCTTTTCACAACCGACCAGCAGTAGAATCCCCTGTTTTTACCAGTATTCCAGGATTCGAGGCGAAAAAAGGAGCTGTACGAAATGTACTATAAAATAATCCATTTTCCTTTTTGGCTGGAACCTTCTCTTTTTATAATTCCAGATTTTTTCATGGATTCCATATAATACTTAACTGTACTATACTTTTCTCCAATGATACCTGCAATCTTTTTCTGGGACAACGATGGTTCCTCTTGAATCACTTTCAAGATACGCGCAACTACGGAATTGTCCTTCGCTTGGTTAGCTTGGTTAGTATCTTGGTCAGTGTTACTAACCAAGCTCCTGAACATGACCATAATATCCTCACGTTTGATTGTGTATTCCGGCATAGGATTTCCAATTTCCTTACAACTGTCTTTTATTTTTTCGATTCCACGTCCCCATGCCTCAATAAAACCGGCTCTGAAAAATGTATTTGCAATCAGCGGATTATATGGTCTTGAGCGATGCTTTCCCATCAGATCATCAAGTGTCCAATCCTCCGGAAAAATGCAATCATTCGCAATATAAAGCCTATCTGCATACACACTGATTTGTATAGGAATCAAAGCTCCATAAAATTTGTGTGCAATAGCATTAAAAACAGCTTCTCTGATTGCCTCCTTTGGGAAGGGATAGGTTTCCACCCTGGTTACTCCCCTGTAAGAAATATCTGCCTTTAAATATTTTGTAAAAATAAGATCAACTACTCGATCTGCCTGCGATATTAGAGATCCGTGAATTTCATCTTGATACCGCAATTCAGCATCTGATTCAAAATATCCAATTTTAACATAAGCTCCCGGTATCCACTTCTCCGGATTGTGATGGAAAAGTAAGATAGCCGCTCTTTTTAATTGACCATTTTCAAGCAAATTAAGGCTGTCAAGTAGCTGCTCATTCGTAGCCTCAACGTCTTTGCGATCCATTCGTTTACTAAGAACCGCCTGTTCCCGGAAAATATCAAAGCTGTCATTTCTTAAATCTTTTACCGTTACCCCCTGAACCGGCACACTATCCCATGTTATTCCGGTCTTTTGCAGCAAGAATTGATTGAGCGCCTGTCCTTTTAACTGTTGTTTGGTGCTGCCACTCCGATAGTGATATTCTCCCTTATAATTCACCGGATAACTGTTCGGATTCACGCAAATTTCAATATAGTTTTTCTCATCTTCTGTCAACAAATTCACATCTACAATTATTCCCAAAACATCTCGGATTTTATTTGGTATATCCTCCATCAATTTTTTGCTGTCCTGCACCCCAATTACTGTACCCTCATCATTTGTGCCAATGTAAATTTTGCCACCCTGTGCGTTTGCAAAACCGCATATCCATTTAAGATATTCATCCCGCCAGGATTCTTTCCATTCTACATTTTGGCTCTCTGCCACTAATATGCACCTCCTCAGGTATTTCTTTATCGTACATTCGTAAGTTACAAATAATGGTATCACACACCTGTAAATTTATCAACAATCGTATTTTTACCGGTATTTCAGGATTCGAGGCGAAAAAAGGAGCTGTGCATCGCACAGCTCCCCATCTGCCTCAGGCAGTATATTTTATTTGTAAAGTGGTCCGTAGTTTTTGCAAGCTCTGTAATCTGCGCCTTCTTTGTCCATTCCGAATGCGTTCCAAGCTGCCGGACGGAAGATTTTTTCTTCCGGAACGTTGTGCATGCAAACCGGAATTCTCAGCATAGAGCACATTGTGATGAGATCTGCACCGATGTGTCCGTAAGAAATTGCACCGTGGTTTGCACCCCAGTTGTTCATTACATCGTAAGCAGTCTTGAATGCGCCTTCGCCTGTACATCTTGGTGCGAACCATGTACATGGCCATGTGTAGTCTGTACGTTTCCACAGTTTGTCAGAAACTTCCTCAGGAAGATTTACTGTCCATCCTTCTGCAATCTGAAGAACCGGTCCTAAACCTTTTACAAGATTCAGACGGATCATAGTAGCAGGCATTTCTGCTTTTGTAACAAATCTGGAAGAGAATCCGCCGCCACGGAAGTATCCGTTATCTGCTGCGTTCCATGTTGTAGCGTCCATGATCGCTTTCTGGTCTTCCTCTGTTACATTCCACCATTCTTTCATTACGCCGTTGCCGTTTTCGTCTTTTGCTTCGCCGCAGGCATCAAGGCAGCATGCACCGGAATTGATAAGGTGGATAAATCCGCCGTTCTCTTTTGCAACGCCTTCCAGATCATATCCTGTTGCTTTCTTAACAGCTTCCGGGCTCCAGTATGTACGAACGTCTGCAAACATCTGCGCACGGTTTGTAAGAAGTTTCATGAACATCATTCCAAGACCGTTTAATACGTCGTTCTCTGTTGCAAGGATGTATGGCTCTCTTGCGCCGTTCCAGTCAAAGGAAGTATTTAAAACCGCCTCTGCAAAGTCGCCGTTCGGATAGAAATCTGTCCACTGTCTCTGTCCCTGGAAACCTGCTGCAAGTGCGTTATGTCCGATTGCTTCCTCGGAGAATTTCGGATCAAGATTGTCACAGCCATTCATCAGCTCTTTGATGATAACTGCCATCTTAACAACAAACTCAAACTGCTCTTCTTTCTTCTCCGGGCTCATCTGTAATTCTTCCGGGTTCTTGTCGAAGCCGATCTTACATGTCTCTTTTGCCCATTTCAGAGCTTTTTCAAACTCTTCGTGGTCGTAGATGCCCTCTGTCATACGACGGATAATTTCTACCTCGTCAACAGATTCTACACGCATTCCAAGGTAGGACTCGATAAAGTCGGAATCAATGATAGATCCGCCGATACCCATGCAGATAGAACCGATCTGTAAGTAAGATTTTCCTCTCATGGAAGCTGCTGCAACTGCTGCGCGTCCGAATCTTAACAGTTTTTCCTGAACGTCTTCCGGAATAGATGTGTCGTCTGCTTCGCAAACGTCATGTCCGTAAATACCGAATGCCGGAAGACCTTTCTGTGCATGTGTTGCAAGAACAGATGCAAGGTATACAGCTCCCGGTCTTTCTGTTCCGTTGAATCCCCATACAGCTTTGATCGTCTGCGGGTCCATATCCATTGTCTCGGAACCGTAGCACCAGCAAGGTGTAACAGTTACTGTAATGTCAACGCCTTCTTTGCGGAATTTTTCTGCACATGCTGCAGACTCTCCAACACGTCCGATTGTTGTATCTGCGATAACAACCTTTACCGGCTCTCCGTTGGAATATCTTAAATTGTCTTCAAACAGTTTTGCAGCGGATTTCGCCATGTTCATTGTCTGCTCTTCCAGAGAACCTCTTACGTCAAGAGCGCCTCTTCTTCCGTCGATTGTTGGACGGATACCAATTACAGGATAACCACCGATTAATCTGCTTTTTGCCATAATGAATTACCTCCATTTATTAAGCTCAATGTCTTTGTGAGAGAAGTTTTCCTGTCTAAAAGCCGCAGGAAATCCGCTCTCGTTTCTTATGTAGCTATTATACATTTGCCTTTTTGAAATTACTTGTGCTATAATAGCAAATAATAGTACAATATTCACTTTTTTGTATTTTTTTGGAAAGGAGATTTTTTCCATGCACGATCTGGGACAAAATGAAGACCGTTTAAGAGGAACTTACGGCTTTCCATTTGAATTTCATCACATTGACAGCAGCCATCCCCGATACATTATGTCATACCACTGGCATGTGGAATATGAAATCATGCGTATTCTTGAGGGAACTCTCACTGTCACTTTAGACGAAAAAAGTTTCACAGCAAAAGCCGGAGATATAATTTTTGTACATAGCGGAATCCTGCATTCCGGCATTCCGGAAAAATGTGTCTATGAATGTATTGTTTTTGATATGAACGCATTTTTGAAAACCGGCTCTGCCTGCTCCGGATATATCCAGAGAATTGTTCATCAGGACATTATGATCTATCACCACTTTACTTCAAAACAAGAGGAAATCCTTGAAGCTGCGAACAGTATTTTCCAGGCTTTCCTGAAAAAAGAGGAAGGATATGAGCTGACTGTCTTTGGACAATTTTACCACTTTTTTGGTCTTATTTTTGGTAAACATTACTACTTTGAAAGTCTTCCCAGGGAAAGAAGGGATTATAAGAGGATTCTTCAGCTGAAACAGGTTGTGGAGTTTATTGAAAAAAACTACAGCTCTCCTCTTACTCTGCAGCAGCTCTCCGCCTCTGTATCCATGTCTCCCAAATATTTCTGCCGTTTTTTCTCGGAGATGACACACCAGACTCCTATGGACTATTTAAACAGGCAGAGGATTGAGCAGGCATGTTACCAGCTTTCCACAACAGACGACTCCATCACGGAAATCGCATACAGAAACGGTTTCAATGATTTAAGCTACTTTATCCGCACCTTCCGGAAATATAAGGGCATTACCCCCGGAAAATACAGAAAGCCAGGCGCATCACGCCCGGCTTCCTGAGTTTCATTTTTTATATTCTGTAATTTGTTAATAATTAGGTGCATATACCATTCCATACACAAGTACGCAGGATACAGCCAGCAAAACAGAAGATACGCGGAAGAAGATCCTCTTCGCCCTCTCACTTTTCACCAGCCTGTCCAGCCATGTTTCATACCCCAGCGTAATGAAATACATAATGGGTAAAAGTCCCGGCATAATATACCGCCCCTGCGCCTGAAAATCACTGGCATACGCATAGTAGAGCAGGAGAAATACCGGTATCATAACGGCAAGCAGAAGACACAGTCTCATGAAATTCATGCTGTTCCATACCTTATCCTTCCTGTATTTTCTGATAATAAGCTCGCCTTTTTCGTCTTTGATCCGTTCTTCACCCAGATCGCGATTCGCAACAAAAAAGTATTTCCGGATACAGAAAAGATTTCCGGCAGCACCAAGGGCAAAAAATACAACATATGCCTTTGTCCAGCTTTCCGGCATGAAAATATCCATAAAACCGAACATTCCGATAAAGCTTGCTACCACTGTACCCATCCAGTTATACTGCCATGTTTCCGGCTTCCAGAACAGCATATACGGAAGGCTCATACCGATCGCCTGTGGCGTTTCCCTGTTGGACGGCTTTAATTCCGGAATGGCATACATTTCCGCATAATGATCTGAAACCGTCATTCCCAGTATATCTCCGTCATACATGATTCCATTTCGGATAAACCACCAGCCCGTAAAAAGAAATACGATTGCCAGCATGAAAAACCCTTTTTTCAGCATCTCCTGATAATTCCACTGCTGCTCCCCGCATTTCAGCATCATTCCTGCAAACAGAAGCGCACTGCACAGAAGAAATCCATACGCGTTATAATACGACATCACACACAGGGACATAGCAAGCCCCAGCTGCATACACACCTTACCCGTCCAGCCTTCCTGGACTGCTCTTACCCAGCAGTAAAATATCCACGCAGTTGCAAGCAGTGCCAGGGAATCCATATTCTGATAGGTATGAAGAAAGGCCGCTCCCGGAAGAAAAGTGACAAGAACTGCAAAAAACCATGCTTTTTCTTTTTCAAACAGCCTCTTTCCCAGCCTGAGCGCAACAAACGCCAGCAAAGTTCCAAAGAGTACATTTGTCAGACGCATAGATTTATAGTAAATATCAAAATCATCCGTGAACAGAGTGGTCAGCCATGCAAAACCGGCTGATACAATACAGCTTGTATACGGTTTGAAGGCATAGGAAATTCCCCACTGGGGATTTCGTATTTCCGGGTCGCGTCCGTCCGGAAGTTCTCCATGCTCCACAATATAATTGGTAAGTCTGTATCGCATTTCTTCATCAGGAGAAGCATTCAGGGGCGCCTTCATTGCCCAGACAAACAGGAATACAAACACAAATACCAGAAAAAGAAGCTCGTATGCCTTCTCCCTGCTGATAAATGTTTTTTTATCTTTCATTTCTCTCATTTTATATGTTTCCTTTTGATTTATAACCTTTTCAGGGAAAAGTCCTGACTCTTTAATGTGAGGTTCGGATTGTAATAAGGATCCGGTTTTGCAAAAATATCCGGCCAGTGACTCTCCAGCGTTGCAATTTCTCTTGCAAACCTCTCCCTCTTTTCCGGAGTATCCTCAAGCCCTCTTGATTTCGACTCATAATGATACAGTTCCACATAAGGATTATATACCACAAGATACCCGGCGTCCCGCACCTTCAGACAGAAATCAATATCATTAAAAGCAACGGCAAGATCGGTGCTTAATCCGCCCACCTTATCAAAGGCTTCTCTTTTTACCATCATGCAGGCAGCTGTCACTGCGCTGTAATCCTGGGCGCAGATAATCCTGTGACAATATCCTGTGTTTCCTCTTGGCTGCTGCACGAAACAGTGTCCTGCTATTCCGCCGAAACCAAGGACAACGCCTGCATGCTGCACCGTATCATCCTCATAATAAAGTCTCGCTCCCACGATTCCCACATCCGGACGCATACAGTAGCCAAGAAGTTCTTCCAGCCAGTCCGCATTGATCACCTCTGTGTCGTTGTTGAGAAGAAGCAGATATTCTCCCTTTGCGTAAGAAGCGCCGAAATTATTAATCTCTGAATAATTAAAAGGACCATCCCAGTAAACCATATGAACCTTCGGATTTTTCTTTTCCAGCTCCTTATAATAGGAAAAGGTTCTTTCTTCCGTACTGTTATTTTCCACGATAATATACTCAAAATTCCGGTAAGTGGATTTCTCTTCCACAGAAGAAATACACCGTTCCAGGTCCTCAATGTGATCTTTATTTGGAATGATAATGGAAATCAGCGGATCGTGATCGCGAATATATCTTGTCCTGTAAAGTCCCAGATATTCTCCCTGATAAACCTCCGCTTTTATGCCAATCCTCTCAAAATGCGCCTCAATAGCCCTCTTGCCTGCATCAAAGGCATACATCTTGCTCTCCGGATTTTCCGCTGTGGAATCCTCATGGCATCTCCAGTGATACAGAATTTTTGGAATGTGATAAATATGCTGTGCTTCCTCCACACACCGGAAAATAAAATCATAATCCTGAGCGCCGTCAAATTCCGGACGGAGAAGACCAACTTTATCGATCAGCTCTTTTTTTGCCACAAAAAGATGGCAAATATAATTCACAGTACAGAGAAGGTCCAGATTAAAATCCGGTTTAAAATGCGGCATAAAGAAACGGTTTCCCTTCATACTCATTTTATCCTCGTCTGAATAGAGAACGTCCGTATCCGGATTTTCATTTAACGCCTTCACACATTCGTAGAGAGCATGTTCACAGAGTATGTCGTCATGGTCTGCAAAGGCGATAAACTCTCCTGTTGCCTCCTCCATTGCCGCGTTTGTATTCTGTGCAATGCGGAGAGGCTCTTCATTGTAAATCACTTTGATTCTGCTGTCAGACTCCTCAAGTTTCTGTAAAAGAGCAGAAATGGGAGAATGTTTTCCACTTCCATCCGAAAGACAAAGCTCCCAGTTTGTATATGTCTGGGCTTTCACAGAATCTACAAGCTGTTTTAAGTATTCCTCTTTTGTCTTATAAAGAGGCACGACAATACTGATTTTCGGCGCGTAGTCAAATGTTGCTTTTCTCTGCTTTGAAAGCTCGCCCTCTGTTGGAAGATGTTTTGGCAGCCAGTCGCTGTAATCTACAGGGCGGTTCGTGCGCTCGGAAAGTTTTCTTGCCGCTTTTACAACAAGCGCCTTCACTCCGTTTGCCTGCATATAAGTCAGTGCTTTTCTCCTGTATTTTTCTGCTTTTCCAAGAAAAATCTCTTTTGTCCCAAGTCCTACCTTATGGATAGATTTGCTTCCGTCCTCCTGGCGCATCACAAGGTAAAGAAATTTCCCGGAAAGCCCATCTGCCTCCACATAAAATCCCGGTTCTCTGTCAATGAGACACTCCCGGAACATTCCTTCCACGTCCACACGAGCATTTCTCTGAACAGGCACAGAAAGAGGATTTTTATTTTCATCAAAAAAGCGGATCTGTACATGGGAAGCACCTGCTGCCCAGCCTCTTAACACGAGAGAATGATTTTTTCTGTTTACCCGCTCTTCCTCAATATAAAACTGAGGCTTTCCTCTTTTCTTTGAGAGAACAGAAGCCTTAATATGAAACCATTCCAGACGCTCCTTCTCAAATACAGCGTACACCTTTAACATCTTATATCCGGAAAGTTCCTCCGGAAGCTCTATAAGAGCTTCCACTCTCTGTCCGCCTAAAAGCTCCCCGTCCTTAAAGCGCTCGACTGCGCTTTTGGCAATGCACTGCTCTGTGGAAACCAAAAGCTTCTGATCGTCAAGAAATGCCTCTATCGTATATTTTTCAGGAATCACTCCCTGGATCAGATATTTACACCTGTCATTTAAGAAAAAGCGTTCTTTTTCCACTATCAGCAACTGATTTCTCATGCTTTCACTTCCTCTCCACCATCTTTCTGTATTTCCTGTACATCTTCCAGATCTTTGTATTTCTCATTTCCCGGATAAGATGATTTTTTCTTTTAATCTCTTCCTTCAGCTCTCTGTTTTCTCTCTGAAGCTGTTCATATTTTTCCTGACGCCACATAGCGCCCGGCGTCATATCTGCATACATTTCCCTCATGGGAATGTGACCTTCTGTAATATACTTCTGGAAACATTTTTCCATTTTTTCAAACTGGCTTCTCATGGAAGGAGTAATTCCCAGTTTTCTGTACAACACATCCTCATCAAGAGCTTCTCTCATGGGATTGGTGCGGATGTAATAGTGGATCACACGATATAATACAAATTTTCCAGGGACAGGAAAATCAAAGGTCCACTCATAATCAAGGACAACCGGAGGATTCGTAAGCACAAGATTCTGACACACCATGTCAATGTCCGTCACATCTGCACACTCCATCTCCTGAAAAAATACAGTTTCTCCGAAAACTTTTGTAAATTCCTCTGTGGTTTCAAAAATCCTGCCTTTATATATTTTTTCAATTTCTGTAAGATAACCTGTAAGAAGCTTTTCCGCCTCTTCTTTTTTCCCCTGCTTCAGAAGGCTGTCCAGACGCTCCTCCAGGGTTTCTCCTGATACGTATTCCAGAACTGCGCTCTTCCCCTCAAGCGTACATTTATTACATACAAAAGGAGAAGCCTGGAAAGCTTTTTCAAGCTCTTCTCTCCATTTTGCCAGAGAAGCCACATGCGCTTCTCCCTCTTTTCCGGCGGGTGTTTTTCTCACAATTCTTACGCCGTCCTGTTCCAGAATATCGGTGCGAAGAGAAAATCTTCTGCTTCTCTCATTAGAATATTTGCTGTATATTAATTTCTCCATTATCTGCCCTCCCACTGTACCACTACAAGAAAGGAATTGGAAAATTCCGGGAATAAACCGCTCTCGATCAGGGAATCATACACCCTCGGTTCATCAAACAAATACACTCTTTCTCTGTCATAATTTGCAAAGGCATGAGAAAGCTCCCCTTTTTTCGGAAGATACGCGTCGGAATAAATCGTCATCGGAAATTTGTAGTCCGGATACGGATAGTAAAAGGAGGTAGAAAACTCTCCTGCCTGGCTGATAATATCAGAAAGCTCTTTTTTTGAGAATGTTTTGACTCCCTCTGTTTTCGGATACCCTTCCAGACCTTCAAAGTAAGTTCCTGTGTGGTCTTCTGTACAGCCTGCCCAGTATTTTAATCCCAGACGGTTTTCAATGGCAATGATGATTTTTCCTCCCGGCTTTAAGTGGCCGGAAATCCGGCGCAGCATTTCCACATATGGTTCTTTTGTACCAATGTATCCTTCGGAATATTCAAACACGCCGATTAAGGTAATATAGTCAAATTTTTCTTCCAGATTTTTTTCTATGTCCTGAAAATTGCCTACCATAATCTTTATGTTGTCGTAATCTCTGTTCCGGTAAGCATTGATGGTACTTCTCATTTTCGAAAGCTCAATGCAGGTAAGAGCACCTGCTTTTTCTGCAAGAGCGCCTGTGACTGCTCCGCAGCCGGAACCAATTTCCAGTACCTTGTCTTCCTTTGTTATGGGAAGCCATTCCAGAATATTTTTCCGCACATGAGAAAAGTGATAAAGAACAGGCCAGCTCTTTCTCTGTGCAATGACATCGTTTAATTCCTCTTCTCTGTAATGCTTCGCGATTTCCAGAAGCTCCTCCTCAACGGGACCGTCACTGTATAAATCTTCTCCCGGATAATAGGTATAATCCAGGGTCACATTTCCGATTTTTTCCTGCATAAAACTCTCCTTTTTATTCCAGCTCTTCCACACTTACTCTGGAATTCATATCATAAAAGCCAACTGTATTTTTATGGGAAACAACTGTAATGTTGCAGGCATCGTAAAGCCTGTGAAATACAGTGAAATCTCCCGCCTTATATCCTGTACAGCCAAAAGAAAGAAGATATTCCCCTCCCTGAAGATTCATCTCCTGGGAAAAAGTTACCATACATTCCTTTCCTGCTTCTGCACACTTCACTTCCGCTTTTTCAAACAGAGTGTTTGTTCCTGTAATTTCCGTTCCCTGTATGTTTTTAAAGGTAAATGCCATGATCGGCTGCTGGATCGTTTCATGAAAACGTACCTTCATCTTGATTGAAAAGCTGCTTCCCTTCTCAATGGTATTGCTCTGTCTTCCCTTTGAATCCAAAACAACAAAATCCACGATCTCAGCCTGTTTATCTCCATACTCCAGAGTATCCGGGTTTACCTGAAATCCCGCTCTCCAGTTTTCTGTTTCTTTTCCGGAAGAAGACGCCTCTTCTGATCCCTGTTTTACAGGATCCTGATTTACGAGAAGCTGCTTGTACATATCCACCATTTCTTTTGGATTGCCTTCCGCCAGCATTTTGCCCTTATTTAAAAGAACGACTTTGTCACAGTATTTGGAGATACTGCTCAGATCGTGACTTACAAACAGAATGGTTTTTCCCTGCTTCTTAAATTCTTCAAATTTATGATAGCATTTTGCCTGGAAAAATACGTCCCCAACAGAAAGAGCCTCGTCCACAATGAGGATTTCCGGATCAATATTGATTGCAACCGCAAAGGCAAGACGTACAAACATACCGCTTGAGTACATTTTCACAGGCTGGTGGACGAAGTCTCCAATATCTGCAAAAGCCAGAATATCGTCAAGGCGGGCATCAATCTCCTCCTCTGTAAAACCGATCATGGTTCCGTTCAGATATATATTCTCAAGCCCTGTATATTCCATATTAAATCCGGCGCCGAGCTCAAGAAGGGCTGAAATCCTGCCGTTTACCTTTACCTCTCCCTCTGTGGGGGAAAGAACGCCTGTAATAATTTTCAGAATGGTGGATTTACCGGAACCATTCGTTCCGATAATACCCACGCACTCTCCTTCTTCTATATCAAAATTCACATCTCGAAGCGCATAATGCTCCCTGTATTTCTTTTTTCTTGAAAGTCCCAGCGACTCTTTCAGACGGTCAGAGGGCTTTTCATAAAGTTTATACATTTTTGTCAGGTGCTGCACCTGAATGGCTTTTTTATTTTCCACTTGTCCTCTCCTTATAATACGTCTGCAAAATGAACACGAAGACGTTTAAATACCCAGTTTCCGAAAACGAAACAGAGAATCGTAAATACCCAGAAATAAAGCGTCCACATGGGGCTTTCAAAAAACCACTTTTTCATAACAAAGGCATCTCTGTACCCGGATACAATATAGTACATGGGGTTTAACTGAAGTACCTTCTGAAGAAGCGGATGACCCGGAAGGGACGTTTCCGCGATCCACATGATCGGCGTCAGCCAGATGCCCACCTGAAGACCGATGCTGATGATCTGCGTCAGATCCCGGAAAAAGATAACAACTGCACAGGTGGCATAAACAAGTCCCAGCACAAGAAGGAAGGTACAGCCGCTGTAATAAAGAATCTGGATATAATATAAATCCGGAAATTTCCCGTAGCACATATACAGAATAATTGTAAACAGCACGAAAAAGCCGTGTACAAACATCGCTGAAATAATCTTCACAACAGGAAGTACGCTGATATTGAAAACGACTTTTTTTACAAGATAATTATATTCAAGAAGAGAGTTTGTTCCTCCTATCAAAGCGTCCTGGAAGAAAAACCACGGCACGATTCCAGCCACAAGATAAAGAACAAAGGGAACTCCCAGATCCCCTGTACCGGAGCGAAAGCCCACAGAAAAAACAAACCAGTATACAAGAATCGTTACAATCGGCTGAACAAACGCCCACACAATTCCAAGATATGAACCTGCATACTTTGTCTTAAAATCATTTTTTGCCAGTTTAAAAACCAGCCGGCGATTTTTATATAATTCCGCCGGCAGGGAAAAAACAGTCTTCAACATCTCCGGCTCCTATCTGTGAAATTCTTTTAAGCCGTGCCATTTTTTGTCCTTGTCAGAAAGCTCCAGCTCCATTCCTTCCGGAACCGGCCATTCTACACCAATATCCGGATCATTCCAGATAAGACCGCCCTCGTCATTGGGGTGATAGAAATCGGAACACTTATAAGTAAACTCCGCATTCTCAGAAAGTACAAGGAAACCATGTGCAAATCCCTTTGGAATAAAGAACTGCTTCTTATTTTCTGCAGAAAGAAGAACACCATACCATTTTCCAAATGTTTTTGAGCCTTCTCTTAAATCTACTGCCACATCGTACACTTCTCCGCTCACTACACGCACAAGCTTATCCTGTGGATACTGGATCTGGAAATGAAGCCCGCGAAGAACACCGTAATGTGAGCTTGACTGGTTATCCTGTACAAACTCCACATCAATTCCAGCCTCTTTAAAATCATTGTAATTGTATGTCTCCATAAAATATCCTCTGGAATCGCCAAATACAGTCGGCTCGATCACTTTCAGCCCTTCTATATCTCCACATGGAGTCACCTTAATTTTTCCCATTTTTCTGTCTCCTTTCAAAATCCTTTGAAATTTAAAATTGCTTCTGTCACACATGCTACATCTTTCATATCAAGATTATAAAACATAGGAAGACGGAGAAACCGCTCGCTCTCTTTCGTTGTGTACACATCTTCCCCTGAAAATCTTCCGAACTTCTTCCCTGCCGGAGCCGTATGAAGAGGAACATAGTGAAATACACTTCGGATTCCCTTTTCCTTCAGATAAGCGATCAGTTCTGTACGCACTTCCTGATTTCTTACTTTCAGGTAATACATATGGAAGTTATTTGTACAGCCATCGGGAACAACCGGCCGCACAATCTTTCCTTCTTCTTCCAGCACTGCAAGGTGTTCATGGTAGTAATGATAAATTTCTTCCCTCTTCTTACTGATTTTATCACATTCTTCCAGTTGTGCATAGAGGTAAGCTGCATTCAGCTCGCTTGGAAGGTAAGAAGAGCCGTAATCGATCCAGCGGTACTTGTCTACCTGTCCCCGGAAAAACTTGCTTCTGTCTGTTCCTTTTTCCCGGAGGATTTCCGCTCTTTCCTGGTATTTATCATCCTGAAAAACAAGAGCGCCGCCCTCTCCCATTGTATAATTCTTTGTTTCATGGAAGCTGTAACAGCCAAAGTCTCCGATTGTCCCAAGCGCCTTTCCTTTATAATAAGAACCGACTGCCTGAGCTGCATCCTCCACAACTTTTAAATTATATTTTTCCGCCAGAGACATGATCGTATCCATTTCACAGGAAATTCCCGCGTAATGAACAGGAACGATCGCTTTTGTCTTCGGTGTGATGGCAGCCTCAATCTTTGTTTCATCAATATTCATGGTATCCGGACGAATATCCACAAATACAATTTTGGCTCCCCGAAGCACAAAGGCGTCCGCTGTTGACACAAACGTATAGGAAGGCATGATCACCTCGTCCCCCGGTTTTATATCACAGAGATAAGCTGCCATCTCAAGGGCATGGGTGCAGGAAGTTGTCAGCATTACATGCCTGACATCAAACTTCTCCTCCATGAATCCGGAACATTTTTTTGTATATGTCCCATCGCCGCACAGCATTCCCTTTTCTATGGCGTCCTGTATATAAATAAGTTCCTTTCCCACAAATGCAGGTCTGTTAAAATCTATCATCTTCTGTCACCTTTGTCTTCTGTTCACGCACACACCATTTGTGTCAAAAGTATATTCTTTCCCATCGATTACCATCGTTCTGTTTTCCACACGAACTCCGGACATATCAGTTCGACCCGGGTAAAAATAATACCATTTTCCTTTTATTTTATGCCACTGCTTGTACGCTTTTCCTTCCTTATTAAAGTAGTATGTATTCGTTTTTCCATTTTCCTTTATCTGAGCAAACCCCTTATTCAGTCTTGCGCCGTCCTCTCCATAGTAATAGATATTGCCGTCTGTTCCGATTCTTTTTCTGTTTGTAAAGGCATATCCCTTTTTGCTTTCAAACAGATAGTATTTTCCATGTACATTTCTGGAACCTTTATAAGCATAAGAATCGGCGCCTATATAATATTTCTTCCCGTCTGCTTCCACCCATGTGTTTTTCACACGGATTCCGTTTTCGTCTGCATAAGAAGTTCTGTTTGTTGTCTTGGAATAAAGAAGCTTATTCTGGAAAAGATGACCGTCCTTGCTGTCAAAACAATAGTAATCTTTTCCTATCTTTCTTGTTCCTTTTAATAATTCTCCGTTTTTATAATAATATTTTTTTCCATTCTCCTCTACCCAGCCATTTTTTACTGTATCGGAATCCTCCCCGGCATCTGTGCCCGGCTCATAACTGCTTACCGGCTCTGTCCTTGGCACAATTTTCTTTGTGTAATCCACATATCCGAAATTCACATCTACATTACAGTATTTGGGAATTCCGTCAATCAGACCTTTTGTAGGATTTAACACACCGCCTCCGTCTCCATCCGTTGCCTGCCAGATTGTATAATCATACAGAGATTTGGACGGCGCCTGGATTTTATCTCCATAGCTTGCGATCCACACATCAAGATCGGAAAGACGGCTCATATCTACTTTGCTGCTGTACCAGTATGTATTGCAGTAAACCATTGGATAATATCCGGCTCTTTTTATCTCATTGCAGAAGGTACGGGCAAGTTCCGATATTTTAGACGGAGACAAATTTCCCATCTGCGGGTATTCCAGATCGAACACTACCGGATACGACACTTTATACCCTCTCATTTTTCTGATGGCAAGCTTCGCCTCTTCCAGCGCCTGTTCTTTTGTGGTTGCTGTACTGTATACATAGGTTCCTACCGGCATTCCCACTTTATTTGCTTCCCGCATATTGTAATCATATGTTTTGTCAAGATACCCTGTTCCATATGCAATTCGTATCATGGCAAAATCCACATTGGATTTTTTTACCTTCGCCCAGTTAATGGTATCCTGCCACTCTGACACATCAATTCCACGCGTAATGGCTCCAGGTATTTTTTCACCGCTTCCATTGTAGCAGACTCCGTTGATCTTCTGCCATGCTTTGGGGTTTGTTTTTTTCGTTGTATTTCTCTCTTTCTGCTCTTCCAGGACAACTGTCCCGCTCCTGTCGTACGGTTCAAATGGACTGGCATTTACTGTAGATGCACTCCCTACTGTCATTCCCAAAGTTACCACTGCCAGTCCTACAGACAGCCATCTTTTCCACTTTCTCATATTTTTTCCTCTTTTTTTCTGATGCATACTTTTTTATTTTCCTGTATTTAAAGCTACAGTCCTTATTATACAGACTGCCTTCCTAAATTTCAAGGAAGAATATAAAAGCCTTCCGGATATGTTCTCGGAAAAAAACAGGAGATATGCTGTTAAACATATCTCCTGTACAAATCACCTGTACATCTCTGTCTCTTTAAATAGACGGGTCTGTCGGGTCAAAATTATATGGCGGTCTCATAGGAACCTTTGCTCTTCTTCCGAGAGGTCCTTTGAGAGCTTCTCTTGATTCAGATTTATTAGAATGGAAAATACGAATGGTTGCACCATTACAGTTCTCATACACCCATTTTGCGTCTGCAACACAGGTACGGATACAACCGTGTGATGCCGGACTTCCAAGCTTGTTGTACTCTGATGCCGGAACACTGTACGGATTCATTTGAGGTCCTGATACAGAATGGATAAAGATTCCTCCAAGACCGGCACCCTCTACATGCGTTCCATACTGTCCCCATGACGGACCCATAAGGCTCTGCCATCTTCCGCTTCTTCTGAGAACAAATCTTCCATCTGGTGTCTCCGTTCCCGGTTTACCTACAGAAACACGGATAGATTTTACCGGAACGGTTCTGCTCTGATCGTAAATGGTCATTACACCGTTTGTCTGATCAACCTCCACATAGTACGGTCCTTTATATACAGAAGTAAGATCATTGATACGGTAAGCCTTTTCATCGAAGTAATAACGAAGACCGTCAATCACTGCGCTTGTATCTTTATAGAAACCGTTTCCCTTTGGATCCACATAACGAACCTTGTTCTCGGAATTGCTTAACACAACCCAGCCTGTACAGAATTTTCCCTGTTCATCAAGCCAGCCGTATGTGTCACCCTTCCAACGGAAGGTATTTGTCTGGGAAACAAAGTTTTTAAAGTAATACCAGCTTCCGTTTATCTTTCTCCATTCATTGTTTGAAAGCTGTCCGTCACTCTCTGCATAATACCACTTGTTATTATATTTAATCATGGTATTTTTAAATACTTTTCCTCTGTGGGTATTGGAATCAGAAATCTCGAAGAAATATGTCTTTCCATCAATTTCTTTAATTCCGCTTGCCAGTTTTCCTATCTCATCAAAATACTGATTGCCAACCCATCTTTCCATGTAATGATCGCCATTGTCACGGAAATAGAACCAGCCGAGGAATTTTCCGGACGGCCATTTTACTTTCTGCCATCCTTTTTTCTCAGAAACACGTCCCGCTGTACTTCCGAAGTAATAATACTTCGGCCCCACAGATGTAGGACACTGTTTCCACATGTTTTTCCAGCCTACCTGTTTGCCACTCTTTGTAAAATAATAACGATAATTTCCATAACGGACAAGCTTGTCTTTTACAATACGTCCCTGGGAATCAGAGCCATACCATGCCCCGTCCACACATTTTGTTCTTCTGTTCTTTAAAATATATCCGTTATGATCCAGAAGATATTTTATATTCTTACTCTTGGGAGTTACCGTAATTGCCACATTTCCCTTATGTATTACAGCTTTTCCTTTATCTTTGCCCTTATCGCTTCTGTTAAAGTAAATCCATTTTTCGCCTTTGCTGTTTGTTCCCATACAGCGCCAGCCGCCCATAAACATTTCTCCCGGAATCTTGCTTTCCGGATCAAAGAAGTATTTAGAACCGTTAATTCCGATAAATCCGGTTCTTGGTGTTCCATCATCTTTCAGACAGTAATATTTTCCGTTAATGGAAAGATAACCGGTATCCTTATATTTATCGTTCATGGATTCCACACTTACATTTGGACCTGATTTTCCATAAAGGCGGAATTTTCCATCCTGATACAGCCAGTAATCTTTCTTCTGCTGTCCCAGATCAGAAGTAACAGGAGTTTTAGGAGTGCCTGTGTACTCTTTATAAAGAGCGGCTGTGCTATCCTCTGTAAAGTAAAGCTCTCCCTCTTTGCTCAGCGTATAGCCCGGTGTTCCCGGCTTGACTGTCTTTCTTCCAGTTACCATGATTCCGTTTTCATCAAAAAGATAATATCCCGTGTGGGTGCCTTTTACAGACTTTGTTGTAACCTGAACAAGACCGTCTGCCGCTGTATAAACATCTCTGCCTTCTGCAGCTCTCTCTGTGCTTGTTCCATCCATTCCCTCTCCGACACCTGCACCCGTCATGGTCTGCTCTTCCTGCTGTACAGGTTCTGTTTCAACCGGTTCTTGTGTTTCCATAGGAAGTACGTCTTCTTCCCCTTCTGAAACCACTTCTTCATTTACAGTCTCCAGTGTCTGTATATCTGCCTGCTGTTCTGCCTCTGTATTTTCAGCACCGGCTGCTGTTTTGTTTCCTTTCTTTGCCAGCTTCCATCCTTCCGGAACTTTTATCCAGTATTCCGGTCCCACTGTCACAGAACCTGCTCTGTCTTCTCCTGCCTGAACCTGAAGCATTCCATCTGTCTCCGGTGCTTCCATGTTTTCCTCTCCAGCGGACAGGATGTCCTCCTGCGGCATTGTGGAATCCGCCTCCGGTGTTACAGTTGCTTCCGGTGTCACTGTTGCTTCTGGAGTTACTGTTGCTTCCGGCGTCACAGTTGCCTCCGGTGTTACATCTGTTTCCGGCATATCCAGGCTGTCGTCCTGATTTTCTTCGGGAGCTTCCGGTGTTACCGGCTCTTCCGGAAGTTCTTCTTCCGGTTCAAACGGTTCTGTAATTGTAACATCTCCCTCTGCGCCGCCTGAAACACCGTCGCTTAACGCTGATGCCCCTGCCTGCACTACCATAGACATACACATGGTAAGGCTCAAAACGGCTGCTACCACTTTTTTCTTCATATGTGCTCCTCCTTTTATAATAAAAATAAACAGATGTTGTTCCTACTCTCCAAGTCCGCCTTCTATAGCGGTTACAAGCGCATGAAGCGCCGTTTCCTCATCTGTCCCCTCACAGACAAGTTCAATTTCATCTCCACACTTTACACAGGCTCCCAGGACGCTGAGAACGCTTTTTGCATTGGCAGTTCCGCCATCAAACGTAAAGGTAATGAGAGATTTATATTTCATTGCTTCCTTGCAAAGAATCCCTGCAGGCCGCAAGTGAAGCCCTGTGGGATTTTTCACTGTCACTTTCTGGCTGATCATTTTTCGTCTCCCCTTAGTCTTATTTTTCTTCTGTACTTGTAGAAACTTTGGAAACCTTTATTTCTGTCTTTACGTCCTCTATCAGTTCATAACCTTTGGGAAGAGTAATTTTAACAGGAACTTCATAGCTTCCTTCTTTTTTATCGGATAAGTCGATGGACGCCTTAATATCGTCTTCACTCAATGCCTCTATATCTCCGTCCACTGCCTTAACTCTCACTTCCATCTTGTCAATTTCAAAGGATACCTGAAGGTCGTCCTCCTTATTTTTAAACCGGACGCTGTCTTTTGTCGCCGGAATCGTAAAGATCTTTCCGCCTTCCGGAAGAATCCTGATATTTACCCATACTTCTTCGCTGGAACCGCTGGTGAGCTTCAGACCTTCAGAGAGAAGTTCTGCAATATTCACCTTCTCCTCCACGTCTTTCTTCGCTCCGCTGATGTCCACACTCTTTTCATCCTGTACCCAGATGGTATTTCCCATGACTTTCAGCTCGTCCAGTGCTTCCTCGCTTCCTGCCACACTGACCGTCTCAGGAACAGTCACAGCGCTGTCTACCACATAACCGTCCGCCGGCTCACCTTTGTAGTTCACATTAATCTTCACGCCCGCACGAACCTTCCACAATTTTGTAGTAACGGTTGCTTTCACATTGTCCATACCAATATACTTCATGGAATCCTCTGAAAGCTGTTCCTGATTTTTATCGATGATCGTAAGGTTTTCCGTATCTGTAGTATCCTCTGTGATTCCGTTTACATCTACATTTACCATTACCTTATCTATTTTATTAATCATAGACTTCGGTCCTGTAATCCTGACTTTCTCCGGGCTCACAATCTGCGAACCGATTTCATAGCCTTTTCCCGGAGTCCCCTCTCCGCTGTTGACGGTCACCATAAACTCAGCCGTTGCCCTGTCCTCCAGCCGGACGCTCATATTCTGAGGCTGCACGGAAATATTGTTGGGGCTGATTCCCGGACAGGTAACGCTGATCGGAATCATAACCGGATTTGTCTCAAGACTCACCGCCTGCTGTGCATCTGCCACAGCCTGAATATCTTCCGCTGTAATTCTGCTTAGCGTTTTTCGCTCTGCCTTGATGGTCACGCGAACAGGAGTCTGATCGTCGTCGCGCATACATACCTTATCCGTATCTTCTATATACTGCTTGTTTGTGAGTTCCACATTAGAAATAATATAGGTCTTGCTGACTACCGGATTGTCCACATTGACTACGATCAGCCACACAAGAATTGCCACCGCAAGCGACATGATTTTTAAAGGAAAGTTATTTGGTCGTTTTTTCTTCATGCTTCACTCTCCCTTTCAGTAAATGGCGCAGCTTGCCATTGTCAATCACCGTTTTGTTCTGTGCCTTTACAAGAGCGGAACGAAGAGAAGCACTGTTTACACAGCGCGTCAGTTTTCCTCCCTGTGCAATCGAAACCTTTCCTGTTTCTTCTGAGACAATAATTGTAAGCGAATCGCTCACCTCACTGATTCCCACACCGGCTCTGTGTCGTGTTCCAAGCTGCTTGCTCAGTTCCATATTATCGGAAAGAGGGAGATAGCAGGTAGCTGCCGCCACTCGATTCCCCCGTACGATCACTGCCCCATCATGGAGAGGAGTATTATGCTCAAAAATATTAATAAGAAGCTGGCTTGTAAGCACAGCGTCAATATTAATTCCCGTTCTTTCATATTCAGAAAGACGATTTTCCTGTTCAATTACAATCAGTGCTCCTGTCTTCACTTCCCCCATGTCAAAGCAGGCTTTTACCAGCTCATTAATGGTCTTGTCCGTAAATCTTTCTTTTACTTCTTTTCCTGTGTCAAAGGGAATTAAGGTTGCCATGATTTTTTTCTGGCCCAACTGTTCCAGCATTTTTCGAAGCTCCGGCTGAAAAATAACCATAACACCGATAATCAGCACATTGGACAGCTTGCTGATTATCCACAGGATCGTGTTCATTTTAAAAATATAGGCAAGAAAAATGAAGGCAAGCACCACAAGGATTCCCTTTAACAAAGTGTAGGCTCTTGTAAACTTAATCCATACCATAAACTGGTATACGAAAAAGGAAATCAGAAAAATTTCTATCACATCGATCACACCTACGCTGGGAAGGGATACTTTTGATAAAAATCCTGATAATATGGACGAAATACTTTCCATGGTGCTCTCCTTTCTATTTGTTTCTTTTCCGAAGCCGTTATTTCCCTTCTCTTATAAATCCTTCAGGGATTCCTCCAGCTTCTTCTCAAAATCTACTTCATCTGCTTTTTCTCTGGAAACCGGCGCTGCAGATTTTGGAGCTGCCGCTTTTTTTCCGTCTTCCTGAAAAATAGGATTTGCATAGGAGACTATGTCTTCCTCTGTCTTTTTGTCTTCTTTTACAGGCTGTGCTGTGATTTTCTTTATGCTTCTCTCAGAAGTTGTGACAGAAGCCTTTGGTACAGCCTTCACATAATAATAGTATTCGTCATCTTCATACTCCAGACGTTCTGTACGTGTATAGTCTCCTCCGAATACAAAAAATTCCAGAATGATTCCCACTAAAACAGAAAGAATCGTCTGTATAAGAAGAACCGGCAGGGATACTGTAACACCGCTTACAAAGAAGCTTCCCCCCAGCATAACCAGAATATATGCCACACCTCCTGTGATAATGGAAATTCTCCATGCAAAATCAAAGGAACGTGTGCGGATCAGATTTACAATTAAAATAACTGCAACAAAGGCAACAAGTGTGATCCACATTGCCCAGTTCTGCATCAGTCCGTCTGAAAGGATTCTCAGCTTCTCAAGCATATCCACATCCGGATTTGCAAGTGTTTCCGAATTGCTGCGGATAAGCCGGATCACGTAATAAAGAATCACTCCGCTTCCCGCCGGAAAAGCAGCAAAAGCATTTCCCATAAGACCGCTTCCGATTGGAAGAAGCGCCGGTATTCCGAATCCAAAGGAAAGGGGTGTGCATACAAGCACGATATTCTGTCCTGCGCTGAATCTCAGGAAAAGAACGGCAATAAACAAAATAATGATCAGCATAAATGCTGCTGTTTCTATTCCCAGCGCATAGGAGTGTCCCAGTATAAACAGGAATCCTGCAAAAACAGTCACTCCAGAAGGCATTATAGAACAGATAAGTGCCAGAATGAGTACAATAAATACATTATTTAACTGGCTCATATAGCCCATATTTGCGTTGATCCAGATAAAGTACACAAGGGCAACCGCAAATTTGATAACCGGCAGAAGATAAATTTCGTACTGCCCGTAAAGGTTCTTGATTTTCTGTTTTAATTCCAGTAATGCTGTCATTTTCTGTAACCTCCCGCTTTTGTGCGTCCTGCTGTTTTCTTTTCTTCCCGGTCATACATTTTCTCAAGCTTTGTGAGTCCTATATAATAATTTTTCACGCTTTTCTTGGCACGATGATACCGGACGGAATACTGGACATATGTGAGAACCGAATAAAAAATAAGAAGCACCACATAGCCCAGGAGCACATAAATACCAAGATTTACCAGGTTCATTTTATGAATGTTGTTCATGAGATATTCTGCAAAATATGCCGCCAGTCCTGCCAGGATCAAACCGTATCCGATTGTCACAAGAAAGAAATTCTTAATAAGAGCCAGACCGATATAATCGCTTCTATAATACCTGCTCACAGGAAGATATTTCTTACCTTCTCCCTTCTCGTACATGGCAAGTTCTGTCATTATCTTTACTTTTTCTTCATTTAACATAGACAAACTCCTTATATTTAACCATATAGATTGATTGTAACATATATCCCTACCTATGAAAAGTATTTTTCCCAACCTTTTCAGGAAAACCTTAACATTCTCAAGGATTTCCTGTACACAACGTAAGAAAGTACACTTTTTTTGCCCCGCCAGACATAAGGCAGGCAGAAATCTCATCCATTGTACTCCCTGTGGTATAAACATCATCGATCACAAGTAAAGTAAGACCCTTTACATTTTTCCTCAGAACAAAGGCATCTTTCAGATTTCGCCGTCTCTCCTGCGCATTTAGTTTTTTCTGCGATTTCGTGTTCCTGCACTTTTCCACTATCCCTCCGTCGCAGGGGATTCCGGTGAGAAAAGAAAGATGCTCTGCAATATATGCCGACTGATTAAATCCCCGCTTTCTCTCCTTTTTTCTGTGAAGAGGAACCGGGATGATCCTGTCCGGTTTCCACCTGATCATATCTTTTTTCCCGAAAAGGAACATTGCCTCTGCATAAAATATCCCATATTCCCTGCAGCCGTAGTACTTATATTTCTCAATGGAAAGCTTCCACATCTCATCATATGGAAAAATCCCTTTTCCCTGCGTAAAATTTCGCTCTCTTTTTCCACAGTCTCTGCAGTGTTCTGCCTCCTTATCCACCTGTCTGCCGCATTTCATACACCTCGCTCCGGAAACAGGGCGGATTTTTTTCTTGCACTCCGTACAGACAAGCCTCTTCTGTTCCCTTAAAATCTCATGACAGAGTGGACAGCATCTCGGATATAAAAGATTCAGAAAATCTTCAGCTCTCAAAAGCGTCCTTTCTCCCCGACTGCGCTCTCTTCTTCCTGACTTAGCTCCCTTATCCTCACATCAAGGGAACTGTATCTTCTCTGCTGTTTTTCATTTCTTATCATTTCTCCAAATGTCTCTTCACTTCCCACAATAGTTACGCATTTGCGCGCCCTTGTCACTGCAGTATAAAGAAGATTTCTGTTTAAAAGCATCTGCGGTCCGGAAAGAAGCGGGATCACCACTGCCGGATATTCAGACCCCTGAGATTTGTGAATGGTAATGGCGTAGGCAAGTTCCAGTTCTTCCATTTGTTTAAAAGAATATTCCGCACATCTTCCATCTTCAAATTCCACGGTTGCTGTCTCTGCAAATTCGTTTATTTCTGCAAGAATCCCGGTATCTCCATTGAACACACCAACGCCTTTTTCCACAGAAATACCGTATTTCCCGCGAACTTCCCACTCAAGCTGGTAATTATTTTTTACCTGCATGACTTTGTCTCCCTGACGGAAAAGCTGGCCTCCCAGCTCTCTTTCTTTTTTTCCGTTCTCCGGGGGATTTAAGTATCTCTGAAGAATCTGGTTCAGCCGCTCCACTCCCAGAAGACCTTTTCGCATGGGAGTGAGAACCTGAATATCGAAAGGCTTCGCCTGCACATAGCGCGGCATCTTCTCCTGAATCAGTGCAATAACAACACGGATAATAATGTCTGCGTCATACCTCCTCAGAAAAAAGAAATCCCGGCTCTTATTATCGGGGATTACCTGTTCTCCCCTGTTAATTTTATGGGCATTCACTACAATATCACTCTCAGACGCCTGACGAAAGATTTTTTTCAATTCTACAACGGGAAAGCTCTCGCTTCGGATAATGTCGCGAAGCACGTTTCCCGGTCCCACACTTGGAAGCTGGTTTTCATCTCCTACAAGGATCAGCCTTGTTCCTGCTGTCACTGCAAGAAGGAGTGAGTGCATAAGAAAAATATCCACCATAGACATCTCATCTATAATGATCACATCTGTCTCAAGAGGATTCTGTGCGTTTCTCTCAAACTGTACTGCCTGCCCTTCCCGTTCCTCCTCCGGCATTCCCGAAAGCTCCAGAAGACGGTGAATGGTCTGCGCCTCGTATCCTGTCGCTTCCGTCATTCGCTTTGCGGCTCTTCCTGTAGGCGCTGCCAGACGAAGCTCTGCCCCTTCGCTTTCAAAAAAACGGATTATGGCGTTGATCGTTGTTGTTTTTCCGGTTCCCGGGCCTCCAGTCAGTACAAAAAGGCCGTTGGACGCAGCTTCCCGCACAGCTTTTTTCTGCATTTCATCAAGAACTGTCCCTGTCTCCTTCTCAATCTGTGCAATTCTCTTTTCTGTACTTTTCTCATCTTCCGGACAGGAAACATTCAGCTCGCACAGCATTCTTGCCGTGTTCAGCTCCAGATAATAGTGCTGGCTGGGATACACAATGGTTTCTTTTTCCCGCTCTTTCAGAACCACTTTTCTGTCGATTGCCATATCCATAAGATGTTTTTCCATATAGGAAATATCCACCTGAAGAAGAGACGCGGCTCTTCGAAACAGTTCTTCCTTCGGAAGGTAAATGTGCCCTTCTCCCGATGCCTGCAATAAAACATACAACATTCCGCTTCGGATTCTGTAATCTGAATCTGCCTGGATCCCGATTCTGCCGGCGATCTCATCTGCAATTTTAAATCCTACACCGCTTATATCCTCTGCCAGGCGATAGGGATTCTCCTGGAGAACATTATAAAGAGACTGCCCGTATTTCTGATAAATTTTTGCCCCCAGATTCAGGGAAATCCCATATTTCTGCAGAAAAATCATGGCTCTTCGCATATCTGCCTTCTCTGTTACCTGCGCAGCGATCTCCCGCGCCTTTTTTTCACTGATTCCCTTGATCTCTGCCAGTCTTTCCGGTTCTTCCTCCACGATCCGCAGAGTATCTTCCCCAAAGCGCCGCACAATCCTGGCAGCAAGAGCGGCTCCGATCCCCTTAATGGCGCCTGATCCAAGATAACGCTCCATTGCAAGGGAATCCTCCGGCATTTTCTCTGTGAAAGAGGCAATCTGAAACTGTTTTCCGTATACGGGATGATGAATATAGTTTCCCGAAGCCTCGATCGTGGCTCCCTGAGATATGTCCGGAAACGTTCCCACACAGGTCAGTTCTTCCTCTCCTGTCTGTTTCAGGACCATTACTGTATAACCGTTCTGGTCATTTCGGAAAATAATATGGTCTATGTATCCTGTTACTGTCTCACTCATTCTTTTGCTCCTGTGATAGAGAAAAGGTGCTGCATGGCAGCACCTCTTCTGTTTTTACTCCATTTTCGCCATTACATCTGCATATTTCCCTGTTCCCACAGCCGCTACCAGCATTGCGTCCTGAACAGTCAGCGTATTGACTCCTGTTTTCTGTTCTATCAGTGTATCCATTCCATGAAGCAGAGCGCCGCCCCCTGTAAGGACAATTCCCCTGTCCACAATATCTGCTGCCAGTTCCGGCGGTGTTTTCTCCAGAACTCCATGAACCGCTTCCACAATCTGTCCTGTGGCATCTTTTAAAGCCACGCGGATTTCCTCCGAAGTAAGAGTTGCCATCTTCGGAAGACCAGTAATGACATTTCGCCCCTTCACTTCCATTGTTCTTGGGTCTGCCTCCTCACAGGCTGTTCCAATCTGAATTTTAATTTTCTCAGCAATGTCCTCTCCTATAAAAAGGCTGTGTTTTTCTCTCACATACCGCATGATCGCCTGGTTAAAATTATCTCCAGCAACTTTCACAGAGGCAGATACTACAACGCCGCCTATGGAGATCACTGCGACATCTGTTGTTCCTGCCCCAATATCCACGATCAGGTTTCCAAAAGGCTTTGTAATATCCACACCGGAACCAATCGCAGCAGCGATGGGCTCTTCCGCCAGATATACTCTTCTTGCACCTGCCTGGTAGGTTGCCTCCTCCACCGCTTTTCTCTCAATTTCCGTAATTCCGCTCGGAACACAGATACTGATGCGCGGCTTTCGAAAAGCTCTTGGTCCCATAGCCTTTGCCACAAAAAATTTCAGCATTTTTTCTAAAACATTATAATCCACGATCACGCCCTGACGCACAGGCCAGATTACTTCCATATTTGAATTTGCGTGAGATGCCATCTGGCGCGCTTCCTCTCCGATGGCACGTATCTTCTCTGTATTTTTGTCATATACCACAACGGAAGGCTCCTGAAGAACGATTCCCTTTCCTGTGGAATAAACAAGACTGTTCCTTGTTCCTATATCAATTCCAATATCACTTGCCGGCATTTCTTTTCCTCTCTGTAACTGTATTCTGCCTTTACAGTTATTCTTTTCTTTTATCAGGTATGTTATTTAATGATAACAGAATTCCCGGCAAATGAAAAGAGCTGCCATCTGAATTTATAAACTTTTCAGAGTCTCTGTATGCTTTCTCTTATTCGCAGCAGCCTGCTGCCTGTTTCATTTCGTCAGATATTTTTTTACATACTGCCCTGTGTAGGAAGCCGGATTTGCCGCCACCTCCTCAGGCGTACCTTTTGCAATGACTGTACCGCCTTTGTCGCCGCCTTCCGGTCCAATATCGATAATATAGTCAGCAGTCTTGATCACATCAAGATTATGCTCAATGACAACAACAGTATTTCCTCCCTCGGAAAGCCGCTTTAAAATCTCAATGAGCTTATGCACATCTGCAAAATGGAGTCCTGTTGTAGGCTCGTCCAGAATATAAATGGTTTTTCCTGTGCTTCGCTTGCTGAGCTCCGTTGCCAGCTTGATCCTCTGTGCCTCGCCGCCGGAAAGAGTAGTAGAAGGCTGTCCGAGACGGATATAGGAAAGTCCCACATCATAAAGAGTCTCTATCTTTCTTCTGATAGATGGGATATTCTCAAAAAAGGTAAGCGCTTCCTCCACCGTCATATTCAGAACATCATAGATACTTTTATCCTTATATTTCACTTCCAGAGTTTCTCTGTTGTACCGTTTTCCCTTACACACTTCACAGGGAACGTACACGTCCGGCAAAAAGTGCATTTCTATTTTTATAATACCGTCTCCGCTGCAGGCTTCACATCGTCCGCCTTTTACATTAAAACTGAAACGTCCCTTTTTATAGCCCTTTGCTTTGGCATCTGCTGTTGCTGCAAAAAGGTCTCGGATCTGATCGAACACACCTGTATACGTAGCCGGATTGGAACGCGGCGTCCTTCCGATCGGAGACTGGTCTATATCGATTACCTTGTCAAGCTGCTCCACCCCGATAATCTCTTTATGCTTTCCCGGAATGATCCTGGCTCTGTTTAAATCTCTTGCGAGACGTTTATAGAGAATCTCATTGATCAGCGAACTTTTTCCGGAACCGGAAACTCCCGTAATACAGGTCATCACACCAAGAGGAATATCTACGTCAATATTTTTAAGATTATTTTCTGCCGCCCCTTTGATTTTCAGAAAACCGGTCGGTTTTCTTCTCTCTTTTGGAACAGGGATCTGGATCCGTCCGCTTAAATAAGCCCCTGTCACAGAGCGCTCATTTTTCATAAGCTCCTCTGCTGTGCCGATTCCCACAAGCTCACCGCCATGTTCCCCGGCTCCCGGTCCAATATCTACCACACAGTCTGCCGCCAGCATAGTATCTTCATCGTGTTCCACCACGATCAGGCTGTTTCCCAGGTCGCGAAGGTGCATCAGAGATTTGAGAAGTTTATCGTTATCTCTCTGATGAAGTCCGATACTTGGCTCATCCAGAATATATGCCACTCCCACAAGTCCGGAACCGATCTGTGTAGCAAGCCGGATTCTCTGCGCCTCCCCTCCGGAAAGGGTTCCTGTCGCTCTTCCCAGCGAAAGATAATCCAGTCCCACATCAGAGAGAAAGCGGACTCTCGCCTTGATTTCCTTTAAAATCTGGTGACCGATGAGCTGCTGCTGACTGGAAAGTACCATGCTGTCCAGAAACGCTTTCAGATTTTCAATAGACATATTTGTAATTTCATAAATATTTTTATCTGCGACTGTCACTGCAAGAGATTCCTTTTTCAGCCTTTGTCCCTTACATGCACCACAGGGCGTGATCCGCATAAAGGATTCATATTCCTGCTTCATCGTATCGGAACCTGTTTCCCGGTATCTCTGCTCCACATTTTTAATAAGACCCGGAAACGCTACATCGTAAACGCCTTCTCCTCTCTGCCCTTTATAATAAACCTTCACAGAATGACCCTTTGTTCCATTTATAATAATATCTTTAATCTCATCAGGATAATCCTGAAACGGGGTATCCAGGCTGAACTGATACTCCTCAGCAAGTGCATCCAGAATCGCTCTTGTAAAGCTTCCCTTATCTGTACAGGACTGCCAGCCAATCACAGCGATCGCCCCTTTTGAAATGCTGAGGGACGTATCGGGGATCATAAGATTTATATCAAATTCCATCTTATATCCAAGACCGGCGCACTCCGGGCAGGCTCCAAAGGGATTGTTGAAGGAAAAGCTTCTCGGCTCGATTTCGTCCACACTGATTCCGCAGTCCGGACAGGAAAAGCTCTGGCTGAAGTTCATCACATTCCCGTCCATCGTATCTACGATCAGAAGTCCGTCTGCCAGCTCCAGAACGGTCTCAATGGAATCTGCAAGGCGCTTCTCGATTCCCGGCTTTACGATCAGTCGGTCTACAATAATCTCGATATTATGTTTGATATTCTTATCCAGCTTGATTTCCTCGGAAAGCTCATATATGCTTCCGTCAATCTGTACACGCACATAACCGCTTTTTTTCGTGTGCTCCAAAAGCTTTGCGTGCGTGCCTTTTCTGCCTCTTACAACAGGGGCAAGAAGCTGAAGCTTCGTCCGTTCCGGAAGCCCCATGATCTGGTCTACCATCTGATCTACTGTCTGTTTGCTGATCTCTCTTCCACATTTCGGACAGTGGGGAATTCCCACCCTCGCATAGAGAAGACGGAAGTAATCATAAATTTCCGTAACCGTCCCTACTGTAGAACGGGGATTTCTGTTTGTTGATTTCTGGTCAATGGAAATAGCAGGAGGAAGTCCCTCTATACTCTCCACATCCGGCTTTTCCATCTGCCCCAGGAACTGTCTTGCATAAGAAGAAAGAGACTCCATATAGCGTCTCTGTCCTTCTGCATAAATGGTATCAAAAGCCAGGGAGGATTTTCCGGAACCGCTCAGTCCAGTGAGAACTACAAACTTGTCCCTTGGAATATCCACACTTAAATTCTTCAGATTATTTTCATTTGCTCCTCTGATCCTGATAAATTGTTTCTTCGCTGTATCTGTTGGCATATGACCTCCACTATTCTGTAAAGAAAATTATATATCGTACATCTGTTCTTTTAGTATAGTATAGGAACACTCGTTTGGCAAGTGTTTTTTCTATTTTTATTTTTCAAAATACTCCGGTACAAGCCCCGGAATTTTCAAGCTTTTCATCATGCCCTGAAAGGATGCAAATGCGAAATTTTCTTCTGTACAGAAAATTTCATACTGTACTCCAAAATACGAAACAAACTTCCCTGTTTCTTTATAGCCGTTCCTCAAATAAAAGGAACGCCGCTTTTTTCTCTGCTCATTATTTTCTGCAGTATTGTCCAACTTTTCGAAGTCTACGACCTGCTGTTTCCCCGGATATATCTCTTTTAAAAGCTTTAACGCCCTGCTGCCGCAGCCGCCCGAGCGATGCTCCGGATCAATGGCAAGAAAAAACAAATAGGAAATTTCTTCATAAATACGGACTGCCATAAATCCCACAAAATCCATTTTCTCATACAAAGCCCAGAAATCAATTTCCCCATTCTGTGCCATTTTAATCAGTTCATCAGGAGATAAATACTCTTCCGGCGGAAAAGCCTCCTTCGCCAGTTTGTAAACCTTTTTTAATTCACAAAAATCTGCTGTAATCGGTTTTATATCCATATTTTTGTATCCTCCACAAAATGAACCTCTGATTCTTCCCGGTATTTCCTGTAAACTCTGTCTTTCTCTCCGTCCAGATTCAGTTGATACAGCCGGAAAGTCACCAGCATATCCTTGGGCTGCCACTGCTCTTCATAGGAATAACAATACTTCATTCATGAAGTTCCAATGGGAGTCCGTCCGGATCAAAGAAAAATGTCATTCTCTTTTGTGTATATTCATCATATCGAATCGGCTCACATTCAATCCCGCATTTCTTTAATTCTTCCACTGTTTCTTCTACATTTCCCACACGGAATGCCAGATGTCGAAGCCCACAGGCTTCCGGTCTGTTTACACGTTTCGGCGGATTTACTTCTGCAAATATCTCCAGTTCGATCGCTTCTGCTCCATCTCCGATTTTCAGATCAAGCTTCCAGTCTTTTCTCTCATCGCGATAATTTTCACGGATTACCTGAAAACCGAGTTTTTCTACATAAAACTCTCTTGCAGCCTGAATATCGGACACAATAATTGCAACATGATGAATTGCGTTTAATTTCATTTGTGATCTCTCCTTCTCAATAATCAAATATATTGTTATCTACCTTTATTGTAGTTTTTATTTTTTCCCCCTTATAAGGCTTGCGTATTTCAATTAAATTCAATACGGTATATCCCTTTGTGCGTAAAAACTGAATCATTCCATCATTATTAGGGTGCACATAATTAAAAACTGTTTCCTGTCCCATTGAACCGGCGATCTCCTCTGCCTTTTCAAACAACAGGGAAGCAATCCCCTTCCTTCTATAATGCTCGCAGACAAAAATATGCTCTACCCAGAGCACCTCATCTTCAATCCGGCACACAAGATAGCCCGCCATTTCTCCATTCTCTTCCGCAGCAAAAACAGGATACTGTTCTTTAAAAAAATACAGCAAATCTTCTTTACCTTCCTCAATATCCGGCACTGCTTCGATTCCCTTATAAGAACATAATTCCACCCGAAAATCAGCAACAAGAGGCGCTATCCTGTCTATATCTTTTTCATCTATCCTATATATCTTCATATCATTTTTGCCTCTCTTTTACACTTTCTTTATGGGGTGCCTGATTACTGTTTTCCACTTTTCCGAATCCACTCTCCTTGCATCAGACAGGTAGATTTCATGATGCATGCGTTCCTCTGTAAAGTCATTTACATAGCCATTTTCCTGTAAATATGAGTCCATCAAAGCAACGGTTTCCGGCTCATCATCGAATGGTCCCATGTGCATGATCTGCACGCAGAGACCTTCCTCTATTGTCAGAAATTCTGCTGAAGAACAATCCAGTTTTTTCTTTTCAGATGCAGCTTTTACTGCCCACTCGAAATCTTTTTCTGTCACAAAATCTGGCAGACGGATAACAGAAATCCAGTTAAATGTCTCCTTATTTTCATAGTCCACCCCGTAAATATGATCCTGCCACCAAAATCCCTCGAGCGGCGGAACTACATACTCAAAAAATCCTTCTATTTTATAGTTTGTTTTATAGCTCATTTTCAGGGTATATGCTACTGCATACAGAACGCTGATCGCCTTCTGGTATGCGCCGCCTTCCTCATTAGGATTTCCCTTTCCTCGCACTGCGATATAATTCGCTGTCGGAATGTTTATAATCTCCGGTTTCCTCTTTGACATATAAAACTCTTTATATTCTTTTTTGAAATCAAATGCCATTTCTGTTTCCTCCAATTCTTACAACCCACACAAGTATAATATGCTCTTTTTTGGAATTTACAAAACCATCACCAGGGTTCCAATGCCAATTAAAACACAGCCAACCAACGACTTCACTGTAAATTTCTCATGCAGAAAAACAAAAGCCAGAACCAGTGTGATTACCACGCTTAATTTATCAATCGGAACAACCTTGGAAGCTTCCCCCATTTGCAAAGCCCTGTAGTAACATAACCAGGAAGCGCCTGTTGCCAGTCCCGATAAAATCAGAAACGCCCAGCTTTTTCGACTGATTTCTGATAACCCGCTTTGTGCGTTTGTCAAAAACACCATTCCCCATGCCATGATCACAACTACAACGGTTCTGATGGCTGTCGCAAGATTTGAGTTTACGCCATCTATACCGATTTTTGCCAGTATGGAGGTAAGTGCTGCAAAGATTGCAGACAATAAAGCAAATATAAACCACATAGAATATCGCCTCCGTTTTTACAAATCAACCTTACAGTTATCAATTCTTCGTAAATTACAATCTCTTTCTTTTTATCATAACTGGACAAATAAACTTCCAAATCCGAAATTTAGAGATACTTTACATATACTCTTGAATCTTCGCCATTCACATCTTGCATGATTTTTAAAAACTTATACCCATATTTCTCATATAATCCATTATCATTTGTTGAAATATAAGTACATTGAATCCCATCTATTTTTGCCAGTATTTCAGCATATCTTAACAGCTTTCCAGCATAACGATGACCTCTGTAATCCGGAAATGTATATACCCACCCAATCCAGGGCATTAATTCTGTTGGCTGAATATTATCCTTATCTGCAAATGTACAAAAAGAAATCAACTTTTCACCTTCTGTCAGCATAAGCACCTTTGCATTATCACCGATAAATTCCTTTAATTTTTGTTTTTTTAATAAATCATACAAAATCTGCCCTGCACTCCAGTCGCTTTCTTTTATCTTTGAAAGCCAGTATTCTTTATTATCTGTACTGAAATATTCGATTATCTTCACCGCGTAAATACCTCTGTTTTTTCGTTTATTCCTGTTCTCCAATCCATTTTTTCGCCCATTCAAATAAAGCCTCAGACATTTTCAGGAAATCAACAGTCTCTTCGTTTTTCAGGCTTAAAAAAGTATCCACAATCGCTTTTTCTTCCGGTAAAACAACATCTGACAGTTCCCTTTGATGGCGAATGTAAGTTCCCGTCTGCTTAAAGTAAATTGCCTGTACAACAAAAGAAGCCGCTTTATACAACCCTTTCAGAATTCCCTCATTTTTTTCGTACAGCATATTATGTACACAGCCATGATAAATGTTGCACGCCCCGATTTTTATTGCTCTGTCAACTGCCTCACCGTCAATCCGCATCAGCAATTCATCAAGGCTTCCCTTTATCGGTTTTGTATCGTAATAGAACTGAAACAGGTCAGAAGGTTCCCAGTTTAAAAGTTCTTTTTTTCCTGAAAGAAACCCGCAGATCAATTCTCTATGCGGCAGACTGTCCAACATGGCATTATAGATTTGAATATCCGAAACTGCCACTTCATCAAGGATTACAACCATATCTATATCACTTTTTTCTGTTTCTTCCCCGCGGCTGTAGCTTCCCTGCAGACCGACAAACCATACTCGTTCCCCGAACGTCTCCTCTAATTTCTGTAAAAACAACCTTTTCCATTCCATAATATCTATCATTTTGTCACCTCACCTAATCTGATTTATCACTTATTTTTCTAAACGAAAGCTGCATAAATGACGTATATTTCTGTAATCAACAGAAGCATAAGAACCCCGTCTATTATTAAATTATACTGACTTTCTGTCCAATACGTTTTTGAATGCGTCAGGAAATATTTTATTTTTTCATTTCCCGTTATCATTGTAATAATAAGCGATAAAACAGGGAACAAAAAAATCTCTATTTTATTGCCAAAATCATCTGCTGCTCCGTTTGAAAAATGTACCGGAATCATCTGTGGCAGAAAAAAGATGCTAACCATAGCCAATACAATACCTGCACCACAAATCATCCATGTTAATTTCCTGCTTCCCGCCAGTTTCATAAATATTCCTTCTTTCTGTCCGATTTTCACTTGCTTTTCATATAGAAAACATACTCCTATTATAGAACAAAGTCACATAAAATCAAACAGTGAAAGCTGCTCTTCTTTTTCTTCGTATGTTCGCAAATATTCAAATATCTGATCATTATCATGTACCATATTGTACCTGTCACAGGTTCGGTTAAATATTTCCATCAGCCTTTTTTCATTCGGACTTGACAGGACATATTGATTCCCATAACAACGAATATATTTCTCTTTCAGTCCGGGAAATAATCTGTCTAACTGCCTGTAAAAATATTCACGGTTTCCCTCACGAAGAGTCATACCCATTCCAAAATTTATGATCCCATACACCTTTGCTTCTACACAATAATCTAATATCCCTGATAAATTTTCTTCTGTATCATTGATAAACGGCAGGATTGGGCAAAGCCATACAACCGTCGGTATCCCCTTCTTCTGCAGGATTTTTAAAACTTCAAATCGTTCCTTCGTCGTGCTGACATTTGGCTCCAGCTTCCTGCATAAGGATTCGTCATAAGTTGTTAATGTCATCTGCACCACACATTTTGTTTTTTCATTGATTCTTTTTAATATATCCAAATCGCGGAGTACCTGTGCTGATTTTGTGATCATGGTAAAACCAAAGCCATATTTTTCAGTGAGAAGCAGGGATTTTCTCACATATTGTAATTCTTTTTCCAATGGAATATACGGATCCGTCATTGCCCCGGTTCCTATCATACACTTCTTCCGCTTTCTTTTCAGAGAATCCTCCAGCAATTCAAGGGCATTCTTCTTTACCTCAATATCCTCAAAGGCATGATTCATATGATAACAGAGACTTCTTGAATCGCAATAAATACAGCCGTGTGTGCACCCGCGGTATAAATTCATTCCGTTGGATGCAGACAGAATACTTTTTGCTGTTACGTAGTGCATTTTCTTCTTGAAATCCTTTCTGCTTCTTTAACTCTATCGTACCATAGAACAAATTATAATCTTTTCGCTATTCATAGGGATAAATATGTTCTGCTTTTGATTGAAATTCTCTGAGAGAAATAATCTTCATATTTTCGTCAAATTCAATGACAGATACCCCATCGAATCCACTGATTTCATTATTATAATCACACTCAAAATACCATTCTGCAACCGTGCACATGTCCTGGTGGATAAATTTCTTGATTTTCCATTTTAATACTGTGCCGTTTTTATTCCAGTCTGTGAACCACTTTAAAATTTGCGATAATCCAAGATATTCCGGTCCGTAACACTCACTGTATGTAGTATGATCCGAAAAAACACTTTTTAATGGCTCAATATCTTTATCAAGCCACGCCTGAAAATATTTTCTGATAATATCTTCTTTTCTCATATCGTCTTTCCTATCTTCTGTTATCATATTGAATTTTGCTCTCCTTTCTTCACTTCCGTCTTTCATTACTTTTTCTGTCATGTTACTCATATAATCATCCTTTTACCAGTTCATATTCTGGCATTGCGCGCTAAAGTCAATGAGATTGCGATAGCCTTATTTCAATTTGTGTTATATAATCGTCCAAATTGTCAATGACAAGTTCATTGATACCTTTTTCATAAGCAAAGCCGGAAAATTGTAAATTGTGTTGCTTTGCATAGGCAAGAATTTCCTCATAGCGGTTTGATATATTATCCCAATCTCCTTTATAAAACGTCCTTAAGTATTTCCCTTTAGGTTGTATGTGAAGTCCCCTTCTATGCGTTGATACAGGTAATTCAATATATAAAAAGGAATAGTCATCAAAATTACTGTTATATAAATTTTCGACCGATAACATGGAACCGTAGGAAACATCATGTAAACGGTGTAAGTGGTATTTTTTCGTTTCGTTCAGAATCATTTCTATCTCTTTTTCAAACGGAGTATCGATTGTAGTAGGAACAGTTACAAGATAATGTTCTTCCTGTTTTTCAATAATTTCAAAGCAGGACATATCTAACGTACGAATACGGGACATATTTTGCCGTTTTTCATTCATAACACCTCTTATAGCTTTGAGATGTGACATAGTGTTGTCCAGCTCTTCTATTTTTTCAGTCAGTAAATTTTCTAAAGAAAGTGCAGAACGATCATTCAAAAAATGTTGTATTTCAGGAAGTGACATATTTAATTCACGCAGCAAAAGAATTGTTTCCAGTATAAAACTCTGCTGATACGTATAATACCGATACCCATTCGGTTTGATCATGGCTGGTTTTAATATACCGATTTCATCATACCACATCAGTGTTTTTTATTGATTTCATGCAATTTTGCAAACTGACCGATTGTAAATAATTTGTCGTAATCAAAAAACATAAAAAATCTCCTTGACTGCACAGTTACTGTACAGTTTATTATATACAATGTATCAAAAAATAACAATATTATATATGACATTTGGAGAAAAACAACGTGGATAACAATTCTTTAACATTTGAAACTTTACAACCATCAAAACTATTTATCCGCTGTGCCTTTCCTGCTATGTGCAGTATGTTATTCGGTGCTTTGTACACGATAGCAGATGGTATTTTTGTCGGGCGGTATATTGGAGAAAGCGCATTAGCCGCTGTAAATCTTGCCATGCCATTGGTAAATATTTCTTTTGCAGTAGCAGATATGATAGCAGTGGGATCGTCTGTACGGATTGCAATGTTCCTTGGAGAAAAAAATAAAGAAGCCGCAAACCGGATTTTCAGTTTTTCTGTCAAGATTATTTTTGCGGTTTCCATACTAATAGGTTTGTTTTTCCTTCTTTTCACAAAACCGGTTTTTATGCTTATGGGAGCAAGCGGACAGGCTTTGCGGTATGCGTTTGAGTATATGTGTGTTTATGCTCTGTTCTCTCCTGTAACAATGGTCTATTATGCGGCAGATAATTATCTTCGTATTTGCAATCGCCAAAAATACAGCATGATTTTAAATATCACTACAGCGCTTTTAAACATTGTATTAGACTTCTTGCTGATTGTAGTTTGGGAAGGCGGGGTATTAGGAGCTGCACTGGCAAGCTGCATCAGCATGGCAACCGGAAGTTTCTTTTCATTGCTTCCGTTTTTCAGAAAAAAACTGGAACTTCGTTTTATAAAAGGAAAAATTCCGGCAAAACAGTTTGCTTCTCTACTGGCAAATGGTTCTTCAGAATTTTTCAGCAACATTTCCGGGTCAATTATGGCGTTTATTTTGAATATCGTTTTAATGAATTTAGGCGGAACAACAGCAGTTGCAGCAATGTCTGTTGTATTGTATGTGGAAAGTCTGATGGTAACTCTGATTTTCGGAATGTGTGATTCTATGCAGCCGCCAATCAGTTACTGTCATGCGGCAGGCTTAAAAAAAAGAGTTCGGGCTTTGGAAAAACGAGTCCTTTTGTCAGCCGCACTGGTATCGCTCGCAGCCTTTATCTTTTTGCGATATTGCAGTGGCTGGATTGTGCCATTTTTCGTAAAACCAGGCGATACAGAACTTCTGAACTTAACTATACATGCTATGAAACTTTACGCAATTTCTTATTTAATAAGCTGGGTATATCGATGTCTGTCAAGCTATTTGACTGCAATAGGACAAGCTGTCAGGTCTTTTGCTGCTTCGATATGCGGCACATTAATTTTTCCCCTTCTATGTCTGGCTGTTTTAGTTCCTCTGTGGGGCTTCGATGGCGTATGTTTTATGCCCCTGTTCGCGGGACTATTAAGCGGAACTCTGGCAATTTTATTATCTGCATGGAAAAAAACTGAAAATAAGAAAGGAAAAATGAAGCGCAAATGAATGAGAAAATCAATAAGCAACGGCAATTTATTATTCAATTTTTATATTGGGCAATTATCCTGGCTGGAATCCTGTGTTTTGGAAAATACATCTTTCCTGTTTTGATCCCATTTTTCATTGCCTTTGTAATTGCCTGTATATTGAAAAAACCAATCCAATATATTTCTGCAAAATCAGGTATAAACAGAAAAATAATCGCTTTTATTTCCATTTATCCATCGGGCTGTTTATTTTATATCTTACAATCACCGTCATAAGAAATATCGTAGAACCCAGATTAGTTGGCAAACAAACAGAGCTGCACCCTGTATTGGCACTGGCAAGTATGCTGGTAGGACTCCATCTGTTTGGAATTATTGGTTTGTTTAGTTTTCCTATTTTGCTCTCTTTTCTTAAAAAGTTGAATGATGATGGTACTATTCGACTTTATCACACTGAAACAATGCCCAACGGAGTCCGTGAGTAACAAATAAATGGCTTTCTGCCAGCATTGATACCCCTGCTTGTCTTTGCTGTCAGAAAGCCATAAATATTATAACTGAATATTTAATAACCCATTCACTCTTTCAACAGGAAATCTATCCTCAATATCCACTACTTCGAATAAATTTAATGGCAATTCCTTTTCTTCTATTAGCGCAAGATATTCATTGACAGCTCTGCGGTCAATCATGATTTTTCCACGTCCTGCCCAATGACGATTGCTCTCTCTTTTTTTCAATCCTGAAATCCAATACTCATCCCCATTCTCAATATCTATATAGTTTGCGTAGTTGCCATTAGCTTTCTGAAAAGCATGGTCATTAAAGTAAATTGTTTTCTTACTTTTTGAAGTCCTGACATATCCGATCCATGCCAGACCATCATCAGAATATCCTGTTTTAAGCTCAATATACATTAAATTATTAATCATTCTCAGTCCCTCCAAATACGGTTTATCTATCACTATGCAACTGGAAGTTATATTCCTATTTTAAAAATTTCATCACTTCTTCTATAGAACTTTTTCCTAATGTAAATTGTTCCAGCGCTATGTATCTTTTTTCTGCAATAGTGTGCTCTCTTTCACACAATGCTTTTACGATATTCTCTTCATTATCTAATGGCTCAACGACATTGGATTTAGTCTGATAAGCTTCAAAAAATCTAATGCCAAATCTTCTTTGAGACTCTGCATTGATATGGATACCGTCTGGATTCGGATATAATTTTTCTCCCGTTACAAAATAACAATTCTTATTATTTTCTGCGTATTTAAGTAATTCTTGATTAATTAAATCATACTCTACACAATTTTTTCCAAATCCAGACTTACCTAAATAATCTCCCAAACCACCAACAATGAACGGAATTTCCAAAGCTCCCAGTTCTTTTCTAAATGAATGAACTAAATCATTAAGTTTTTGATAATAATTCTTGTATTTTTCGCTATGGCTATCACTTTCTCCCTGATGCCACAAAATTGCAATCAATTCACTGTTTTCCATAGCGAATTTTGCTGCACTGACGGCGTGACGAAATAAAGCACCTTCTTTATTCCACTCATCAATGGAACTTCCTCCTTCCGCACAAGGTATAAGTCCAATTTGTTCATTTTTATTTTCATTACACCATGCCTGTGCAAAAGAAGCCGCCAGTCCGACACCAGCAACTGACCTGTCAAAGTGGATAGGTTCTGTCATCATTTGCCATCTGCCGTTTCTGAGCATAAAAATATTTTCATTATAAATCGGCATAACCTCATTCAAAAATCCACGTCCTGCCATATTTGATTGTCCTATGAGTAAAACTGATTTCATTTTTAACCTCCGATTGTTTTGGTTGTCAAACTCTTTCTGTATTTTGACTCTTTGTTCTGTGGAGAAGGAGCAATTCTCTCTTTCCGCTCGGTCAATTCTAATTAACTTTTTAATCCATCTCTTTTCATATACAATAACGGATATGGATTCCCCTGCTCGTCCAGTTCTGTTCGTTTATAAACCTCGAATCCCATATGCTCATAAAATCCTTTTGCCAGAGGGTTCTGTTCATTGACGGCAAGCTCATTTACCCCATAATTTTCAATTCCGTATTGGAGCAGTTGTTTCCCTGTTCCCCGTCCTCTGTATTCATCTGAGACAAACAACATCTCAAGCATCTGATCGGCAATCCCCATAAATCCCACCGGATTTCCATTTTCATTTTCTGCCACCACCAAGACGGGAACACCGCTTAAAGCATTTGGAACATACTCCTTAATATTTCTTATCTCATCATCTGATAAAAACAGATGCGTTGCTTTGACAGAACTCTCCCACACGCTCAGTAATTTTTCTATTAATACCGGATTTCGTTCTTTTACTTCTGTTATTTTCATATTACCTTTGCCTTTCAAATCCAGAATATACTTTTTATAAAAAATACTGTCCATAATTTTAAAATTCTTATCCAATATTAGTATAAAAAATTCTCATTCCTTAACGGAATCAAAAATTTCTTTTATGCTTGTTGGCTCAATGTGCTCCAACTTATTTAATGGATTCCACTTAAATGATTTCTCTGTAAAACCTGTTTCTTCCCACGATTTATACCATTGAAGATAATAATACTGTTTTGCATCAAGTGCATAACTATCAATGACAGAACCACTTTCGACATCAAGTCTTCCCACGAAACCATAATCAAATACTCCATTGGCGTCACTACGCATAAATCCAAGGATATAACAGCTACCTGTTTCTTTGTCGAATTCCAGATTATCCAGAACCATTTTTTTCTCATTCGTGAATAAAGTTTTCATCTTTTCAAACGACACGGCATCATATATACTCAGTTGAGTCTGACAGGAATTGACAGGTTTTTCAATATTGTAGAAATATCTTCCATCAGGTGTAAACGCAAAACCTTCGTCCTGTGCTCCAATTCTTGTGACTGTTATCTTTTTTATCAAAGCTAAAGAATCCAAATCATAAAAACCCAGGAATCCCTCCGTAGATTTCACAGCAATCACATTCGAACCTGGTTTGAAAACTGCAGTATAAGCATACGGAAAATCCCTAAATTTAGCCAGTTCTGTTCCAGTTGAATCATATATGTATACTGTGCCGCCATTGCATCCTACACTATAGGATTCATTCTTATAAAACCCCCAGAATTTCCTCATCTTCAGACTGCTCCTTTCATAGGAAATGCGAATCGTCCCTTTACTTACCTTGTACTATTTTAATTCGTTCTCAAGATTTCTTCCACATAAGACATTTCTCACTTACTTCATTACTATTTCCTATTTATAAATGCTATATATTCTGTTTCAATCTCCTATCTCAGTGTTACGTTTATTTTTTCTGCCACAGGATTTATTTTCACTGCAATATCCCATTTCCTCACACTTTGGCATAAAATAGTGATTTACTAAATATTCCCATTCAGGAGAATATCTTTTTAATTCATTCATCATATCATTCATTAATTTCCGATACTCCCAATATGCTCTTGTACATAATCTCTGATGTGCCATATCAATTAAATTTCTGAGATTTGTACGTAATACAACTTTCGTTTCCATTCCCAGAGGTAAAAGCATATTAATGTCTTCTTTGGGAACTCCCAGTACCTCCAACTTCTTCATAGCCTCTAAAAGCTCATTCATCGCATCATTATAAATAATGTTTGCTTCCATATTATTTTCAATTTTAGGAGATACGACATATTTGAATCCATGTTGATAATCAATATATCTTGTTGATGCCTGCAGTCTTGTCGGACCTCCTGCAATATGTGTGTACAGTTCTCTTATTACTCTTGCAGAATACCCATCTAACACCATGAACACCTGCGGATACTCCCATGTTCTTCCGTGTCCGGAAATCAAACAGTCCATACCTCTCTTATAGTTTTTCTCTGCATTTTCAATATCCGCTCCCCAACAAACTCCTGCTTCTCTTCCGATTAAACTTATTGGATCAACTGTAGTTTCATTTTGAATTATTACTCTTCCCATTGCAATATCTCTCCCTTGTAGTTTAAACATATTGTCTGTACCATTCTCAATCTCTAAGCAAATTTCCACTCTGACACAACATATCTTTTTTCCATCCATAACTTTCATTTTACAAATACCAACACAAAATTCCAGTTATAAATCCCTAGCAAATTTTTGCAGATTTGCGAGCATAGCGTATCTATAAATCAACTGTTTGAGCCTGACTGCAGGCGAGTTTTGATTTATAGATACAAATATGCGGCGCAGCAAATCAAAAAAATCAACGGATTTATAACGGAATTTTGTATTGATATTGTAAATACTTTTATTCCAGCAAAAACTCCGCCATCACTCCATTACTCACATGTATTCCTGCTCTCGTAAGGAAAATCCTTCCCTCTTTCTCCTCGAGCAGCCCCACATTTTTATACTTGTCCAGCACTTTTCCATATACGCTTTCCATAGGCACTCCAAAGCATTCCAGAAACTCTGCTTTTGACACACCTTCTGTCATGCGAAGTCCCAGAAACATAAACTCTGACATTTCTGCTTCCAGAGATAAAATTTCTTTGTCTTCCCCGATTTTTTCCGGACAGCTGCTGTTTTTCAGATATATGGAAAAATCTGAGGTATTGGAAAAGCGCTGGTTTTCCCAAAGGGAAGCCGCCCCCAGTCCAAGACCGAGGTATTCTTTTCTTGTCCAGTAACCAATATTATGTCTGCAGGCAAGACCTTTTTTCGCATAATTGGATATTTCATACTGTTCATAACCGTACTCTGCCAAAATCCCTGCCGTATCCTCATACATTCTGTACTCTGTATCCTCGTCCGGAAGATTTAACTTCCTTTTTGCAAAGGGAGTTCCTTCTTCTATGATGAGGCTGTATGCGGAAATATGCTCCGGGTGAAGCGCTGCCACTGTCCGTAAATTCCTCACCCATCCTTCATACGTCTGATCTGGAAGCGCACACATCAGGTCCACATTGATGTTCTGAAATCCTTCCTCTCTCGCAAGAGAAAAGCTTTCCAGAAATTCCTCATATGTATGAATTCTTCCAAGAGCTTTAAGCTCTGCTGCCTCCGGGGACTGTAATCCCAGACTCAGGCGGTTGATTCCCACACTTCTGTACAAAAAAAGCTTCTCTTTAGACAAAGTCCCCGGATTTGCCTCTATTGTAATTTCGGCGTCCGGGGCTACAGAAAAGCTCTTATGGATTTTTTCAAAAATATCTCCCATAAGGGAAGGAGAAAGCGCAGACGGCGTCCCTCCTCCCACAAAAATGGAAGATACCTCTCTTTTTTCTGTTTTTACTGCTTCGATTTCCCGCAAAAGGGCTTCTGTATAGGAAGCTTTTGCCTCCTCGCTGCCCGGTGCGGAAAGAAAATCGCAGTAAGCGCATTTCCGGACACAGAAGGGAATATGTATATAAAGTTCAAAGGAAGTATCCTTTCTTCTCATTCCGCTTTCTCCTCTGCAAGATATGGATTCACCATCGTTATGTTTCCGTTTTTTACTACTGCATCGGGATTGATCTCCTCCGGTGCAGGCGTAGGGGTAGGCTCCGGCGTTATGGTAATTGTCATAACCTTTTCCTCTTTCTGATCCTTCTCTTTTCCACAGCCGCAGCCGGCAGCGAAAAGACATAGAAGACTAAAGGATAAAACTGCCAGAAGCCTTTTCTTTCTGTTTTTCATAAAAACTCCGCTCTCCGACAGGCATTCTGCCGGCAAACCTTACTTATCATCAAGCTTTAAAACACTCATAAACGCCTTCTGTGGAATCTCTACATTTCCAATCTGGCGCATACGCTTCTTACCTTCCTTCTGTTTTTCCAGGAGCTTCTTCTTACGGCTGATGTCACCGCCGTAACATTTGGCAAGTACGTCTTTTCTCATGGCTTTTACAGTCTCTCTTGCAATAATCTTGCTTCCCACCGCTGCCTGGATCGGGATTTCAAAAAGCTGTCTCGGGATCTCCTCTTTCAGCTTTTCACACATCTTTCTTCCTCTCTCATAGGCAGTATCCGCATGTACAATAAAGGAAAGGGCGTCTACTTCTTCTTTATTTACAAGAATATCAAGCTTCACAAGCTCGCTTCTCTCATAACCGCAAAGCTCATAATCAAGGGAAGCATATCCTCTGGAACGTGATTTCAGCGCGTCAAAGAAATCGTAGATGATCTCATTGAGAGGCAGCTTGTACTTTAAGAGCGCGCGCGTCTCTTCCATATATTCCATACCAATATACTGACCTCTTCTTTCCTGGCAAAGGTCCATAATGGCTCCGATAAATTCGGTTGTCACCATAATTTCCGCATTTACCATCGGCTCTTCCATATACTCAATTTCTGACGGGTCAGGAAGATTTGTCGGGTTTGTAAGGTCAATAACTTCTCCGTTTGTCTTATGCACTTTATAAATAACACTTGGCGCAGTTGTCACAAGGTCAAGATTATATTCTCTTTCCAGACGTTCCTGGATGATCTCAAGATGGAGAAGCCCCAGAAAACCGCAGCGGAAACCAAAGCCAAGAGCAATGGAAGTTTCCGGCTCATAAAAAAGAGAAGCATCGTTTAACTGAAGCTTTTCCAAAGCGTCCCTTAAATCTCCGTATTTTGCTCCGTCTGCCGGATAAAGTCCGCAGTAAACCATCGGATTTACCTTCTTATATCCCGGAAGAGCCTCACTGCATGGCTCATCATTATTTGTTACTGTATCACCCACGCGGGTATCACGCACGTTTTTAATGCTGGCAGTAATATAGCCTACCATTCCTGCAGTCAGTTCATCACAAGGGATAAACTGTCCCGCGCCAAAATATCCGACTTCAACAACCTCTGTTGTAAATCCGGTTGCCATCATACGGATCGGCGTACCCTTTTTTACGCTTCCGTCCATTACGCGGCAAAATACGATTACGCCTTTATAAGGATCGTATATGGAGTCAAAGATCAGGGCTTTTAAAGGCGCATTCACATCTCCTGACGGAGCCGGGATTTTTGTCACGATCTGCTCCAGAACTTCTTCCACGTTAAGACCTGTTTTTGCGGAAATCTGCGGGGCGTCCTGCGCCTCCAGACCGATCACATCCTCAATTTCATTGATGACACGTTCTGGATCTGCACTTGGAAGATCTACCTTATTAATAACGGGAACCACGTCCAGATCATGATCAAGCGCCATATACACGTTTGCCAGTGTCTGCGCCTCAATTCCCTGTGCTGCATCTACCACGAGAATGGCGCCGTCACAGGCTGCCAGGCTTCTGGACACTTCATAATTAAAGTCTACGTGTCCGGGGGTATCGATCAGGTTAAAAATATACTCTTCTCCATCGTGCGCCTTATACACAATACGCACTGCCTGGGATTTGATGGTAATGCCTCTCTCTCTCTCAAGTTCCATGTTATCAAGAACCTGAGACTGCATCTCTCTTTCTGTCAGAAGACCTGTCTTCTGGATAATACGGTCCGCAAGCGTGGATTTTCCATGATCAATATGTGCTATAATACAAAAATTACGAATTTTACTCTGTTCTATCACCAGGAGTCCTCCTCTGTTTCTATGTTCGATTCTCCCCATTATATCACAGAAACTCCCCTGTTGTCACTTCCCTTTTAGCACCCTGTCAAGAATATCTGCGAAAGGCTCCATCGCATTTTTTACCTCCTGCACCGTATTTGTCTGTGCCCCGGCTTCCAGAAGAATGGATTTCGGACGAAGATGGAGATTATACCGAAGCCCCGCAAGGTAAATTCCCCTGTAAAAATCAGGATAATAAAGAGCAGACTGGTATTCAAGCTGAAAAGAAAAAGCAAGGTTATCCTCTATATATGGATTTGGAAGATACGATACGTCTCCCTGGCTTACTGTACGGCTTACCCCGTTAAAAAACATGATCTGTGCCGTGGGTTTTCCATTGATCTCCGTCACAAGATGTCGATTTTTGTCAACACCGTCCCTGTGAAGGTCAATAATCACCTCTATCGATGGATTTTCTTCCAGAAAAGGCTCCAGATAATCCCTGGCATAATCATAAGCCAGGCTCCTGTCCTCCACACCTCCTGCCATATCAAATTCCTCTTTAACGTGAAGTACATGGTACCCGTATTTTTCTTCCAGAATGGATTTCAGATAATCTCCCACTCCCACAATGGTATCTTCCACTTTTCCTTCCCTTGAATCTATAAAAGCTTCCTGAGAATGACTGTGGTAAATGAGAATCTGAGGCGCAGATGCATCCTGCTTCAGTGTCATATCTTTTTCCAGAAAACGCGCCGCATCAAGCAGGTTCTCTTTTATTGATACATTTTTATCCTCAATAAAAAACTCACCCTTAAAATAATCAGGATCTGCCAGCGCTTCCGGAGACAGATCAACGACAGGGTGGGACTGCACTGCTGTCTCCTTCGCAGCTTCCGGTGTGGGCGACGGAAGCGGAGAGGGCATGGGCGTTATAGCAGGCGCTTTCGTCGGCTCAGGGGAAAGCTTCGCTTCCTGCGTTGGCGTTATCGAAGGCTCCGGTGTTTCTGCCGGAACTTCCTCTTCTTTTTCTCCTGCAGCATTTTCCGCCTGCACCCTCTCTGCAAGATACTCTGCATTTTTCTCCATGATCAGCTCAGATGTGGCTTCGTCCGTCTCCACAGCATCACTCCACGCTTCTTTTTCCAGAAAGTCATAAAGCGGTATCTGCCTGTAAAAATTTCCCCTCAGAAAAAAAGGCTCCGGTAAAAATACCAGAACAGCCGCAAAGCACAGGCTTAAAAATACGCAGAATGCTTTCTGAAAATTTGTCACACGATCACCTCTTTAAAGGTATCCTATGACAGAGTAAAATAAATTATGTCAGGAACAAAACGCCATATTCAGTCCCTCTGAAATCGTAAAGCTTAAATATTTTATGGTTTCATCCACATCTTTCGGCGTCACAAACATGGCGTGAAGATGTGGGGAAATCATTTCCTCCAGAAATTCCTTCTGTTCTGTCTCCTCAAGCGCGTCCAGAAGATGCGCCATAGAATCATGAACGATTGTGGCTGCATCTACCACTGTGGGAACGCCGATTCCAATCACCTTTACTCCCATGCTCTCTTCTGTCAGACCATTGCGGTGATTCCCAACGCCGGAGCCGGGATGGATTCCCGTATCTGTGATCTGAATGGTTCTGCTTAATCTTTTTGTGCTTCTGGCAGCAAGGGCATCTATGGCAATGATAACGTCGGGCTTTGTTTCCTGTACGATCCCGCTGATGATCTCCGATGTTTCCATACCCGTCTGCGCCATCACTCCGGGGGCAATTCCGCTGATACTGTGAATCTGCTCTCCTTCGATGCCCATTCTTCCGTATTCCCGGAGCACATGACGGGTCATACGCATATTTTCCACAACAAGAGGCCCCAGAGAATCCGCCGTAATCCTCTGGTTTCCCAGCCCTACCACAAGAACAGATTTATCACTTTTTAAATCGATCAGCTTCCCAAGATGTCTGGCAAGCTCTTCCGATACTTCCCTGTGATAATCCTCGTCCGGAACAGAAAGATTTGGCGCTTCAATGGTAATATAATTTCCCTGTGGACGTCCCATTGCCTTTGCCCCATTTTCTGTCCTGATCTTCACAACTGTAGTGCGAATGTCCTTCTCCTCATCATAGTGTTCCTGAACCTCCACACCCCTCACTTCCACATTTTCTTCCTGAAAACGCTCCCGTGTCTCCAGCGCAAGGTCCGTTCTGATCCTGTATCCTGTCTGCATGGCCTTTTCCTCTCTTTTCTCGGGATAATATGCCTAACGAATTGTTCCGCACTTCGTGTTTTCACAATTCTCTCCTATACTGGCATATTATATTTTTTGCAATTTTTGTGGAAATATGTATTGACATTTGCGTGAATTTATACTATGCTAAATAAGCATGTTTCGTGAGGACGCCCGTGTCTGTTCTCATGAGGAAAATATTTTCATTATTAAAATACGTATCGGAGGTGTCAAAATTGGCTAACATCAAATCTGCAAAGAAAAGAATTTTAGTAAACAGAACAAAAGCGGAGAGAAACAAATCCATTCGTTCTGCTGTTAAAACTTCCATCAAAAAAGTAGACGCAGCAGTAGCAAATCAGGATAAAGCAGCAGCAGAAGCAGCATTAAAAGACGCTATCTCTACAATCAGCAAAGCTACTTCCAAAGGTGTTTATCACAAAAACAACTGTGCAAGAAAAGTTTCCCGTTTAACTAAAGCTGTAAACAGCATTGCATAATTAGTTATTCGTTTTTAATTATAAGCTTATAAGTAAGAATGAAAAGGCAGCCATACCGTCATGTGGCTGCCTTTTTTGTGCTGCAAATGCGATTGCCTGCGAGCAGATCCTGAACTTATATCTTCTCACAGGGAATTATCTCCCGGAACTGTACTTCACAATAAGAAGCTCCACGCTTAACACATCTCCGAGGCGTCCTGTCTTTACCGCCTCCTCCGCGTCCACAAAATCTTCTACCGCGTGTTCCAACTCCTCTACTGTATAAGAACGGGCGCAGGCGGATATATTCCGCACAACAAAAGAAGGAACACCAAGCCTTGCTGCAATCTCGTTCTGGGACGCCCCCTCTCCTGCCATTTTCTTTGTGAGGAGAAGCTGGCGGAATTGTTTTGCAAGAAGAAAGAGAATCCGCATAGGCGGTTCTTTTAAGGTAAGAAGGTCATAATACAGCTCAAGCGCCTTTTTCTGATTCTTCTCTGTAACCGCGCGCACCATATCAAAAATCTTATTTGTAGTCTGGGTCACACAAACTGCCTCAATATCCTCCGCTGTGACAATATCCTGCCCTTCTGTATACGTGATAAGCTTTTCCAGCTCCATGCGGATATTTCCCATGTCTGTTCCTGTTTTTGTGAGAAAAAGCTCCATATCTCTCTGTGTGATTTTTCTTCCTTCTTTTCCGAGAAGCCCTGCAGCCCACCGCATGAGCGTCTTTTCGTCCTGCTTTGCAAACTCCGTCACCCGTCCGCTGCTTTTTACTGCTTTATACATACGGCTTCTCTTATCCACCTCGGTCTCTGAAAAAACAAGAACAAGATACTCAGGCAGACTTTTCATATAATCTGCAAGCTCCTCGCACTTATTCTTAAAAAATCCCGTGTCCTCAAGAAGAATCACCCTTCTCTCTGCAAAAAAGGGCATGGTCTCACATAGGTCTATGACCTGCTTTACATCGATTCCCTTGCCCTCATAGCGGCTGAAATTCATGGTATCTCCATCCGGATTTAAAGCGTTTAAAAGTTTTTCCTTATACTGATGTTTTAAATATGCCTCTTCCCCAAAAAGAAGGTAGGACTGTTTAAAATTTCCTGTTTTTATATCTTCCTGTATACTTTTCAAAATAAAGCTCCTGTCTCTGTTGTATTCTTATAAAACAATACCACAAAAATGATGTTTTAGGAAGGGGAAAAGCCCCTTTTGCAGACGTTATATGTTCCGACAAAGAGAGGCTCTCCCATTTATCTCTATTAATTATCTTTCCAATTTTCCTGTCATATTTTTAAGATATTCCACCCATCTTTCACTCAGTGTCCCATTATACTCCAGAGGAATATCCCATGTAACGACTCCGCTCTTTGTATTAATAAAGCGTGTATATTCTGCCGCCAGTTCAAAAGGCATTCTCGCTTCTCCGCTGCCCCAGGTTTCCCCTAAATATGATAAAATGTGCATTTTCTTTCCATGAAGCTTTTCATTGATGTCTTTTATTTCTGTTCTTCCTCCTACGGAAACAGGAAGGAACTCTGCCACTTCTCCTGCTGTATAATCGCTCTCTTCTGTTGGAAGTTCAAACGGGTCATTTGTACCTGTGTTAAAAGCCAGAACAGCATCCGGATTTCCACTTCGTAATGCTGCAGCAAAGCTGTGGAAATTCGGTTCATCATCAAATAAATACATCTGCTCTGCAAAATAGCATCCGTCTATCCACCATCCTTTTACTCCGCTGCCCCAGCGTCCGGACCACTCTCTGATCACTTTTTCCCACTTTCTCTGGAATGCAGCAAGTCGGTCTTCTCTGATTTTCCCGTTAAAATCATTTGGAAGTGCCTCACATCCCCACTTCCACTCTAACTTTTCTACTGCTTCCTCATCACAGTTGGGAGCGCCGGAAGGAAGGTATACCATCAAATCAATTCCCTTTCTTTCAAGAGCTTTTGACAAATCCGCGATCAGATCTCTCTTTGAGCATTTACTTGGTGATATTCCTACAATTTCATCATACACAGCATTGGGAGCACAGTAATAGCCCGAATTCTGCCCTATTGTAATCGCATAGTAATCCGCATTTATCTCTTTTAACTGGGATGCCAGCTTTTCCACATCAAATGCTTCTACCTGACGGTTCCATGCCTCTGTTCCTACCGTATCCTCTGTATAATAAAGCCCCTGAGGAGCTGCCAGATAATGGCTGAAAAAACCAATTTTTTTGTTATGAAACCAATTTATGTTTCCGCTCATCTCATAATCCTCCTGGTAATATTACAATATCCTGTTTCCCATTCACCCGAATAAAGATAACCGAATCAGAAACTGATCCGGTCATCTTAAAATCTTTTGTCTGTTTTAACTGTTATTTCATCTGTCTGTCGTAAGCTGTCTGGTAAACTTCAAGTAAGTCTTTCAGACCTGCTTTTTCCAGAGCATCCTGGAAGGACGCCCAGTCTTTGTCATCATTAATATCTCTTGCACCAACAATAAATGCAGAAGATGTCTCGTCAATCAGTTTTTCGATTTCTACTGCTACAGTAGAAACATCTGTACTCTCTTCACTTGTCAGTTTCAGAATCGGTACTACGTCCAGGTCAGAATTTTCTTCTGTCTGTCCATATGGAGCATACTTCTCCTTAGTTGTATCATATAAAAGTTTTTCCAGACCATCCGCACTCTTTACGTCAACATCCTGTGCTGTTGCAGCGCTTAATCTGTACTCTGCCGGAGCTACACGAATACCAAGATCCTGCCAGTCATGGTTCTGTGTCTCTGCAGAATACGGTTCCAAAATTTTATATTTTGCAGGCTCGCCGTCCAGACCAAACTCGCCTTCCGGATTGAGAATCCAGTCTTCTCCCTCATCTGGACCGTACTGAGAAGCAAGGTCGCCGAGTTCACTGTAGAAGAAATCTGCCCAGCGAAGCGCTGCTTCCGGATTTTTACATTTATCTGTAATACAGAAGTTTCCATCAGAAATAGACTGGTATCTGAAGTATGTTGAAAGCTGAGTTCCGTCCGGTCCTTTCAGAGGAGCCATTGCTTCATACTGTGCGTAAAGCTCCGGATTGGATGTAGGGTCAATATCATTGGACATTGTTCCTGCTGCAAATGCAAGGACAGGAGCGTCATCCTGGTTGATGATTGCTGACATCTGACTTTCATCCTGTGTGAAATTACCTTCATAAAGACACCCTTCATTATACAAAGTATTTGCATATTTCAAAAATTCTCTGTAACGGTCATCTGTTGCAACACATACTATTTCTCCGTCCCATGTTACAGCAGTTTTATCACGTACATTTAATGTGTAAGATGTACTTGGAGGAAGAATAAAGGAACCCATCAGATAGTCCTCAACTTCTGTATACCATCCTTTTCCGGCAGCAGTACCTAAAACAGGAATTCCATCTGGTTTGTATTCTTTATATTTCTTACATACTTCCAGAAACTCATCTGTTGTAGTCGGCATTTCTACGCCCATCTCTTCCAGATGTTTTGTGTTGATCCACATTTTACGTCCATAAGAGCAATGGTAGCAGTCATTCTCACCGATAAGAGAGTAAATCTGTCCGTCTGTCTCGCGACTGATGTCCAGTTTGTCACCGTAGCGTTTCATATAATTTGGCATATTTTCTTCTGTAAGATACTCATCTATCGGAACAATAATCTGCTCCTGTACTCCAAATTTTGCCATATCAGGAGACACACCCAAAATCATATCCGGATAATCACCGGAAGCCAGTATCATATTTAATTTTTCCTGCCAGTCGTTGGCACCTGCTGTGATCCATTCAATGTGAACGCCTGTTAAATCTTCCAGATATTTTGTAAAATCATTTGTCTCCAGATTTTCCACCTGTGGCAGTGACATAGAAAAACAGGTTAAGGTAAGCTCCTCTCCTTCCGGAACGATTGGATAAGTTCCCGCTTCTGTAAGTTTTACCTCTTTTTCTTTGTCTTTTTTCTTTGCGTAAACAGGCGCTGCTGAGCCAACTGTCATAGTGGCTGCCATTGCAGCTGCCATAATACGCACACTTCTTTTTTTCATTTTCCTGTCCTCCTTAAACATTTTGGTAATGTCAAAACTTATTTCATCTGTCTGTCGTAAGCTGTCTGGTAAACTTCAAGTAAATCTGCAAGTCCTGCTTTATCAAGAGCGTCTTTGAAGGATTCCCAGTCTTTGTCGTCGTTAATGTCTCTTGTTCCAACAATAAATGCTGTAGATGTCTCATCAATCAGTTTTTCAATTTCTACTGCTACAGTAGAAACTTTTGTTGATTCCTCAGTTGTCAGTTTCATCTGCGGCAAAACATCCAGATCGGAGTTTTCTTCTGTCTGTCCATATGGTTCATAGTCTCTTGCTGTAGAATCATATAAGAGCTTTCCAAGACCTTCCGCACTGTATATATCAACATCCTGAGCAGTTGCTTCACCTAATGTATAGTCTCTGTCTGCTACACGAATACCAAGATCCTGCCAGTCATGATTCTGTGTCTCTGCAGAATATGGATTCAGAATTTTATATTTTGCAGGCTTGCCATTCAGACCAACTTCTCCTTCCGGATTGAGAATCCAGTCTTTCCCTTCGTCCGGACCGTACTGAGACGCAAGGTCACCGATTTCACTGTAGAAGAAGTCCACCCAGCGAAGCGCTGCTTCCGGACTCTTACATGTCTCTGTGATACTGAAGTTACCATCAGAAATAGCCATATATTTAAAATATGTTGACAGCTGAGTTCCATCTGGTCCTTTCAGAGGAGGAAGGGTCTCGTACTGTGCGTAAAGTTCAGGATTAGAGGCTACATCAATATCATTAGAAATAGTTCCTGTTGCAAATGCAAGGACAGGAGCATCTTCCTGATTAATGATTGCTTTCATCTGTGCTTCGTCCTGTGTAAAGTTACCTTCATAAAGAATTCCTTCATTATACAGAGTGTTCATATATTTCAGAAATTCTCTGTAACGATCATCTTTCGCAACGCATACGACCTCTCCGTCCCAGGTCACTGCTGTTTTATCACGCACACCTAATGTATAAGATTTACTTGGCGGCAGAATAAAAGATCCCATAAAGTAGTCTTCTGCCTCTCCATACCAGCTTTTTCCGGGAGCACTGCCTAAAACAGCAACTCCATCTGGTTTATACTCCTTAAACTTCTTACACACTTCTATAAACTCGTCTGTAGTAGTTGGTTTTTCTACACCTATCTCATCCAGATATTTTGTGTTGATCCACATTTTTCGTGCATAAGAGCAGTGGTAACAGTCATTTTCTGCAATAAGAGAATAAATTTTTCCATCCGACTCACGACTGATGTCCAGTTTGTCACCGTAGCGTTTCATATAATTTGGCATATTTTCTTCTGTAAGATACTCATCTATCGGAACAATGATCTGTTCCTGTACACCAAATTTAGCCAAATCCGGTGATACTCCCAGAAGAAAATCCGGATAATCACCGGAAGATAACATCATGTTCAGCTTTTCTTTATAGTCATTGGCGTTTGCTGTTACCCACTCAATATGAACACCTGTTAAATCTTCCAGATATTTTGTAAAATCATTTGTTTCAAAGTTTTCCACATTTGGCTGTAAGATGGTAAAACATGTAAGAGTAAGCTCCTCTCCTTCCGGAACGATCGGATAAGTTCCCGCTTCTGTAAGTTTTACCTCTTTTTCCTTGTCTTTCTTCTTTGCGTAAACAGGCGCTGCTGATCTCACTGTCATAGTGGCTGCCATTGCAGCTGCCATAATACGCACCGTTCTTTTTTTCATCGTGCTTCGTTTCCTTTCTTTAAAAATATATAATAAGATAAAGCCTTTTACAGCTGTCTTATTTGGTAATTTACGCCCGGCTCTGCTTCAAAGAAAACTGTTTTTTCCCCTGTATGTACTGTACTTCCATACTGTACTTCTATTTTCCTTCCGCAAATGTCCGTGACTTCTGCCTCTTTCCAGGGGCAGACAAGATTTACAGGCTTTCCTTTCTCACTTACTATATCCACATACCGGACCATACCGTCTTTCATTTCCGACGATACGATAAAAGCTCCTTTCTCCCTTAAATTTACAAATATGGCATTTCTGTCAGACGGCCATACGGGAAAAACCTTTATCACTCCATTGGCACTCTGCAAAAGCATATTATTTATAAATTCAATCGCCCCTGCTTTTTCAATTCCATGGTTTCCGTCTCTCAATGTAAAGTTTTCCTGCTGATATTTCTGTAAATGCTCCCGGAATTTCTGCATGATATATTCCGGATCAAATCCGGCTCTTATTGCCTGTGTATATATTTTCGGAGTACAGTTTACCTGATTCCATACCTCGCTGTTTAATAATTCTTTTTGTCTGATCGTATTTTTCACTGCATTCAGCAGCCTGTCTGAAGAATCAAAAACAAGAAATTCTCCGGGATGTACAAACTCAAGACTCACAGGAGTTGCATCCGGAAAAACCTTTACTCCCACTTCACTTAAAGGAATTACTTCTTCTTCAAATCCTTTTCCATCAGACCAGACCTCTATATAAAAGTCTGACAGATGTTCATATAAATCTGTCCATTGCGCTATTTTTTCCTCCAGAGGATTTATGTGACCATTTTCCACTGCCTGAAAAAGACATGATAAAATATTTCGGATCACACCCAGGGCATTCGCTGCATTCTTGTCGAAAGTCTCCTCATGGGCACCTGACCAGATAACATACCTGTAATTTTCAGAATCTGTCATCTCTTTTTCACACCACTGAAGATAAAAGTTAATATTCATCTCCAAAAACGGATAAATCTCCTGAAAATATTCCGCATCCTGTGTGTATGTATAGTAAGCAGTCAATGCCTGAGCAGAAAATCCGGCGTTATTCACCTGCATTAAATATGCGCCGTTCTCATTCCATGTAGTGCTGCCCCAAGGGCCCAGCGCGACCGGATATAAAACTGCGTCATGGATTCCCTCCTGCAAATCTGCTCTTCCCGGAAATGTTGTCTTTGATTCCTCTGTTCCTTTTCCACCGGATATATAAGCAGGAAAAACCTTTTTCAGATCTTCTTTTGCTCTTTTCTTTCCTTCTTCCATATAATCTAGCAGAGGATCTTTCAGATTTTTGGAAAATTCACACCTGTTAGAAGAATACATTCCGTAAAAGGGAGCTATCATATTATAATTCTGATGATAATCCCCATTCCACATTGCGCCGTCCGTAGTTGTCCAGATTCCATATAATCCCGGAGAAAGCTTATTTTCCCTTGTTCCAGCTCCCATATAGTAAAGAGAGCCGTAATAATATCTCTGTAATTCAAAATCATGAATGTCAATATATGATTTCATCCAGTACTCTTTCCACCAGTTTTCATCTGCACAGTATCTTTTTTCTATATCGAAAGCAGAGGAAAGCTCTTTTAATAATTTCTGTCCCTGCAATTTAGGTTCTTCACTTTGCAGTGTTCCCTGCCAGTCGTATGTCCTGCCTCCGCCGGATACGGATAAAGCCAAATATACTTCTTCCTCTTTATGAAGTGTGAAACATATCCGAGCCATATGTTCTGTTACAACTTTCACTTCTGATTCTGTATTCAAAACTTTTCCTGTCATCCACACTTCTGATGTCCATGCTTTTTTTTCCTGTCCTGCTTCATTGTTGCTTCTTCTGTAACACCATACCGTATTTTTCTCCACACCAGCAGCAGCCGGAAATTTTGCGTTTTCTCCATGAACCCATATGTCCGCTTCTACTTCTCTGTCTTCCAGTTTGTCTCCCCGGAGCTTTACAAAGAAAATATTATCGTCCTGATCCACCCAGGCGGTCATGGAAATTGCGCTGTTTTCTCCTTTCAGCTGTGTAGTCAGAACTCCGTTTACAATACTCAGCTCTTCCTGGTTTCCAATGCATTCCATATCCCTTATACGGATCTTAATGCCTCCAACTGCAAGAGGAGAAACCCTCTTGGCATCTGCCTCCCGCACGCAGTCTGTCTTCATGTCACCGCAGTTCCAGAAATCTCCTTTACAGATCAAATACTCTTTTTCCTGTAAGGTTCCAGATGAGACTATGCCAAGATCACCGTTCCCCAGCAGCGCAGTTCTCGGAATCATTCCGGTCACTGCACCTTCATAATTTGTATTACGCCATTTTGCTGTGTACCCGGACAGAAATTTTTTTAACTTATCCCATTCACCCATGATGATCCCTCTCACACTCAAATTTTCTCTTACTCCATCCACTTCATTTCCAGACAGAAGGAAAATTCCTTTTCACAGAATCTGTACTTCTCTATCAAAGCAGGTCCGCAGCTTCCGGAACCGATACCATTCTGGGCGTAATCCACACAGAGAACCGTGCTTCCGCATGGAATCAGCTCAAAGTTATGGCGTTTTTCTGCCAGCTCTTCCTGTGTGTAAACAGATGCGTTGAAAGAGAAGGATTTTTCTCCTGCAATGGCAAGAGTTGCATCGCCGCCTTTTACCATTACATAATCGCAGTCCCAGTGACTTCCGTTTTCCTGAGGTCTTAAATAATCCTCGTGCATATCACTTACTTTGGCGATATATTTTCCGTGACTTCCTGCTCTGTGTTTGTCTACATAGCTCTCCATCGGTCCCACGCCGTAATAGCTGACCTCATCCATTTCTTTCTTTAAGAACATACGGATACCGAAACGGGGAAGTTCCGGAAATTCCGGCGTACGTCTCACAGACAGATCCATTTTTATCTTTCCTGTATGAGAAACAGTCCATTTCGCTGTAATGTTCAAAATTCTCTGTACGGAAACTGCAAGAACTGCCATCTCGCTTGTAATATGTACGCCGTCCTCTTCTACAGAGAAGCCTGTTTCATATGCTCTTGTATACGCCCTGTCAAAATGTGCTCTCTGCCAGTCGGAACGAATATATTTATCATTGTCTGCAGGAGCCCTCCAGGTGTTGATTTCCATAGGCTGCGTCAGCATTTCCTGTCCCTTTACTTTCATACTCTTAAAAAGTCCGTTATCCTTGCTGTACACATAAGAGAATCCAGGAGCGCTGATGAAAAGCTCACGTTCGCTCTCTTCCACCTGAAGCATTTCTGCTCCGCTCTTTAACCCCAGTTCTTCGAGAAGTTCCACTGCCTCCTGATTGTGTCCATCGCTGTTTGTCAGACAGATTTCGTCAAATCCAAGAACATATCCTCTTGAAATGATTTCTCCATCTTCTTTTGCATAATAAGAAATCTTCAGATAACATCTTCCTTTTTCCGGAACAGAAATCTTTAAATTTACCTTTCCTTCTCCATGAGGCTTAATAGACGGCATTTCTTCTTCCATAATCATGCCTGATTCTTCGGTCTTCCCGTCGCAGTTTACTTCCCAGCCTACATAGAGAGCCTCTTTTAAATCCCTAAAATCAAGATAATTATGTAAAACCAACTCTCCGCTTTCCTGATCGTAGCTTACTGTTCTCGCAGGACGATGCACGTTTTTATACTCCAGAAGTCCTGTATGAGGCGTACGGTCAGGATATACAAGACCATCCATGCAGAAGCTTCCGGAATGGGGATATTCCCCGTGGTCTCCGCCGTAAAAATATACTTCTTTTCCATTTACCGTCTTGCCTTTGTCAATGGCATGATCGCACCACTCCCATACAAAGGCTCCGCAGAACGCAGGCTGCTTTTCTATCAGCTCAAAGTAATCCTCAAAGTCCCCGGGGCCGTTCCCCATAGCATGGCAGTATTCACATAGAATATACGGTTTGTTTACTTCTCCACAGACTTCTCCGCTGAAATAGTCCTCAATTTCGTCAAGAGCCGGATACATTCTGCTGTATAAATCAATATTGGAGAAATCATATTCTCTGTTATCGCTTCTGAAACGGGCACCTTCATAATGAAGAAGGCGCGTACTGTCAAATTCTCTTGACCATGCCAGAGCTTTCTCAAAAGTGCAGCCGTAAGCGCTTTCATTTCCCATTGACCATATCACAACGCTTGGACGATTTTTATCTCTGTGCAGACAGCGCTGTGTACGGTCTATAGTAGCCTCTGTAAATTCCTCGTTATCTGCAATGGTCTCATTCCATCTCTTACAGGTAGAAATCCATCTTCCATCCTCAAAATAAACCGCCTGCGTTCCATGACTCTCATTATCCGCCTCATCCATCACATAAAATCCATATCTGTCGCACAGCTTGTAAAATACAGGATCATTTGGATAATGGCTTGTGCGGATTGCGTTGAAATTATGCTGTTTCATCAGAAATAAATCTTTTTTCATCTGCTCAATACTAATTGTAAATCCTGTGACAGGATCGGAGTCGTGGCGGTTTACCCCTCGGAATTTAACAGACTGACCATTTACAAGGACAACCGCGTTCTCTACTTTGATTTCTCTGATTCCAACCTCTTCTGTAATCACTTCGTTCTCTGTTTCCAGTACAAGTGTGTAAAGATATGGCTCTTCCGCATTCCACAAATGAGGATGGTTTACCTTTATAAAAATTTCCCCTGAATATTCCTGATGACTTTCTTCTTTCCCTGGAACTGCAGCCTCGCCTGTTCCCACTTCATTTCCGGCTTTATCATACAGAATCGCTTTCACAGCAGTTTCTCCCTGTAAAGCTTTCAGCCTTATTTTTACTTCTGCCTCCTCATCTTTAATCTCTGTTGTAACAAAGTAATCAAACAAACAGGCAGCCGGTCTTTTCAGAAGATACACATCACGGAAAATCCCGCTCATGCGGAACTTATCCTGGTCTTCCAGATAGCTTCCGTCGCACCATTTCAGCACAAGAACTGCCAGACGGTTTGTTCCGTCTTTTAAAACTTCCGTCACATCAAACTCGCTTGTAGAATGAGACACCTGGCTATATCCCACATAATGGCCGTTTATCCACACATAAAAGCAGGAATCCACACCCTCAAAATTCAGATAAGCCTTTGGAGCTTCCTGATTTTTCTCATAATGGAATTCATATATGTATGCGCCGCATGGATTATCAAGCGGTACATAAGGCGGGTCAAAAGGAAACGGATACATGGTGTTTGTGTACTGATGTGCGTCATAACCATAGTTCTGCCACACTCCCGGTACTTTCACAATATCATAATCCTGCGCCGGATAATTTGCTTCATAAAAATGTTCTTTTAAATCAAGAACAGATGAATAATATCGAAACTTCCAGTCCCCGTTTAACATCTGGATACGGTCTGATTTTTCTCTCTCCATTACCAGGCTGTCCATCCTGACAGATGCCGGAATATAATAAGAACGGTTTGGCATTGTATTTTCATGGAGCACCCTTAAATTTTCATAATGCTTTGGTATTATCATATACGCTCTCCTTTTCCTGAAAAGTTCTTTTATTTTTTCATTACCTCTTCCAGAGTTTCCGCATCCTCAAGCGGGTGGCGCATACGTGTCATGTGCATACTGTACTTTGATTTTTCACGACCAACGCCCCATATGTCAATATCTGCCCCTTCTGCAAGCGGAGTTCTGTAATATTTTCTGAATTTTTCTGTGTCTGTATCTGCCAGACGAATGTCCTCTACGCCGCGCCAGGGCATCTCAAAACATGCAGTATAATTTCTTGTTCCTCTTTCTTTTTCGCAAATATCCTGCAGATGCGGACATAAGTTAAATTCTACAGGTACGGATTCATACCCTGTTCGTCTCATCATAGATAAAAAATTTTCTCTGTTTTTCATACCGACCTCCCAATTATATAATTCTGTTATATAATTCTAATTGCCTGATTTTTCTTTAAATGAAGGATTTTTGTATTACCTTCACTGATGTGCCACATAATTTCCTGCTCTGTAGGAGAATAAATCTTGAACTCACAGAGTTCACCGCGGTACATTCTGGCAGATACCAGAATCCCGCCTTCTCCTCTGAAATTTGTAAAAGCAATTTCTCTGCTTCTCCATTTTTCCGGAACTGCCGGAAACAATTCTATTTTTCCGTCCCGTACTTTTAATAACATTTCCTGCAAAGCATCCGCAGCATACATATTAGACTCCAGAGTAAATGCTTTATAATGGAAAGCACTGTGTCCTCTCTGTTTAAAATCACCATTTAAGTGAAAACCATTGGGACTGCAGAAGTTCTCCCATAAAATCCGAAGCTTTTCCGCTGCTCCTTCTCCATTCCTCTGTATCGCATATAAATGCGCCATCCACGCAAAGGAAAAACCAACCCAAAGCCCTGTTCCCAAAATCTCAAAATCTCCGACTGTTGCATCTATGATTTTTTTATTTTCCGGAATATCATAATCCATCATATATAATGGACAAACTGCCATTGCATTGGAAAGATGCCGGTGAGATTCTTCCAGAGTTTCGTCCGGGGAAATCATCAGCACATCTCTGTCATTTACTGCATAGCCTGGAAGTTTGTTCAGAATCTGCTGCCACTTTTCTTCCTGTCCATTCTCTAAGATTCCAGCATAGCGCACAAGTGTCGTATAAAGGTATCGCAAAAGCGCCAGATCATAATTGCTGTTTGGAGTAACCCAGGACTTAGCTTCATCATCATGGATTTCCGGGGAACTGGATATGGGGAGATAATAATATCCGTCCTCTTTTTCCCGGAGAAGCTCTGTGATACATTCTGCTGTCTCTGCAAAATATACCCACGCCTTCTCCTCCAGAAATTTCTGATTTCCCGTATACCTGTAATAAAGGTCAAAAGACTGACACAGCCATATCTGCTGTACAGGAGAAAGTGAATACATAGGCCATCCAGAAAGTGGTTCTCCGTCTATTGTCATCACTCCCGGCATACAGATTCCGCCTGTATGATAGAATTTACGAGCAAATTCACGCCCCTTTTCTTTTAAACTCCACAGAAAATCATGGAAGCACTCGCCTTCCTCCAGGTGATTTGCTTTATAAAAATGCGTATAACTAAGCTGCGTGTTCAGGTCGTTATGGTAATCCCCTTTCCACGGTGGAAGGTTGCCGTCATCAGCAGTCCATACTCCTTGCAACGGCATGGGATAACAGCCTTTTCTGGAACAAGAAGCAAACAGATAATTTGTCAGATACCATTGCTTTTCAAAAAATTTATCCGGCAGGCTCACTGCGCTTTTTGCCCAGAAACGTTCCCACCATTCTCTGTGAGAAATCCGTTGATTTTTGTATCCTTCTTTTATCTGTTCTGTCAGTTTTTTGATTCCTGTCTCTATCCAGTCTTCTCCGTCGTCTGATGTAAGTACCTCATAAAAAACAGAAGTTTCTTCGTCTGTTTCGTAAACTGCCATCACAATTCCATAAGAAAACTTCTCGTCAACCTGCTGTACAAAATATTGGATCTGGACGCCATCTATATCCTTTTCTCCCGCCATTTTGATCAATGACTGGTAGGAATATTTCGGTTTTTCTGTATGAATGGGTTTTCTTTTATCCCAAATATCAGTACGGTCCAGACTGAATCTCAGCCTGGACCCCTTTCCCCAGATCAAACACCCTGTTTTTCCATTTCCCAGGGGAATTGCCTCGTCCCATCTAAGAATGCTTTTTTCTGATGTGATTTTATGGTTCATATATCATCCTTTTACTGCACCGACCATAATACCCTTTACAAAATACTTCTGCATGAACGGATACACCATGAAGATAGGCAGGGACGCCAGAACGGTAATTGTCATACGAATACCTTTCGGAGAAATCATTGTCTGCATCTGTGACATGGATGCAATACCGCTGGCGCTCTTTAACTGGTCAGCAAGACGCTGCGCTTCATTTAAGTAATTATAAAGAAGATACTGCAGTGTTGTTAATGCCTCATTTCCTCTTGTATAAATATGGTTATCGAACCAGGAGTTCCAGTGTCCAACTGCAACAAACACGGCTACTGTTGCGATGATCGGTTTTGAAAGCGGAAGGATAATCCTTGTAAATACAGTGAAATATCCGGCTCCGTCCAGTTTTGCAGATTCTTCCAGAGATGCAGGAAGCTGCTCTACATATGTTTTGATCAGGACAACATTGTATGCAGAAACTGTCATCGGAAGGATATATACCCAGAAAGTATTTAAAAGTCCGTAAGACTTCATAACAATATAGCTTGCGATCATTCCACCGCTAATGTACATTGTTAAAATTAAAAATCTGTACCAGAATTTTCTTCCCGGCATCTCATCTTTTGTAAAGAGATAGCCAAGGAAAGAACAGGCAATAACAGAAGCCAGTGTTCCTATAAGTGTTCTCATAACTGATACAAAGAACGCCTGGAAAAATCCGCTGATTTCCAGAATATTTTTATAGTTTTCCAGTGAAAATCCTCTTGGAAGGAAAATCGGAGGATTTGTCATAACAAGGCTTTCTTCACTGAACGTATAAATAACAATGTACCAGAACGGATAAATACAGATAAATGTGATTAAAAGCATCAGCGCATAATTGAATATCTGAAACGCAATTCTGGACTTTGATGATTTTATTTTATTTCTTTTCATAACGTCCCCCTTAAATAACTGTGTTTCCACGAACTTTTTTCGCTATCATGTTTGCTAGAACTACAAGTGCGATGCTGACTACAGATTTCACAATACTGATCGCAACACCGTAGGAATAATCCATGTTTTCAAGTCCGATACGGTATACGTAAAGATCAAGAACTTCAATATTCGGAGCTGTAACCGCGTTTTTAAACAGCATATACTGCTCGTATCCTGTATTCAGGAAGTTTCCGATATTTAAAATAAACAGAACTACATAAGTCTCCATCATAGCCGGTAATGTAACGTGAAGAGCACAGCGAAAATGTCCGGCTCCATCTACTCTTGCAGCTTCATACTGTTCCTGGTCGATTCCCGCAATCGCTGCAAGATAAATAATAGAACTCCAGCCAAGCCCCTTCCACTGTGACAGAAATGTCTGGAACCAGTAAACTGCTTCGTTGGAACTTAATACAGAACTCGACTCATCCAGAATCCCCCAATTCAACAGAAGTGTTGTAACCATACCATCAGAAGAAAACAGGGCGAACGCCAAAGAGAAAATAATAACCCAGCTGATAAAGTTTGGCAGCGTTGTAAATGTCTGTACTACTCTTCTGACAGGTCCACATTTTACTTCATTTAACATCACAGCGAACAGCATGGGCAGCGGTGAAAGAATAATACTGATTCCTGCAAAAATAAATGTATTTTTCAGCGCACGCAATACATTGGCATCCGTAAATATCATTTCAAAATAATCAAGTCCCATAAAGTCGCATTCAAACAGAGGAACGCCAGGAACATAATCAAATACAGAATAAATCCAACCGAAGATCGGCACATAGTTAAACAAAAAAACTAACAGTAAAAATGGCGCTGCCATCAACAGCAAACGGTAATTTTTTTTCCGCTTCCGCGGAACACTAATACTTTTATTCATCTCCTCGTACTCCTTTACCTGAAAAGAAGCCCTGCCGCCAAATTTATGTTTCTGCTGCAAGGCTCCTTTCTTCGTTACTTTATTTCTTATTTCTGTAATTCTTCAATTCCTGTTTTTGCATTGTCCCATGCTGCCATCCACCATTTAATAGAATCTTCAATTCCTGCACCTTTTAACTGCTCCATAAGAGCGTCTTTCGCTGCCTGGAAATCTTCTTCTGTCTCAGCCTGGATCAAACTTGGAACTGCGTTTACTGCGATTTCTGCACAGTTTGTATCAATTCGTACAATGTCTTTTGGTGTTACTTCCAAAGCCATCTGAATTGCCATGTTGCAGTTTCTAAAGTCTGTAGATGTTCCTGCTTCCACATGGTTCTTTAATACATCACTTGGGACAGTTAAATCTAATGTCTCGCACATATCTTTTTCAGCAGCAGTTAAACCACGGCTTAACATATCGTCCTCAAGCCACAGATTTACAAGTCCGCCGTCGTCAAGTCTGTTGTAGCTGCTTTCTCCAACGAAGCAGTTCAGATTTCCTTCGCCGATACCTGTTGCTTTCCACTCATCTGTTCTGTTTCCGTCTTCCTTCATGTTGATCGTATCATCTGTAAGAGCCGGTTTTCCGTCTTCTCCTGCTTCCCATCTTCCTTCTACACCGGAATCAACTGCTCTTGAAAATTCCGGGCTCTGAAGATAATCAAGTATCATAACTGCTCTCTCTATGTTTTTAGAGTGGGAAGATACAAAGAAATATTTTCCAGCCCATCCTGCCTGATGATTTTCATTTGCCCATCCCATTTTTGCAGGAAGAACGATGTACTGTTTTAAAGTTTCTGAATCCTGTGCTCTTGCATTTGTATTGTGGGAAGAAAACAGCCAGTCAGAAGTACCTCCGAGATACTGTCCTTTTTCATATTTTTCAGACAGATCGCTCTGTGTTGCAATAAATGCATCCGGGTCAAGTAATCCTTCTTTGTATAATTTGTTGTAAAATTTCATGGAAGACCAAAACGGTGTTACAACATCTGGATTATACGCATCATATACGTCTGCAACAAGATCGTTTGTCTCTACATTCTGTGCATACAGACCGTTGTTCAGATACATATATCCTTCTGTCACACATCCTTTCATATAATAAGGATGAAGTCCTGCATCATTATAAGGAGACATCGCATAGACAGGAAGTCCATCTTCTGTTTCCGGATAAATCTCCTTCATCGCTTTTAATGCTTCGATGTAATCGTCGTCATTATTGATTTCCGGGCATCCGATTTCTTTGTATAAATCCCAGCGCACTACATATCCGTTATTTAAACGTGTTCCATAATTGATAGCAAGATCTCCCACGTTTACTCGCGGTGTCACAAAATACTGTCCGCCGCTTTTGTCGCTCTTAAATGTTTTCATAACATCATTTCTGAACTGCATTCTGTCTGAAAAAATGTTGGGAGCAATGTCTTTATAATCTTCCAGATTCACTGCATGTTTTCCTTTTAAAACACCTGCAATATGAGAATCTGTCACCTGGATAATATCACAGGTTGTTCCGCCTGATAAATCAAGATTTAAACTCTCATTATCATATCCCTGTGCCTTAAATGTTACATTAAATTTCTCTTCCAGCATTTTTAAGTTTTCTGTCGGCCAGTCTTCGCTGGAATCTCCTGAGTTGATTCCTCCAAGAGTAATCTCCACGTGCTCAGATAAATCATCTTCTGCTTTTTTGTCTTTTTTTGCCGCCTGTACTTCCACGCCTGCAAAACCTGTCATTGTGCCCATAATTACCGCCATAGCACAGAAAACAGAAACAATTTTTTTTGCTTTCATAACTTTTCCTCCCTTTGGTTCTTTGGTTTCCGGAACACCAATTTTATAAATATAATTATAAAGATTATACCCAAAATTAAAATGATATTTTTTCATAAATAATTGCATTTTCCTACTATATCCATTAAAATTCTTGAACTTTTTTCATATTTATGCTTTATTTTCACATTAAAAAAAGTCAATTTCTGAAGTATGACATTTTTTAGCACAAAAAAGAGAAGGCAACCCTTCTCTTTTTGTATGTTTCGCACGCCTAAAAAGTGATTTTTACCATTACGCCAATTTCTTTATCAGAGAACACTGTAATTTTCCCATAATCTCCATATAAATAATAAAGACGTTTCCTCACGTTGCGAAGTCCGATATTTTCTCCACTGATTTCCTCTTTCCCATTCTCTTCCCCTGATATTTTCCTGTTGATTTCTTCCAGTTTTTCAGGCTCTATAACTCCTCCCGTATTTCGCACTGACACAAGAAATCTTTTTTCTTTCCGGATTTTCAGGTAAATGTGCTCGATACCGGCAGACTCAAACCTGTGAACAAAACAGTTTTCTATAATCGGCTGGAGGATAAAGCGCGGAAATTCTTCGTAATACAGCCTGTCTTCACATTCCAGATGATACTCAATAATATCTCCATAACGGATTTTCATCATCTCCACATAATTTTCAATGAAAGAAATCTCATCTTTTAAGGTCCATGTCAAACCTGGATTGCGGAGCATAGGAATAAATACCCTGCTTAAAACAGCCAGGGAATCTGCAACCTTATTCTGGTCTGCAAGAATTGCCATCCACCGAATAGAATTAAGAGAATTTGCCAGAAAATGAGGATTAATCTGATATTGAAGGGCTTTTAGCTCTTCCTTTGTCTTCTCATCTTCCACCTTCTTAATACGTGCAATATACTGCTTTAATTTTTGTACGGTATAATAAAACTGCACATTAAGAGCGTCCAACTCTGCCAGCCCCAACGGCTCCGGTTTGGGAAAATCAAGCTGTTCCTGCTCCACCATTTTCATATTCTCCATTAACACCTGAATAGGACGCGTGTATCTGCGCAGCCAAAATATGATAAAAATCATACCTCCAATCAAAGTTGCTGCCGTGAGAATCAGCCCAAGTTTTAAAATACTGACAGCATCTCCGAAGTAAATCTTTTCCGGCATACTGTTTACCAGAGTCCAGTCATGATAGCGAAGCCCATAAGAAATATTCCGTACCCCCTTCTCTTCTGAAAAATAACCACCTATTTTTTCTTTATCAGAAGAAGAGAGAATTCTCTGCCGTTCATTCAGAAGGAACGTGTCCCCCTCCTGATAAATATCTGCCGCTCCATAACATGCTGACAGAGACTCTTCATCTAATGCAATCAGAAGATATACATCTTCCTCCGGATTTTCACTCTCTCCCATAGCGCGCATTCCAAGAAGAACAGGTTTCTGTATCAGTTTATGAAGAGGCTGATTCTTTTTAATATCTGCTTCTTCGTAATAAAACCAATCCACATACGGATAATTTTTTCCACTATTTTCCATGAATTCCCAAATAGAGTCTGAAATTTCTGTTTTTCCCTGAGTACTTCCTTTGCCTGTGGAAACTACAGTCTTCCCCGCCCCGCTTACGAGGGCAAGTCCATATATATTCGGATTCAGCTCAATCATTTCATTAAAGGTTCTGACAACCTCTCGTGTCACTCTTGTCCAGTCCTTTTTATCCTGAAAGTCGTTTTCATAAAATTCATAGACAAATCTGTCATTCACAAGATGACTGAGCGATTTTTCCGCCTCCCCCATTTTATTCATGATATTTTCTTCTCCGTTTTGAAAAGTAAGCTGAATAATTTTCTCATTATACTCAACAGATTTTTTTATAAAATTCATATATGTAATGACAGACAAAAGAAAAACGATTACACCAACACCTAAAACTGCAGAAAATACCATCTTAAATTTCCAGTCTTTCCGTCTCATTTGTTTTTCTCTCTCCATTTTGCAGGTGACATTCCCATGTATCTTTTAAATGTCCGGCAAAAATATTCCACATTGTGAAATCCACAGTTTTCTGATACAACAGTCAGCTTGTCCTCTCCGAGAAGCAGCTCCCTTGCCGCAGCTTTCAGGCGCACCTCATTTAAATATTCCACATACGTTTTCCCTACCTCTTTTTTAAATAGTCCAGAAAAATATCCGGAACTGATACCGAGAAACGCTGAGATTTCCCCCAGACTGCAATCATCTTTATAATTCGCTTCAATGTAGCGTACTGCGTCCGCTACCAGATGGTTGCTTCCCTGCTTTTCTTTCGAAAGCTTTTGGACGCGCTGATACATCTCTTTTAAGGACTCTCCTTCTTCTCTTTTTCCTCTGCTTATCTGAAGAGAAATACCAAGAAAACCTTTTGCCAGACGGTATAATTTTTCTTTCTTCTCTTTTGCCGAATTTCCCGCTTTCATTAAAACGCAGAAGCTTTTTCCTCCTGTATTTACAATTACACTTTCCGGCACTTCCCGATTTGCCAGTTCGCACAAAAAATGAAGAGTCAGGTCATTTACTTTTTTCTGTTCTTCTTCTGACACATCAACAAGAAGCATTTCCTGTATTTTATCCTGTTCTTTCCATACAAGATCTTCACTTTCCCCGGAAAAATATCTGGATATACATTCTTCCGTATTCTCTTCCTCTTTTGCCTCCTTCCTGTCGGCTCGCCCCGTTTTATCAAGATATGCCTTCGCCTTCTCAAGAACATTCGCCATATCCTCCAATCTCATATCAGCCTTCGTAACATACCCGATTAACTTGTACGGTATCATTTTCCGGAGCGTCTCAAAATCTTCCAGACAGGAAAGCACAATGATGGCGCACTCCTCGTCTGTCTCCCTTATATTCTGGATCAGCTCATATCCGTCCATTCCCGGCATTCTGATGTCTGTGATAACCACATCCGGATGAATAGAACGAAATAATTCCAGCGCCTGTATTCCGTTATCAGCCTGGGCAACGAGCTTCATATCAAACTGTTCCCAGGAAATTGCTTTCTGCAGACCAAGCCTTACCAGAAGCTCGTCTTCCACAAATAAAACTGAGTACAAAATGTTCCTCTCCTCACAAATAAATTCTTATAAAATAAATATCACAGAATCGCGTGTTTAGGAAGGGGAAAAGCGTCTTATCCCTATCCTATTCCCCTCTGTAAAGACAGTTACCGCCCCGCTTTTCATTGTGTACTCCACCCTGCTTCCGGCACTTTCCAGGCGCTTTACAGCCTCCGGAGAAGGGTGACCATATGTGTTGGATTCCGAGCAGGAAATCAAAGACACCTCCGGCTTTATTTCATCAAGAAACGCCTGGCTTGAAGAATAGCCGGAACCGTGGTGTCCCACTTTCATAAAATCCACATCTTGAAGAATCGGAAGCAGTTTTTTCTCTGTTTCTTCCCCCACATCTCCGGTAAACAATCCCCGGAAATTTTTGTACGATAAAAGAAATACGACTGCGTCCTCGTTTACGTTTTCTCCGGAAGCTCCTGCCTTTGGGGAAAGCACAGAAATTTTCCCCTCTCCTATACGAAAAGTATCTCCTTCATTCGCTGTATACACACGGATTCCCGCCTTTTTTGCAAGACCTTCAAGCTCTGTCCACGCCTCCGGTTTTTCCCGGATTCCCGGAAGAATAAGATTTCCGATTTTTAAAGAAATGAGTCCTTTCTCCATATATTCAAGAATCTCCCGCACTCCGCTTATATGATCCTCATCCGTATGAGAAATAAAAACGGCGTCCACATAAGAAATCCCCTGATTTTTCAAAAACGGAAGCATCTGATACTGCCCGATATTCTTTTTATTGCTGCTTCCTCCGTCAACAAGAAACACTTCTTCTGTCGGAAACTGTACGACAATGGCATCGCCCTGTCCAATATCAAGTCCTGTGATTTCCATATATTGTCTGTCTCTCTGACTCAGTACGAAAAGAGCCATGCTAAGAATCCCGAGAAATCCGACTTTCAAAACCCGAAGTGTACTCACATTTTTCATCTGCTTTTTCAAAAGAAAACTGGCTGCTCCTGTCGCAGAAAATAAAATCATATAATAAATCACTGCCTGCCAGATTTTGGGCTGTCCCGGCGTCCAGGTGCAAAAAGGAAGGGACACACCAAGACTGCAGAGCTTATCGTACCCAAAAAGTACAAGCCTTCCCGGAAGAGAAATACACACGGCAAGAGTCGGAAATATGCAGCCGATCAAAGCTGTAAAAACACCGCTTACAAGAACGATCCCCACTGTTGGCAGCACAAGCAGGTTTAAAAAAATCCCGACTACGGAAACCTCCCCATAAAACCACAGCATCACAGGGAGGGTGGTAAGCTGTACGCAAACAGAACCCATAAGACTTTTCAGGATTTTATTTTTCACGCCGAAAAGCCTTAAAAATACAGGCAGAATGGCTCCCACTCCCAGAACAGCGCCAAAAGAAAGAAGAAAACCGGTATTGTATAAATACGCCGGAGCTTCCAGCAGAAGAATCATGGCAGACACAGAAAGCGCCGTCATCATATCATAAATCCGCCCCAGGATTTTTGCTCCTGTTGCAATGAGAAACATAGCAACAGCCCGCATGGCAGAAACACTTTCCCCTGTCATTTCTCCATAGAAAATCATGACAGTAAGAGAAAAAAAGCCTGCGCTCCAGATACCAAGACCTGACTTTTTCAAAAGCTCATAAAGTCCCATTCCGAGAAGGCTGATGTGAAGACCCGTTTAACCTCACTCTCGGTACACATTATAAAGAAACTTTTTTATATAGAAAGAATTTTACCCCCTTACCCCACTTTCAAAAGGGGGATAAGGGGGTAAACGCTTTATTCCATCTTTCCTTCCGGTGCATAGATAGCCATAATTTCTTCTTCATTTTCTTTGTGATCTACTCTAATCCAAAAATCTCTGATCCAAAATCCTGCCCTATGGTTACCTATCGCATATAATTCATTTGTTGCGAAATCCACAATAAATACTTCAGGAAGTCGGCCATTCCCATCACTCCACTCCATTTCTTCTTTGTACATCTCACACACTTTGTCTAAACATTTTTGACATAGAAATTGCTTTGCCTTATCAAAATCCAATCCACTACCATCGTCATAAGTAACACTTGCTTCGAATATCCCTCGTCCCGGCATACCAGAAATATGGAACATACACTCTCCATCACCATGTCCACTTGTCATAATCCCCATTGTACCGTTCTCCAGAACTTCTGTACCGTCATCAGAATAAGCTCTCGTATCCAAATTGCTAATATCCATTGTATTAAGGCACACCAATCCTATCATTCCACTTTTTCTGAAATATGGCATTAAACTATTTTCATTGTCACCACAAATGTAACAGTCTCCTTTTAATTCAGAATCAACCTGAATACTATAATCTTTTTCTTCTATGCTTTCAGAAAGAACTCTATCCTTAAAATCGGATTGGGTTGCTTTTTCTGTACATCCAGACAACACACACATTGATGCCAATAGTAACGGAATTACTAATTTTTTCATAAACTCCTACCTTTCAGGGCAAAAAAAGAACAGCCCATAGTGTTTTCACTTATGAACTGTCCTACTTTTTCTGTAAACTCCGCACGAAGGTAAGTAATATCTCCCTCTCTTTATCATCCAAATACTCCCAAGTTTCTACCAGTTCCAGTTGACCCGCTGATAAGTCAGGGCGGATTCCGTCTTTGGTAAAAAACTGTGCCAGCGTAATTCCAAATGCATCACATATCTTTTCTATAGTTGGAATCGTTGGGATACTTTCTTTTGAAACAATTTTCCCCAATGCTGTCTGTGACATTCCAGTCAATTGAGAGAGACGGTATCTTGAAATTTTATGCTTTTCACACAACTCAATAATCCTCAATGCAACATAGTCTTCTGTAAGCAAGTAATCTACACCTCTCCTCTGATACTAGATGTATTTATTTTATCCCGTTATCAAAGGTTTGATTAGAACCATAATGGTTTAGTATTTTACTAACTCATAGATTAGTATTAGTGCAAAAAAAATTGTATGGATGGTTCATAAGTATATCGTTCTTCTTAATTCGATAATCGCTATCCTGTTTCGCTTTCGTATAAAAAAAGAAACAGTCCAATATTTTCTTAGAACTGTCTCTCTTATTTCTTCAGTCCACGAATCATTGTCATGAATACCTTCCGTTCCTCAATATCCAACGAATCCCATATCATAAGGATTTCTCTTTGAGTCTCTGTCAAATTTGGATGACTCTCCTCATTCGAAAAAAACTGCGCTAATGTAATGCCGAAGGCACTGCATAGCTTTTCAAGAGTTGGTATGGTCGGAATACTCTCTTTTGATATTATGCTTCCAATTGCAGTTTGGGACATTCCGGTCAGTTGAGCAAGACGATACTTTGTCAATCCACGCTTTTCACATAAATCAACAAGACGATCAGCTATGTAGTCCTCTATACACAAGTAAATACACCTCTCTTCCGATATACGTTACTTTCATTTTAAACGTAAATCGAAAGATTTATTAGAACCATACTTCTTTAGCATTTACTCAACTATACTTGACTATATAGACAAAAAAATAAGATGCTATTGTGCATTCTCCAGTTCTATCAAACGATTATCCAGTCTGTTATACTCTCTTTGAGTTTCTTCAATTTTAGCATACATCTTTAAAATTGTCGAACCTTTTACAAAGACTCTTTTTTCGCAGTAGCGGTATAACTTCTCCTTTAACTTTCTTAAATGTAATCCACATTTTTGAAGCTCTTTCAAAAGCATTTCTTCTTCATATTCTGACAATTATTCCACCTTCCTTTCGCTACGATAATACCATTTGAAGACAAATTCCGCAATAAAAATCCATCGACGAAATTCCCTTTATTCCGACATCTTCTCGTTATTTTTAACATGTGCTATACTCCTCTTTAGTGTAGTATGTACTTTTGTACAATTCACCTTTAAAAGCCGGGAGCAGATTTCCAAATAGAACTTGCTCAAACGGCGAAAGGAGGTGATAACATGCCTATAAACTATCCATTAATTGGTATCCGCATCAAAGAAACCCGAAATCAGCAAGGAATCTCTGCGGAAGAATTAGCTGAACTGGCAGATTTATCTTCTGTTTATATCAGCTACATTGAAAATGCCAAGCGGAAACCCAGCTTAGAATCTCTTGTCAAAATCTGCAATGCACTGGGAATTACGTTGGATGAATTGCTCTATGGAAATCTGCTTTACAATCCTACAGAATATCAAACAGATATTGATCTGCTTATGGCAGACTGTTCCAAAAACGAAAAGCGTTTCATCTTCCTAATTCTTTCTGCGGTAAAAGATATTCTTCGGAGCAATGATTGGTCTTTAATTGAAAAAATACTTCTAAAGGACAGCAATTTAAAAGATCTATAATTGAATCACAAATCCATTTCACTTTATATAAACCATCCGTTATTCAATTAACTGGTGGTTTATGTCTTTTTCTCACAAAAAAATTATAATGAAAATAAATCGCAATACAAGGAATGATAACCTATGAAAGAATATGAAGAAAGAACTGAAACAATCGAACAACAAAAAGCCCTTATTCGTGAGCGTTATAAAGGAATAAATCCCGATGAGCTTGATGTCATTCCTGCGCTCCCAAAACCGGATATATTTAAAACATCTTCCATGTTAAGAGTAGCAGTTTATGCTAGAGTTTCCACTGACGATCCTCGGCAGACATCCTCATATGAGCTTCAAAAAAATCATTATCAAGACGTGGTAGATCGTAACCCCAACTGGAATCTTGTGAAAATATATGCCGATGAAGGAATTTCCGGTACATCTCTGCAACATAGAGAAGCCTTCAAGCAGATGGTACAAGACTGCGAAGATGGCAAAATTGATCTTATACTCACAAAAAGTGTATCTCGATTTGCTCGTAATGTTGTGGACTGTATCGGTTATGTCCGGGAGCTCCTTTCTCTCCGTCCTCCGGTCGGTGTATTTTTTGAAACCGAACATTTAAATACCCTTGATCCCAAAAGCGAAATGATTCTTTCCTTCATGTCTACCCTTGCACAAGAGGAAAGTCATACAAAAAGTGAAATCATGAATGCCTCTATTGAGATGCGTTTTCGCCGAGGAATATTCCTGACACCCCCTTTGCTTGGATATGATCAAGACGAAAACGGAGAATTAAAAATTAATGAACACGAGGCGAAAATCGTAAAGCTGATTTTTTATATGTATTTGAATGGAAATACCTGTCAGGAAATTGCTGATACACTTACGGAACTTGGCTGCAAAACAAAAAAGAATAATGAAGTATGGTCTTCCGGTTCTATTCTTCAGATTTTGCAAAATGAAAGACATTGTGGCGATGTTCTTGCCCGTAAAACATGGACACCAAATTATCTGGATCATAAATCACGGAAAAATAACCAAGACCGTAATCAATATAGAAAACGTGAGCATCATGAAGCTATTATTTCAAGAGATGATTTCATTGCAGTTCAAAAACTAATCAGTAATGCTAAATATGGAAATAAAGCCTTGCTTCCCGAACTTCACGTAATCCCGGATGGGGCTTTAAAAGGATTCATCACAGTTAATCCCCGTTGGGCCGGCTTCAAACCGAACGATTACCTTGCCGCTTCATCAAGTATATCTGATTCAGAAAACACACCTTCAGATACTTCCCCCGTTACTGTACAGCTTGGTTCTTTTGACTTAAGGGGATATGAAATCGCACATGGTCAATTTTTTGAAACTACCGGAAAAATATCAGCAACACTATCTTACGAAAAATTAAATTTCAGTACGGAGGCGCTTAGAAAATTTGGAGAAATCAAAACCGTAGAATTGCTGATACATCCAAGTTCTTATCTTCTCGCTGTACGGCCTTGCACACTTGAAGATAATCGAAATAAAGTCCAATGGGCGCGTCTGCGAAATGGAGTTCTGGTTCCTCGATATATATATGGAGCAGCGTTCCTACCCACACTTTATGAACTGTTTGGCTGGAATCCCAACTGCAAATACCGTGTTCTCGGAGTGGCACATCAAAAGGGATCTGAAAATGTCCTGATTTTTAATATGAAAGAAACCGAAGTACGCATTCCGAATGAAGTACCTGCAACAACAGACAAAGATTCCCCTAATAAATCAGCGGAGACTTCTTCCACGCCTAAAACTATCCTCGGCTATCCGGCAGAATGGATGAATAGCTTTGGAAACAATTATTATAGTCAAACCCACGCACGGGAACTGGTTGCTTTTACCAATAATAAGAATTGGCAAACCACCTCTGAAGGACAGCCCTATAAGGAATCAGAACTGCATACCACACCCAAAGCGGAGCTCACGAAAGGAATCGTGGAAATTATGGAAGAAATAAAGGAGAATCGTAATGACTGACACACCTGTAAACACATGGGAACTGGCACAAAATATTCCCGAAGATATGAGCAAACCTCAAAATCCCCTGCCAGTAACTATCACACCGGGAAAAGATGGACAATCCGACATCATTGAAGACATGGATTTCAGCTTTGATGGATATCAAGTTGTCCGTGGCGAATTTTTCGCTCATACATTTGAGCCTTCCTTTACATTTAACAATTACAAAGTATCTGTAAATATGGCCTGTATAAAAAAACTTCCTTCTGTAGAATATGTTCAGATACTCGTAAACCCAGAAGAAAAAAAGCTTGCTGTAAGGCCATGTCGTGAAGAAGAAAAAGACTCTTTCCGTTGGTGTTCCGCAGGGAAAAAGAAAAATCCAAAACAGATCACCTGCCGGATATTCTTTGCGAAAGTTATCTCTTTGATGAACTGGAATCCTAACTATCGTTACAAACTTTTAGGAAAACTCATCCGATCCGGTGATGAAGTATTATTCATTTTTGACCTGACAACCCCGGAAATATTCATGCGCACTTCCAAAGAGGGAGAAAAGCCAAGAGTATCTCGAACTGCAAGCTATCCTTCTGAGTGGCAGAATCAATTCGGAGTTCCTGTCGAAGAGCATCAAAATGCCCTGCAGATCAATATTTTTGACGGATATGCCGTATTTGATGTCCATGAAAAAAAGAAAACACAGTCTGCTATGCAGGAGCAGATACCAGTCCCAAACGAAAGTGAGGTGCTAGATGATGAGTCGAGAAAATCTATGTCAACCCATCCTGAGTATTGATTTAAAAAAGAGTCTTATTCGTATTCATCGTAATACACTACGGCTTCTCGGCGATCCTGATTATATTCAACTACTGATTAATCCCAATTCCAAAATGATAGCAATAAAGGCTGGCGATAAACGGGATTATCTCGCACATAAAGTTAGAAAATATCGTTTTGAAACAGGATACAGTTATGAATTATACTGTAAAGATTTATTACAAACCATGATGACTGTAGACTGCGGGTGGGAATATGGAAATATTTTCCGCTTATATGGGCAATTTAATTCCAAAGCAGGAGTTATACAGTTTTCCATGTTGGAAACGTCCCCTTCTATGCAACAGAATACTGAATGGAGTGAACAAACATTATGAGTAACTATAACAACTATACCCTTAAACTTGATCTGGAATTTACGAATCTCATTCAGCCTTTAGAAGATCGCGAACATAAATCACTGGAACGCAAAATAAGCTCCCACGCATACAGTGAGCCGATTTACACTTGGAATGGATTGATTGTGGATGGAGTTGAAGCATATCAAATCTGTCATAAACGAGGAATCAAATTTCGTATCAAACGCATGTATTTTTTAAGCCGGGAGGATGCAATCTCATGGATCTGCACACAGCAACTTAAACGTGAAGACCTTACAGAAGCCAACCGCAAATATGTGATTGGAAAGAAATATGATGCCGTAAAAGCAATTACTGCCCGTATTTCATCTGAAAATTCCACCACCGGAAAAGGCGGTCATACATATCGTATAGAAAAGAAAATTCCTTGTAGACATATTTCCGCAACACAGATAGCATCTGAATGCAACACATCTCCTGCTTCCGTGTACAAATACAATGAATATAGTCGTGCATTGGATAATATTTGCGAGAAAACTCCCCAAATGGTAGAACGAATCCGTTCTGGTAAACTTCGCATTTCTCACGCCAATATTATTGAACTTTCCCGGCTGCCTCATTATGAACTCAAAAAATTATATGATTACATGATTGAAAAAGGCATTGAACATCTGAGCTATCCTGATATGAAGCGTGAACTTCAATGGAGAAAAGTTGTCGCTTCAACCCAAAAGGAAAAAATCGCAGAGCCGAAACCCGTCATCAAGCAAATGCCAAAATTTGATCCCGATGCTGAGCTTTCCAGTCTTTCTCTCACAATTCCTTCTTGGTGCAGCTCCATCGAACGGGTAATGAATGTGACTGATTTCCAACGTTCTTCTAAAGAAGGAAAAAAACGTTTAAAAATACAACTGAGTAATCTAATGACTGTAATTGATAAAATTACAAAGATTTTGGAGGAAGCATGATTATGGAAGAAAATATTGAAGAATTACAAAGATATGTCCCAAACGTTCATTTTGAACAGATACCTATCAAAAACCTTGTTTCAGACCAAAATTATCAAAGAAACCTATCTTTGCGTCATGTTGAAAAAGCGGCTACAAACTTCGATTTGTATCAAATCAATCCTGTAAAGGTAAGCCGTAGGAATGGCATTAATTATGTGTTTAATGGACAGCATACTATTGAAATCGTGGCATTGGTATCTGGTTCCCGTGAAACTCCTGTCTGGTGTATGATCTATGATGATTTAAATTATACTCAGGAAGCAGATATCTTTGCTAACCAAATGAAATATGTAAAGCCTCTGCTGCCTTATGAAATCTTCATGGCCAACATCGAGGCTGGAAGTGAAAAAGAATTGATTATTAAAGACTTGGTGGAATCTTATCATTTATCCATCACATCCTCCTCTCATCCCGGAGGAATCTGTGCGGTGTCAACATTGGTAAACATATATGACAAATACGGTTTTCATACTCTTGACCGTGTACTCCGTTTATGTGTGGCTACTTGGGAAGGCGCACCTATGTCGTTCAGTTCCAATATGCTGAACGCAGTCGCACGGTTAGATAACGCTTTCGGAGATAAAATGAATGATACGACATTCAAAGAAAAGGTTGGTCGTGTCTCTGTCCGTGAAATTGGACGCCAAGCAAGAGAACGCCGTGGAGGATCTCTAGGATTTGCAGAAGCAATTCTGATTGCCTATAACAAAAAATCCAAACATCCGCTCCGCATGGATACCCTTTATGCGTACAAAGCCCCAAGAGGAAAGAAAACTGAAATCGAGACCTCGGAAGATGTTGATACCTTCGAAGATGATATGATTGATGGTCAGCTCGCAATTTTTACGGAAGAAACCGAAGAAAATATGGCTCTGTTGGAATAACCTCAGAGCCTATATCCTTACCTTAATCTCCGTGCCATCCAAAAAGCGAATCACCATTATTTCTTTTCCCTGTACAATTACCCTTTCCAAAACCATCTGTCCAAGTTCTGGCAGCATCTTTGTAAGAGGCGGTTGCAACGTCAATCCTATCATTTGTTCCGCACGAAGTCTTTCTAATGGATTTCCGTCTTTCTTGTTTTTCTCCCATTTGGGAAGATATTGTTCTCTTTTCGCAACAATCTGGTTCCACGCCGTAATAAAACCCTTAAGTAGGTTTTCATGCGGGAGATTCTCACTGGCACATCCTTTCACTCCATGATTTTTACTTCTGTTATTACATTGCCAAAACTCTACTCCCCTGCTTTTCCAACTTTTCTTTCCACAAACTGCACCACACTTTCCACAGACTACCCTGCAAGAAAACGGATTGACCTCCGAGCCATATCCATAGAAAGTCAAGCCCAATTCCTGCATGTAGGAATCCCTTCTTTCCAATTCAAGTTGTGCCGCTTCCCATTGTTCTTTTGGAATGATTGCTTCGTGGCTCTCTTTTACATAAAACTGCTCCACTTCCCCATGATTCTTTTTTACTTTCTTGGTAAGGAAATCTGATGTATAAGTTTTTTGCAAAAGGGCATCACCCATATATTTTTCATTTTTCAGAATCGCCCTTACAGATGCACTTCTCCATTCTTCCCTGCCTGTACCAGTCTTGATATGATCCTCCATCAGCATTTTTGCAATAGCAGCCGGATTATAGCCATTCAAAAACTCCCGATAAATTCGCTTCACTATTTTTGCCTGTTCCTTATTTACAATCAGCTTCCCATCATCGCCTTTATCATATCCGAGAAATTTTGTACAATCCACCTGCGGAATTCCCTTTTTAAACTTGCTTCGTATTCCCCATTTACAGTTCTCCGAAATATTTCTTGATTCGTCCTGAGCCAGCGAAGATAATATGGTAAACAATAATTCTCCTGATGCATCTAAAGTGTTGATGTGCTCTTTTTCAAAAAATATTCCGATTCCAAGATTTTTTAACCTTCTGCTATATTCCAAACAATCCTGCGTGTTACGGGCAAATCTTGATATGGACTTTGTAATGACTAAGTCAATCTTCCCTTCTTCACAGTCACGAATCATACGTTTAAATTCCTCACGCTTTTTGGTATTTGTGCCAGAAATTCCCTCATCCGCATAAATGCCTGCCATCTGATACAATGGATTATCCTGAATATATTTTGTGTAATACTCCACTTGATTTTCAAAACTGTTCAACTGTTCTTCCTGATCTGTAGAAACCCTGCAATATGCCGCTACCCGAAGGTTTCTCGTTTTCTGCTGAGTCCTGCCACCCACTCTATAAGGCTGACTCGCTGGTATAACTGTAATGCTTCTCGCCATTTTTATCTTCCTTTCCCATAATATATATTTTGCCATCAGGCAGATTCCATCCCTTTATAATTTCATCGGGAATACGGACTCCCGGACATTTTGCCTGCCCCTTTGTTTTATAGCTCGAACATATCCATCTTACTGTTCCGTGTGAAATATACCGTCCAAGCCTGCTTCCGCATCTTGCACAATACAATCGTTTATAGTACGGATAATTTTCCTCATTTAATTCTGGATATAAATCTTTGTGATTGAATTTTTTCTTTTTATGCTTATTCTTCCATGTTCTCTCACCTACATGCTTTAAATGTACCTCTCCATACTTATCTACGGTTTCTGAAAAATATCTGTTTCCTTCAATCTTCATCTTCCGTAAATCATTATCCAAAACGTGAATGCCTGTACAGAATTTTTTTGTCCCTCTCTTCTGTCCGGAGCAATCCCAAGAAAGCCGATGCCCATGACTGTACACCCGTGGCTTCAAAGGCCATCCGCATTTTGCACAAAAAATATGATTCATGTAAGGATAGTTTTCTTCCGTGAATTCCTGAATCACAGAGTGTTTGGCCCTTTCCGCCCTCATGTCTTCTAGCTTCCGCTGTGCCTTTTCCCATGTTTTTTCCGATACAATCGGCGGATGATTGTCTTTTGCATAGTACATGGCTTTTTCGCCGCGATTCTGCACTTGATGTCTTTTCCCATCTATAAAAGTTTTCTGCATAAGAACATCACCCTTGTAAATTTCATTTTCCACAATGCGGAAAACGGTACTCGCTGTCCACTCTGCCCCTTGAACGGTCTGAATATTTCTCGCATTCAATACTCTTGCAATGTTCGTACAGTTCACGCCCTGAATTACCAAATCGTAAATTTCCCTGATAATGGACGCTTCTGGTTCTTTTTCCCGATATTCTCCATTTTCATCTTTTTCATATCCATAAGATCTTTCCAAATATGCTACGACTTCTCCATTCTCAATGCGGTGTAAATAAGCCATTTTGGAACTCTCACTTGCGGATTCACTTTCTGCTTGTGCAAATGCTGCCAATATGGTAAGCAGCAATTCTCCCGCTTCCGTAAGCGTATTGATGTTTTGCAGTTCAAAAAAAATACCGACATTTCGTTCCTTCAGCTCTCTGGAAGCTTTCAGAACAATTGCGGTATTTCTGGCAAACCGTGATACGGATTTTGTAATAATCAAATCAATCTTTCCATTTTTCGCATCCTGCATCATTTTCAGAAACTGAGGGCGGCTTTCCTTAAAACCGGAAATTCCAAAATCTGCATAGACACCTGCGAACTCATAAGCAGGATTGGCCTGAATCATCTCTGTATAATGAGACACTTGATTTTCCAATGAGTTTTCCTGCTCAGATGCTTCCGTGGATACTCTCGCATATGCGCAGACTTTTAAACGTTTTTTCTCTTTTCCCATCTCAGCTTTTCTGACTTCAATTTGCATAATGGTCTCCTCCCTTCTTTTTTGGTAGTCTATATATCACTCTAACCCCCAAGAATAGCAAGTCTTTTTTCCGATACCGTTTGTTTTCTATGATGGGAAATAACGTAAAAAAATTCTGCCGGACAGAATTTTACCGCCCGGCAGAATTTTATAATCTCTTTACATAATCAAGTGAAATCCAGCCTGCACCGGATTTCAGTTTTCCCCACCCTCTATTGGAACCTGTACCGGCCCGTTCTTCTGTAATGGTAAAAACTCCTTTTCCCGTAAACTTCCCTGTTTTTCCATAATTTGTCCCCGGACCTTTACGGATATTTAAATCCGTCGCGGTGACTTCCACTAAATATGGCGAAAAATCAGTTTTTGGATAAACCTGTTTTCCAGATGTATTAAACACGGCATATCCTTTGTTCGCATCTGCACACTTCTTCGCATTTTCCAGTTCATGAAATGCTCCTTTTTGTGAAACGGCATCTTCCCAAGATTTGCGGACACGATACATTTCCTTTGTTTCATCTGGCTTTACAGTCCCTCCCTGCATTTTTTCCTTTACATCTTTACGAAAAGTATTCATGGTATATCCCATTCCAAGACCGTTCCATAAGTGTTCCGGGTCTCCGTGATTTGACGCAATACCTCTGGCATGCCCCTCTCTGTGGCTGATAATCACGCCATCGGCAGTCGGATTAAGACCATAGAGTTTACAGAGATATGCAAACAGCTCCACCGCCACTTCATACGTTTTCTTCACAGAAGTCCTCGCCGCCGACAGATTCGAACAGGTAAAGCTAGAACCTCCTGTGTAACGGATGCTGGCAGGCTCACACATCTCTACACCAATATGGGTATTATTTCCACTTCCTTTTGGACCTGATGCGCAATGCCATCCCCTATGATTCCACGGAAGCGTCTGATATACCGTACCATCATTTCCGTCAATAAAGCCGTGTACGCAGGCTGTTCCATAAGATGGCGTATTCCAATTTTTAATAAACACCGATGCATTTGGCTGCGGACATCCCACGGAATGCAGCATTAATCCTTTTACCGTAATCTTTCTTCCTGCTGTATAGCATGGATTTTTAGTCATGATACTCTGTACTAACTTCATAGATTCCTCCATTTCCCGAAAAAAGCACCGTTTAATCACGGTGCTCTTCGTCATCCTCTTTCAACTGTTCCAATACGTTCTTCAGCTTCTGTGGTACCGGAAGACCGATTCTTGTCGCATTTTCCAAAATGGAGATTCCTTCATTAGATAAATAGAAGAAAATTACCGCTGTACGGACAACACTTCCATCACAAATAATCTGTGTGTCCACGATATGCCCGACTGCTACCAGACAAAAAATCACGACTTTTTTCACGATTCCGTGAAAACCAACCTCACTGGAAACTTCTTTATTGATGACTGCTGCCATAAGTCCCGTGATATAATCCACCACCACAAAGACGATCAGGGCATACAAAAATCCATCAAAGCCTCCAAGAACTGCTCCGATTGCTCCTCCCATCGCTGCAAAAACATATTGCATGGTTGTTACAAATTGCTTCATAGTCTTTTCCTCTCTTTCTCCCTTTCGGGTATTAAAAAAAACAGCCGATTGGCTGTCATTTCCTTATGCTGTACGTTTCCACATATAGCAGACAATATATGGCTGTAAATTCGAATGGGAAGCTCCACCGCCCGCTTTTGCGATCGTCCCCTTTGGTGTCAGGGAATGCGTATGACTTCCAGCATTGCTTGTCGGTGCTGTTGCATCTGCTCCCGATACACCGCTTCCATGCACGGTATATCTGCTGCTCCCTGCACCTCCGTCTGTATCACGTCCAATGTTGTGTGTATGACCTCCGGCACTTCCTGTTGTTGTGGCGTTTCCTGTAAAAGTATGCGTGTGGGAGGGCATTTGATTTGCAGTAAGTGTTACCACAGAAGAACCACCTGTTTTTTCCACAGTATTAAAATTCCCATCACCAGTATTGATACCTACAGGGACTCTTCCTGCTCCCCACGCCACCCAAGTTCCTCCAAAAAATTGGCTCGGATTTGTATTAACCACACTCATATAAATACTTCCAACCGGATAGATTGTTTTCGCAAACTGTTGGATATAATCCTTAAGAAGTTTTCCATAAACCCGCACATCCCAGTCTTCTGACACTTCAAACACATTTTCATCCTCTGCAACTTTACCAACAGCTACTCCTTTGCCGCCACGTTTAAAATCCATTACTACTGCTGCTGTAGAAATGATCTCTTGTATTGAAACAGAAGAAAACGTATCTTTCAGGGTATAACGAACATCAAAGGAATATTCTGTAGAAATATTTCCCCCGCCAAAAACAACAGCCGCTCCTGATACAAATGCCCCTGCTGCTATCCATGACTCTGCTGTTGTTCTTTTATAATGAATTGTTCCAGATGCAGTATTCTTTCCCCCACATGATGCAAATTTAAAATTTATCACGCTTCGTACATAAGCCCCGTCCTCATTGACCGCCCCATTACTCAAACATCTTTGCGATGTTGAATTGATAAAAGACGGAGGCGAATAGGGAACTACCGTAATCGATACTGTCTTCTCATCTGAAGTTCTTCCCCTAGAATCCGTAACAACAGCAGAGAATGTGATCGTACCTTCCGTATTCAGAAACCCTGTTGTAAAGCTGGATGCCGTGCTGGTATAACCTCCGCCTGTTATGGAATATGCAGTAATACTCGATCCGTAGCTACCTGCTGCACCATTGATTTTTAAGGTTGCTTTTGATTTTGTCTGTACATAAATGCCCCATGCAGATGGCACTTCTCCATCCACCCTCGCTGCAGTCAGATTGGTAATAGATGGCTTAATGAAGGCCGGAACGCTCAAAGTCAATGTACATGTCTTACTTCCAATATTTGTGCTTCCGTTATAGGTCGTGCAGGTAATCGTACAGGTTCCCGTAACCGCTTTTGGTATCTGATTTGCCAATGAAATCGGTGGATTCCATGTAACCGAGGTGGATGCTGTTTTTGAAACAATCGTCCCCGTCGCACCGCCAAAAGCGTATACCAATGTGTGGGTAAACGCAGAAGATGCACGGGAAATTTGTATCACGGACGCCTTCCCCAACTCTGCATTTGAAGCTGTCACGGAAGATGCTCTTGGAATGGAATCCAAAGTTACGGTTGTATTTGCCGTAATAGAATCGTAAAAAGTTCCTGATAATGTTGCCTGAATCTTAAACACAACACTCATGGAAATTGCCTTCCCACCGTCACTTCCATGCATGACTTTCTGAGATACCGTTCCCAACAAATGTGTTCCTGTTGAACCGATGGAAGGGGATGTGAAATTCTGCGCCTTTCCATCAATCGTCATCGTATTGTTATTTCTGCTGTTAATCGACAATGACCAGTCATTAACAAGATAAATCCTGCAGGTAATTGTAGATGTATTCTCCGACACATTCTTCGTCTGCGTCCAATCTACCCGCACCGCATAATGTCCATCACGGATAGATCCCGAAAAACTTCCACTGGATGCCAACTTTCTCACCTTCTTTCTAAGACGGATCACGCCATTTGATTGACAAATTTCCTGTGCTTCTCGGTATAAAATCAAACCATCCCCGGACTTCATTGCCCAGAGACAGTTTGTTTCGAATTTCTGCATTGGTTATGACGAGAATCTGATTGGAAATATAAGCAATTTTCTGCCCATTCTCCTTAAATGAGAGTTCTTCATTGGATAATTCCGCTGTAAATGCATTCCCGACTTTTCCTAATTCAATCAATGCTCCCTTGAAACGAATGTATTCTTCCAAAAGTGTTTGATTGGCAGAGACATTATTAATGATTTCATTTGTTATCTTTGTGAAGTCCATTCGGATTTCTGAACTGTTCTGTGTAATGCTTGCCTGAAAGTCTTTTTGGATTGTTTCCAATTCTGATTTCGTAAGATACGTTTCCCTGACGGTATGCTGAATCTGTTCTGAAGTTTTACTGATTTCAGAATAGCACTCATGGATATTCTCTTTTAACGACTCCACATCGTCCTTGACATCCTCATAGTCTTTCATGCTCTGGAAACTGGCTTGGCACGTTGTCAATAATGCCATTAGGCCACCTCCTATCCTTTGGACACGTCACATTGCAGGGTTACAAGACTGTCAATATCCTTTGCGGATAAATAGATCACTTTTCCACTCTTTTCAAAAGTAATCGCTTTTCCATCTTTATCCTGCATATACCATGTATAGGTCAGAGTCTGCTTTTCCGTAGCATTTTTCCACTCTGCGCCATCATACTTCATTAAAACAACACTTTGGGCAGTATGATCCACCTTGTACCAGAAATCTCCTGATTTTGGACTTGACGGAGCAGTTTCCCCAATGTTTCCAAGCAGGGCATCCACTTCTTTCTGATTCGTCCGCACAATCACATATGGAACAACTCCGCCTAAATTATTCTTTACCGTAAATCCTCCGATGGACAGCATTTCTGACACATAGGGATCTGACTTATCTTCCACGGTTATCACATCCGCATAGCTTTTTCCGCCATACGTCATCGTACAACGGTAGGATTGAATGTTGACAATATCCGCTCCCGATACGGTAAGGGACGAAGATGTCGCACCGCTGATATTATTCCATGTTCCTCCTACATATTTTGCCCACTGATAGGTAGCACTTGTAATTGCTGTTGAACCGCTATAGGCAGATGTTGAAAGAAGTAATGTCCCCGACTGATTTAGCACCACAGTTCCATTTGGTGCGTATACAGAAAACACGACTGCACTCGCTCCTGCATTTCCTTTATTGGATTTTGACCATGAAAACTGTTTTATTACCTTTTTCCCTGAAATTGTAAAAGTTAATTCTATCGTTCCATTTAATACAGACGCTCCACCTAATGTTGCATTTGCCGCGAATAAAAGGGACAGCTTACCAGCTATCGTTGCCGTGGCTGCTGTGTTCGTTTTCACCGTAACACCATCCGGCAATGTTCCTACCGTACATGTACAGGGAGTCTGTTCAATTCCGACATACCCAGTAAAAGGAATGTTTACAAGAACTTCTGCCGCTACAGCTCCATTTGCTGTACAAGCAATGGACTGTGTTTCATTTCCTAAAATAACCGAAAGACCACCTTTTCCATCACCACCAGCAGCACCCGGATCACCTTTTTCTCCATCATAAATTTTTGTAATGGTTACCGTATCATAAACATCCACATCATCTGTCAATAATTTAATCTGAGCTACATTATTAAAGAAAACGGAATGTGTCGGTTTAACCACCAACGTTCCACCAGTAATGCTGCCATTATCAGAAGTAGTTGGATAATCCACCCAGTTTCCAGAACTATTTTTATACTGCCATTTGCTGATAGACACTCCCTGTACCTGTGCGGTAAGCGTAGCCTGTGCCGCCCCTACCAAAGAAGAACCCGCATCGTATTTAAATACATGGGTATCTGCCGTCACGGATGCCAACTTAGCATTTTGTGCATTCTTAACCAGCGTATAGGTAATATCTGAAGAAATATTAACGGTGTTTTTTGTTTCTGAATCGTAGTAACTGATATAACAAATGTAAGTGATCATCCCCGAAGATGACGTAGCAAGATTATCCTTATTTACGGTAAGGATTCCTTCCGCCACGGTCTCTCCTACGATCAATGCGCTTTCCGCCCCTGTCCCATCTTTTCGTTTCCAATTGATAGATAATCCTGACGCACCTAATGAAAGATTCGTCTGATCCAGAAAAATAACAGGGGTTAACTTCAGATTCGTGACCGCCCAGCTTGGAGCATAGGTATGTGGCAGCACGTTTGGATTTTCACTCTGCGTCTTCGGCAGATTGGACGTGATATACGCTGATAGTTTTCTTTGATCTGTAATGTCAACGAATGTCTGCTGACTGGAAGTTAAAATTGTAGCCATATAAAATTCCTCCTAAATCTTAATCTCACAATAAAAGGATGCATTATCCTGCACATCTTCTGTCGTGATTACAATCGATTTCCTTCCTGCATGAAGCCGATCCCAATCCGCATCTGTTTCCTCATTTCCAGAGTTACGATGCCAACAGAATGCAGACGCATCCAATGTATCCGTTATCTCTTTATCCCAAGAATATACCCGGCACCTTATGGTGCTTTTCTGTCCCCGGTCTTTGAAAATATTTACTCCCTCCACCAATAGTTCCGTCCGATACATCTTTGAAGATTGTATTTCTTCTACTTTCCCTGACATATCTTCCAATTTGGAATCTTGATCCATGATATCTTTTTCCAATGTATTCAGATTCCCATGTTGTTTCGCTGATAAGGAAGTCAGCGTTATGCTGGACGCACCGATTGTGATGGTGTTTCCCGATGGATTCAGATAATCCCTTGTTTTACTCACGCAAAGGTATCTTCCATCAATTCCATGCGGTGGAGACAAGCAGTCCACGTATTGTCTGGCATGAATATCCATAATATCAACACCTGCATCCGATTCATCCACAATGGAAAGTTCCATACTTGTGATACCTTTTGCCAATTCTGCCACCCGGCTTTTCGCTTTTCTGAGAAGGTTCCCCGGCTCGGTTACATCATCCCAAACTTCTACTGTCCAAATCCACCCTATCTCTTTTAAGGCTTTTTCATCATAAACATACTCTACTCCTTCATTTACGCCTGTAATGGTCACTCTTTTTCCAGTTTCCACTTCATTCCCGTCTTCATCAGTTTCTTTAATTTTTGCTCCAAGTGGAATCAAAACCGTGATTCTCTCCGTATGGTCCTGAGTAATTTTTACATCCAAAAGATTTTTCCCATACTCCACTTTTTGTAAAGAAAAGGCTGTGAAATCTTCTAGATAATCCAACATTTTCCCTTCTCGTGTATATCGTACCTGTAAGTAACCGCCATGCGTTTTCATCAGTTTCTCCTGTATTGCGTCCAATGTTACGGAATATTCAGAGCTGCTATAAGAAATATAATCATTGTTATCCTTCACAGTCACATTTCCTATATGAAACTGTTTCTTTTTTTCTACCCGCTTGTTATGCTCTGTCAGAAACAGTTCCAAAAGCCCCTTTAAATTTCCTTTATATGAATACGGCGGCTGCATGGAATCTTTCAAATATGCAAGTGCTGATTCACAAGTCCATGTATGAGTATTATAAAAATCAATCCCATCATCCAACGCCCTACCTTCAAATACAGTATTCTCTCCTTTTTTACACACGATTTCAGAAGACATCGGTTTCATATCCTTCAGATACGGATGGTTATAAGGTGCAGACAATATCAAACTGTCAATGTTTTCTGCATCTTCTTTTACCTGTGCCTGAGTGATGGCAAGACGAGAAAAATGTGGATGGTAGAACAACTTTCCATCCACATAAACACGAAATAATTTCATAATCTCCCCTCCCGATAGCGGAATGTTGTGACACCCTCTCCCTTAACACTCAGGCGGTTTTCCCCTGCTCCAAGTTCCATTTCCGGGAACTCCCATGTTCCGGCACTTACGGATTTTTCATAGGTATCTTCTCCTATTCTCCAAGAAAATGCGGTCTCCCCTGTGGTGATCACTACCGGAACCACAGGCATAAAATCGTTTTGAAGTGTAACCGTGCCACTTCCAGAAATCACGACTTCACTTTCCTTCACATGGTAAAAATAGGAATCTCCATCCGTACACTCCAACGTGATTGTGCCTTTTCTAAGCAGCGGATCATATACAGGGGCAAACTCTACAGTCCCAAGTGCATATACATCGGGTTCTTCAGAACGGATTACCTTAATCAGCTTTCCAGCATATTGATTCACAAGTTCGGAAACCTTCTGATCATATTGCTTTCTGGTACCTAACATTGACAAAACAATGGTAAAACTTCGTGGCTGATACGATACCCTTCCTAACGCTTCTGTATATCGGATTGGAGAATTTCTTCCCGGAACAACGATTGTATTCGTTTGGGACTGTGGTGTCGGAAAATCAATATTTTCCCGAATCCATCCCATCTCACGAACAGATTTTCCATTTAATTTCACATCAGGGATCATAAACTCAACCTCCTGTTCAACTTCTGTGCCTGTCCCAAACGACTGTCAATAGCCGGAAGCAGATGTCCCACCAATGTTCCATCTTCCAAATAAATGCCCTTACTGCTGTTATTGGCGATTACAGCAAGATACTGCTCCATTTTTCCCGTATTCATCCGGCTTGATAAAATATGCTCTAACTGATCATAAAACCCTTTCAATGGAAGAACCGCTTCCTTACCTGCTTCTCCTCCTGCCATTAAGCTGCTTCCATTCATCCCAAAAACAGTAGGCTTGGTTAAAATACCACCTTCCTTATACCAATCAATGGAAAGATGCGGTACACTCGGAGGCGAAAGTGACAACTTTCCTGAAATCTTAAAATGTGGCAGCTTGATTTTAGGAAGTTCCAGTTTCATACCGGAAAAGAATCCTGTAATTTTATCTATGATTCCCTTCACCGCATTTTTTGCTGCTTCCACTGGTTTTATAATCGCATCTTTGATTCCATTCCATACGGAAGTTGCTGTACTTTTAATCCCGTTGAAAATAGAAGTAACCGTGCTTTTCACGCCATTGAATACGGAACTGACCTTACTTTTTATGCCATCCACCACAGAAGAAATTACGGATTTGATTCCATTCCATATCGATGATGCCACGGATTTCACAGCATTAAATACTGTTGATACCGTAGTTTTTATGGTATTTAAAACAGATGAGACCTTACTGCTTATTGCATTCCATACTGTAGAAATCACATTTTTTATCGCTCCCATCACAGATGAGATTGTACTGGAAACTGCATGGATTGCAGATGACACTACAGATTTAATGCCCTCCCATACGGAAGAAACAATTCCTTTACAGTTCTCCCAAATCATCTGGAACGGTAACGTTATAATATCAATCGCACCCTGAATAATAGAGCCGAGCAGCATGACCGCCGTCTGTACCACATTACATATTCCTTCCCATACAGACTGCAAGTGCGTCCACAAATTTGAAAACCATGATTTTAGGGAATCTACCATTGCACCAATTCCGGTACAGATGGTATTCCACAGCTCTCCGAACCATTGTGTAATCGCACCCCAATTTTGTATAATAGCAATAATTCCGGCAATCGCTGCTGCCACCGCTGCAATGACCGCAATAATTGGAAGCATAGAAATATTCAAAGCACCCATTGCCACGGAAATAGCTGCAATAACCGGAGTAAGGGCTGTGAACGCCGCCAGCAATGCCCCTAAAATAATGACGAAATTTTGAACCGGTCCCGGTAATCTCTCAAACCATCCTCCAATCGTGGTAATCACGGATACCAATGGTGGAAGAATTGCATTTGCCAATTCCGCCAGTTTTTCTCCTAACGGTACTAATGCCTGCTGTAATTTTCTTGTATTGGACTCCATCTGCTGCATCGGTGTTGTTGTCGCATCGAACATCCCCTGTGCAGAACCTTTTACACTCTCATAGGTGCTTCCGACAGAAGTCAGGGACGTAATGAATTTTAAGTTTCCATCTTCCGCCATTGTTCCAAACGCTAAAGCAGCAAGGTTTAACGCTTCCTGTTGATTCGTACAGTTTCCGATATCTGCCACGATAGAATCAATGACCTGCTTCTGTGTTGCCCCTCCATTCTGCCATGAAGTAAATAATTCCTGTGTTTTTGTAGAAAAAGAACCAATGGACTCTCCAAGTGTTCCATCCACAAGACGGGTAGTCACTTCATTGATGGCATCGTTTACCTTGTCAAGATTATACGCACCATTCTTCAAGCCATTGTCCAGCAATTGGAAATACTCCGATGCCGAATATCCCGCCTGAGAAAACTTTCCTGCATATTCACTCAGGTTATCTCCTAACTCATTTGTTTTATCCAAGCCATTCTGTGTACCAACTACGATATAATCCATCGCTTCCTGTGCAGTTAAACCATACTGCTGCATTAAGGAATTCACACCACGAAGCGTTTCATTCATATCAATTCCATACAGTTCATCCAACGTAATGGCCTGCTGTGTTAAATTTGTAAGGTCTGTTTCACTCAGATCACCCAAGTTCTTTTTTACCATAAGGACAGCATCTGCCACGCTGTCCATGCTTTCTCCCACACCATCCGAATACACAGATTTAATAACATTTGCCGACTCTTCTGCTGCCTGTCCGGTTTCTCCAAAATACGCATTTACTTTTATGACCGCATTCTCTGTTTCCGAATAAGCATCCATTGCTTTTGTTCCGATGTCCTGAATTTTATCTCCTACAGCAGAAAGCTGATCTGCAGTCTGCATCAAGGCAGCACCTTTTGTATTTTCCGCAATCTGCCCCACATCCTCGGCAGTATCCTGAGCTGCATCCCCTGCCTGCTTTAATTCTTCAATCAGATTTCGGATAGCTTCTCCATCATCAACCGTATCCAGCGCATCGGTCAGTTGACGGATATCTGCTTTCCCGCCTGTTGCAGACTTTCCAATTTTCTCGATGGCTGTCTTCATTTGATCTGAATTGGCAGTTCCATTTTTAATCGCAGATACTAATTTACTCCCAAGAACATCCGCATAATCATCCACTTGTGTTCCTGTCGAAGAAAATAATTTTTCCAATCTTGCCGTATTGGAAGAAAGACGGTCTTGTTCCGTTTGGAGAGAGGATAAATCATTTTTATACTGATTCAGCTTTCCTCGTGTTTCCTCTATCTCTCTTTGAAATGCCTGATATTTGTCCTGACCTATATCCCCCCTTTGAAAAGCTGCCGTAACCTGCTCCTGTGCAGATTCCAATGCTTCCAATTTGTCACTTGTCTGACTAACCGCTTGCGAAAGTAACTGCTGCTTCTGTGCCACTAATACGGTATTTGATGGATCGAGTTTCAACAATTTATTTACGTCATTGAGGGCAGACTGTGTCTTAGTAATTGAAGAATTCACGCCACGTAACGCTTTATCAAGGCCTGTGGTATCTCCTCCAATTTCAACTGTAATGCCCTTAATCCTATTTCCCATGTCTGCACCTCCTCCCAAAAAGACATAAAGAAAGCCCGGATTTCTCCAAGCATGAAAAAAGCACCGATTCTTTTTCTGAACCGATGCCATCTTACTATTTTGTTTATTTCTTTTTACATATCAAATCATAACTTTCCGCAATCATGCGTTTAATATCAGTATCCGGTATTGTCCCATCTAATATAATAGAATTCCAGTGTTCTTTATTTTGATGATATGCCGGAATTACTGAGAAATATGTATTTCTCCAAAAATCTCGCCATTCCGGATCTACCTTTACATTTACCCATATATGTCCTTCCCTTTCATAAGTCCATGCAAAAGCTCTTTTATTTTTTTCATACCTTAGCAATACCCAGTTTGGATCATGAAATGGAGTATCTACATATACGTCTGAAAATGTTAAACCATACTTTAAAATTTCCTCTCTTTTAAGCACTCTGACCTCTCCTATTTCACCTAAAATAAATCAATTTGCATCCAAATCATAAAATCCATTTTCTTAACTGAACCAATTCATATTTTTTTGATTTTTAGTTCATCGACTGTTTCTAAAGAAAACGCCTATTCAGTTCTTGAAGTAATTCTTTTGTTAGCTTATACTCATTATTCACCGTTTCAGGTATTACCGAATCAATTCCACAAAATGGACATACAGCCGTCTGTCCATTTTCATCATCTATCCATTCATGAATTTTTTCCGCATCAAAAATGCGATTACAATAGAAGCATCCACATCTCTTCACCGATTTTATCTTTCTATAATTCTCAAATGAATAATCATGAATTCTACTTAAATTTAGCATATATCCCTTTTTTTTCAATAACAATGTTCACACACTTCCAACCAATCTTGCAAATCTATTCCCTCTATACTATATATAATAACTTTATCCCAACGTTCTTCCAAAGATTTTCCATTAAAAACACATGCTTCTACCAGTTCTTTTGCTGTTGCAAATTCACATCCATCTTCTACGTCACAATATCCAATCCAATAAGGTTTTTCAAATTGCGGTAAATATCCTAATATGTGCTCCCTCTCGTCTTCGTCATCACTAAAATAAAAACAAGTTTCGTCAATATTCTTTCCTGCTTTTAATTGTCTATAGAAAAATTCCCACTCCATCTCGCTCCTATATAATTTGTAATTACAATTGAATTCATAGTTTTTCATAAAAAGTATATCAAGAAAAAACTATGAATTCAATAATTCTCTAAAACTTATCGAAGTCTTCCTGACTGGCCAAGCGCTTATATTTCACACTGTCATTAGCTTTTTCTGTCCACATATCAATCACCAAACCAATCGTCAAAAAATCTAAATCCACAATAGAAATTCCTATTTCCGTACATCGCAGAAGGAACAGGGGCGTTGTCATCTCCCGCTCACTTCTGCCAAGCCTTTTTTTGCTTTGATATCCGTAGCCACATTGTCTCCCCATAATTCCAAAATTTGTGGCAGCACCTCATAAATGGAAAACATATCAAACTGGTCGAGCCATTCTTCTATCGTAGAAGGTATACTGTTATCCGCATGGTATGCCATGATATACGCCACATTTTCAAAAATTTCCAGATCATCAATCTGAAATTCTGCGCCATCTTTCTGTGTTCCAACATACGATTTTTCCAGTTTGCTCAAATCTTTAAAGATATCTCTTTTAAATTTTGCCCTGTATAATCGGGGAATTGTCGCCGAAGAACGAAAAGGAATCTTTTTTCCACAGATTTCTATTTCTCTTTTAATCATGCCATTCCGCCTCCTTCTTCCGTTGGTGTGTACACCGTTTTATACCATTCTTTATAGGTTGTCTCATCCGTAGTATCTCCTGTTCGTGCTTTCACCAAACCGTCAGACCGTGGATCTGCCGTAATAGACAAGGTTTCCGTTCCCGGTTCAATTGTATCTTCTTTTGTTTCAGATTCAATAGACGGTCGTGAAGCACTGCAATTATAAAGGACGTGCCTGATTGCATTAATATCCCCATCAAATTCAAATAACAGGGCAAATTTTACACTTTCTGCAACGGAACTATTCTCTACCAACACTCCCTTTGCATCCAGCTTTTCTTGTAAAATTTCTGTTCTAAACCATTCTGGAATCAGCGCCATTTCTAAATCTCCGCTATAACCATTGTTTGTCACAGAACGGAAATATACGATTCCATCTGCATAAAACGGACTGGATTCTCCTTCTGCGTCCAGACTGATACTGACAGCTCCCGGAATAGCCTTTGGTACACCATATTCAAATTTTGCACTTCCCCCTTCTTCCTTTTCTGTCAGCTTTGCCGCATGAACATTTTTCAAATTAAACTTTACTTTATTTCCCATTGCTATACCTCCAATTCGTACAACACTTCATACAATTTTTCTGATTTGATATATGTTTCTGTTTTGTTATAGAAAATCCCCTGTGCATCCAAAATCTTCTCCAATTTTTCTTCAAGTGCAAGATCTTTTTTATCTGTGTATAGTTCCACATCTAATTGCTTTACTTTAAAATACACCATTCCATCTGCGGAGAAATTATGACTACCCGGAGTCAAATAAATTAAAAATGGCGGTTCTGGAGATTCCCCTTCTGCAAAGTGATGATATGCAATAGGAATTCCAAGACCACCTAATAACTTCATAATATTTTTTAATTCCATCATTTCAATCCTTTCACGATCTTATCTTCAAGCTGTGATATGGCATAGGATTCCGCTGGTGCAATATGCACTTTTGCTTCTACCCTGCCCCCGCCTCGCTTTGCATGGCCTTTCTCCAATAAATGAGTTAGTCCGGGTTTGCTGCGATTATAAACAACAACCTCTGTTTTACTTGCAGAATCTTTCGTCTTTTTCGCAGTCCACCCTTTCTTGTACCCGCCACTATCAGTGGGGGAAGCAGATTGTACCATTTTCTTTGTTTCTTCAGAAACTGTATTGACCGCCTGCTTTACAACATCATCTGTCACTTCTTTGTACTCTTTCAAAGCATTCATGATCTCTGATGCCAATTGATTAGATGTCACCCGTCTGCTCATTCTTTCCACCTCGTATCTCCCGAACTGCTGTCAGTTTTAATTTTTTATGCGTAAACTGCACATCATCCACACAAATGATGTTATAAACCTCATTTTCAAACAAAACCCGATATTGTTTTTTATTGATTTCTCTCAATTTTTCACACCAGCGTAATATAAACACCAATGTATCTTCCGATAGCGTTTCTATATCCGTAACATTTTCTTTTCCAGACGCAAGATTTACATAAGCAAAACATGAATAAAATTTCTCCCACCGGGACTGATGGTTTCCGATTTCGTCTGTGTGTAATATATGCTTTTGAAGAATAATCCGTTGTCGCATTGAACCAATATCCATCAGAACACCTCCTCACGATTGGAAGAAAGAATATTTTTCAATGTAGGAATCATTTTTTCCGTTTCTTCATTCGTGCCACGGTTTTCAAACATCACACCCACCGCATATAATACAGCAGTTTTTACGGCAGCATCCTCCGGCAGAATATCACGCCGTATAATATCTCTACACAGCATTTCAGAAGAATCGATCAGCGTTTGAATCAGGGTGTCTTCATCCTCATATTCCACCTTCAAATATTCTTTTGCTTCTTCTAGTGTAATCAGCATGCAGACACCCCTCCTTCTTATCTCGTTTCTTTCAGTTTCATCGTTTTTACTGCTTCTGGAAGAATCAATTTTCCGTCTACCCTCTGGCTTGCAAGAAAACCAACCTGCCCGGTTGCAGCAAATAACTCATTCAGACGTTTAAAGGAACGTCCCTGCCTGTCCGCAATCCAGTAATAGGAAAAATCTCCAAATGCCATGATCTTCTGTCCGGCTGCAATTTCGGGTACAAATGAAGACGTAAAATATGGGCGGTTCAAAATCATGTCCGGTACTCCCGCCTGCACGGACGGTTGCCAAATATAATTCCCATTCCCATCTTTTAATTTACGCAACGCTTTTACGGTGCTGTCATTGAGCATCCATACCGCTTTTTTACGATATGGGGATCGCAGAGAATAAAATAAATCCATAACATCGTCAAACGTAATGCTTGCGCCTGCGGTCGTGACTCCATCAGAAGCTCCGCCTGTAGCATTAAAGATTCCTGTCGGTTTTCCCTTGCCATCTCCGGTAAAAAATGCTTCTTCTTCCTTCGTTCCGATTCTTCGTCCGAATTCTTTAGAAATATAGGCTTCCAAATTAAACACGTTATCGTTTAACAACTCATCCGAAACTTTAATCATGGTCGCAACCTTATATGCACTAATGGAAATCTGTCCAAAGCTGTCATCAGATTCTGGATATGCCGCTTCTTCATCAATCCACTTTGCTTCTCCTTTGGATGCCACGATAGGAATTTTACGATCTCCGCTGGAGGTCTGAATCACGGTTGCCAGACTGCGGAAAAAGTTTTCTTCTTCCAATGCTTCTACCAGAGTTCTTTCATATTCATCGGGAACCAAATAACCTCCTTCTGAATCTGTTCCAACCTGAAGAGCATTCTGAATATCGAGATAATTTTTCTTTCTCATCGCATTCCAAAATGCAGTTTTATAAGCCGCTGAGGCTCTTCCTGTTTTTTCTTCTCCTCCATTGCCTTTCCCCGGCTGATTTGTGATTGGATGACTAGTAGGCTTATTCAGTTCTGCATCAATAGCTGCCTGTCTTTCTAAACGCTCGATCTCTTTTCCAAGATTAACCACATCCGCTTCCATACGGTCATAAGTGGCCGTATCTTCTGCTGAAAGCAACCCGTCCGTTCCTCGTTTAGATTCTAAAAATGTCTTTGCTGCCTCCCACGCTTTTGCTCTTTTCTCTCTTAATGCTAAAATCTGATTCATATTAAAAATCCTCCTCTTTTTAATGTGCCAAGAGACTAAGTCTCTTCTCAGACTGTAGACAAAGTCCTGCTTTTTGCAGGGTTTTGCTATTATTGGAACCGCT
>UQHF01000009.1 GCA_900540785.1 uncultured Blautia sp.
GGTTCCAATAATAGCAAAACCCTGCAAAAAGCAGGACTTTGTCTACAGTCTGAGATTAAATAATTATTTAATATTTCTGTATATATATTATAATAACAGAAAACAGTAGAAACAATAGAGGAGGAGGAAAAGCTTCTTTTTAGGATAGAAATGCTTCTGAAAAGTCATTTTTTTGAAATGTAAATATAATAAAACACAGGGTAACCCATTTTAAAAATTAGAAAAGTAAGGAGCATATTTTATGTAAGCGAACGGATATACAGGAACAGAAACTGAGAAAAATTTAAAAACAGCGTTTTCAGGAGAAGCTGAAGCAAGAAACAAATATACCTTTTTTGCATCTGTTGCGAAAAAAGAAGGATACGAGCAAATTGCTGCACTATTCCAAAAAACGGCGGATAATGAAAAGGAACATGCAAAAATGTGGTTCAAGGAATTGAACGGAATTGGTGATACTGCTCATAACCTGGAAGCTGCAGCTGAAGGGGAAAATTATGAATGGACAGATATGTATGCCGGATTCGCTGAAACAGCAGAAAAAGAAGGCTTATGAATAACAGATGTTATTTTATTTATGAACGCATCTAACAATGAACTGCCTAAATCACCCTGTTTATGGCTGCGAACTGTGATTGTATTGTCGGAGGCTTCTTTTTCTCCCCAAATAAGCATGTATGGAATTTTCTCTAACTGTGCCTGACGAATTTTATAACCAATTTTTTCGTCTCTGCGATCAATCTTGCATCGGATTCTGGATTTTCTCAAGATTTCATAAACCTGAATAGAGTATTCCAAGGATTTTTCGGAAACAGGAAGGACATTTACCTGCACAGGACTAACCAAAGCGGGAATTGTCCTGCATAATGCTCGATTAAAATTCCAATAAAGCGTTCAAGAGAACCAAAGCATACTCGGTGGAGCATAATTGGACGTTTACTATTTCTGTGTTCATCTCTATGTATTCTAACTCAAATCTCTGTGGTAACTGAAAGTCAAGCTGTATGGTACCGCATTGCCAGGTACGTCCTATGGAATCTCTGAGGTGAAAATCAATTTTAGGACCGTAAAAGGCTCCGTCATCTTCATTTACAATATAATCCATATTCATATTTTCTAAAGCATTGCGGAGTCCGGTAGTCGCCAGTTCCCATTCTTCATTAGTTCCGATAGAATTAGCAGGACGAGTAGATAATTCTACAAAGTATTCAAAGCCAAACTGACGATATACCTCATCAATGAGTCTGGTGACGTTTTGGATTTCATCTTCAATCGGATTATCCCGCATAAATATATGAGCATCATCCTGTGTAAAATAACGTACACGCATTAATCCATGAAGTTGACTACTTTTTTCATGACGGTGTACCACACAAAGCTCCCCAATCCGCAAAGGAAGATCGCGATAGGAGTGTATCTGACTTTTATAGACAAGCATACCACCGGGGCAGTTCATCGGAATGTCAAGTATAATTATCAGGTATGATTTCACAGGAAACATTAGAAAATTCTTTGTTAAGCTGCTCATTAAGAAGAGCGCTTATCTTATGAATACTTTTCATAGATATGGAATCTTCATTTGGGCGAAAATAAATCGATACCCAAATCTTTCGGCCTGTTTTGGAAATATCATAAAAAACAGGAGTAAAAGCACAGCTTTTAAAAATTTCATTAGATATTTCTTTAATCTTTTGAACGGTTTGTTGTTCAGGAGAGAAAAGAAATAACTCCCGGAAAGTTTCTATCAGCAATTTAATGGTTTCTGGAATCATAAAAAGCATGATCAAGATAGCAATAATCTGATCAAAGTAAGGAGACAAAAATGCTAATGATGTATGTTGCAGATTCATAGCAATAAAAAATGCAAAAGACATTCCCAAGCTATAGGTTACGTCCAGTTTCCATCCAAGTATTTCTGCTTTTACCGTAGGTGAGGAGATTTTTCGGCTCATGAACTTCATAGTGAACAAGATAAGGAGACTGATAAGTCCTAAGACCAACTGAAAAAAAGATACTTGTCCTTTGTTGATCTGACTGCCTCCGGAAAAAAGCCGCTCTATTACACTTGTTAAAACACTGACAGTTACAGAAAGCATCATGATACTTTTAATTAGAATAAAGAATGACTCTAATTGAAAAAAACCATACGGATGTTTCTCGGAAATGGGTTGATGAAATAAAGGCGTTAAAAATAACAGAAGGATAATAAAAACAAGCTCCGATGCATCATACAGGGCATCCGTGAGGGTGGATTGAGAACCACTATAAATGGAATAGACCAATTCAATGATAACAAACCCAACACCGGACAGAAAAGAAAGCAATAAAATCTTTTTTTCTAATAATTCTTCTGACGTTTTGTGTACAGTGCATTTCATGATAACACCTTCTTTGTAATTGTTTTATATTGTTTTCTATAGTTTGTAGGAAGAAATCCTGTATAATTTCGAAACGCTTCTGTAAATTTCCCCGGACTTTCATAACCAATTTCGGAAGAAATTTCTGAAATTGGCTTGTTTGTCTCGGACAACATTTTTTTTGCAATTTGTAAGCGGTATTCTTTTAAGTAAGTTGCAATTGGTTTTCCATAAATACCTTTAAAAATGTGCTTGAGGGAAGTGGTATTTAGTAAATATTTTTTTGATAATTCTTCTATAGTAAAGCGTTTTTCGATATTCTGAATCAGAAAATCGTGGATTTCCTGTATGAGCTCTGCCTGAGATGAAGTAAAGGGCTGCACTTTGGGAACTGTCTGCCTGTAGATCATAGTCAGGAAAAAAAGCAATTCCTGAACTTTTAAACGAGCGTAAGGAAGAAGATATTGTTCTGGCATATCATATAAGTTTGCAAAGATAGAACTGATCAGCATGCTGGAAGACAGTAAAAGTGGTTCTCCAAGAGGGCAGAGTTTTGAAATTAGCTCATATGGATTGTAGCCCCATTTTTTAAAAATATTTTGTAAAGCAGGATCCAGATGAAAAGGATCAATCAAAACGGTGATACCTTCATAACAGGATAAAGGAAGATGAATCACAGAGGAAGCACAACAGTCCAGTGTATGTATTTCTAAGTCACCCGGATTTAAATATACCGAAGTATTATTTTTCATATCCCATCCGATAATTCCCTTGTGACAATAGTTGACTTCTAAAATATGTTCATTAGAGCTGTGTTCAAAAGAAATTTCTTCAGAAGAGAATTCCGTAAATGACAGTTCTATTCCCTGATAAATGGAGAAATGGTTTAAGGTGCCTTTTTTTAAATGAGATAGCTGCTCAGCAGATTCATGAAATAAACTATTCATATTGTTCACCTCTTTTGATACAGGAAATATCCATAATTTGTTCGATCATATGATGAAGAGCCTGTGCCTTTTTGGATTTGCTGGCCCGGTAGTATGTTTCTTTTCCTTCCCGGCGGGATTCAATCAGATTGCTTGCACGAAGAAGTCTTAAATGGTGAGCGACAGCAGGGCTGCTCATTTCCATCATGCTGGAAATATTGATGACGCATTCTTCGCAATGGCATAAGATCCAAAAAATACGTATTCTGGTTGGATCACTTAATTGTTTGAATATATTTGCAGTAATTTCAAAACTTTCATCTTCAGGAATATGAGTTATCAGTTGAGACATAGACTGATTATGCTGGTGCGGTAATGTGTATTGTTTCATAAAAATCCTCCTTTTAGTTAAGTTTATCATATAATATACCATTTGGAAATAGAAAAAAAGGTTGAGATATTAGATAAGATATACTAAATAGAAGAAAAAATATACGTTTTAGAAATAAAAGACTTTGTGAAATACCGGAGTCAGTGAGGAGATGATTTAAAGAAGCTATGAAAGATGTGAGGATTTTTTGTTCGTGAGATTGCAGGTCAGATTAAACTGAAAAGATATTTATATACGGATTGAGCAATGAAACAAAAAAAGAGGGTATCGCAATCATATGATTCTGCGATACCCTTTTGACGCCTTAGGCTCTTTCTACATTACCGGATCTTAAGCAGGAAGTACATACGTACATTTTCTTATTTCCGTTCTCTGTTTTAACTTTAACAGATTTTACGTTGGATTTCCACATCTTGTTAGATCTTCTATGAGAATGACTCACGTTGTTTCCGAAATGAGCTCCTTTTTCACAAATTGCACATTTAGCCATGATAGCACCTCCTTGACGCTTTTTTTCAACAGACTTTATTTTAACAGATGAAAATGGCTTTTGCAAGCAAAAAAAGGAAAAATGTGAAAAATAATATTTCTTTTTCTTTCAAAAGAGGGTATAATACACATAAACATAAAATTTGAAATGAAAATTGGAGGTAACCATATGAATGGATGTATAGATTCCGGATTGGGCCGGATTGTCATTGATACGGACGTAATTGCCACTTATGCAGGCAGCGTTGCGGTAGAATGCTTTGGCATCATTGGAATGGCTGCTGTCAGCATGAAGGACGGTCTTGTAAAGCTGCTTCGAAGAGACAGCTTAAGACACGGAATTAGCGTAAAAATTACAGAAGGCAACAGGATTCGCCTGGATTTCCATGTAATCGTGGCATATGGCGTAAATATCAGCACAATTGCAGATAATCTTGTCAGCAATGTAAAATATAAAGTCGAGGCTTTCACAGGTATGGAGATTGAAAAAATCAATATTATGGTGGAAGGCGTACGTGCCATAGATTAGGATCAGAGGAGGAACTTGTGGTGAACAGAAAAACCATAAATGCCAGTACACTTTCCAGAATGTTTCTGGCAGGAGCCAAAAATCTGGAAGCAAAGAAAGAATGGATCAACGAATTAAATGTATTTCCGGTACCGGACGGAGATACAGGAACTAATATGACACTTACCATTATGTCCGCTGCCGCTGAGGTGGGGGCTCTTGGAGATACAGACATGGAATCTCTGGCAAAAGCCATTTCTTCCGGCTCTTTAAGAGGAGCAAGGGGAAACTCCGGCGTTATTCTTTCCCAGCTTTTAAGAGGCTTTACACGTGGGGTAAGAAAATATGAGGAGCTTGACGCGCCTTTAATTGCAGCGGCAATGGAAAGAGGTGTGGAGACTGCCTACAAAGCAGTTATGAAGCCAAAAGAAGGTACGATTTTAACAGTAGCAAAGGAAGCGGCGTTAAAGGCTGTTGAGATTGCGGAGGAAATGGAAGACCTGGAAGAATTTTTCCGCGAGGTATTCGTACATGCAGAGGCAACACTTGCAAAAACTCCGGAAATGCTTCCTGTATTAAAAGAAGCGGGAGTGGTAGACTCCGGCGGACAGGGACTTCTTGAAGTATTCCGCGGCGCAGTGGACGGTTTCCTGGGAAAAGAAGTAGATTACTCCCAGTTTGAGAAGAGCGCAGCTCCGTCTGTGACAAAGATTTCTCCTCAGGCAGAAGCAGATATTAAATTTGGTTATTGTACAGAATTTATTATTATGCTGAATAAAGAGCTGCCGGAGGAAGAAGAACATAGCTTTAAAGAATTTCTCATGTCAATCGGAGATTCCATCGTTCTTGTTGCGGATGATGAAATCGTAAAAGTACATGTGCATACAAACCACCCGGGACAGGCGATTGAGCGCGCCCTTACTTACGGTTCTCTCTCAAGAATGAAAATTGATAATATGAGAGAAGAGCACCAGGAGAAGCTGATCAAAGATGCGGAAAAGCTTGCCGCACAGCAGGCGGAAGAGGAAGAGGCAAAGGCAGCAGAACAGCCGCCTAAGGAAGTCGGATTTATTTCTGTCTCTGCAGGAGGCGGACTGACCAATATCTTTAAAGATCTGGGCGTAGACTATCTGATCGAGGGCGGTCAGACCATGAATCCAAGTACAGAGGATATGTTAAATGCCATTGCAAAAGTAAATGCAAAGACGATTTATATTTTCCCGAATAATAAAAACATTATCCTGGCAGCAAACCAGGCGCGCGATCTGACAGAGGACAAGGAGATTGTAGTCGTTCCAACAAAGACAGTTCCACAGGGAATTTCCGCAATTATCAGTTTTGTTCCGGAGAAAAACGGTGAGGAAAATCTGGAAGCCATGATGGAGGCGGTATCCAGAGTGAAGACAGGACAGATTACCTATGCTGTCCGTGACACAAGAATTGACGATAAGGAAATCCATGAAGGCGATATTATGGGAATCGGCGACAGCGGCATCCTTGCAGTTGGAAAAACAAAAGAAGAAGTGGCGAAAGAGACTGTTGTGTCCATGATAGATGAGGATTCCGAGATTATCAGTCTTTACTATGGAGCAGATACCGAAGAGACAGAGGCAGAGGCTCTTGCAGAAGAGCTGGAAGCTTTGTACCCGGACTGCGAAATCGAAGTAAACCAGGGCGGACAGCCAATTTACTATTATATTATTTCAGTAGAATAAAAGAAGGGGCGGAAGAAAGTCTTCCGCTCTTTTTTTCAGGAGGGAAATATGGACAGACCACTTCGTTCTTTAAAAGGAGTAGGAGAAAAAACAGAAAAGCTCTTTCAGAAAATCGGAATTTCTACAACAGAAGAACTACTCCGGTATTATCCGCGCAATTACGAAGCGTATGAAGAACCGGTTCTCATTGAGGAATTGAAAGAGGGCTGTATCGCAAGTATTCAGGGAACGATCATATCTGGTGTATATGTCAATAAAGTAAGAAATCTGCAGGTTATTACAGTGACAGTGGCAGATGCCACAGAAAAAATCGGAATCGCCTGGTTTAATATGCCATACCTGAAAAATACACTGAAAAAGGGCAGCGTCTTTGTATTCAGAGGGCGCGTTGTGAGAAAGCAGGGAAAGCTTCAGATGGAGCACCCGGAAATGTTTACGCCTGCGGCATACGGGGAAATCCTTCACAGCCTTCAGCCGGTGTATGCGCTTACAGCCGGTCTTTCCAACAAAACTATTGTAAAGCTTGTCCGACAGGCAATGAAGGAGCAGACGCTTCACATGGAATATCTCCCGGAAGAAATAAAAGAGAAATATCATCTGGCAGACGATAATTTTGCAGTGGAGAATATCCATTTTCCGGCAAATATGGAAAAGCTTCTCATGGCGCGCAAACGTCTTGTGTTTGATGAGTTTTTGTTTTTTATACTTGCGGTGCAGACGTTAAAAGAGCGGACAGAAACTGCGAAAAATGAATTTCCCATGACGCCTGTATGGACAACAGAAGAAGTGATGGAAGGGCTTCCTTACCGTCTTACAAAAGCGCAGCTTAATGTGTGGCATGAGATAGAAAGAGACTTGCAGAGCCACAGTCTTATGTCCCGGCTTGTCCAGGGAGACGTGGGCTGCGGAAAGACAATCCTTGCCTTTCTTGCCCTGATCATGACAGTGGAAAACGGGTATCAGGGGGCGCTTATGGTACCTACGGAGGTTCTGGCAAAGCAGCATTACGAAGGGTTTCAGGAGCTTCTGGAAAAACAGGGAGTGACCTCCTGCAGACCGGTTCTTTTAACAGGCTCCTGTACGGCAAAAGAAAAAAGAGAAATTTATGAAAAAATTGCTTCCGGAGAGGCAAATGTGGTTATAGGAACCCATGCGCTGATCCAGGAAAAGGTATGTTATAAAAACCTTGCCCTTGTCATTACAGATGAGCAGCACCGTTTTGGAGTAAAGCAGAGGGAAGCGCTTACAACAAGGGGAAATCCGCCTCATGTGCTTGTTATGAGCGCTACGCCCATTCCCAGGACCCTTGCCATTATTTTGTATGGAGATCTTGATATTTCTATTGTGGACGAGCTTCCGGCTGCAAGGCTTCCTATTAAAAACTGCGTGGTGGACACTTCTTACCGGAAAAAAGCATATACTTTTATGGAGCGGCAGATTCAGGAAGGACGCCAGGTGTACGTCATCTGCCCTATGGTGGAGGAAAGTGAAGGTACAGACGGGGAAAATGTTCTGGATTATACGGAAAAATTAAGAAGTATTTTTCCGGAAACCATTACAGTGGCGGCTCTTCATGGAAAAATGAAGCCAAAAGAAAAAAACAGGATTATGGAAGAATTTGCAGAAGGAAAAATTAAAATCCTGGTATCGACTACAGTTGTGGAGGTCGGAGTAAATGTTCCAAATGCCACTGTTATGATGGTGGAAAATGCCGAAAGGTTTGGACTTGCCCAGCTACATCAGCTGCGGGGGAGAGTAGGGCGCGGGAAACATCAGTCTTACTGTATTTTCATGCAGGGAAATGGGGCAAAGGAAACATCGAAACGGTTAGAGATCCTGAATAAATCAAACGATGGATTTTTTATTGCAGGGGAAGACTTAAAGCTTCGGGGACCGGGAGACCTTTTTGGAATCCGTCAGAGCGGTTTGCTGGAATTTAAACTGGGGGATATTTACCAGGACGCGGATATTTTAAAATCTGCAAGCGAGGCAGCAGGCATGATCCTTTCCTGTGACCCGGATTTAAGCCTTGAACAGAACAGGAAATTAAAAGAAAAACTGGGTCAGTATATGAAGGAAGATTTACAGAATATGGGGCTGTAGAAAAACAAAATCTTGCAAAAATCTGCAAATAGTAGTATTCTATGAAACGTAATCAATTATTAAACCTTGTAAGGAGGCTATCAAATGGCTAGAAAGATGACAACAAAAAAAGCAGACACAACTGCAAAAACAGCATCTGTGAAAGAGACTCCTGCAAAATCTGTTGCTGCCGCACCTGTAGAGAACGCTGTAAAAGCTGAGACTGAAAAGACAGAAAATGCAAAAGTAACCGCTGTTAAGGAAGAAGAAAAAATAGCAGAAAAAGAAACACCAGCTAAAAAAACAACAACAAGGAAGACTGCTTCCAAAACTGCCGCACCGAAGAAAACTCCGGCAAAGAGAACTGCTGCAAAAAAAGCAGAGACAAATACAGAAGTGTATGTTCAGTTCTGGGGCAGAGAAATACATACAAAAGATGTTGTAGAAAACATTAAAAAAGTATGGACAGAGGAAATGGGCAAAAAAGAGTCCGATATGAAAGAGCTGAAAGTGTATATCAAACCGGAAGATAATGGCGCGCATTATGTGATCAATGGCGACATTACTGGTTTTATTGGAATGTAATTGAAATCTGTACAGTAAAATGCCGGGATATGAGATTTCATATTCCCGGCATTTTTCTGCAAATATAAGTGCTCTGATATTCAGAGGCGGTTTAGAAACCGGACTGGCTTCCTGCAGAACCGCTGGACATCTGGCGCTCCTGCGCCTCGATCATCTTTTTCACCATATATCCGCCGACGCTTCCGTTCTGTTTGGAAGTAAGGTTACCGTTGTATCCGTCTGTAAGCGGAACACCCAGTTCATTTGCAACTTCAAATTTAAAACGGTCTAATGCGCCTTTGGCTTCTGGTACAACTGCTCTGTTAGAAGAATTGTTGTTTGACATGATTCATTTCCTCCTTGGTTGTTTGTTTGTTGTTACATTGCTAGTATATGAAAAAATAAAAATAATACACTGGCAGTTCTTACATATAGTGGCAGAATTATGAAAATATTAACAATCTATGAAATTTGTATATTTTAAAAGATTTAATTGCACTTCTTTTAGCTATTTGTTATAATGTCAAATAGGGAAATTAGATTTTACGAAAATGGAATGGCAGAATGGAGAGTGAATTATGAATTTAGGAATTATTGCACATAACAGTAAAAAGGTATTAATTGAAGATTTCTGCATTGCCTATAAAAATATTCTTGCAAAGCATGAGGTTTATGCGACAGGAACTACAGGAAGAAGGATTGAGGAAGCTACAGGGCTTCATGTTCATAAATTTCTGGCAGGAAGTATTGGCGGCGACAAACAGTTTACGGAGATGATTGAGAGAGAAGACATGGATATGGTCATTCTCTTTTATAATCCGGTTATGATGGATCCGAAAGAACCGGACATCACAAATATTGTAAAAAAATGCGACCAGTATAATATTCCGGTTGCGACAAATATTGCCACAGCGGAGCTTCTGATTCTGGGACTTGCGCGTGGAGACCTGGATTGGAGACTGAATCTGAAATGAGAGTCATAGCAGGAAAAGCAAGACGTTTAAACTTAAAAACAGTTCCGGGGATGGATACGCGCCCCACAACAGACAGAATAAAAGAGACATTGTTTAATATTCTCCAGCCGGAAATGCTGGACTGCCGTTTTCTTGATCTCTTTGCAGGAAGCGGAGCGATCGGAATTGAGGCTTTGAGCCGTGGAGCGGCAGAAGCCGTATTTGTGGAAAAGAATCCGAAGGCATGTGCATGTATCCGGGAAAATCTGGCATTTACAAAACTTGCAGAAGGTGGTAAACTGCTGAACATGGATGTGCTTCAGGCGCTGCGTTCTCTGGAGGCGAAAGGTGCATTCGACTGTATTTTTATGGATCCTCCTTATAATCAGGAACTGGAAAAAGAAGTTCTCCTGTACCTGAAAGAAAGTGAAACGGCAGATGAGAATACTCTGATCATAATAGAAGCGGAGCTTTCCACTGATTTTTCTTATGTGACAGAGCTGGGATATGAGCTTTTGCGTGTGAAAGAGTATAAGACAAATAAGCACATTTTTTTAAAAAAGAGAAAGTGAGAAAAATACATGGTAGTAGCAGTATATCCCGGAAGTTTTGATCCGGCTACTTATGGGCATCTGGATGTGATCAAACGTGCCAGCGTATCTTTCGATAAAATAATTGTGGGAGTTTTGCATAATTCTGCAAAAAGTCCGTTGTTTTCTGTGGAAGAACGTGTTAATATACTAGAAAAGGCGACAAAAGATATTCCAAATGTAGAAGTGAAGCCTTTTGAAGGTTTGTCAGTGAATTTTGCAAGAGAGAATCACGCGCAGGTTATTATAAGAGGTCTGCGGGCAGTTACAGATTTTGAATATGAACTGCAGATGGCACAGACAAATCGTGTCCTGGCTCAGGATATAGATACTGTTTTTATGACTACAAGCCTTGAATACGCATATTTAAGTTCCACCATTATGAAGGAAGTTGCGTCCTTTGGAGGAGACTTAAGCAAGTTTGCACCGCCTGAGATCATCGAGGCGGTAAGACAGAAAATGCCGAAAGATAAACAGATAAAATAAGGAGAGTGTATTATGAGCAGCAGAATTGAACAGATTATTGATGAGATTGATGAGTATGTGGAGAGCTGTAAATTTCAGCCTCTTTCTACTACCAAGATTGTCGTACAGAAGGAAGAGATCATGGAGCTTCTCAGAGAACTTCGTCTGAAAACTCCAGATGAAATTAAACGCTACCAGAAGATCATCAGCAACAAAGATGCCATTCTGGAAGATGCACAGGCAAAGGCGGACGCGATCATCGCAGACGCACAGACAAAAGCCCAGGAGCTGGTAACACAGCACGAGATCATGCAGAAGGCTTATGCACAGGCAAATGAGACGATCAATGCAGCAAATAAGCAGGCACAGGAAATTCTGGACTCCGCTACAGAAGATGCAAACAGCATTCGCCTGAGTGCAATCACATATACAGATGAAATGATGGCAAATATTGGCTCTGTACTTGACCAGACACTGGAAGATGCAGGCGGTAAATATAAGATGTTTATTGATGCGCTTCAGAGCTGCCTGGACGTAGTAAACCAGAACAGACAGGAGCTTGCGCCGCAGACAGCTCAGGCTGCAGCTATGTCCAGTTCTTATCATGCAGAAGACAGCTCCGCTGATGAAGAACTGTTAGATGAGCTGGGTGACAACTAAGACGAGTAGTGCAGTGATGGCTGCATACATACATTTTGCGGCAAAGTAGGGAAGAACAGAAAGCTGTTCTTTTAATACGCTCTTTGTCTGGGCGAGGATACATAAGCCTCCGAAGGCAGTCATCGTCATGGCATAGAGATATTTCTTCGTATAAGAAAGACCCGAGAGCGCAAGCTGGTGAAGACCGGTTGTAAGCTCTGTGATGCCGAGAAATATGTATTTTCCTTCAGAATCAGACGGGCAGAAGTGACCGATCACTGCTCCCAGGATAGAGAAAAGAAGAATATATCCGCCGAGACGGGTGATGGTTTCGAAACCGTTCATAATAGAGACGTCTATGACAGCTCCTGGCGAGCTGACAGCGGATGTCTCTTTTTTTGATGGTGATATGGGAGCAAAGGTCTTGTTTTTATAAATAATAAAGCGGAAAAACAGCATACATATAAAGTTTGAGAGCAGAAGAATTCCTGCAATTTCTGCTATCTTTGTCCTTCCTCCAAGACAGATCTGCGATACATAGGCAGTGAGAAAGACGGGGCTTGGGTTGTTGGAAAAAGTAAGGAGATACGAGGCTTCTTTTTTGCTTATTTTATTTTCCTGATATAGATCAGAGGCAAGTTTTGCACCCATAGGGTATCCGCAGAGCATACCAAGAAGGAAAACATAAGCGCCGCAGGGAGTCAGTCCAAGAAATTTTTTCCAGAAAAAGGAAAGAGGGCTTAAAATTTTTTCGATTCCCTTTGTATGCAGAAGAATTCCGGTTAAAATAAGAAAGGGAAGAAGCGTGGGGATTAAGGTGTTCAGCCACAGCTTCATTCCGTCTCTGGCTGCAAAAAGAGCTTCCTCCGGGTATTTCAGGAGAAAAAGAAGAAGGCAGATAACGCCGGCTGTTGTGATACGTTGTTTCATATGCGCCTGCTTGTTTTTTCTTAAATATATGGCGTTTTATGAGGATATATGATTAATAAAATTGGAGGTGTCATTTTATGGCAGTACTGGAACAGTGTGAGCCAAAAAGAGTGTTTCATTATTTTGAGGAGATTTGTAAAATCCCTCACGGCTCAGGAAATACAAAAGAAATCAGCGATTATCTTGTAGGTTTTGCAAAAGAGCAGGGCTTAAAATATGTACAGGATGATCTGAATAATGTAGTGATCTATAAAGAGGCAACAGAAGGGTACGAGAATGCGCCGGTTGTCATTCTTCAGGGACATATGGATATGGTGTGTGAAAAACGTCCGGATGTTGTTCACGATTTTACAAAGGACGGTCTGAATCTTTCTGTAAAAGACGGATATGTTTCTGCAAACGGCACAACCCTGGGAGGAGACAACGGAATCGCAGTTGCCTATGGTCTTGCGCTTCTGGAGAGCAAAGACATTCCTCACCCTGCGCTTGAAGTCCTCATTACAGTAGACGAGGAAATCGGACTTCTTGGGGCAAAGGATTTTGACTGCAGCGTTTTAAAGGGAAAGAGATTTATTAATCTGGATTCCGAAGCAGAAGGAAGCATCTGGATCAGCTGTGCAGGCGGACTTTCTGCATACAGCCGCATTCCTGTCCAGAGAGTAGAGGCAGAGGGAGTAATTCTCACAGTGAAAATTTCCGGCCTTATGGGCGGACATTCCGGTGCGGAAATCGACAAAAAACGTGCAAATGCGAATGTGCTCATGGGAAGATTTTTATACGGTCTCAAGAAAAAATGTGAGTATGAGCTTGTTTCTGTAAATGGCGGACAGAAGGACAATGCCATTCCAAGAGAATGTACTGCCGTTCTTGCAGTTGGAGAAGAGGGTGTTTCAGAGGTTCTTTCCTACGCTTTCTGGCTCCAGGGGAAATTAAGAGAAGAATATACAGGAAGCGATGAGGGCATTACTCTTTCTGTAGAAAACGAGGGCGTGAAGAAAACAGAAATCATGCATCCTACAAGCAGAGAAAGAATTCTTTTTTACCTTATGAATATTCCGTTTGGCGTATTAAAGATGAGCGGAACTATAGAGGGACTTGTTGAGACCTCCAATAATATTGGAATCTTAAAAACAGAGGACAGTGAAGTTCTGGCAGTTTCCAGTGTGAGAAGCTCTGTGGGAGCGGCGAGAGACGCGGTTGCAGATAAGTTGGAGTATCTTACAGAATTCCTGGGAGGCGAATTTGAAATCCAGGGCGCATATCCGGCATGGGAGTACCGCAAGGATTCTCCGCTTCGTGATAAGATGGCAAAAGTATATGAAGAAATGTACGGAGAGAAGCCAAATGTAGTTGCCATTCATGCAGGACTGGAATGCGGTCTTTTCTATGAAAAAATAGAAAATCTTGACTGTGTGTCTATTGGTCCGAATATGAAGGATATTCATACTTCTGAGGAGATGCTTGAAATTGCGTCAGTGGAAAGAGTCTGGAATTATCTTGTGAAAGTTCTGGAAAATCTGAAAGATTGATACAGGAGGGCTCCGGTAGAAATACCGGGGTCTTTTTATGCTATAGGAAATTACTCCGGCGGAGAATCTCGCAAGCGAGATTCTTTGTTATAAACAGAGAACAGTTCCTTAATAAACAGTATATAACACTTGACAACAGTGTACATACTGTTATATACTGTTAATCAAATAGGAGGCCAACTATTATGGAGATTATCATCAATCATACATCTATGCAGCCCATTTACGAACAGATTGCGGATCGGATCAAGGGTATGGTTATGGAAGGAAGTTTAAAAGCGGGAGAAATGCTGCCTTCTGTAAGGACAATGGCAAAGGAACTGAAAATCAGCGCTCTCACAGTAAAAAAAGCGTATGATTTCCTGGAGGAGGAAGGCTTTGTTGTAACAGTCCACGGAAAAGGAAGCTTTATCGCAGAACATAATCAGAATCTTATGATGGAAGAACGCAGAAAAGAAACGGAGGCTGCACTGGAGCAGGTGATCCGAAGAAGCCGTCAGGGCGGACTTTCGGATGAAGAAATCAGAGAGCTGTTTGAGCTGATCATGGAGGAAGATATATGTTAGTGGAAATGAAACATGTGAAAAAACATTACCGGGATTTTTCCCTGGACTGTTCCCTGCAATTAAAAGAGGGCTGTATTACAGGCCTGATAGGAGCAAATGGCGCAGGAAAGAGTACGGCTTTTAAAGCGATTCTCGGTCTGATCCGGCCGGAGGAGGGAGAAATCACGGTTCTGGGAGAAAAGGGAAGCAGTCTTACAGGAAAAATAAAGGAAGAGATTGGAGTGGTACTTCCAGAGAGCAGCTTCAGCCGGTATCTGAAAGTAAAACAGATCGTTCCGGTTATGAAAGAGCTGTATTCCCGGTTTGACAGAGAATACTTTCTGGAACAGTGCAGAAGATTTTCCATTCCCGAGGATAAGGTTTTGAAGGAATTTTCCACGGGAATGCTGGCAAAGCTTAAAATCCTTCTGGCGCTTTCTTACCGACCGAGGATCCTTATATTAGACGAGCCAACCTCAGGGCTTGATGTGCTGACAAGAGATGAGCTTCTGACGGTGCTTCGGGAATATATGGAGGAGAGCGACAGGAGAGGGATTCTCATCAGCTCCCATATTTCCTCGGATCTGGAGGGGCTGTGTGACGATATGTACATGATCCATCAGGGAAAAATCGTGATGTATGAGGAGACAGACGTGCTTCTTGATGAATATGGAATTTTAAAAGTAAGCGCAGATGAATACAGACAGCTTGATAAAAGATTTCTCCTGAAAAGGAAAAAAGAAAACTTTGGGTATAGCTGCCTGACAAAAGAGAAGCATTATTATATGGAAAATTATTCTTCTTTTGTGGTGGAGAAATGTTCTCTTGATGAAGTGATTTCCATTATGGTAAAGGGGGAGGCAGTATGAAGGGATTATTAAAGAAAGACTTGGCGATTTTATTTTGCAACAAAGCCATGCTGACTGCAGCGCTCATTGTTTTGGCGGGAGTTGCGTTCCTGGGAGAGGGCGGCGGACAGTTTATTATGGCATATATGGCAATTTTTGTGCCGATGGTTACAAACAGTACCATAAGCTATGATGATACGGATCACGGAATGGCATACCTTATGACACTTCCTGTTACAAGAAGACAGTATGTATATTCTAAATACGTGTTTAGTGCAGGGGCAGGGTTTCTCTGCTGGATTTTTTCCTGTGTTATGGGAACTCTGTCCAATCTCATGCACGGAAGCAAAGGAGAACCGGGCGAATGGCTGTTTCTCTGTCTTATGAGCCTGGGAATCCTGATTTTTGTCAGCAGCCTTATGATTCCTGTGCAGCTAAAATTCGGGGCGGAGAAAGCGAAAATAGCAATGCTTCTTATTATGGTAGGAATTGCAGGAGTGACGGGGTTTTTCATTAGTATAAAAAAAGCAGTTTTCCCGGGAAGTATGAATCTGCTTTCTTTTTTAAATGACAATCCCTTTGTGTTTGCGGGAATCGTGCTTTTATTTGCGCTGGCATCGGTGTTTATTTCCCTTTTTGTCAGCATACGGATTTTTGAAAAAAAGGAATGGTAAGATATGGAGAAACATGAGATTTACGCAATATGCGGAAAAGCATATAAAGAGATGACAAAAACTCTTTTAAAGGAATGTCGATTAGATGAGCTGATCGGGTCAAAAGAAAAGGTAATTGGAATGAAACCCAACCTTGTCTCCCCTACGGAGGCTTCTTATGGGGCGACTACTCACCCGGAGGTGGTGGCAGGTATTATTGAATATCTGAAAGAGTCAGGGTTTGAGAAGCTTGTCATGCTGGAAGGCTCCTGGGTGGGAGACCGAACAGAAGAGGCATATGAAGTGTGCGGTTACAGAGAGTTGTCTGAAAAATACGGCGTTCCTTTCTGGGATACGCAGAAGGATAAGGGTGTATTAAAATCCTGCGCAGGTCTTGACCTGAATATCTGTGAAAGCGTGGAAAAGCTGGATTTTTTAATTAATGTGCCGGTTTTAAAGGGGCATTGCCAGACAAAGATCACATGCGCCCTGAAAAATATGAAAGGTCTTATCCCGAATAAAGAAAAAAGAAGATTTCATGCAATGGGACTTCACCGTCCCATCGCCCACTTAAATGCAGGAATCTGCCAGGATTTTGTTGTGGTAGATAATATCTGCGGAGACCTTGATTTTGAAGACGGAGGAAATCCTGTGGAAATGAACCGGATCTTTGCAGGGAGAGATCCTGTTTTGATGGACGCAGTGATGTGCAGGATGATGCACTATGAGGTAAGCGAGATTCCTTATATTGGTTTTTCAGAAGAGCTTGGAGTGGGCTGTGCAGATTTTGAGAAAGCAGTGATCCATACGGTGGGAGAAGAAACAGGAGGAGAAATCCCAAAATCCAGAAAAGTGGTAGAACTTCAGGACGCGGTGGAGGAAGTGGAATCCTGCAGCGCATGTTACGGGTATCTGATCCCTGCCCTGGAAATGCTGAAGGCGGACGGGCTTTTTGAAAAGCTGGACGAAAAAATAAGCATAGGTCAGGGATTTCGGGGAAAAACAGGAACCCTTGGAGTGGGAAGCTGTACAAAAGGCTTTGCCTGTCATCTTGACGGCTGTCCGCCCACAGAAGGACAGATTTATGAGTTTTTAAAAGAGTATATTCAAAAGAAAGAAAAGCAGGCATGAAAAAAGGGAAGGCAGACCACCTTCCCTTAATTGGGTTTAAATGCTACTTTTGATGATTTCTATAATCTGTTCCTGTGAAAACTGACTGCTGTCGATACACAGCTGATACTGGGTCATATCCAGCCACTTGTGGTCTGTAAAATATTCGTAATACGAGCGGCGTTCCTTGTCCATTTTTTTTACCAGTTTTCTTGCGCTTTTTTCTTCTCTGCCTGTACGGGCAATCACATTTTCCACTCTCTTTTCAAAGGGGGCGTAAATAAAAACACTTAAAGTCTTGTCTGCCAGAATGTGGTTGGCACAGCGGCCAACGATCACACAGTCTTCTTTTTGTGCTACATCAGAAATAATCTGGCGCTGAATATCAAAGAGAATGTCGTTCATGGGAATGAAGTGCATATCTTTGTCAATCTGAATTTCGTTGTCAATGGGAAAACGCCACTGATTTGCTTTTTTTTCGTCTACTTTGGCGAAGGTATCAAATGGAATCTGTTTTTCCTTGCTTGCAATGTCAATCAGTTCCTTATCGTAAAAGCTTATGCCCAGATTTTCAGCAAGAGCTTTTCCTATGGCGCGACCGCCGCTTCCGAACATACGATTAATTGTAATGATTTTTTTCGACATATCCATACCTCCCTATTTGATTTATTGTAAATATTATAGCATATTTGTATGAAAAATTCCATAAAAATATAAAAAAATAAGCAAAGTAAACAAAAATACAGTGGAAAGCCGAAAAAAAGAAAGGCTGGAAAAAAAGAAAAGCATCTGTTAAAATAAAATTATAATAGCCCGTATTATGGGTTAAAACATAATAAACAGACAAAAGGAAACGAAAAAGAGAAAGGAATACAAGATGCTGAAGATAAAAAATTATGTAAAAGCCAAAAGTCTGGCGGAGGCATATGAACTGAATCAGAAAAAAACAGCATGTATATTGGGCGGCATGGTATGGCTGAAAATGTCTGATAAAACCGTATCCACAGCCATTGATATTTCCGGACTGGGACTGGATACCATCACAGAGACAGAAGAGGAGTTTGTAATCGGTGCAATGACGTCTCTTCGCGATCTGGAGACAGATCCGGGTCTTGAGCGATACACAAGAGGCGCTGTAAAAGAAAGCCTTTGCCATATTGTGGGGGTACAGTTTCGAAACTGCGCCACAGTAGGAGGCAGTATTTTCGGACGTTTCGGTTTTTCCGATGTACTTGCCATGTTTCTTGCAATGGATACCTGGGTGGAGCTTTATGACAAAGGAAGGATTCCGCTTTCCGAATTTGCACAGATGAAAAAAGACAGAGATATTCTTGTGAATATTATTGTGAAGAAGACGCCTCTTTCCGTCTGCTATCTCAGTCAGAGAAATACAAGTACAGACTTCCCGGTTCTTACCTGCGCAGCGTCACTTGTGGGAGAGGAAACGTGTACAGTCATCGGCGCAAGACCTGCCCGTCCTGTCATTGTGGGAGATGAAAAGGGAATTCTTAAAAATTTCAAATATATGTCAAAGGAAAAGAAAAAAGAAGCAGCAAAGGCTTTTGCAGAATATGCGGCAGAGCAGGTAAAAACAGGTTCCAATATGCGTGCTTCCGCAGAATACAGAACGCTTCTTGTTAAGGTGCTGACAAAAAGAGCATGGGAAGCAGTAGGAGGAATGACAGATGAAGATTAGTTTCTGGTTAAACGGTGTATACCGTCATGAAGAAGTGGAACCGGGAGTAATGCTCCTTGATTTTCTGAGAGAAAAAGGCTGCGCCAGTGTAAAAAGAGGCTGCGAGACTGCAAACTGTGGTCTCTGTACCGTGCTTATGGACGAAAAGCCGGTTCTTTCCTGCTCTGTTCTTGCAGTGCGGGCAGATGGAAAGAAGATTGTGACAATGGAAGGAATGCAGAGAGAGGCGGAAGAGTTTGGAAGCTTTTTGGCACAGGAAGGCGCAGAGCAGTGCGGTTTCTGCAATCCTGGCTTTATTATGAATGTATTTGCCATGTTAAAAGAAATCAAGGAGCCGACAGAGGAGCAGATAAAAGAGTATCTGTCAGGAAATCTCTGCCGCTGTTCCGGATTTGTATCACAGACAAGAAGTATTCTGAAATTTTTGAAATATAAAAAAGCACAGGAGGGCGAGGTATGAAATATGTAAATCAGCCGGTGCGGAAAAAAGATGCTATGGCTCTTGTAACAGGACAGCCGGTGTATACAGATGATATTGCTCCGGATAACTGTCTGATCGTAAAGGTGCTCAGAAGCCCGTATGCAAATGCCTGGGTGGAAGAGATCCGTACAGGAACAGCAGAACAGGTAAGTGGAATTGCATGTATTCTTACATATAAAGACGTTCCGAAAAAGCGTTTTACCCTTGCCGGTCAGACGGACCCGGAATTAAGCCCTGCAGACCGCTATATCCTTGACCGTCATTTAAGATTTGTGGGAGATGCCGTTGCGATTGTGGCCGGAGAGACAGAGGCTGCTGTTGATAAAGCATTAAAACGTATTAAGGTGGATTACAGAGTAGAAGCGCCTGTTCTTGATTTTCATAAGGCAAAGGACAATCCTATTCTTGTTCATCCGGAGGAGGACTGGCGTTCCAAAGTTCCTGTAGGCGCAGACAATAAACGAAATCTGTGTGCGTCCAATGTGGAGGAAAAGGGAGATGTGGACGCAGTTCTTTCTTCCTGTAAATATACGATTGAGCGTACTTACCGTACAAAGGCAAATCAGCAGACCATGATGGAGACGTTCCGTACCTGCTGCTATATGGATTATTTTGGAAGACTGAACGTGCTTTCTTCCACACAGATTCCTTTTCATGTGAAGAGGATCCTGGGAAATGCTCTGGATATTCCGGCTTCTAAGATCCGCGTCATCAAGCCGAGGATCGGAGGCGGTTTCGGAGCAAAACAGACAGCAGTATGCGAAATTTATCCGGCGATCGTTACATGGAAAACAGGACGTCCTTCCAAGATTGTTTATTCCCGTTATGAGTCCATGATCTGCTCTTCCCCCCGCCATGAGATGGAAATCCGTGTGCGCGCAGGCGCAGATGAAAACGGAATCATAAAGGCACTGGATGTTTACACCCTTTCAAACGGCGGCGCTTACGGGGAGCACAGTCCAACAACAGTTGGCCTTTCCGGACATAAATCCATTGCTCTTTACCGCCATACAGAGGCTTACCGTTTTTCCTATGACGTAGTATATACAAACCTGCAGGCAGCAGGCGCGTACAGAGGATATGGTGCTACCCAGGGAATTTACGCAGTGGAGAGCGCAGTCAATGAGCTATCGGAAATCATGGGCATGGATCCTGTAAAAGTAAGAGAATTAAACATGCCGGTGGAGGGCGGTCCCCTTCCGGCATATGGAGATGTGCCTTACGCTACAAGCTGTTCTATGGACAGATGTCTTGTAAGAGCAAAAGAGATGATGAACTGGGACGACAAATATCCGGCAAGAGATATGGGAAATGGAAAAGTGAGAGGTGTAGGTGTTGCTATGGCAATGCAGGGGTCTTCCATCGCCTGTGTGGATGTGGGCGGAGCCAGCTTAAAGCTTAATGAGGATGGCTCCTACACGCTGGCACTTGGCTGTACCGATATGGGAACAGGCTGCGATACCATTCTTTCTCAGATGGCAGCGGAATGTCTGGAAACGTCTCTTGAGAATGTAAACGCATTTGGCGTGGATACCGATATTTCTCCTTATGACTCCGGTTCCTACGCATCTGCAACTACATACACAACGGGAAATGCAGTAATTAAGGCGTGTGAGGAACTGCGGGAAAAAATTCTTGCCTTTGGGGCAGAAATGCTGGGGACAGAACCGGAAAACGCAGAGTTTGACGGTGCATTTGTCACATCCGGAGAAAAACGCGTTTCTTTAAAGGAAATTGCAGGAAAGTCCACCTGCGGAAGCAGCAGAGAGCTTCAGGTGACTTCAAGTTATTCTTCAGAGATTTCCCCGCCGCCTTTCATGATTGGTATGGCAGAGGTTGAGGTAGATAAGGAAACAGGAAGTGTGGAAGTCCTTGATTATGTGGCAGTTGTTGACTGCGGAACTCCTGTAAACCCGAACCTTGCACGCGTGCAGACGGAAGGCGGAATCGCTCAGGGAATCGGAATGGCACTTTATGAGGACGTACAGTACAGTGAAAAGGGAAAAATCCGTAATAACTCTTTTATGCAGTATAAAATCCCATCAAGACAGGATATTGGAAAAATTCGTGTGGAATTTGAATGCAGCTATGAAAAGAGCGGTCCTTTTGGGGCAAAATCTATTGGAGAACTTGTAATTGACACGCCGTGTCCTGCAATCGCAAATGCCATTCACAATGCCACAGGACTTTATGTGAGAGAACTGCCCATTACACCGGAAAAAATCGCAATGGGACTTTTGGAAAAAGAGGAAAAGGCAGAATGATTTTACTGGAAATCTGGAAGGGTGTTTTTGTGGCGTTTCTGTATCTTGGCGCGTTTGTTTTTGCAGGAGCGCTCCTTCCTGAAAAATATCATAAAAGCTCTCTGATAAATCTTTGCCTTCTTGGCTTTATGGTATACTTTGCTATGTTTCAGATAGTGGCGCTGCCCATGAAAATCGGGCAGCTTCCTCTGAAATATTTGACACTTACGTGGGTGGGGATTCTTGGAGCGGTATTTCTCTTTGATCTATTATGGAGAAGAAAGATTTTGTTCCGGGCTTTTAAAAACTGTTTTTCAGACAGGAAAAAAATAGCGGCAGACTGTGTGTTTCTTGTGGCGTCAGGAGCGCTTGCGCTGATTCTTGGAATGAATATCAATCACATTTCGGATTTTGATGCCGGATATTATATCGGACTTCCGGTATCTTCCGTATATTCCAACACGATCGAGCTTATGGATCCGTACAGCGGGCAGATGCTGCCGGAACCGGAGAGTTTTTATATATTAAATACAAACACAATACACAGTGCTGTGATCTTTCAGTTTTTGAATCTTCACCCTCTTGTGGAGGAGAAATTTTCTATGACAGCAGCTCTTGCCATTGTGTTCTGTCTGTTTTTGTATAAGGGCGGACAGCTTCTGTTTCAGGAAAATAGGCGCAAAGCACTTATGTTTCTGGTTCTTTCTGTGCTTGCCCTTTTATTCTCCTACAGTCTTGCTGGCGTTTCTCATTATTTCGCATACAGGACGTATGAAGGGAAGGCAATTACCTCTTATCTCTATACGACCGGGATTTTTGTGTTTTTTCTTGGGATTTTCCGGGAAAAAGAAGAAAAATGGGGCTGGGCAGGTCTGTTTTTTGCAGCACTCGGCGGCGTTGCGTTCTGCAATACGGCAATTTTTGTCATTCCGGTTATGATTTCAGCGCTTATCCTGCCCTGGATTTTGGTGGAGCGGAAATGGAAGGAGTTTCTGCCGTATGTGGGAGTGATGGCAGTTTCCGGCTTCTGGCTCTGTCTTCATTTAATTTTATAAGGGAGAAAAGGTGATTGGAATGATGGAAAATTTGCAGTTTTTGTGGGAGAGCTTTCTGACTTATACGGAGAAAAATCCCATATGGTATTTGTATTTTTTCTCCCTTTTATATATTCTTTTTACAGGAAAAAAAGAGGGACGGAAAATCTTTATTTATCCGCTGATCGCAGAGTGCCTTACCATTTTTAATCCGGTTCTTCTTGGTATTTTAATTACAAAATTCGGATTTGGGAACAGGTATCTCCGTTTTTTCTGGATGCTTCTGTTTTACGGAGTGATCGCTTATGCAGGCGTACATCTGATTTCCAGGTTGAAAAATGTGTGGCTGCAAACAGCGGGTTTTCTTGTGGCAGCAGCACTGATCGCAGGATTTGGAACGCCTGTTTTTAAGGGCGGGGAGATTCCGCCATATGAAAAGGCTTCCAATTCCCGTTTTGTCAGTGAGGAAATCCTTGCTTTAAGCAATCTGTATCACAGTGAAGGATTAAAACAGCCCCATGTGCTCTTTGATGGCTGGCAGCTTTTAAATTACAGAAGCTATGATCCGGGTGTGACATCGGAGCTTACAAGAACAAGATTTGAATATATGCTGGAGCATGATGAGGAAACATTTTTGCAGGGAAAAGCATCAGACGGGATCAAGGCGATTTTTCAGGTGCATTATTACGGAGACTATAATGTTTCAAAAGATATGTTTTTTCAGGCTCTTCAGACAGAAAAGATTGATTATGTTTCGGCTGTAAAAGACAGTGCGCTGAATGAATATCTGCAGGAAGCCGGGCTTTATAAGGTGGGAGACAGCGGAAGCTATACAGTCTGGGGGGTAAACAGAAAAACAGATTAAAAAACTCTTGATAATTTCAGGAAAAGCTGTTAAATTAGAAAAGAAGTAAATAACGTAATGTATGATAGAGGCGCGGGCTTCAAGAGTACCATGACAAAACGGCAGGGCAGCCGTCATCGGGAAAGGGGATACCGCCGAAGGATTTCGACCGCCAGAAGGGGAGATCCTGGGATACTGCAGAATATGCAGTGTACTGTCACATGTGTGGAGCGCTATCAGAGATTGAGTTTTCAATGCCATGAGTACGTGTTTCCAAAAGCTGTGCCGTGGCATTTTTTGTATTATAAAATCTCCGGAGCATTTCATTCATTACGGAAAAAGGAGGAAAATAAAATGAAACGTATGAAAAGCAGATGGAGTATTTTGCTTTTGACAGTAATGGCAGTTCTTATTGCCTGCCCTACTGTGGTCATGGCTGCGGAGGAGGCGCCGAAGCCGGCTGTTTACGCTACATTTTGGGCGCTTATTCCGCCGGTTGTAGCTATTGCGCTTGCTCTTATTACAAAAGAGGTTTACAGTTCTCTTTTTGTTGGGATTCTTGTGGGAGCACTGTTTTATTCCGGAGGAAATTTTGAGAAAACCATGACTCATATTTTTGAAGACGGGATTATCGGTGTTCTGTCTGATTCTTATAATGTTGGGATTCTTGTGTTCCTTGTGATTCTTGGAGCAATGGTTTGCCTTATGAACCGGGCGGGCGGCTCTGCTGCTTTCGGACGATGGGCAGGAAAGCATATTAAAACAAGAGTGGGTGCAGAGCTTGCCACTGTGCTTTTGGGTGTGCTGATCTTTATTGATGATTATTTTAACTGTCTGACGGTAGGAAGTGTTATGCGGCCTGTGACCGATAAGCATAATGTGTCACGTGCAAAGCTTGCCTATCTCATTGACGCCACAGCGGCGCCTGTGTGCATTATTGCCCCGATTTCGTCCTGGGCGGCGGCAGTGAGCGGGTTTGTGGAAGGGGAGGACGGGCTTTCCATTTTTGTCCGTGCCATTCCTTATAACTTTTATGCGCTTCTCACGATCGTGATGATGGTGGGCATGGTTCTTATGAAAACAGAGTTTGGATCTATGGGAATTCATGAGTCGAATGCTTTAAAAGGTGATATTTATACGACTGCATCGAGACCCTATGCAAATGATGAGGATAACAATGAGGGGAATCCAAGAGGAAAAGTAATCGATCTCCTGATTCCCATTCTTTCTCTTGTGGTGTGCTGTGTGATCGGAATGATTTATACAGGTGGATTTTTTGAAGGAACAGATTTTGTGACAGCTTTTTCTCAGAGTGATGCTTCTGTAGGTCTTGCAATGGGAAGCTTTTTCGGGCTTTTGATCACCATTCTCCTCTATATGGTGAGACGTGTTATGACGTTTCGGGATTGTATGAGCTGCATTCCGGATGGATTTAAGTCTATGGTTCCTGCGATTTTGATTCTTACGTTTGCGTGGACTTTAAAATCAATGACAGACAGCCTGGGAGCTGCTGACTTTGTTGCAGGTGCTATGCAGTCTGTAGCGGGTGGGTTTATGAATTTCCTGCCAGCAGTGATTTTCCTTGTTGGCTGTGGTCTTGCCTTTGCAACCGGAACTTCATGGGGAACTTTTGGAATTCTGATTCCGATCGTTGTTGCTGTATTTTCCGGCACAAATGAAGACCTTATGATTATTTCCATTTCTGCCTGTATGGCGGGCGCCGTATGCGGAGACCACTGTTCTCCGATTTCGGATACTACGATCATGGCATCGGCAGGCGCCCAGTGCGACCATGTAAATCATGTGTCTACACAGCTTCCTTATGCGTTGGTAGCTGCGGCAGTATCTTTTGTTTCTTATATTATAGCCGGTTTTGTACAGTCCGCATGGATTGCGCTTCCGGTTGCATTTCTGCTTATGATGCTTGTACTGTTTATTATTAAAAATGTATTCTCTGATCTGGAAGGGGCTTAAAGAAAATGCGGGGTGCGAAGGTGCCCCGCAGGCTTCTGCAAGAAAAATAACTTTACAAGTAGAGGTAAATATGTTACTATAAATCTTGTCGAGATTGGAAAAACAGTTCTCGAATAGAATACGCGTCTGTAGCTCAGTGGATAGAGCAGTGGTTTCCGGTACCATGTGCGGGGGTTCGATTCCCTTCAGACGTGCTGACTGGAACATCGGATGTTCCAGCGTGTTGTATTAACAAGGAGGACAAGAACTTGGATGATTTCAGAGAATGGTTGTCAGATAACCTTCGCTACTTCATGTTAGGCGGCGCAATTCTGATAATCGTGGCTGTATTGTTCTTTGGCATTCGTGCCTGTGTCGGAAATAAGAAGGGTAAAACCGATACAGATAAGAACGTAGAAGCCCAGAACGACCAGGGAAATGTTCCTTCTTCCTCGACAAAAGATGGGGAGACTGACGACGGGAAGAAAGGCGCCAATCCCATGGAGAAAGCAAGTGCAGAAGTAACTGCACTGATGAAAAGCTATTACAAGGCTTTAGGGGATAAGGATATTGCGGCACTGAAGGCGATAGAGGTGGATTTACCTCCGGCTGACGAGGCAAAGGTTACAAATGCGAAAGACTATATCGAAGGATATGAAGTAGGAGATGTCTATACTAAGAAGGGAATGGAAGACGGAACCTATGTGGTATATGTTTGTTTCAACTATATCTGTAAAGATATTGATACGCCAGTGCCTGCATTGAGCCAGTGCTATGTGATCACAGACAGCGAAGGCAATCTCAAAATTGATGGAGGAGCGGTAGAAGATACGGAAATTTCCGCATACACAGATAAGCTGAAATCCGATGACGATGTAAAAGAGCTTACAGCTAAGGTTCAGAAAGCAAACGACGATGCACAGGCAAATGACCCTGCTCTTGCAGCGTTTCTTGCAGGTCTGGGCGAAGAGACAAATGCGTCCACACAGGCAGGAGAGGGAGCAACTCTCACTGTGACGGAAGATTGTAATGTTCGTGCTGCGGCAGATGGAGAAGCCGAAATTATCGGAGGTTATTCCGCTGGCACAGAAGTTACAAAAACAGGTGAAGAAGGTGAGTGGGTTCAGATTGACTATGAGGGAGAGACTGGATATATTCACAACAGCCTGTTAGAATAGAAAATAATAAGGGATAAGAAACAGGCAGGAGAAAAACTCCTGCCTGTTTTGGCGTTGCATAATTAAAATCAGGATTCTTTTTTCATAGCTCCATATGCGATGCCGGACTCCATAGTAATTCCGTATTTTTCTGCGAGCTCATGTACGGTCACGAGTTCATAACCTTCTTTGATCAGCTTTGGAATAATGATTTCTGCTGCATCTACAGAGGTTTTGAAAATATCATGCATGAGAATGACTGCGCCGTCTTCTGCGGAAGACATGACTGTATCGACAATTTTCTGCACATCTTCTGTCTCCCAGTCCAGTGTATCTACAGACCAGAGCATCATGGGAGTTTCTACAGTGGAGCGTACATTATCATCTATAGACCCGTAGGGAGGGCGCACAACGGTTGCACCGTGTCCTGCAAGGTCATAAAGAAGTTTGTCTACGGTTCCGATTTCGTTGGAAATCTCTTCGGCAGAGAGTGTGGTAAGATCTGCGTGGCTGTATGTGTGATTGCCCAGTTCACAGCCAAGTTCTTCCATACGTTTTACCTCTTCCGGAAAACTTTCGATTTCTTTTCCTACCATGAAAAAAGTAGCTTTTGCGTTGTTTTTTTCCAGACAGTCCAGGAGACGTCCGGTAAAAGAACTGGGACCATCGTCAAAGGTAAGGGCGATGGTCTTTTTTTCTTTTGGTTCTTCTTTTTGATTTTCTTTTTTGCTCTCTGTTTTTTCCTTGTCAGCCTTTTTGGGGGCTGGCGTTTCTTCCGGAACATATCCTTCCTGAGAGCCGTCCGGAAGCAGGTGATAGCTTTCTCCGTCAACGGTAATATCTCCTGTCTGCATAATACCGTCCAGGTCAAAGTAGTACCGTTTTCCGTCTTTTTTCAGCCAACCTGTTTTCATGCTGCCGTCCTTATTGTTAAAATAATAAGTGTTTCCGTCTGCATCATATAACCAGCCACGATAAGGCGTGCCGTCTACAAGAAAATACCAGATTCCGTCAATGGAAGTCCAGGTTCCTTTTTCTGCTTCGGGAGAAACCTGGTGTGGGGAAATGGTTTCACTGGTAGAATCCGTATCCTCCGGTTTTTCATCAGACGTGTCTTCTTTTGAAGCGGTATCCGCCTGAGGCTTGGATATAGTGTCGGAATCGGTATCAGAATCGCTGTCTCTGGCAACGAACATATCGGGCATATGCTGTCCTTCAATGGGTGACGGTGTGGAAGAGGACTGCGGAACAGCCAATCCAAAGGCGAGGCACATAAGAACGGCGATCAGAATCAACACCCGGCTGGTTCGTGGTTTACGGCCTGGCATAATCGTTCCTCCTGTTCGTTTTTAAATACATTCCTATGATACAATAATCGACAGTAAAAAACAAGTGCACATGAAAAATACGTTGCCAATCAAGGAGAAAAAATATATAATAAAACAATGAGTGAAAAAATCAGAATTAATAAGTTTTTAAGTGATGCAGGTGTCTGTTCCAGACGCGAGGCAGACCGTCTGATAGAGGAAGGAAGGGTTACAGTAAATGGAAAAACAGCCGTGCCGGGAGAAAAAACAGACGGTGGGGACTGCGTTCTCATAGACGGAAAGCCTGTAAAAAAAGAGGAACGGAAGGTTCTGCTTCTTTTTTATAAACCAAAAGGGATTGTGTGCAGTACAAAGCAGCAGCGAGATGAGATGACAGTCACGCAGTATCTTCATTATCCCCTTCGGATTTACCCGGTGGGGAGACTTGATAAAGAGTCGGAAGGACTGCTTCTTCTCACAAACCAGGGAGATCTTGTGAATAAAATCATGAAGGCAGGAAACTTTCATGAAAAGGAATATATTGTTAAAACGAACAAACCGTTTTCCGATGACTTCATTAAGAAAATGGGAGCGGGAGTGCCCATTCTGGAAACGGTAACAAGACCATGCTTTGTGGAGCGTCTGGGAAGAGACTGTTTTCGCATTATTCTCACACAGGGACTGAACAGACAGATAAGACGAATGTGTGAATATTTCGGGTATCAGGTGGTATCCTTAAAAAGAGTGCGTATTATGAACCTCACTCTTTCCGGGCTTGGAAAGGGACAATACAGAGACATTACAGAAAAAGAGTGGAAAGAGCTGGAACAGATGTTGACCGGTTCTGTAAATCAGACAGTGCCAGGAGGAAATTATGGAAAAAAAGATGCAGCAAATGAAAGAGCTTGTGGAACTGCTAAACAGGGCAGGAAAGGCGTATTATCAGGAAGACAGGGAAATCATGAGCAACCTGGAGTACGACCGTCTTTACGATCAGCTGGAAAATCTGGAAAAAGAAACGGGAACCGTTCTGGCAAACAGTCCTACGGTAAACGTAGGGTATGAGGTGCTGGAACAGCTTCCCAAAGAAGAACACGAAAGCCCCATGCTGTCTCTTGATAAGACAAAGGACAGAGAGGTTCTCCGGGAATTTATGGGAGAACATAAGACACTGTTGTCCTGGAAACTGGACGGACTTACGATCGTTCTCACCTATGAGGAGGGAGAGCTTGTAAAAGCGGTTACAAGAGGAAACGGTGTTGTGGGAGAGGTGATCACAAATAATGCCCGTGTATTTCAGAACATTCCTTTGAAAATTTCCTATAAGGGAAGGCTTGTTCTCCGTGGAGAGGCGATTATCACATACTCGGATTTTGAAAAAATCAATGCGGCGATAGAGGACGTGGAGGCAAGATATAAGAATCCACGAAATCTCTGCAGCGGCTCTGTGCGCCAGTTGAACAGCGAAATTACAGCAGAGCGCCATGTGAAGTTTTTTGCTTTTTCTCTTGTGAGTGCCCAGGGTGTGGATTTTCATAATTCAAGAGAAGAACAGTTTCTGTGGTTGAAAAACCAGGGATTTGATACAGTGGAATACCGTGCTGTGACAGGAAAAACTCTGGACGGAGCAATGGAATATTTTGAAAAAGCAGTAGAGACAAATGATTTTCCCTCAGATGGGCTTGTTGCGCTTTACGATGATATTGCTTACGGGGATTCTCTTGGAAGAACCGCAAAATTTCCGAGAAATGCTTTTGCTTTTAAATGGGCAGATGAAATAAAGGAGACAACGCTTGTGGAAATGGAGTGGAGTCCGTCCAGAACGGGGCTCATTAATCCGGTTGCCATTTTTGAACCTGTGGAGCTGGAGGGAACGACGGTGAGCCGTGCCAGTGTTCACAATGTAAGTATCGTAAAAGAGCTGGCTCTTGGGATTGGCGATACCATTCGTGTTTATAAGGCAAATATGATCATTCCACAGATTGAAGAAAATATCACAAGAAGCGGTTCTCTTGTGATTCCGGATCGCTGTCCTGCCTGCGGGGAGGAAGCGAAGATCCGCTGCGAGAATGAGGTGGAAGCGCTTTACTGTACAAATCCGGAGTGTCCGGCAAAAAAAATAAAGGCGTTTACTCTTTTTACAAGCAGAGATGCCATGAATATTGACGGGTTGTCCGAGGCAACACTGGAAAAGTTTATTGCAAGGGGCTTTATTCATGAATTTGCGGATATTTTTGAGATTGAAAAATACAGAGATGAGATTGTGACAATGGAAGGCTTTGGAGAGAAATCTTTTCAAAATCTCCTGGAAAGCATTGAAAGAGCGAAAGATACCACCTTGCCGAAGGTGATCTATAGCCTGGGCATTGCAAATATCGGCCTTGCAAATGCGAAAGTGATCTGTCGTCATTTTGACAACGACATAGAAAAAATCCGATGTGCAGATGTGGAGGAAATCAGCGCCATCGACAGTATTGGACCGGTAATCGCGGGAAATTTGAGCGCTTATTTTAAAAATGAGGAAAACAACAGAAAACTTTCAAGGCTTTTGTCCTGTCTGCGTATCAGGCAGGAGGAAACAGCGGGGGCGCAGATCCTTGCAGGCTTAAATTTTGTAATTACAGGAAGCGTGGAGCATTTTGCGAACAGAGGTGAGGTAAAAGAGCTGATTGAGTCTCTGGGCGGAAAAGTGACGGGTTCCGTGACAGGAAAAACAAATTATCTGATCAACAATGACAAAGCGTCCAATTCCTCAAAAAACAAAAAAGCAAAGGAACTGGGAATTCCCATTTTATCAGAAGAGGATTTTTTACAACTGGCAGGACAGGAACAGGAGGACTAAAACATGCCGATTAAAATACAGAAAGATCTTCCGGTTAAGGAGATTCTGGAAAAAGAAAATATATTTGTAATGGACGAAAACAGGGCGATCCATCAGGATATACGCCCCATTCAGATTTTGATCCTGAATCTTATGCCTTTGAAGGAAGAGACGGAGCTTCAGCTTCTCCGCTCTCTTTCAAACACGCCGCTGCAGGTGGATGTGACCTTTATGGCAGTGGAAAGTCATGAATCAAAAAATACTTCCATGAGTCATTTGAATCAGTTTTATAAGATTTTTCCTGAAGTGAGGGAAAAACGATTTGACGGTATGATCATAACAGGAGCGCCTGTGGAGCAGATGGAATTTGAGGAAGTGGATTACTGGCAGGAGCTGACGGAGATCATAGACTGGTCAGAGAGCCACGTAACTTCTACGATTTATCTCTGCTGGGCTGCTCAGGCAGGACTTTACTATCATTATGGATTAAAGAAGCGTATGCTGGAACAGAAGATGTTCGGGCTTTTCTGGCATAAGGTGATGAATCGGAAAATCCCTCTTGTAAGAGGTTTTGACGATGTGTTTCTCGCGCCGCATTCCAGGCATACAGAAGTTCCCATAGAAGATATTCACGCCTGTAAGGAGCTTACTGTCCTTGCGGAGTCTGAGGAGGCAGGGCTGTTCCTTGCTATGGCAGACGGCGGCAGAAAAATTTTTGTTATGGGACATCCGGAGTATGACAGGGTAACTCTTGACGGGGAATACAAAAGAGATTTAAGCAAAAATCTTCCCATTGAAATTCCGAAAAATTATTATCAGAATGACGATTCCAGCAACCGTCCTCTCCTTACCTGGAGAGCCCATGCCAATAACCTTTACACAAACTGGCTGAATTATTATGTTTATCAGAGTACGCCGTATGACCTGGAAGGAACCCCGTTTCTCAATAAATAGAATTTTATAAAAATTGCACAAAAAAGCTCGAAAAAGTTCACAGATTATTGAGAAAAACTGGGTTTGCAAAATAAGAAACTTTCTGCTATAGTAGAGTTCAGTTGGGGTAATTGAAAGCTATATATTTTAAGAAAGTAGAGGGAAATAATGCGTAAAAAATCTCATATATTGTTAGCAAGGTATCTGGCAGATCAGATGGAGGTATCAGAGAGCCTTCAGTCTCACAGAAAGGCATTTTGCCTGGGCAGCATTTTGCCGGATATCCGTCCGTCGTTTCTCACAAAGAAGCACGAGTTTTTTGGAACAATAGATGAAATTGAAAGTAAGATCACACGTCTTGTTGCGGTAGCACCTGAAGACAGAAATGAGAGAGTCTACTGGAGACAGTTCGGCGAAGTCATTCATTATATGGCAGATTATTTTACTTTTCCGCATAACAAAACATATACAGGAACATTGATTGAACACGGACAGTATGAGAAGGCATTAAAGAACGATTTAAAATCCTGCATTAAAAGCGGAGAAGCAGGGCGTCATGTAAAAGAAGCCATTTCTTTTGGCTGTCTTTCTGATCTGTTTACATATATCAGCGAGAGCCATGAACAGTATTTAAGAAAAACAAGAAATGTGGCAGAAGATATAGAATTTATTCTTAATGTATGCTTTCAGGTAATCCAGGGGATTTTTGTGCTCTGTACCGGTGCGTCATATCAGCCCTGCCTGACTGCATAAATGATAAAAATGAATATAGAAGAAAGATCAGAGAACCAGGTGCGTTTCGCCTGGTTCTTTTTTGCAGAGATTTTAAGGAAATAAAAAGAAAAATGAATAAAAAATAAAATTTAAATGAAAACAATACAGGAAGGTTTTGAAATATTGATTTCAAATTCCAGTTATGTTACAATATAACAGGTTATAATTCAGGATTAAGATTTCAGCAGACCTTTATATAGGGGAGTAAAGGGATGTTCAAGGAAAGAAGGGAGCATCTTTAAAATATGAAAAACAAATATGTGACCAAGTGTTTATGCATAACATTGATGTCTGCTATGATACTGACTGGAAGTCCGGCGGCTGTTATGGCATCGGATATACTTACATCAGAGAATGCTTCAGCCGGTGAGGAGCTGTCCGGTCAGCCGGTTCAGCCTTCTGAACCACCGCAGCTTGAAACCCCGGAAACAGAGGTTCCGGAAGTCAGTCCAGAACCGGAAGATCCAACGCCAACACCGGGCGAACCGACACCGGAGGTCAGTCCGACACCAACACCGGGTGAGCCGACACCGGAGGTCAGCCCGACGCCAACACCGGGTGAGCCGACACCGGAAGTCAGTCCGACACCAACACCGGAGGTCAGTCCGACGCCAACACCGGAAGAAATGACGCCTGTTTTAACAGAAAAGGCGCAGAAAGTAATTACAATGATTGAGAAAATGTCAGGTGTGAAACTGACTTTGAAGGATGAAGAGAAAATTCGTTCTATTCGAAAGGCATATGATGAATTGTCAGAAGTAGAAAAACTGGCAGTCAGCAATTATAATGATCTGGTAGAAATGGAAAAAACGATTTCTGCTCTTTTGGTTGGAGATATTGTTGGTGACGGGACAGGAAAAGATGATCTGACAGACGGCAAGGGAGACAGCCTTACAGATAAGCCTTCCGTGCAGGTGGGACAGCCGGTATATTATACAAATATGGTTTCAAACCTTCATGCAGGGAAAGAGTTTTATCTGGATAGTCTGAAAGAAAATTATCATCTTTCTTTTTCGGAAGATTTTGCAGATGTAATGGAAGAAATTGAAAGAGAATATAAAGAAAAAAATAAACTGGCAGATGTAAGCGAGATGAGAAATCTGAAAACTACCACCTCCGAGGACAGACTCCTTGTGAGAAACTGGCAGGATATTTTGTCTGTTTATATTTATGAACAGAGTAAAAAGGGCGTGGATACATATGTACTGGACGCTTCCTGCAAGGAAGAGCTTGCCAGGATTTTTGGCGAGATGAATCCGGTTGTCCGCGATAAGAAAGATATTACTAAGGTATCTTACGGCGATTATCACATTAATAATTATATTAAGAAAAATAAAATTCCAAAAGAAGACAGAGCTGTTCTTAAAAAATATATGGAGACAGATTGCAAACTTCTTTGTGCAGTTGTTACAGGAGCAAAGGGCTTTGTGCGCCAGAGCGTGGGAGACGATGTATCCGAAGAACGTGTAAATGTTATTTCAGCAGCGTACTCTCTTGTAGGCGAGGTAGGATATTTCTGGGGCGGAAAATCAACCGTTCTTGGAATGGATCCTAACTGGGGACAGGCGGCAGCCGTAACTGCGGAGGGAAGCAGAAGCAGCGGTACTGTGCGGGCATATGGCCTTGACTGCAGTGGATTTGTTACCTGGTCTGTGATCAACGGATACCAGAATCAGGGAATGCAGGCAGCAGTAGGAGATGGAACTTCCGATCAGTGGACAAAAGCGAATGTGGTAAGTGAGGCGGATGCACAGCCAGGAGATCTTGTATTTCAGAGAGGACCGGAAGCTGGAAGCGATAACCATGTGGGTATTCTCTGCGGCAAGACAGATGCCGGAGACTGGATCGCGGTACATTGTTCCTCCGGCAAAAACGGTGTGACAGTAGGAGAAGCATACAGTGCAAGTTTCCGCTATATCCGCCAGCCTTCTTTCTATCCTACAGAGGAAGAACTGGCAGCAATGGAGGAAAACAGAGACGCGTTAGGTGCAGGGGAAGATATGTCCTTATCTTCTGAACTGTATAATGCTGTGGTTTCGGACGACGTGTTATTTGATACAGAGGAGCCCAAAACCCTCATAGATGATTCTGTCGTAGAACCTTTTGTGTTTGCAGAATAAAGGAAAAGATAAAAACAGCTTCCTCTTTTGCGGAGGAAGCTGTTTTCGCTGTGAACGGCTGAAAGGAAAAGAAAAATGAGAAAAAAGAAATCCTTTATAAGATTTTTTGTTTTTCTGCTGATGCTTTTGACAGCAGTTGGGACAGGGTGGGTGTTTTTAAAACGTGAACCGTCTGAAGTAACACAGCTTCGAAAAGCAAAAGTTCCGGAAACCGATGGAGGACATCAGGAGTATTACTTTAAACAGCTTGACCGGGAGGAGAAGAGGGCTTACCGGGAAATTCTGGAAGGTGTGAGAAAGAGAGAAGAGGAGTTTTATGTAACTCTTTCAGCAGACGACAAAGTGGATAAAGTATACCATGCTGTATTGAAAGATCATCAGGAGCTTTTCTGGGTGCATAACAGAGAAACCATATATAAAACCACATTTAAAGGCAGAGATTACTGTCTCCTTTCTCCGGGATATTCTTATACGGAGGAGGAAATAAAAGAAATCTCTCAGGCAATGGAAACAGCTTTTCAGGAGGTTTTATCTCTGCTTCCGGCAGAAGCGGGGGATTACGAAAAGGCAAAAACGGTATATACGTATCTGATCGATCTGGCATCTTATGAAGTATCTGAGCATGACCAGAGTATTGCAGGAATTTTCTGGAAAAAATCTGCTGTATGCGCAGGGTATGCAGGGGCTGCCCAGTATCTTCTGGAGCGTCTGAATGTTCCCTGTATTTATGTGGAAGGTGATGCGGCAGACAGCGATCTGAACCATGCCTGGAACATAGTGGAAATTGATGGGCAGAATTATTATATGGATGTGACGAACGGTGACCAGCCGGAATTTCTGGAAGGAGATGCAGCAGTTCTGAAGGAGCATAAAACAACGATGTACGATTATTTGTGCCCGTTTCCAAAGGAGTATGAAGCTGTTTATACGCCGTCAGGGGAATTTGCAGTTCCGTCCTGCAGTATGGAAGATAAAAACTTTTATGTATTGAATGATGCCTGTTTTGATATGTATGACTGGCAGGAGATTTATGAATACTGCTGTATGCGCCTTGATAACGGAGCTGCCGTCGTGCGGTTTAAATTCCGCACTCAGCAGGAATTTGACAGGGCATACAAAGACTGGATAGAAGGAAATTCAGCAGAAAAGGTGGAGCAGTATTATATGTCACTTTATGGAAGGGAACAGATAGAATACCACTATGGTGTTCTGGAAAATTTAAAAACGATTTATTTTATGTTTTGAAAGGAGGAAAAGTATGACGGAAATTCTGACAAGAGTGATGGGGGTACTGCAGAGAGTGCGCGATATGAGTGAACTTTCCAGTGCTGCTACAATTGTTTTTGCGGTAATTTTTGTTTTTGGACTTTTAAACTGTATTTTGGGATACCGGATTCTTCGTTTCTGGATGATGCTTTTTGGTTTTGGAATGGGAGCGGGGCTGGGGCTTGTGGCAGCCTTTTTATCAGGAGCTGAGGGAAAGAGTTCCTATCTTGTGGCTATGCTGATCTTAGGTGTGATCCTTGCAGCCATTTCCTTTCTGATATACAGAGCCGGTATTTTTATCCTGGGTGCCGGAATCGGAATGAGTCTGGGAATTTACATACTTCATCCTACTACATCAGCCATGTTTTTTCTTTGCATTCTCATTGGTGTGGGGCTTGGATGCCTTGCTATGCGGTATGCAAGAGAAGTGATCATTGTGGGAACGAGTCTTCTTGGAGGAGCTATGGCAGGATTTTCTCTGGGAAAGCTTGGCGGACTTGCAAATATTCCTTACGGCCTTGCCATGAGTGTGGGATTTGTGGCTCTTGGAATGCTTCTTCAGTTTGTGATAAATAAGCCCGAATATGAGGAAGAGGAAGATGAGGATGAGACGGAAGAAAGAAGAAAAAGAAAACCTGTAAGACATATGCCGGAGGAATTCTATGATCCTTATGCAGATGATTATGATCCCTATGACGATGATCTGTATGAAGAGGAAGAAACGGAAAGAGAAGAGGATTTTCTGGAAAAAACACAGGTATATCAGCCGAAAAGAAAATCAGCCAAACCGGAAAGAAGGCAGAATGCAGGAAGAAAGCTTTAAAATGAACGAAGGAGAAAAAGAGACAGATGTATGATTTAAATGAGATATTGCTGAAATCTGTGGAGGCAGAGGCTTCCGATGTCCATCTTACAGTAGGGAGAGCGCCTAGCTATCGTATTGATGGCTGCCTTCTTCCTCTGAAAGGAGAAAGACTGACTCCGCAGATGATGGAGGTCCTTCTGATGCCGATTCTGGACGGAAGGCGCAGAGAGGAGCTGAGGCAGACGGGACAGACAGATTTTGCCTATGCTGTTTCTGGTATGGGGCGCTTCCGTGTAAATGTGTTCCGCCAGAGAGGCACTCTGGCTTCCGTGATCCGAAATCTTCCATATGTGATTCCGGAACCGGAGGAACTGGGACTTTTGGAGGAGATAACAGAGCTTACTGCAAAAAGAAGAGGACTGATTCTGGTAACAGGCCCTGCAGGCTGCGGAAAATCTACAACTTTGGCATCTCTGATTCAGAATATCAACAAGAAACATGCCCGCCACATTATTACGCTGGAAAATCCAATAGAATACCTTCACAGGCATGACAAATCTATTGTAAATCAGAGAGAGATAGGAACCGATGCAACGGACTATCCTCAGGCGCTCTGGGCTGCTGTGCGTCAGGATCCGGATGTGATCATGGTGGGGGAAATGAATGATATGGATACGATTTCTATGGTTTTAAATGCAGCAGAGAATGGACATCTTGTTCTTGCGAGTCTCCATACAACAGGAGCAGAAAACACGATAGAGAGAATCATTGATGTGTTTCCTCCTGCAAAGCAGCAGCAGATCCGAATCCAGCTTGCATCTGTTTTGGAATGTATTATTTCGCAGCAGCTTATCAGGAGGGCAGACGGAGAAGGAAGAGTAGCAGCAATGGAGCTTCTCACTGTGAATCAGGTGGTTCGCAGCCTTATCCGGGAAGATAAAACCTATCAGCTTCCGTCAGTCATGCAGGCAGGACGAAAGCTCGGAATGCAGACAATGGATGATGCGCTGTACGACCTTTATATCAGCCGAGTCATTACGGCAGAGGAAACGGTTCTATATGCACAGGATCCTGTTGGAATGAATAAGAGAATTAATTTTATGTGGATTTAGAAGGTGAGAAAATGGCAAAAGAGGCAAAGACAAATGCAATGCGCATGTTGGACAGAAAAAAGATAGCGTATGAAACCCTGACATATGACTGCAGTGAGTTTGTGGACGGAATGCACAGCGCAGACCTTACAGGTGCGCCCTATGAACAGTCTTTTAAGACCCTTGTAATGGAAGGGAAAAGCGGCGGTTATTATGTGTTTGTAGTTCCCATTGAAAAAGAAGTGGACAGAAAGGCGGCTGCAAAATCTGTTGGAGAAAAATCGGTAGATATGATTCATGTAAAAGATATTTTAAGTATTACAGGATATGTGAGAGGAGGATGCAGTCCTCTCGGGATGAAGAAACAGTTCCCTACGGTATTTGATGCTTCTGCAGGAAGGTTTTCGGAAATTTATGTGAGTGGCGGAAGGATCGGACTTACTCTTAAAGTGCCGGTGGACGCGCTTCTGGAAGTAACAGGAGGAAAGCTTGCAGATATTACTGCGTGATATATAATGAAAGAAAAAAGGTTTGAACTGCAAAAGCTGCAGCTCAAACCTTTTTCTGTCTGACAGAGGAGATTTAGTTGTCCTCTGCGTCTTCTTCGTTGACTTCGAATACGTGACGCTTCTTTGCCATTTCATCGCTTGCAAGATATTCGTCGTAAGTTGTGATCTTGTCAATTAAGGTTCCGTTTGGCAGAATTTCCATAATACGGTTTGCGGTTGTCTGCACAAACTGATGGTCGTGGGAGGTGAAAAGAATGACTCCCGGGAATTTGATTAGTCCGTTATTCAGCGCTGTGATGGATTCCATATCCAGATGGTTGGTCGGCTCGTCAAGAATCAGGATATTTGCACCGGAGATCATCATTTTGGAAAGAAGGCAGCGAACCTTTTCTCCACCGGAAAGCACACGGACACGTTTTACGCCGTCTTCTCCAGGGAAGAGCATACGTCCGAGGAAGCCGCGGACATAAGTTGCGTCTTTGATCTCGGAATACTGTGTCAGCCAGTCTGTGATCGTAAGGTCATTGTCAAACTCCAAAGTGTTGTCTTTGGGGAAATAAGCCTGGGAAGTGGTTACACCCCATTTATAATTTCCTTCGTCCGGTTCCATTTCTCCCATAAGGATTTTGAAGAAGGTTGTAGTGGCAAGCTCATTTGCACCTACAAAAGCAACCTTGTCATCATGACCAAGAGTGAAAGAAATATTATCAAGAACCTTTACGCCGTCAATGGTTTTGGAAAGATTCTCAACCATAAGGACCTCGTTTCCAATCTCGCGGTTTGGACGGAAGTCGATGTACGGGTATTTACGGCTGGATGGGCGCATATCATCGAGCTGGATTTTTTCCAGGGCACGCTTACGGGAAGTTGCCTGTTTGGACTTGGAAGCGTTGGCGCTGAAACGGGAAATAAATTCCTGCAGCTCTTTGATCTTTTCTTCTTTTTTCTTATTGGCTTCTTTCATCTGTTTGATGAGAAGCTGGCTGGACTCGAACCAGAAATCGTAGTTACCTGCGTAAAGCTGGATTTTGCCGTAGTCAATATCTGCTGTGTGGGTGCAGACCTTATTCAGGAAATAACGGTCGTGGGATACCACAATAACTGTATTGTCAAAGTTGATCAGAAACTCCTCAAGCCACTCAATAGCAGGAAGATCCAGGTGGTTGGTCGGCTCGTCAAGAAGAAGAATATCCGGGTTTCCGAAAAGTGCCTGTGCAAGAAGAACTTTTACTTTCTGGCTTCCTGTTAAGTCTGCCATCTGGGAATAGTGGAATTCTGTCTCAATGCCAAGACCGTTTAAGAGAGTGGCTGCATCAGATTCTGCCTCCCAGCCGTTCATCTCTGCAAATTCACCTTCCAGCTCGCTGGCGCGGATACCATCCTCATCTGTAAAGTCTTCTTTTGCGTAGATGGCTTCTTTTTCCTTCATGATCTCATAAAGGCGGGCATTTCCCATGATTACGGTGTCAAGGACTGTGTACGCATCGTATTTGAAATGATCCTGCTGCAGGAAGGAGAGACGCTGGCCCGGAGTGATGACAATATCTCCCTTTGTGGGCTCGAGCTGACCGGAAAGGATTTTTAAGAATGTGGATTTTCCGGCTCCGTTGGCTCCGATAAGACCATAGCAGTTTCCCTCTGTGAATTTGATATTTACGTCTTCAAAAAGTGCCTTTTTTCCAACGCGCAATGTAATGTTGTTTGCTGAAATCATAATATACCTCTTTTTCGTGAACTGTTTTTTAAAATTTCCTATTATAATGTAAGTATAGCCGATTTCCATTGTACCGTAAACTGGGAAATTTGCAACAATTATTTTGCACTTCTTTGCTGTTTTCGGTAAAAAAAGCATACTTTACAAAAAAAAGGAGGACTGTTATAATCTACACTACCGGATTTTGGGATAAGGAGTGATATATATGACTATAAAACGAATCAGAAAAAAGGAGGAAAGGGCATGAACGGAATTTTAGATACTCTGGCAGAAATTATGAGAGACAATTTGTGGGCGGCACCTCTTTTGAGCCTTCTTGCAGGAATTGTTACTTCATTTACGCCATGCTCTCTTGCGACAGTTCCCATGCTTCTTGCATGCGTGGGCGCGTCAAAGGCAGGTCCGAAAAAAGCTTTTCGCCTTTCTCTTACGATGGCGCTTGGAATGGCTGTCACATTTGGGATTTTCGGTTCTGTGGCGTCTGTGATCGGACACTATATGCACGAGGCAGGACACTGGTGGACCATTCTTATGGGGATTTTGATGCTTTTGATGTCCCTTCAGGTTCTGGGAGTGATTAACATTATTCCTCATGTTCACGTAACGGAGGAGATTTCCGGGAAGGGATATATGGGCGCGTTTTTAACAGGAGCGCTGGGAGGATTATTTGCTTCTCACTGTGCAATTCCGGTTATGGTAGCCCTTCTTGCTCTTGTGGCAGAGCTTGGGAAAAATGCCTGGTGGGGAATCCTTTTGATGGTTCTTTATGCGCTCGGACACAGCATTCTTCTTATTGCGGCGGGAACAGGCTACAGCTATGTGGAAAAAATCATTCAGAATCCAAAAGCAGAGTCTGTGGGAAAATGGCTTCGGGCAATTCTTGGTGTTGTAATTTTCCTTGTGGGCCTTCTTCTTGTGTTCGGTGAAAAATAAAGGAATTGCATACAAAAGAAAACAATGTTATAATACAAAGGTAAACCTGCCTGCTGTATATCTGCGAGAAATACACAGAGAGCTGGTTGGAAAGAGGTTAGACGGAATGTTTATTACAAGAGAGAGCGATTATGCAGTGAGAGTGATTCGTGCCCTGGCAGGTGAGAGGCGTTTAAGCGTGAACGAAATATGTGAAAAAGAAGAGCTCACTGCACCATTTGCGTACAAAATACTGAAAAAACTTCAGAAAGCAAAAATTGTGAAGGGATTTCGCGGGGTGCACGGAGGGTATACGCTGAACAGACAGCCGGACGAGCTTACATTGTTTGACGTGTACACAGCTATTGATCCGGAGCTTTTTATTATTGAGTGTATGGACGAGGGCAGTCCGTGTACGAGAAACAGTACGGATACTCCCTGTCTTGTTCATCAGGAGCTTGCTGAGGTTCAAAAGGAATTATGGGGGCTTTTAAAGAGAAAGACACTGCAGGATATTTTTGACAGAAAATAGAAGGGAAAGGACAGGTGCCTTTCCTTTTTTTGCGTCCTCAATAATTTTGTATGAAAGAATATACAAAAACAGGGCAATCTCATTGGACATCAATCCGATTTTATGATATAATAACGAATGGACTTTTAGACACATAAGTGGTCTAGAAATAATTTTCATCACACCTTTAAGGAGGAAAAGAAACTATGGCAAGAAAGATGAAAACCATGGATGGTAACCATGCAGCCGCTCATGCATCATACGCTTTTTCTGATGTAGCTGCAATTTACCCGATCACCCCTTCATCTGTTATGGCTGAGGCAACAGACGAGTGGGCAACCCAGGGAAGAAAGAACATTTTCGGACAGGAAGTACAGGTTACAGAGATGCAGTCCGAGGCTGGTGCAGCAGGTGCTGTACACGGTTCTCTGGCAGCAGGTGCCCTGACAACTACCTATACAGCTTCTCAGGGTCTTCTTCTGATGATTCCAAACCTTTACAAAATCGCAGGTGAGCAGTTACCGGGTGTTATCAACGTATCTGCCCGTGCACTTGCTTCCCACGCACTCTCCATTTTCGGAGATCATTCCGACGTAATGGCTTGTCGTCAGACTGGCTGTGCAATGCTTTGTGAATCTTCCGTACAGGAAGTTATGGACTTAACTCCTGTTGCACACCTTGCAGCAATCAAAGGAAAAGTTCCGTTTATCAACTTCTTCGACGGATTCCGTACTTCTCATGAGATTCAGAAGATCGAGACATGGGACTATGAAGACCTGAAAGATATGGCAGATATGGATGCGATCGCAGAGTTCCGTAACCGCGCTCTGAATCCAAATCACCCATGTCAGAGAGGTTCCGCTCAGAACCCGGATATCTTCTTCCAGGCAAGAGAGGCATGTAACCCGTACTACGATGCTCTTCCGGCAGTTGTACAGGAATACATGGACAAAGTAAACGAAAAAATCGGAACAGACTACAAACTGTTCAACTACTATGGTGCTGAGGACGCAGAGCACGTAATCGTTGCTATGGGTTCTGTAAATGATACAATCGAAGAGACAATCGACTACCTGGCAGCAGCAGGCAAAAAAGTCGGTGTTGTTAAAGTTCGTCTGTACAGACCATTCTGCGCAGATGCTCTTGTAGCTGCAATTCCGGAATCTGTAAAACAGATTACTGTTCTTGACAGAACAAAAGAGCCGGGTGCACTTGGCGAGCCGCTTTACCTTGATGTTGTAGCAGCATTAAGAGAGAGCAAATTCAGCGATGTGAAGATCTTCTCCGGACGTTACGGTTTAGGTTCCAAAGATACAACTCCGGCACAGATCGTTGCTGTATATAACAACACAGAAAAAGAAAAATTCACAGTGGGTATCGTAGACGATGTAACAAACCTTTCTCTTGAGACAGGGGACGCTATCGTTACAACACCGGAAGGAACTACAAACTGTAAGTTCTGGGGTCTTGGCGCTGACGGTACAGTAGGTGCAAACAAGAACTCCATCAAGATCATCGGTGACAACACAGATATGTACGCACAGGCTTACTTTGACTATGACTCTAAGAAGTCCGGCGGTGTTACAATGTCCCATTTACGTTTCGGTAAAAAACCGATCAAATCCACATACCTGATCCGTAAAGCAGACTTCGTAGCATGTCACAATCCGTCCTATGTAAACAAATACAACATGGTTCAGGAGCTTGTTGACGGCGGTACATTCCTTCTTAACTGTCCGTGGGATATGGAAGGTCTTGAGAAACACTTACCTGGACAGGTAAAAGCGTTCATCGCAAACCACAACATCAAATTCTACACAATCGACGGTGTGAAGATCGGTATTGAAACAGGTATGGGACCAACACGTATCAACACAATCCTTCAGTCCGCATTCTTCAAACTGACAGGCATCATTCCGGAAGAGCAGGCAATCGAGCTTATGAAAGCTGCTGCAAAAGCTACTTACGGACGTAAAGGTGATGACATCGTTCAGAAGAACTGGGCCGCTATCGACGCCGGTGCAAAACAGGTTGTTGAAGTACAGGTTCCGGAAAGCTGGAAAGATGCAGAAGATGAAGGTCTTTTCATGGCTCACGCTTCTGAGGGAAGAGAAGACGTTGTTGATTTCGTAAACAACATTCAGTCCAAAGTAAATGCACAGGAAGGAAATACACTCCCTGTTTCCGCATTCAAGGATTATGTAGACGGTACAACACCATCCGGTTCTTCCGCATATGAAAAACGTGGTATTGCTGTAAATATCCCTGTATGGCAGCCGGAAAACTGTATCCAGTGTAACAGATGTGCTTATGTCTGCCCGCATGCAGTTATCCGTCCAGTTGCTCTTACAGCAGAAGAAGCAGCAAATGCTCCGGAAGGAATGAAGACATTACCTCTTACAGGTATGGCTGATTATAAATTCACAATGACAGTATCTGCTCTTGACTGTACAGGCTGCGGTTCCTGTGCAAATGTCTGCCCAGGTAAGAAGGGTGCAAAAGCTCTTGCTATGGAAAACATGGAAGCAAACATGGGTCAGCAGAAATTCTTTGATTACGGAGTGAAACTTCCGGTTAAAGAAGACGTTATTGCAAAATACAAAGAGATAACTGTTAAGGGAAGCCAGTTCAAACAGCCTCTCCTTGAGTTCTCCGGCGCTTGTGCAGGATGTGGTGAAACACCATACGCAAAACTGATCACACAGCTTTTCGGTGACAGAATGTACATTGCAAACGCAACAGGATGTTCCTCTATCTGGGGTAACTCCTCACCATCCACACCATATACTGTAAACGCAAAAGGACAGGGTCCTGCATGGGCAAACTCCTTATTCGAGGACAATGCTGAGTTCGGTTATGGTATGCTTCTTGCACAGAAAGCAATCCGTGACGGTCTGAAGACAAAAGTTGAAGACGTTGTTGCAAACGGAACAAACGAAGATGTAAAAGCTGCTGGTCAGGAATGGCTGGATACATTTAATACAGGCATCACAAACGGCGCTGCTACAGATAAGCTGATTGCTGCTCTGGAAGCATGCGGCTGTGACAAAGCAAAAGAAATCCTTGCTCAGAAAGATTTCCTTGCTAAGAAATCCCAGTGGATCTTCGGTGGTGACGGTTGGGCTTACGACATCGGATTCGGCGGTGTTGACCATGTTCTCGCAAGCGGACAGGACATCAACGTTATGGTATTCGATACAGAAGTTTACTCCAACACAGGCGGACAGTCTTCCAAGGCTACACCAACAGGTGCGATCGCACAGTTCGCTGCAGGCGGTAAAGAAGTGAAGAAGAAAGATATGGCTTCCATCGCTATGAGCTATGGCTATGTATACGTAGCACAGATCTCTATGGGTGCAGACTTCAACCAGACTGTAAAAGCAATCGCAGAAGCAGAGGCATATCCGGGACCATCTCTGATCATCGCTTATGCTCCATGTATCAACCACGGTATCAAGAAAGGTATGTCAAAAGCTCAGACAGAGGAAGAGCTGGCAGTTAAGTGCGGATACTGGCACAACTTCCGCTTCAATCCAGCTGCTGAGAAGAAATTCTCTCTTGATTCCAAAGAGCCGGATATGACTAACTATCAGGAATTCCTTGACGGAGAGGTTCGTTATAATTCTCTGAAACGTCAGAATCCGGAAAAAGCAGAAAGACTCTTCGCTAAGAATGAGGCTGAAGCAAAAGACAGATACGCATATCTGCAGAAACTTATTGCTCTTTACGGAGAAGAATAAGTATCTGGAATTGCGCTGATGTAAAGGCAATCAACCCACGGTGCATCTGCACCGTGGGTTTTCTGTATAAATGGAGATTTTATGAAAAGTAAGAAAAAAGACTTTTATTTTTTATATACAGTTGTATTTGCAGCTATTGCAGCCATTCTTTTTCTGTATTTTTATTTGAATGAAAAATCCCTGGTGTGGAGCCATGACGGAGTTCCCCAGCACTTAAATTCTCTGGCATACTACGGCAGGTATCTCAGGGAAGTTTTAAATACGCTGATAACAGAGCATAAACTGGTATTTCCATCATGGGATATGCACATTGGATATGGCTCTGATATTTTGACGACCCTTCATTATTATGTGATCGGAGATCCTCTGACTCTTCTTTCTGTTTTTTTTCCGACTGATAAAACAGAAATTTTATATGAAATTTTGATTTTTCTTCGCATTTACCTTGCCGGGATTTCTTTCAGCCTGTACTGTTTTTATCATAAAAATTCAAAACAGGCGACCTTTATGGGAACTATGATTTACGTGTTTGCCGGCTGGACGATTTATGCTGCCATGAAGCACCCGTATTTTTCCAATCCCATGATTTATCTTCCCCTTATTCTTATGGGGATAGATAAGATTTATAAGAAAGAAAAGCCTCATCTGTTTATCTGGGCAACCGCAGTGGGGGCAATGTCGAATTTTTATTTTTTTTATATGCTGTGTATTTTTATGTTCTTATATGCGGCGTTTCGATATTTTGGAATATTTTCCACACGTTCTGTCAAAGATGTAATGTGCTGGTTTCTGAAGTTTACAGGATATTTTGCTGTGGCGATCATGATTGCTTCTGCGATTTTCCTGCCTGTAATTATGACAATTTTCGGTACAGACCGTTTTCAGGCGGAAAACTATGTACCGTTATTATATGATAGGATTTATTATGAAAAATACCTGGGCTGTCTCATAGGAGAAAATATGATCCAGTGGGGGGTTGCCGGGTATTCCGCCGTTTCTATGGCGGGTGTGTTTGTTCTATTTTCCAAGAAGAAAAAGTATACGGATTTAAAGATTGGTTTTCTTATGCTCAATCTGTTTCTGCTGCTTCCCTTTGCAGGACATGTGCTAAATGGATTTTCTTATGTATCAAACAGGTGGATATGGGCGTACGGAATGATGATCGCCTATATTTTTGTAAAGGCGTACCCGGAGTTTTTTACTCTGACTTTAAAAGAAAAGAGAAAAATCTTTATTATGCTTCTTGTATACTGCGGGGTGGCGCTTTACGCTCCGGCAGCCCGTACGGAGCGCAATATCATGGCAGTGATGGTACTTGCCTTTGCGGTATTTACCGCGGTTTCCTATGGAAATATCTTTGTGAAGGCGAAAAATTTATGTTTGATGTTTTCCTGCCTTCTTATCGTAAGTATTGTACTGAATATTTCTTATCAGTATTCTTATGAAAAGGATTATCTGTCTGAATTTTCAGATAGAGGAACGGCAATCGAGGAGCTGGAATCCGGAGTGGATCTGGCGGAAAAGGATGCGTCAGAAGAAAAAGAAGAGGCATACCGCTACGATCAGTACGGGGCACAGCCTACGGACAATACTTCCATGCTGATGGGAACGAAAAGTACGGCTTATTATTTCAGTCTGGCGAATGGAAATATCAGCCAGTTTTTTGATGAGATGTACTTAAATACGCCCTGGGAACAGCATTATGAAAACCTGGATGGAAGAACCATTCTGGACCGTCTTGCATCTGTGAAATATTTTATCATCCGTGATCCGCATTATGAATATCTGCCCTATGGAATCAAGCAGCAGAGTGGAGAAAGCGAGAAAGAAGAAGAGAGATACCGGGCATTTGAAATGGAAAATCCGCTGCCACTTGGATATACGTACGATTCCTGGATCACGAGAGAGGCATACGAAAAAATGTCTGTAACAGAAAAGCAGCAGGCGCTTCTTCAGGGCGTGGTTCTGGAAGAAAGCAGTCTCCCGAAAACAACGGTTTCTTTTACAGATAAAGAGGCTTCTGTCCGGATTGCTCCGGGGAAGGGCTGTAAAATTGAGGATGGAAAAATAAAAGTTACAAAAGAAGATGCAGAAGTTACCATATATTATGACGGGACAGACAATAGTGAGGTTTATCTTATCGCAGAGAATCTGGATTACGATGCCCTGTCTCCAAGAGAGCTTGTAAGCGATAAAAAATGGGAAGAAATGACAGTTTATGAGAGAAATAAAGTCCTTCATGAGGACCGGAACTGGCGTTACTGGAAGGAGAGTAAGGAAGCGGGGATTCAGGTGCGCTGCGGAGATGTGAAGAAAAATATGAAAATCTTCACGGATAAATACAATGCTTACAGCGGAAAACATAATTTTCTCTGTAATATCGGGTATCAGGCACAGGGAAGTTTTCCAATTACCCTTACCTTCAAAAATACGGGAGTGTATACATACGATGATCTTCGGGTAGTGTGCCAGCCGGTAGAAGGAATCGAGGAGGCGACGAAAAAGCTGGGAGAGGAGTCTCTTACTGATATTCAAATGAAAGTCGATGAAATCAGAGGGCGGGTTTCTCTCTCAAAAGATAAGGTACTTCTTCTCTCTATTCCATACAGTACAGGCTTCACGGCTTATGTAGACGGAGAAGAGGCAGAGCTTAAAAAAGCAAACACTATGTACATGGCTCTGGAGCTTACAGAAGGAGAGCATGAGATACTCCTGACATATAAAACGCCGTATTCTACAGCAGGTCAGATTCTGTCCGTTCTTGGGATTTTGATTTTTATTTTAATATCCAGGCGAAAATCGTTGACTTACAAAAAGGATACACTATAATAAAATTAACGTATGGAGGAAACTATGAAAAAATTGTCAGTTGTTTTGCCGGCATATAATGAAGAACTGATGGTTCGAAAAACATGCCAGGTTTTGCGGAAAATCCTGACAGATGCAGAGATTCCCTATGAGCTTGTTGTGGTAAACGATGGCTCAAAGGATGGGACATGGCAGGAAATTCTGGAAGCCGGAAAGGAAGACGAACATATATTAGGAGTACAGTTTTCCAGAAATTTTGGTAAGGAGGCGGCTCTTTTTGCAGGTCTTGCTCAGGCGGGAGGAGATGTTGTGGCTGTGATGGACTGCGATCTTCAGCACCCGCCGGAAACTCTTGTTTCTATGTACAGGCTTTGGGAAGAAGGATATGAAGTCATTGAAGGTATAAAATCAAGCAGGGGAAAAGAGAGCTTTCTTCATGAGAAAAGTGCAGGATTTTTCTATGGTATCATGTCAAAGGCGACAAAGGTGGATATGCAGAATGCCTCAGATTTTAAAATGATGGACAGAAAAGTGGTGGACAGCATTTTGTCTATGCCGGAAAGAAATATGTTTTTCCGTGCAACCTCTTCCTGGGTAGGATATAAAACTGCATATGTAAACTTTGAAGTGCAGGAGAGAGAAGCGGGAGAATCCAAATGGTCTGCCTGGTCGCTGATCAAATATGCTTTTACAAATATTGTGGCATTTACGACCATGCCGTTACAGTTTGTGACAGCGGCGGGAGGGATTTGCTTTGTCTGTTCGATGGCGCTTATTATTTATTCGCTTGTTCAGTATTTTACAGGACATGCAGTGGAAGGATATTCCACAACAATCATTGTGATCCTTCTGATTGGAAGCGCCATGATGATGAGTCTCGGAATCATTGGCTATTATATTGGAAAGATTTATGAGGAAGTGAAACGAAGACCAAGATATATTGTATCAAAGATTGTGCGAGGAGACGTGGACGTTTCCCATGAGACAAATCACGACATAAAATAGGAGCAGAAAATGAAGGCACTGATAAAGAAACTCTATGAAAACGATGTGGTGCGGTATATTTTTTTCGGAGGCTGTACCACCCTTGTAAATCTTGTATCCTTTTTTCTTTTCAGAAAACTGGGGATTCCTTTAAATCCGGCAAATATAGCCTCGATTATCCTGGCGATTCTGTTTGCCTATATAGTAAATTCGAAATATGTTTTTCAGGATAAATGTGAAACTTTAAAAGCGCATATCCGGCCCTTCTGTAAATTTATCAGCGCCCGTCTTGTAAGTATGGCAGTGGAAGTGAGAGGCGTGTGGCTTCTTGTGGAACTCCTGCATATGAACGAGATGGCGGGAAAGCTTTTTACACAGGTAATTGTACTTGTGATGAATTACATATTCAGTAAATTTTTTGTATTTACAACAGGAAAATAAAAACGGAGGAAGGAAAAATGACACTGGAGGAAGCAAAAAACAAGATAACCCCTCTTAACACACAGGCAATGGAAGCGGCAGTGGCGCACTGGAACAGCATTGCAAAGCCCCTTCATTCTCTCGGAAAGCTTGAGGATCTTGTGGTTCAGCTTGCAGGAATCACAGGAACTCCAAATGTACAAATTGGAAAAAGAGCCCTTATTGCCATGTGCGCAGACAACGGAGTAGTAGAAGAGGGAGTAACTCAGAGCGGGCAGGAAGTCACTGCCATTGTGGCGGAAAATTTCCTGAAAGCGGAGACAACTGCCTGTATTATGGCAAAAAAATGCGGGGCAGATGTGTATCCTGTTGATGTGGGAATGGCGTCAGATACAAAGGTACGCACAGATTTAAAGGTTGCGCATGGTACAAAGAATATGGCGAAAATGCCTGCCATGACAAGGGAAGAGGCTGTGAAAGCTATAGAAGCGGGAATCCACATGGCAGAAGAGCTGCAGAAAGAGGGATACCAGATTCTGGCGACAGGAGAAATGGGTATCGGAAATACCACAACAAGCAGTGCAGTGGCTTCGGTTCTTATGGAAGAACCTGTGGAAACGATGACGGGAAGAGGCGCCGGACTTTCAAGTGAGGGTCTCGTCCGAAAAATACAGGTGATCAAAGAGGCGATTGCCCTTCATAAACCGGATAAAAATGATGCCATAGACGTACTTGCCAAAGTGGGCGGGTTTGATATTGCCGGTATGGCTGGCGTATTTTTAGGGGGAGCTGCTCTTAAAATCCCTGTTATCATGGACGGATTTATTTCCTGTGTGGCAGCTCTTGTGGCAGTCCGTATCTGTCCGGAGGCATCAGGATATATTCTTGCTTCCCATGTTTCCAAAGAACCGGCAGCCCGGCTGATCCTGGAACATTTACAGAAAGAGGCGGTGATTCACGGAGATATGTGTCTTGGAGAGGGAACAGGAGCCATTGCCCTTCTTCCTCTTTTAGACCTTGGAATTTCCGTTTATCACTCCATGAGCACCTTTGAAGAAATCCATGTAGAGCAGTATGAGGAGTTAAAATAAAATGATCGTTCTTGTAACAGGAGGAAGCGGAAGCGGAAAATCAGCTTTCGCGGAAGATAAAGTTCTTTCTTTCGGGGAGGCAAGGCGCATTTACATTGCTACCATGTATCCCTTTGATATGGAAAGCAAAAAAAGAGTGCACAGACACAGAAATATGAGAGCGGGAAAAGGCTTTGAGACAGTGGAGTGCTATACAAATTTAAAGGATCTTCTTCTTCCGAAAGACAGTGTGGTTCTTCTGGAATGTATGTCAAATCTTGTGGCAAATGAAATGTTTCAAAAAGATGGCGCAAAAGAGCGCACGGTAGAAGAGATTCTGGAGGGAATCCGTGAGATTGCCGGTTATGTCCGACATCTTGTGATCGTCACAAACGAAATCTTTTCAGAAGCTGCTATCTATGAGGGCGAAACAGAAACCTACAGAAAATATCTGGGAGAAATCAACAGAAGCCTTGGAGAAATAGCAGACGAAGTGTATGAGGTTGTATATGGAATTCCCTCATGTGTGAAAGGAGGCAGAAAAGATGAAAAGCCTCTGGAATAATTTTAAGGTGGCGTTTTCCATGTTTTCCAAAATTCCCATGCCCCGTGCAGACTGGACGGAAGAAAATATGAAGTATATGATCTGTTTCTTTCCGTTTGTGGGAACCGTGATTGGGCTTTTGAGCATAGGCGCCGCCTGTGCGGGAAAATACCTGGGGTTTGGGACAAACCTTACGGCCGTTGTGCTTGTGCTGCTTCCGGTCCTTGTCACAGGAGGAATCCATGTGGACGGACTTCTTGATACGGCAGATGCTTTAAGCTCCTGGAGAGAGCGGGAGAGACGTCTGGAGATCCTTAAGGATTCTCATGCAGGAGCCTTTGCGGTGATCACTGCCTGCGTTTATTTTCTCGCATGGTTCGGAGCGTATAGTGAGCTTATGGCTTTTTCGGACGGCGTGATTTTAATGGCTCTGGGTTTTATGGTATCGAGATGCCTTTCCGGAATCGGGGTGGTATCGTTTCCGAAGGCAAGGGCAGACGGAACAGTTGCAGAATTTTCTAAAAAGTCAGAAAACCGTCTTGTGCGAAGCGTGCTGATTTTTTATCTCGTGCTGCTCTTTGTGCTGATGGTTCTTGTCAGTCCGTTAAAGGGAGCAGTCGCTTTTGTGACAGCGCTTCTTATTTTTGCCTGGTATTATCACATGGCAATGAAATATTTCGGCGGGACAACAGGAGACCTTTCCGGATATTTTCTATGCCTCTGTGAGCTTGGCATGGCTTGGAGCATTGCGCTTTTATGCGTTCTTGCAGCTTAAAAAACGACAGATAGGGGGAATCTAAAATGGAACTGATCATCGGCGGCGCATATCAGGGAAAAACAGAGTATGCAAAAAAAGAACATCCTGCTCTTACCTGGAAAAATGCAGGGGACATGTGTGAGGAGGAACTTCTTGCGGCAGAGGGAATTTTAAATTTCCAGGACTACATAAAAAAAGAAATTCAGGAAGGCAGAAATCCGGCGCATATTGGAGAGCTTTTGTTACAGAAAAATCCTGACGCAGTCATCGTATCAGAGGAAGTAGGATACGGAGTGGTTCCTGTGAACGCGTTTGAGAGGGAATACAGGGAAGCGGTAGGCCGGATCTGTACAAAACTTGCCTCAGGAAGCCGGAAGGTGACAAGAGTGATCTGCGGAATCGGGACGGTGATAAAACATGATTAAACTTTTTCTTATCCGTCATGGACAGACGGAAGGGAATAAGAAAAAGCGGTATATCGGAGTGACAGACGAGCCCCTTTGTGAGGAAGGAAAATTTTTACTCCGCCAGATGAAATATCCGGCGTCTCAGTCTGTTTATGTAAGTCCGATGAGACGATGTGTGGAAACAGCAGAGATTCTTTTTCCGGAGACCAGGGCTCATGTGATCGATGAGCTGGCAGAATGCGATTTCGGGGACTTTGAAAACAAAAACTATAAGGAGCTGACTGGAAATCCAGATTATCAGGCATGGATTGAGAGTGGCGGTACACTTCCCTTTCCGGGAGGAGAGAGCAGGGAAGAATTCTGCAGACGAAATCTTCTTGGTTTTCAAAAAGTCATGACAGACTGTATCCGGAGGGATATTTCCAATGCTGCTCTTGTGGTACATGGAGGGACGATCATGAATATTATGGAAGCGTATGCTGTGGAGAAGCAGCCTTTTTATCAGTGGCACGTGGAAAATGGCGGGGGATATACACTGGATTTTGATACAGAAGAATGGAATAAAGGCAGAAGATGTCTGATTTTAAGAGAGGAGTGATTGTATGAAAAGTTGGATCAGAAGTGATTTAAAATACAGAGCAAAGATGGCATTCCGGAAAAATTACTGGGCGGCTGTTGTAGTCAGCCTCATTCTTGCTATTGTGGCAGGCATGGGAAACGGCGGCAGAGGAACCAGCAGTGTGGCAAACACAGTGACCCATACAGAGGTATATGACGGTACTTTAAAATTTTCCATGAACTATGTGACGCCTTTTACATGGCTTTTAGGTGCTCTTACAGTTGGTGTGGTTCTGATTTTTGGCGCATTATTTATTCTTTTAAAGATTTTTGTGGGAAATGTACTGGAAGTAGGTGTGAGAGGATTTTATATAGAGAATCTTTATTCTGCACCTTCTGTTGGTAAGATTTTTGCACCGTTTCGTTCCGGACAGTATTGGAATATCGTAAAAATCATGTTCTTCCGTGATCTGTTTATATTTCTGTGGACGCTTTTGTTTGTGATTCCCGGTATTGTTAAAAGCTATGAATATAAAATGATACCGTATCTTCTGGCAGAGAATCCCGGGATGTCAAAGCAGGAAGTATTTGAAAGAACAAGAGAGATGATGTACGGACAGAAAGCAGATGCTTTTGTTCTGGATCTTTCTTTTATTCCCTGGATTCTTCTGAATGCGTTTACATTTAATATTCTGGGGATTTTATATCTTCAGCCATATATGGACGCGACACAGGCAGAACTTTATGACGTTCTGGCAGCGCCGCCGTCATCCAATTCTTATAATCAATAAAAAGAAACAAGTCTTCTTAAAACAGGCAGCTTTGGGAAACCGAAGCTGCCTGTTTGTATTTGTTGAAAATTTGTCTATAAATATATTTCTAATAAGGACAAAAAAATTTGCAATACCAAAATTTTTTTGGCATTACTATTGAAATATTTTATGAAGTATGGTAGAGTTGTATTATAGTAGAAAATCCCCAAAATATGTTTGGATTTTAATTCATGTTTTGGCGTTTTTCACAGGAAAAGAATGGGCGATTTTGTATTATCTTGTAAAAATTAAGGAGGGTTTGTATATGCTTATTATCGGAAACGGAAGAGTCATTACACGCGATGAAGAAAATCCGTTTATTGAAAACGGTGCGGTTGCAATGGAAGGAAATACCATCGTGATGGTAGGAAATACAGGGGACGTAAAAAAGACATATCCGGAGGCGGAATTTACAGATGCGAAAGGCGGCGTGATCATGCCGGCGTTTATCAATGCTCACGAGCATATTTACAGTTCTTTTGCAAGAGGATTAAGTATTAAAGGATATGATCCGCAGGGCTTTCTCGATATTCTGGACGGTATGTGGTGGACTATTGACCGTCATCTTACCCTGGAGCAGACAAAACTTTCTGCTTATGCTACATATATTGATTCCATCCGAAACGGTGTGACAACGGTCTTTGATCACCATGCAAGCTTCGGACATATTACGGGCTCTCTTCATGCCATTGAAGAAGCAGCAACAGATCTGGGCGTCCGCACCTGTCTCTGCTATGAAATTTCCGATCGTGACGGTATGGAAAAATCAAGAGAATCTGTGATGGAAAATGTAAATTTCATCAAACATGTGCAGAAAGAAAAAAATGATATGGTTGCAGGAATGATGGGTATGCATGCATCGTTTACCATATCGGACGAGACAATGGCGCTTTGCAATGAATTAAAGCCGGAAGGCGTGGGATACCACATTCATGTGGCAGAGGGAATTTACGACCTTCATCAGTGTTTAAAAGAACATGGAAAGAGAATCGTGGACCGTCTTTATGACTGGAATATCCTGGGACCGAAAACCCTTCTCGGACATTGTATTTATATTAATGAACATGAGATGGATTTAATTAAGGAGACAGATACGATGGTTGTGCATAACCCGGAATCCAATATGGGAAATGCCTGCGGCTGTCCTCCTACTATGGCGCTTGTCCATAAGGGAATTTTAACAGGTCTTGGAACAGACGGATATACCCACGATATGCTGGAATCCTGGAAGGTGGCAAATGTGCTTCACAAACACCACCTCTGCGACCCGAACGCAGCGTGGGGCGAAGTGCCGAAGATGCTGTTTGAAGGAAACAGGGAAATTGCGGGAAGATACTTTGAAAAACCGCTGGGAATCTTAAAACCGGGAGCTTCAGCAGATGTGATCGTTCTTGACTATGATCCGCTCACTCCAATGCGTGCAGATAACGTAAACGGACATCTCCTGTTTGGCACAAACGGAAACAGCGTAGTGACAACAGTCTGCAACGGAAAGATGCTTATGAAAGACAGAGAGATTCTTGTATGTGACGCAGAGAAGATCATGGCTGACTGCCGTCAGGCGGCAAAAGAGCTTGCAGATGATATTAACAGCGGAAAATAAAGGAGGTTTTTGTATGAGTGACAGAATGTCCTGTATGTCCTTTGGACAGATCATGGAATGGATTTTAGAGGAAAAAAAGAAAAAAGATACGGTGTTTGGCGTACACAGAGGTTATGTTGCCGATACTTCCAAAAAGCTTGATTTATTCGAAAGAAAGCTTGAAAATCCCATTGGACCGGCAGCAGGTCCACACACGCAGCTTGCACAGAATATCGTGGCTTCCTATTACGGCGGCGCACGTTTCTTCGAGCTGAAAACCGTTCAGAAAATGGACGGACCGGAGCTTGCTGCCTGTGTAAACAAACCGTGCATTCTTGCAGAAGACGAGTGCTATAACTGTGAGTGGTCAACAGAGCTTTACGTTTCTGATGCTATGAACGAGTATATTAAGGCATGGTTTGCCCTTCATGTGATCGCAAAAGAGTTTGGACTTGGAGATCCGGACGGTTTCCAGTTTAATATTTCTGTAGGCTACGATCTTGCAGGAATTAAAGAGCCCAAGGTAGACAACTTTATCAACAGCATGATGGAAGCAAAAGATACAGAAATCTTTAAAGAATGCCGCCAGTGGCTTCTTGACCATGTGGATTTCTTCCAGAAGGTGACAAAGGAAGATATTGAAGCCATTCCTTCCAATATCTGTAATTCCGCAACCATATCTACCCTGCATGGCTGCCCTCCAAACGAAATTGAGAGCATTGCAACGCACCTTTATAAAGAAAAACATCTGAATACGTTCATCAAATGCAATCCGACTCTTCTTGGATATGAGTTTGCAAGAAAAACAATGGATGAGATGGGATACGATTACATGGTATTCGGAGATTTCCATTTCCGCGATGACCTTCAGTATGAGGACGCGATCCCCATGTTTAAACGTCTGATGGCGCTTGCTAAGGAGCTGAATCTTGCGTTTGGCGTAAAGATCACAAATACTTTCCCGGTAGATGTTACAAGGAGCGAGCTTCCAAGCGAGGAGATGTATATGTCAGGAAAGGCGCTTTTCCCGTTATCCATTTCTCTTGCAGCAAAGCTGTCCAGAGAATTTGACGGAAAACTCCGCATCGCATATTCTGGAGGAGCCGATTATTATAATATTGATAAAATCACAGCCTGCGGCATATGGCCGGTAACAGTTGCAACGACCCTTTTAAAACCGGGTGGATACCAGAGATTTACCCAGATTGCGGAAAAGGTAATGGACGGAAACGTGTCCCAGTGGACGGGAATTGATGTGGAGGCATTAAGCACGCTTGCTCTTGACGCAGTGAAAAATCCGCATCATGTGAAAAATATCAAGCCTCTTCCAAACAGAAAGAGTGAAAAAGAAGTTCCTCTTCTTGACTGCTTCTATGCGCCGTGTATGGAAGGATGTCCGATCCACCAGGATATTCCGGCATATATTAAGCTGACAGGAGAGGGAAAATATGCAGAGGCGCTCCGTGTGATCCTTGAGAAAAACGTGCTTCCGTTTATTACAGGAACTTTATGTGCTCATAATTGTATGACAAAATGTACAAGAAACTTCTATGAAGAGCCTGTAAATATAAGAGGAACAAAACTTCTTGCAGCAGAAAAAGGCTATGAGGAAGTAATCGGGGAAATCAAGGCACAGGGAGCAAACGAAAAGAAAGTGGCAGTTGTAGGCGGCGGTCCTGCAGGTATGGCAGCAGCATATTTTCTTGGAAGAGCCGGCGCAGATGTGACTATTTTTGAAAAAGAAGAAAAACTGGGCGGTGTGATCCGTTATGTTATTCCCGGATTTAGAATTTCTGAAGAAGCCATTGACAAAGACGTATCCCTTCTTACAAAGCTGGGAGTAAAAATTGAGACAAACAGAGAAATCAAAGATTATAATGCTCTGAAGGCGGAAGGCTACGACGCAGTGATCGTGGCGATTGGCGCCGGAAAGCCGGGAACCTTAAAGCTGGAAAAAGGCGAGACAGTCAATGCCATTCACTTCCTGAAAGAATTTAAGGAAAAAGACGGAAACGTAGATCTTGGAAAACATGTTGTCGTGATCGGCGGCGGAAATACGGCTATGGACACAGCGAGAGCGGCTGTCCGCACAAAAGGCGTGGAGAAGGTTTCTCTTGTATACAGAAGAACAAAACGCTATATGCCGGCAGCAGAAGACGAGCTTTTAGAGGTTCTGGAAGATGGCGTTGAATTTAGAGAGCTTCTTTCGCCTGTAAGTCTGGAAAACGGAAAGCTTCTCTGCAAGGTGATGAAGCTTGGAAATACAGATGCTTCCGGAAGAGCTTCTGTCACAGAGACAGGAAAGACAGAGGAAGTTCCGGCAGATACAGTCATCGTAGCTGTTGGTGAAAAGACAGATGCAGAGAGCTATCAGGCAAACGGCATTGAAGTAAACGAAAGAGGCAGGGCAAAATATAACCAGAAAACAATGGAAACAGGTGTTTCCGGTATTTATCTCATCGGTGACGGTGCAGGCGGAGCAGCTACAATCGTAGAGGCAATCCGTGACGCGCAGATTGCGGCAGAGGCAATTCTTTTTGAGACTGTTGTAAAAGATGCAGAAATTCAGGAGACAGAAGAGAACTGCTTCGATAAGAAGGGTATTCTTGCAGAAAGCAGCGAGGCGAAGACAGAAAAAGAACGCTGTCTTGTATGCAACAAGATCTGTGAAAACTGTGTGGACGTATGTCCGAACAGAGCCAACATTTCCATTAAGGTTCCGGGAATGGCAATGAACCAGATTATTCACATAGACTATATGTGTAATGAGTGCGGAAACTGTAAGAGCTTCTGTCCTTACGCAAGTGCACCGTACAAAGATAAATTTACTTTATTTGCAGCAGAAGAGGATATGAAGGACAGTACAAACGACGGATTCCTTGTGAAAAATAAGGAAACAAAAGAATGTACAGTACGATTCCTCGGAAAAGTAACAGACTGCAAGGCAGATGACCCGGCAGATCCTCTCTATGAGGGACTTCGCCGTTTGATTTGCGCAGTGATTGACGATTATGATTATCTTTTGAAATAATCCTTTTGACAGGAGGCGGCCTATGTTTCACTTTTTTGTAAACGGAAAAGAATATTTTGAAGAGCGTGATATGAAACTTCTTCCTTTTCTCCGGGATGTGTGCGGCCTTACATCTGTAAAAGACGGATGCAGCGAAGGTGCATGTGGTACCTGTCATGTACTGATCGACGGAAAGGCAACAAAAGCCTGTGTGCCGAAGCTTTCCAAGCTGGAAGGAAAACAGATTATGACAGTAGAAGGTCTTCCGGAGGAAGAAAAAGAGATTTTTGTCCGTGCCTTTGGAGAGGCAGGAGCCGTACAGTGCGGCTTCTGCATTCCCGGAATGGTGATAAGTGCAAAAGCGCTTCTCGATAAAAATCCAGATCCGGGAAGAGCGGAGGCGGCAGATGCCATTAAAAATAACATATGCCGCTGTACAGGATATAAAAAAATCATAGATGGCATTTTACTTGCCGCAAAATATAAAAGAGAAGGTCTTCCAAAAGAAAAAGAATATACCTGGAAACTGGGAGAGCGCGTCCCAAGAGTAGATGTGAGGGAAAAGGTTCTGGGTTCTGGGCAATACCCGGACGACATACACATGGAAGGCATGATTTACGGAAGTGCCCTGCGCTCCGCTTATCCGAGAGCCAGAGTAAAGGCGATCCATACGGAGAAAGCAAAGGAAGTGCCGGGAGTGGTAGCTGTCTTTACAGCGGAGGATATTCCGGGAAACGTAAAAGTCGGGCATTTAAAACAGGACTGGGACGGACTCATTCCTGTTGGAAACCTTACCCATTATCTTGGAGACGCCATTGCTCTTGTAGCAGGAGAAACCCTGGAGGCAGTGGAAGAGGGAAAACAGAAGATTGAGGTAGAGTACGAAGAGCTTCCTATGGTGCGCGATCCGTATGAGGCAATGAAAGAAGACGCTCCGAAAGTACATGAACGGGAAAAAGACAATCTTCTTTCCCACTGGCATGTACACAGAGGAGATGCGGAGGCCGCCATTCAAAACTCTGCCCATGTACTTTCTGATACCTTCCATACGCCGTGGACAGAACATGCCTTTTTAGAGCCGGAATGCGCCGTTGCCATGCCGGACGGAGACGGAGTGATCATTTATTCTTCCGATCAGGGCGTATACGATACACAACATGAATGTATGGCTCTTCTCGGTCTTCCGGCAGAGAAGGTCAAAGTCCGCAACAAGCTGGTAGGCGGCGGCTTTGGCGGCAAAGAGGATGTAACCGTCCAGCATCATGCGGCTATGATCGCCTATCTTACAAAACGACCGGTAAAGGTGAAGCTTACAAGAGCAGAGAGTATTTTGATCCACCCGAAACGCCACCCTATGGATATGGAATTTACACTTGGCTGTGATGAAAACGGAATCATTCAGGGAGTAAAAGCGACTGTGATCGCAGATACGGGAGCCTACGCTTCTCTTGGAGGACCTGTTCTGCAGCGCGCCTGCACCCATGCTTCCGGTCCTTACAATTATCAGAACTTTGACATTGACGGAAAGGCGTATTATACAAACAATCCTCCCGCAGGAGCCTTCCGCGGATTCGGTGTGACCCAGACCTGTTTTGCCATTGAAATGCTTCTTACGAAAATGGCGGGGATCGTGGGGATTTCTCCCTGGGAAATCCGATACCGAAACGCAATCCGTCCGGGACAGGAGCTTCCAAACGGACAGCTTGTAGACGAGTCCACAGGACTTGCAGAAACCCTTGAGGCGGTAAAAGACGTATATGAAAGCAGTCCGTACGCAGGAATTGCCTGCGCCATGAAAAATGCAGGTGTGGGCGTCGGACTTCCTGACTGGGGAAGAGCCCGCCTTCTTGTGAAAGACGGAAAAGTAGAAATCCATGCAGGAGCTTCCTGCATTGGACAGGGACTTGGAACCGTTCTTGTGCAGATGGTTTCCGAGATGCTTTCCCTGAAGCGGGAAGAGATTTATTACGATGCTTCCAATACCTGGACGGCACCGGATTCTGGAACAACTTCCGGTTCCCGGCAGACGCTAGTTACAGGAGAGGCTGTGAGAAGAGCCTGTGAAAAAATGAAAGAAGATTTATCCTCTCATTCACTTTTGGAGCTGGAGGGGAAAGAATATACAGGCGAGTATCTGGCTGCTACCGACCCTATGGGAAGTGATAAGAAAAATCCGGTTTCTCATGTTGCATATGGTTATGCCACACAGGTCTGTATCTTAAATGAGGACGGAACCGTAAAGAAAATCGTGGCGGCTCATGACGTGGGAAAAGCAGTAAATCCTCTGTCTGTAGAGGGACAGATTGAAGGCGGAGTTATTATGTCATATGGCTTTGCTTTGACAGAAAAATATCCAATTTCAGATTGCAAACCGACTGCAAAATATGGTACACTAGGATTACCAAAAGCAAATAAAATTCCTGAAGTAGAGAGCATCATTGTGGAGAAAAAAGGTCTTCCTGTTGCCTGCGGGGCGATCGGGATCGGAGAGATTACCTCTATTCCTACAGCGCCTGCTATTGCAGGGGCGTATTACAGGAGAGACGGGGAATTCCGCACCTCTCTTCCAGTAGAAAACACTCCTTATCAGAAGAAATAAAACGTTCAGGAATCCATAAGAAGCAGCATGGTTCAGAGCCGGACAGAAGTCCTGAGGAGAACAGAGATTCCTCCGGGATTTCGTCCGGTTTTTTCAAAATTTAAAATTTAAGCAAAGAAGGTGACAGTTATGATTGGAAAGAGTATTCCAAGAGTAGACGCTTATGAAAAGGTCACAGGCAGGGCAAAATTTACAGATGATCTGGCTCCGAAAAACTGTCTTGTGGCAAAGGTGTACCATGCAACCATCGGAAACGGTATCGTAACCTCCATAGATACAAGCGAAGCAGAGGCTCTTCCGGGAGTTGTCCGCGTTGTTACATTTAAGGATGTTCCGGATCACTGTTATCCCACACCGGGACACCCCTGGTCTGTGGAGCTTGCCCATCAGGATATAGCGGACCGTAATCTTTTAACAGGAAGAGTGCGGTATTACGGGGACGATATTGCGGCTGTTGTGGCAGAAGACGAGGTGACGGCAGCGCGGGCGTTAAAGCTTATCAAGGTAGAATATGAGGAATATCCCGTAGAAATCAATCCTCGAAAATCCATGTACGGAACGCCGCACCCGGTTCATCTTGACAAAAAAGACAATGTTCTGGCTCGCTCCAATTTCTTTATCGGCAATGTGGAGCAGGGACTCAAAGATTCTGACACCGTCATAAAGAGAAGCTACAAAACCCCGATCGTGCAGCACTGTCATATTGAAAATCCCATTTCCTACGCATATATGGAAAAGGGAAGGATCGTTGTGGTAACGTCCACACAGATCCCGCATATTGTGCGTCGTGTGATCGGTCAGGCACTCGGCATTCCCTGGGGCAAGGTCCGCGTCATCAAGCCGTACATAGGAGGCGGTTTTGGAAACAAGCAGGACGTACTTTACGAGCCGTTAAACGCCTTTCTTACCACACTGGTAGGCGGACGTCCTGTAAAACTTGATGTGACAAGAGAGGAGACCTTCTGTAATACAAGAACGAGACATTCCATTGAATATGACCTGACAGCAGGCGTAGATAAAGGCGGACATCTGATTGCAAAAGACATGCTTGCCATTTCCAATCAGGGAGCATATGCTTCCCACGGACATGCGATCGCAGCCAACGGTCTTACTGCGTGGAGACTTCAGTATGCCTGCCCGAATATAAAGGGCGAAGCCTATACGGTATATACAAACTGTCCTACAGCAGGCGCTATGCGTGCTTACGGTATTCCGCAGGCTGCCTTTGCCATAGAGTGTTTTATGGACGATATTGCACGTGAGATCCATATGGATCCTCTGGAGTTCAGAAGGAAAAACCTGATACAGGGATATTATCAGGACGCCTACTTAAAACCGATCGCAGCCAACACAAACGGAATTTTCGAATGTCTGGAAAAGGGAGCTGCCCACATTCACTGGGAAGAAAAACGTAAGGCTTATGAAAACCAGACAGGAGATATAAGAAGAGGCGTGGGAATGTCTCTCTTTTCCTATAAGACGGGCGTGTGGCCCATTTCCCTTGAAATTGCAGGCGCCCGCCTTGTGCTGAATCAGGACGGAAGTATGCAGCTTTCTCTTGGGGCAACAGAAATCGGCCAGGGAGCAGATACGGTATTTTCTCAGATGGCAGCAGAGACGCTTCATATGGACGTGGAGGATATACATATCCAGACCATGCAGGATACAGATATAACGCCTTTTGATACGGGCGCTTATGCGTCCAGACAGTCCTTTGTAACAGGAACTGCCGTAAAGAAATGTGCAGAGCTTATGCTTCATAAAATCCTGGATTATGCGGAGACTCTTCTGGAAGGGGAGGAGCGCACCTTAAGTCTTGATCACGGCTGGATTCTTGCGGACGGACAGAAGGTTCTTTCTCTGGAAGAGCTTGCAATGGAAAGCTATTACAGCCTTACCAATTCTTCAGCCATCACAGCGGAGGTTTCTACTCAGGTAAAGAAAAATACACTTGCAACAGGCTGCTGCTTTGTTGAGGTGGAAGTAGATTTAAAGCTTGGAAAAATCAAGATACTGGATATTATCAATGTGCATGACAGCGGAAAGCTCTTAAACCCGCAGCTTGCCAGAATGCAGGTGGAAGGCGGTATGTCTATGGGCATGGGATATGGACTTTCCGAGCAGCTTCTTCTTGATGAAAAAACAGGAAGACCTTTAAACGGAACTCTTCTTGATTACAAGCTTATGACTACTATGGATACGCCGGATCTTGATGTGGATTTTGTAGAACTGGAAGATCCTATGGGACCATACGGCAACAAGGCGCTTGGAGAGCCGCCTGCAATTCCGGCAGCTCCAGCCATTCGAAATGCGGTGCTCCATGCAACAGGCGTAGCCTTTAACGAAAATCCTCTCACACCTCAGAGACTGATTTTGGGCTTTAAAGAGGCGGGACTGATTTAAAAGAAAGGGGGTTTGGGGTATGTATGATATTGAAAATTACTATAATGCAGAAAGCATCAAAGAGGCGGTAAGTCTTTTAAAAGAGCACCCGGACACAAGAATCATTTCCGGTGGAAGTGATGTGCTGATTAAAATAAGAGAGGGAAAAATGGCGGGAACTTCCCTTGTTTCCGTAAGAGATATAAAAGAAATGCAGGGCGTGACGCTTATGGATTCCGGCGATATTTATATTGGCGCAGGAACTACCTTTTCCCATGTTACAAATGATCCTGTGATCCGGGAGCACATTCCCGTTCTCGGAGAGGCAGTGGATCAGGTGGGAGGGCCTCAGGTTCGAAACATCGGGACCATCGGGGGAAATGTCTGTAACGGAGCCGTCAGCGCAGACAGTGCGCCGACTTTATTTTCCCTGAATGCCATGCTGCGGATCGCAGACGGCGAAGGGGGACGTACCGTTCCCATTGATATGTTTTATTTAGGACCTGGAAAAGTAGATCTGCATCGGGGCGACGTGCTGACACACATTATCATTCCGGGAAAAGAGTACCAGGGGTATCGCGGACATTATATTAAATATTCCATGAGAAATGCGATGGATATTGCTACATTAAGCTGCAGTGTGGTAAGCAAAGTAAATAAAGAAACAAACACGCTGGAGGATGTGCGGATTACCTTTGGCGTGGCAGCGCCTGTGCCTTACCGGTGCAAAAAGACGGAGGCAGTCTTAAAGGGAATGGAAATAGGAGAACCGCTTTATGAGAAAATAAAAGATCTTGTACGGGAAGAGATCAACCCGAGAGATTCCTGGAGGGCGTCAAAAGAATTTCGTCTTCAGATCGGCGGGGAAATCGCAGCCCGCGCATTAAGAGAAACTGTGAAACTTGCAGGAGGTGAGCCGTCATGAAAAAAGATTTAAGGCTGGTGCAGTGTACCGTAAACGGCAAAGAGGTGGCAGAATACGTAGATGTAAGAGAATCCCTTCTTGATATGCTCCGCAATCATCTGGGACTTACCTCGGTGAAAAAAGGCTGCGAGGTTGGGGAATGCGGCGCCTGTACGGTAATTGTAGACGGGGAAACCATAGATTCCTGTATTTATATGGCTGTGTGGGCAGAAGGCAAAAATATCCGTACTCTGGAAGGGCTGGAAAAGGACGGAGAGCTTACAAGGATCCAGGAGGCTTTTATTGAGGAAGGCGCTATCCAGTGCGGATTCTGTACGCCCGGTTTTGTCATGTCCGCAACGGTTCTTCTGGAAAGAGGAGAAAAGCTTACGAGAGAGGCGATCAAAAAGCATATGGCAGGAAATCTCTGCCGGTGTACCGGGTATCAGAATATTGTCAATGCAGTGGAAAAGGTAAATAAAGAACAGTTGGAGAGTCAGAAAGAAAAATGAGAAAGAACAGAATTCTTGTGCGCGGCGGCGGCGATCTTGCAAGCGGAGTGATCCACAGGCTGTATCGCTGCGGCTACCGCGTACTGATCCTGGAAAGTGAAGCGCCAAGCGCCATTCGAAGAGAAGTGTCTTTCTGTGAGGCTGTTTATGAGGGGGAATCTTTTGTGGAGGGGGTCCTCAGCAGAAAAATTTCTTCTCTGGCAGAATGTGAAAACGTATGGCAGGAGGGGGAGATTCCCCTCCTTGCTGACGAGACGGGGGCATCTGTAAAAGAATTTGCTCCCGATGCAGTGATAGACGCCATTCTTGCGAAAAAAAATCTCGGAACAACAAAAGAGATGGCGCCTCTTACCATTGCTCTGGGTCCCGGATTTGCGGCGGGATACGATGTAGATTTCGTAATCGAGACCATGCGCGGCCACGATCTTGGAAAAATTATAGAGGACGGGGAAGCCCTTCCCAATACGGGAACGCCCGGACTGATCGCGGGAGTGGGAAAGGAGAGAGTAATCCACTCCCCGGCAGAGGGTGTAATTGTAAATAAGGCGAAAATCGCTGATTTTGTAGAAAAAGGACAGGTGCTCGCCACAGTGGGAGACGTACCGGTATCTGCTTCTCTTACCGGAATCTTAAGAGGGATTATAAGAGACGGCTATCACGTTCATAAAGGAATGAAGATCGCGGATATAGATCCGAGAAAAGAAGAGAAAGAAAACTGCTATACCATTTCCGATAAAGCGAGATGTATTGCGGGAAGCGTTGTGGAGATTCTTCTTTCCAGAGGAATCCTGCCGTTATGAGTGATGTTTCTTCCAGGTTTCTTTCAGGGCTTCATATAAAGCCTTCGCACAGAACCATTGCCGTTGTGGGAAGCGGAGGAAAGACAAGTCTTATCTGGCGGCTCACAGAGGAGCTTGTTCAGGAAGGAAAAAAAGTAGCAGTTACGACGACGACTCATATGGCAATGGAAAAAGAGCATCCCTTTGCTCCAGAGGGAGAAGGGGCAGAAGCTCTTATTTTGAAGCACGGATATGTCCTGGCTGCTTCCATAGACAGGCAAAAAGAAAAACTGTGCGCGCTTCCTTATGAAAAATTAAAAGAACTTTCAGAGCTTTGCGATGTGCTTCTCATTGAGGCGGACGGAGCCAGAAAAAAGCCGTTTAAGATTCCGATGGAATGGGAGCCTGTGATTCCTGAGTTTACAGACCTTGTCATTGCAGTTTCCGGATTGGACTCTCTTGGGAAAACCATAAAAGAAGCGGCATACCGCCCACTTGAGACAGCGCTGTTTCTTGGAAAAAAAGAAACAGATGTCATCTCTCCAGAAGATATGATACGGGCAGTTTCCCATAAAAACGGGCTTTTAAAAGGTGTGGGGGACCGGGAGTACCGGGTTTATTTCAATAAGACAGATACGGTAAAAGAGAAAGAAACGCTCGATAAGATAAGAAGGGAGCTTTTACATATGGGGATTCCTGTTTTTTGCGGAAGTCTCAGAGAAAAAAAGAAAAACACAGCATTCATTATGCTGGCGGCTGGGAACAGCCGCCGTTTTGGCGCAAACAAACTTCTTCATGAAATCGAGGGAGTTCCCATGTATGAGAGAACACTTTCCTGCCTTTTGAAGGTGCAGGAAGAGGTTTTGAAAAAGACAGGAGATTTCTGCCCTGTAACTGTTGTGACACAGTACCGGGAAATCGGGGAGACAGCAGAAAAAAGAGGAGCAAGGGTCTTTTACAATCCAAATCCTGAGGAGGGGATTTCCTCTTCTTTAAAAATCGGTCTGAAAGCAAATGAAGAGGCAGATTCCTGTCTTTTTACAGTGGCAGATCAGCCCTGGCTTACCTGGGAAAGCGTGATGGGGCTTCTGGAAGCTTTCTGGGAATCAGAAAAAGGCATGGCCTGTATGCAAAGCGGAGAGAAGCGGGGAAATCCCTGCATTTTCTCAGAAAAATATTATGACGAGCTTTTTTCCCTTACAGGCGATGTGGGAGGAAAGCGGATTTTAAACGCGTATCCGATGGATATTGCCGTGTATCAGACAGAACACGAAAAAGAGCTGGAAGACATAGATTATATGGATAACAGAGAAATAAAGAAAAGAGGAGACGGACATTGAAGGCACATCAGACAGATTTTTCTCATGGAAGCGTATATCGGAATATTTTGGAGGTTGCCATTCCCCTTACGCTGGCGCAGCTTTTGAATCTTTTATATAATGTGGTGGACAGGATTTACATAGGAAGGATTCCGGAGGTGGGAACGCTGGCGCTTACAGGAGTGGGGCTTTGCTTTCCTGTGATTTCCCTTGTCACTGCGTTTACGTATCTTTATGGAAACGGAGGCTCTCCTTTATGTGCAATGGAGAGAGGACGGGGAAACAAAGAGGAAGCGGAGAAAATCATGGGAAATTCCTTTATTCTTCTAGTTTATACAGGGCTGATCCTTATGATTCTGGGACTTGTTTTTTATAAGCCGCTTTTATATCTTTTCGGGGCAAGTGAAGCCACCTTTCCTTATGCAGGCTCTTATATGCAGATTTACCTTCTGGGAACGGTGTTCGTTATGATTTCCGTTGGTATGAACCCGTTTATTAATAGTCAGGGCTTTGGAAATATGGGAATGCTGACCGTATTGATCGGCGCTGTTTTAAATATTATCCTTGACCCTGTTTTTATTTTTATATTTCATATGGGAGTGCGGGGAGCGGCGCTTGCGACGATTCTTTCCCAGTTCTGCTCTGCTTTGTGGGTGCTTCGCTTCCTTACCGGAAAGCGGGCAGTTCTGAAACTGAAAAGAGAAGCCTTCCGTCTGAAATGGAAGAGAGTAAAAAGCATTTTGGGGCTCGGTGTATCCGGATTTATTATGGCATTTACAAACAGTCTTGTGCAGATTGTATGCAATTCCACACTCCAGACATTTGGAGGAGATATTTACGTTGCGGTTATGACGGTATTAAGCTCTGTGAGGGATATTTGCACGATGCCAGTTATGGGGCTCACAAACGGAGCTTCTCCTGTCATGAGTTTTAATTACGGGGAAAAGGCGTATGACCGCGTAAAGAAGGCAATCCGGTTTGTGACGGTGATCTGTGTTACCTATACCTTTGCAGCATGGGGACTTTTAAAGCTGATCCCGGAAGTCTTTATCCGCATTTTTAATACGGATCCGGAGCTTGTATCAAGAGGAGTTCCTGCCCTTCATATTTACTTTTTCGGATTCTGCTTTATGGCGCTTCAGTTTACAGGGCAGAGTGTGTTTGTCGCTCTTGGAAAGTCAAAGCAGGCAACCTTCTTTTCACTTCTTCGAAAAGCGATCATTGTTGTGCCCCTCACTCTTGTCCTGCCTCATGTGGCAGGACTTGGAGTAGACGGGGTATTCTGGGCTGAGCCGGTGTCCAACCTGATCGGCGGCTGCGCCTGCTTCTTTACCATGCTTGCCACGGTGATGCCGGAGCTTAGAAAAGAAAATAAGATAACAGAATAAAAATTACATGTGGACGGTAGTTCCGGTTTTTCCGTGAATGCCGTCCCTTGCCTTTTCAAGGAGTGTGATCATGGCAGTTCTTCCCGGAGCAGAGGAGGCAAAATCGACGGCAGCCTGTACCTTAGGCAGCATAGATCCTGCTGCAAATTCTCCGTCCTCAATATATTTCTGCGCTTCCTCTACGGTAAGGTCGGAAAGCCATTTTTCATCTTCCTTTCCAAAATGGATCGCTACTTTTTCTACGGCAGTGAGAATGATCAGCATATCTGCGTCCAGCTCCTTTGCAAGAAGGCAGCTTGCGAAATCCTTGTCAATGACGGCGGAAGCGCCTTTTAAATGGTCTTCTTTTAATATAACAGGAATGCCTCCGCCTCCGCAGCAGATAACGATTTTATTTGCGTCAACAAGGCTGTTGATGGCGTCCTGTTCCACGATTTCCACAGGCTTTGGAGAAGCCACAACGCGGCGGTAGCCTCTTCCTGCGTCTTCTTTCATAATGTGGCCGTATGCGGCAGCCTGATGCTCGGCTTCTTCCTTTGTGAGAAAATGACCGATTGGCTTACTTGGATTTTCAAATGCCGGGTCGTCCGGATCCACACGTACCTGTGTGACAACTGTGACAACAGGAGTCCGCATAAAACCGCGCTTGCGAAGCTCTTCACGGAGTGCGTTCTGCAGATCGTAACCAATATATGCCTGGCTCATGGCAACGCATACGGAGAGAGGCGTGTTTGGCTGTGAAGCGTCCTCTCTGGAAAGAGCGGACATGGCGTTGTTGATCATGCCTACCTGTGGACCGTTGCCGTGGACAACTACAATCTGATGGCCTTCCTCGATCAGGTCGCAAAGAGCTTTCGCTGTTGTTTTTACTGCTTTCATCTGCTCCGGAAGCGTATCCCCAAGTGCGTTTCCTCCAAGAGCAATGACAATTCGTTTTCTTTTATACATAATAAAAACCTCCCAAAGAAAAAACAGGGCTGTATTGCTACAGCCCCTTTGTATTATGCCAGAATTATTTCAGAATTCTCGGAGCAGCTTTTACTTCAAGTTTTTTCAGAAGCTCCTGCGGATTTTCAAATTTGGAAAGAAGGATCATAGAAGCAATGATGTAAGGTTTGAAGCTTGCTTCTTTGTAAAGCGGAATGCGGTAGCGGTCGAATACGCTTGCGTCTACCTCGCCTGTCTCGCAGCTCACGCCTGTAATATCAGCAGGGAGACAGTGGAGATACAGAGCGTTTCCATCCTTTGTTGTCTTCATAAGCTCCTCTGTACAAGCCCAGTCCTTATGCTGTGCGTTCTGTGCAAGAAGCTCTTTTTCCAGTTTGTCGATTCCGTCGAAATCTCCCTCGCCGTAAAGGTTGGTACGTGTTTCCATAGCTGCAAATGGAGCCCAGCTCTTCGGATATACAATATCTGCGTCTTTGAAGGCTTCTTCCATGCTGTTTGTTTTTGTGAAGGAGCCGCCGCTTGCTTCAGCATTCTTTCTTGCGATTTCCTCTACTTCAGGCATTACATCGTATCCTTCCGGGTGAGCAAGAACTACGTCCATGCCGAAACGTGTCATAAGACCGATTACACCCTGAGGTACGGAAAGAGGTTTGCCGTAAGATGGAGAGTAAGCCCATGTCATGGCAAGTTTTTTGCCTTTTAAGTTTTCCACGCCGCCAAATTCATGGATAATATGAAGCATATCTGCCATACACTGGGTTGGGTGATCTACGTCACACTGCAGATTTACAAGAGTAGGACGCTGTTCTAAGATACCGTCTTTGTTTCCCTCTGTAACGGCTTCCATAAATTCTTTCTGGTAAGCGTGACCTTTGCCGATATACATATCGTCGCGGATACCGATCACGTCTGCCATGAAGGAAACCATGTTTGCTGTTTCGCGGACGGTCTCTCCGTGTGCGATCTGAGATTTCTTTTCGTCAAGATCCTGTACCTGAAGTCCGAGAAGGTTGCAGGCAGAAGCGAAAGAGAAGCGGGTACGTGTGGAGTTGTCGCGGAAGATGGAAATACCGAGACCGCTTTCAAATACTTTTGTGGAGATGTTGTTTTCTCTCATAAAGCGGAGTGCGTCCGCTACGGTAAAGACTGCTTCCAGTTCTTCGTCTGTTTTGTCCCAGGTCCAGAAGAAATCGTTATTGTACATTTCTTTAAAATTCAGGCTGTTTAGTTTATCAATGTAATCCTGTAATGTTTTCATATTTTTATATCCTTTCTGGTTATGTGATTTTTCTTTATAATTTGATAACTGTGGAGGTATGAAAGTCATATATTATTTGCAGTATGCGCCCGGAAGAGCAGCGTAAACAGCCGCGCATCTTACCAGGTCGATTTTCCATGTTTTTTCGTTTGGAGCGTGAGCCTGTGCCTCTGCACCGGGACCGAAGCCGATACATGGAATGCCGTTTCGTCCCATGATGGAAACGCCGTTTGTGGAGAAGGTCCATTTATCTGTGAGAGGACGGGCTTTTCTCATGCTCTCTGTCTCTTTATTTCCAACACGTTCTGTTCCGTAAAGTCCTGTGTATGCTTCTTCCAGAGCTTTTGTAACTTTATGGTCTTTCGGAATCACCCAGGTAGGGAAGTAGCACTCGATCGGATATACAAGCTCTGTCCAGGAAGGACGGGAGTATTCGTACATGGATACCGTAACGTCGTCTCCGTATTTCTGTACAGACGGAAGAGCGCGGATCTCGTCCAGGCAGCTTTCCCATGTTTCCCCTGCTGTCATACGTCTGTCAAGAGATACGGAGCAGGAGTCTGCAACTGCGCAGCGGCTCGGGGAAGTATAGAAAATTTCGGAGGTAGTAACGGTTCCTCTTCCCAGGAAACGTGCCTCTTCCCACTGCGGGTTGTATTTTTCGTCCAGCATTTTTACAAGACCTTTTACTTCTTTGTCGTCTGCTGCGTCATTTTCATTTAATGCGCGCACGTCCTGAAGAATGTCTGCCATTTTGTAGATGGCGTTGTCGCCGCGTTCCGGAGCGGAGCCGTGGCAGGAAATGCCTTTTACGTCCACACGGATTTCCATACGTCCGCGCTGTCCTCTGTAGATACCGCCGTCTGTCGGTTCTGTAGATACAACAAATTCCGGGCGAACCTTATCTTCGTTGATAATGTACTGCCAGCAAAGACCGTCACAGTCTTCTTCCTGAACCGTACCGGTTACAAGAACCTGGAATTTATCATTGAGAAGATTTAAGTCCTTCATAATTTTAGCGCCGTATACAGCGGAAACAATGCCGCCCATCTGATCGGAAGTTCCGCGTCCGCCGATTTCTTCCTCTGTCTCAAAGCCTTCGTACGGATCGAAGTTCCAGTTGTCTCTGTTTCCGATTCCTACGGTATCGATATGTGCGTCAAAGCCGATGAGTGTTTTGCCTGTTCCCATGTACCCCAGAACGTTTCCCATCGGGTCAATCTCCACTTTGTCAAAGTCCAGTTTTTCCATTTCTTCTTTGATCCGCATGATGTGACCTTTTTCCCCGCAGCTTTCTCCCGGGATTTTTACGAGGTCCCGAAGGAACTTTGTCATATCTGCTTCATAGTTTTTTGCAGCTTCATTAATTTTTGTGTAATCCATAATAAAAACCTCCCTGAAAAATATAAAATACTATTTGCTTAAAGATTCGCTTGTGCCGTAAAGACCGTCCCATACGATTTCTTTGTAGCGGACAGGATCGGTATCCCCCTCTGTGGAAATCACGAGGACAACAGAAGTTTCGTCAAGCTTTAATGCTTCTTTTAAATCCTTTGCGTCTTCATCGTGAAGAGCAGTGTAGCAAAGTCCAAGAGGAACGGAACCGGATTCCCCAGATACAATATGTGGGTCTCCCTCAAGAGGATTTGCATAAATACGGGTTGCTTTTGCGCTCATCCAGTCAGGACAGGAAGCAAATACAGTGACGTGGTTTTTCAGAATATCCCAGCCGATGGTATTTCCCTCGCCGCAGGCAAGACCTGCCATGATCGTCTGAAGATCTCCTGTAACATTTACAAGATTTCCTGTTTTGGAAACGGCAGAGCGGTAGAGGCAGTCTGCTGCGCTTGCTTCACATACAGCCATAACCGGAGGATTTTCACGGTATTTGTTTGCGAAATATCCAACGACTGCACCTGCCAGGGAGCCTACGCCTGCCTGTACGAATACATGAGTGGGACGTTCCACTCCGTTTTCCTTTAACTGCTGGTCAGCTTCTCTTACAAGTGTGCCGTAGCCCTGCATGATCCATGACGGGATTTCTTCGTATCCTTCCCATGCAGTATCCTGTACGATAATGCCGTGCTCTGTTTTTGCAGCTTCTGCAGCAGCCATTCTTACACAGTCATCGTAATTCATATCTTCGATGGTAACGACTGCGCCTTCTTTTGCAATGTTGTCAAAACGTGTCTTTGTAGTGCCCTTTGGCATACGGACAACTGCTTTCTGGCCAAGGCGGTTTGCTGCCCAGGCAACGCCTCTTCCGTGGTTGCCGTCTGTTGCGGTAAAGAATGTTGCCTGACCGAATTCTTCGCGGAGTTTATCGGAAGAGAGTACATTATATGGAAGCTCACTTATGTCTTTTCCAAGCTCCTTTGCTATGTAACGGCCCATTGCGTAAGAACCGCCAAGAACCTTAAAAGCATTCAGTCCGAACCGGTAAGATTCGTCTTTACAGTAAATGCCTTTTACCCCAAGATATTCTGCAAGCGCGCCTAATTTTTTCAGAGGAGTGACGCTGTACTGCGGAAAGCTTTTATGAAACTCATTCGCTTTTTTTACGTTCTCTTCAGACATCAGCTCCAGATAAGAATCCTCTGATTTTGGCACCTCATTTGTAATCCATTTTAATCCTTCTGTCATGATAAATGGGAACCTCCTTCTCTCAGAAAAATTTCATTTCTTATCTTTATCATACCATAAAAAAAGGATTTTGCAATAAGAAAATACAAAATTTTTTAGGTTTTTCAAAAAATAATTAGGAACGGATGATTCGTTGCCGCAAAGCTGGATTTATGGTATACTAAAAGACAATTTAAAGCAGTTTTTCTGCAGAACCAGGAGGGGTTATTATGGCAGTATTTCGTGGATTTCAGGCATTGAGACCAACACCGGAAAAGGCATCCCGTGTAGCGTCTCTTCCATATGATGTAGTAAGTCGTGAGGAGGCGTATGCACTGGGAAAATCCAATCCGGATTCTTTTTTACATGTGGAGAGGGCGGAGATCGACTGTCCGAAAGAAATGGATATGTATGATGAGAATGTATACAAAAAAGCAGAAGAAAATCTTCAGAAGATGATAAAAGAGGGAACTCTGGTGGAAGATAAAAAAAGATGCTTCTATATATATGAGCTGATCCGGAAGGGAAAATCCCAGACAGGCTTTGTCGGCTGCAGTTCCATTGACGATTATCAGAACGGTGTGATCAGGCGTCATGAGCTTACAAGAACAGAAAAAGAAAAAGACAGGATCCGGCATATGGAAGTGTGTTGTGCCAATACAAGCCCTGTATTTCTTACCTGCCGCTACACAGAGAAGCTTCTTATCCTTCTTGAGAGCTTTAAGCAGACACACAGACCGGTTTATGATTTTACGGCGGAAGATGAGATTACTCACAGAGTGTGGGTGGTTGATGAAACGGAAGAAATAAAGATGGCAGAGGAGGAGTTTCGAAAAATTCCCTCTCTTTATATTGCAGACGGGCATCACCGGGCGGCGTCCGCTGTGAAAGCAGGAATGAAATACAGGGAGGAAAATCCGGATTACACGGGAGAAGAGGAATTTAATTACTTTCTTTCGGTTGTATTTCCATGCGAGCAGCTTACGATTCTTCCCTATCACCGCATTGTGACCGATTTAAACGGCATTACAGAAAAAGCGTTTATCGGCAGCCTGAAATTTAATTTTGAACTGATGCTGATGCCGGGCTTTCCATGTAAGCCGGTAGAGAAGCACTGTATGGGCATGTACACAGGCGGACAGTGGTATCATTTAAAAGCATGGAAGGACGTATACGAAAAGAAAGACGAGATCGCGCAGCTTGACGTATCCATTCTCCAGGATAAAGTGCTGCGTCCTGTGCTTGGGATTGAAGAACCAACAACAGATAAGCGTCTTCGATTTGCAGGGGGAAATATGAAACTCCGACAGCTTCAGGAAATAGCAGACGAGACAGGAGGCGTGGCATTTGTTATGTTTCCGGTGGAAATGGAGGACATTATGAAGATTGCAGATGCGGGCAAGCTGATGCCTCCAAAATCTACCTGGTTTGAGCCGAAGCTTCGAAGCGGGCTGTTTGTGCATAAACTGAAATAAGAAAAATAAAGAGAAAGGGGCGGTGATTCCAATGGGAAGGTTACAGATCGGAACTTCATAGGAGCTTGCAGACAGCAGGAGGTACAGTTTAGTGAGAGTTTTCGGACTGAAAACTGTAACTTTGGTAGATGAGCTTTTTTTGATTACGGGAAAGGGGGACAGCACATTTTGCTGTCGCCCCTTGATTATCCCTCAATAAGGACATCCGGACTGTCAACAGCAAGCGTACCCCATTCACTTGTCGTTGACTAGCTCGGCTGGATTTGTTATTTAAAATAAAGATTATTATATTATATAATCGCTTCGTAATGCTTCAACTAAATTGCTCTCCATGATTTTTTTGCCACCAATATAATAAGCAAGTGCAACAAAGCCAAAAATCGCTAAACAGAATATCACGATTGGGACAATCGGAGCTTCTCTTAGAAATTCCATTGGGTTTAAATGGCTTGCGGTTATCATAAAGCTTACGGATAACACTGTAATCGGCAAAGTGATCAGAATAGGGCGCCCCGCAATTACAAGTGATTCAATAAAGAACATTTTGCGCATACCTTTCGCTGTCATTCCAATAGACATATATCTTGCAAATTCCCGTTTTCTTTGCCGAATAAATCCCAGTGTGTTGGAAAATACATTTGCTAATCCGATTATGGCAAGTAGAACACATAAACTTCCAATAATCAACATATAGCCTTTCAAGATAGTGTCATTGTCTAATTTTTCCTGAATACGGTTTTCAATCTCGAAAGTATAGCTTTTACCAATGGTCTCTGAAATTTTTCTTTCTAATCTATTCAATTCAGAAAGTGTTCGGTTTTCTTTTGCTAGTATTTGAATATAAGTGTCTGCTTCGGTATTTCCTATCATATCGGCTATCTGTTTCCAAACAGAAAGAGGAATAAACTGAACTAATGAATAATTATCATATTCTTCTCTTAAACGAGGGGCTTCTTGTGCAAAGCAGAGTACTGGAATTGTGGAAACATTCTCTGGTTGGTTTATATTTTGTAGAGTGATGGTCTTTTGCTCCTCTAAGAGATATGGGATATACTCTTTGTCTCTGAAATTACTGTTCACGCTATTCCAAATTTTATTCAGTACAATCCCTCCTGTTGTATTTGGTTCTATGCCTATCTGTTCGCAGTATTTCATAAAACTATAATCGTCCATAATAACAACAGGACTTTGAATATAATACAATCCCTCTGTGTTGTGGATAGAACTTCCTGTTAGCGTTTCCAAACCGCCTAGTCTGTTTATTTCATCACTAATATTTGCTTCCGGGACGACGCAGAGTGAGTCTGCTTTTTGATAGATGATATTACTTGTATTGTTGTTTGAGATTTTTTCTCCCAATGTTAAATTTTCTATGCCTGTATCTTTTACTGTTACCATAATGTCCCATGCGTCCTGATACCTTTCAAAATAGGTATGATTCGTACTGATACTAGAAAGAGTAAAAAAGCATAACATCAGCGTAAATCCCAAAAAGGAAAACGTCAATGAGAGAGTAGAAGTCCGTAGGGCTTTTTTCTGCGCCTTTAGCGCATTTCCCGCTAATTCACCCTCCATTCCAAACAGAATAGATAAAATGTGCGAACTTTTTTTCTTTCTAAGTTGCAATTCCTCGCTGTTTTGTATTGCTGCAAGTGGTGTTAATTTACTCAGTTTTCTTGCAGGCAGCCATGCAGAAATAAACACTGTTAAAAAAGCAGACAGAATTGTAATGATAAAAATGAATGGGTGGTATGTGAAAATCGCTTCATGCCGCCCGGATATTCCAGTTGCAAGCATATTTATAATCTGTATTATTCCAAAACTAAGCACAATACCCATAAAACTTCCCACTAAAATCGGCACAATGCAGAGAGTTGCTGCTTCCTGCAACAAGCAAGTACAAATTTGCCCCGGTGTTGCCCCTATGCTAGAAAAAATACCAAATTGATGAATACGGGCGTTCATAGATACCGCAAAAGAATTATGTATAATCAAAATCAGAGAAATTGATACTAATATAAGAATTACCAAATAAAATGTTACCAACAATGGCGGTTCTGTATCCTGTGGGTCATGTATCAAATATCTTGATAAAAGCAGTTCGTGATAAGATACCGCATAATCCAGTACTCCTAGCTTTTTTGCAATCAATGGCATGTCTTGGTATATCGTCCTCATGTTTTGGAAATAAACGTCAACCACCATATTTTGATTGTTAGATAAATTCTCATTGATTTCAGCTTTTTCTACATTTGCAAAGTTTTGAATAAGCAATATATCGTCTTTGTCGAACATTCCTGTAATACGCCCTTGCCAATCGCCTTCCTCTACAGTAATCTGTTCAATCTCATAAGACCAGAAATTGAAAAACAGGCAGCAAAACAAGGATAAAAACAGTGCAGATATACCTGCAGCTATAACAATAGATAGGCTAGAAGCCTTGTTCTTTTTGATAAATCCAACCGAATATTCTTTCCACATTTTGCTTACCTCCGCTTCTGGTCGCTAATAATACGCCCATCTTCTAACGTGATAATACGGTCTGCTTCCAATGCGATTTTTTCATCATGGGTAACCAAAAGAATTGTCTGCTTCAAATTACGGTTTGAAAGTTTCAGTATATCTATAATTTCTTCTCCATTTTTTCGATCAAGGTTTCCTGTGGGCTCATCGGCAAATAAAAGAGCCGGACGATAAATCAAAGACCGAGCAATCGCTACTCGCTGTTGCTGCCCACCGGATAACTGGCTGGGAAGAAAATCTAATTTGGGGGCGATACCCAAAGAACTCACAACCTGTTCAAAGTAGTCCTGATTTGGCTTTCTCTTATCCAGCATAAGCGGCATGAGTATATTTTTTCGGACAGTGAGCGTTGGAATAAGATTATAGAACTGATAGACTAATCCCACTTTCCTGCGTCTGAAAATAGCAGACTGTGTCTGGTTCATTTTAGATATGTCAGTTTCCTCTATCACAACTTCCCCCTCTGTAGGTTTATCCACGCTGCTCAAAATATGCAGAAGTGTAGATTTTCCCGAACCGGACGCTCCTACAATCGCTACAAATTCTCCTTTTTCTATGGATAAATCAATATGGTCTAATGCTACTACCTGACTGTCTCCAGACCCATAGATTTTTTTTACACCCTCACATCTTAATATTTCCATGTCACTTTCTCCTTTCATGAATTGTAAGCCTATATGTAGTATAGCAAAGAAAAGTGACATCTCAGTGACTGTATACTTTTATTTCAAAGCAAGCACCGCCAGATTGCAGATTACGGGCTGTAATTGTCCCATTTTGTAATTCGAAAATAGACCTGGCAAGTGCCAGTCCAATTCCGATTCCGTTGCCTGTAGCACGTTTTCCGCGGTAAAACCGTTCAAAAAGATGTGGTATGTCCTCTGGATCAAAACCTGTTCCCTCGTCCCAAATTAAGATTTCTGCATATAAAGGATTCTCTGTATAATCACAATAAATGCTCCCGCCAGGTCGTGAATGTTCCATACAGTTTTTCAAAAGATTGATAAGGGCTTCCATTGTCCATTCCAAATCACCGGAAAATTCAACGCAGCCTTTATATGGAATCTCAACGGAAATATTTTCTTTTCGTAACAAATCAATCAAATTATCCGTCGCCAGATTTAATGCTGTGTAAATATCTACCTTTGTATTGTTTAGTGATAAAGTTCCTGCGTCAATTTTAGAAAGCGTTAGAAGCGATTCTTCCAGACGGTTTAATCTCTTTAATTGTTTTTCAATTTGTTTTACATAATTGCCTGGGGCAGTCTTTTTCATAAGTTGTAAAGAAAGAAAAGCAGCTGTGATAGGTGTTTTGAGTTGGTGGGCGATATTTTCCAGATTTTCAGCAAACTGTTTTCGTGCGGTTATCGCCATTTCTTTTGTTTGATAGAGCATGGTAATTGTCTTATATATTTCGTCCTGTAAATGAGAAAAATCATCCTCTTGTGTCTGCATAACAGTTCCACTAATTCCTAGATTGACTTGTTCCAGGTAATCTGTCAATTCGGCAATCCGTTTACGATTCCTAGTGTCTATGCTCCTTGCTAAGAGGAAAACGATGCAAGACAATATGAAAAAAAGCCCAAACAAAAAGGCAGAAATATTAAATTGAAGTCCTTTACAAAATTCATTTATACTGTATCCATACTGTGAAATGAAATTGTTTCCATCTATCGCCTGTTCTGAAAGAAAATGATACTCCTTTAATACAGAAAGTACCTGTTGCTCTGCTTTAGGGTCGGTTTCAATGAAAATTTCACAAAATGCTGAAATATGTTCAAAGGCAGCCTGTTGGTAGGAATGTATCCAGAACGCTGATATGCAGACCGTACAAAGGAAAATAAAGCCTATCGAAAGTACAAGCATTCCTTTTTTTCTTTTTCTTTCGTTCATACGCTGTCCTCCATACGATAACCAAAACTGCGGATTGTTTTCAAACAAGATGGATTATGCAGCTTTTCTCTTAATCGTTTCATGGTAACTGTCAAAGTATTGTCATTTACATAATTTCCATTCCTATCCCAAATCTGTTCTAATAACTGTTGCCTTGTAATAGTCTTTCCTTTATTTTCCATTAACAATAAAAGCAACTGATATTCTGGCTGACTCATTGTGATTGCTTCCTGTTCATAGTAAACAGCCATTTTTTCTTTATCCAATGCCAAATTATCACAAAACAGCTTTGTCTCTTTTGTCTTTCCTGCCCTACGCAAAAGAGCAAGCATACGGGAATAGAGAATCGTAAGTTCAAATGGTTTGACAACATAATCGTCTGTGCCACTCTGAAAACCAGAGATAATATCATGTGAATCTCCACGGACAGTCAAAAAAATAATTGGTAAATCAGTCCATTTTTCGCGAATCCAACGGCATAATGCATCCCCCTGTCCATCTGGCATATTCCAGTCTAATAAAAGAATAGAGGGGAGAGAGTCTCTTAACGCTATTCTAATATCATGTATCGTTTTAAAAACTGTCACTTTGCAATTTTGCTGTTCGAGATATTCTTTGACAGACTGTGCAATTATTTCATCATCTTCCGCATAATATACATCTATCATGTTCGTGTTCTCCTTGTATAATAATCTTTTTTTCCGTCCAATAATTTTCTGCTTCTTGAGCGTAATATAATTCATGGTCCACCTTCCGTTTTCTACAACATTATATTTCGCCAGAACAAAATATACAAGACATACAAATAGAATCATACCCACACAAAGGAGAGAACATAGTTCTATTTTCTAAATTTGACGAAATAGAGAAGAGTGGTTGTCTTGCTAAAATGCTTATGTGTCGTTTTTTGAATTTGCTATTTTATAGTATTTATGTGAACATCAGGGGAAGGTTGTTTTTTCAGAAGAATTATTTGAATCAGTATGGAAAGAAACGTATCTGAATAATAACAATACAGTAATGGTGCATGTGGGAAAAACTGAAGGAACTGGCAAAAAATCCGAAATTTATTAAATCGATCTGCAGTGTAGGATACGAAAGGATGTAAACAATATGAGAAAACATAGATAAAGCAAAGACTGGTGCTCCGTCAGAGTTTGAGGAATGTATTCGTGCAAATTACGCGGAATAAAAAGAAAAAGATTGAGCGAAGCTGCCCAATCTTTTTTTCTACCCTGTTAAATCTCCGTAATATGCCCGGTCTCTTTGTTGTATCTGCAGTATTTGCCGTTTTCAGAAATAAACGGCTGGTATGTATTTGTCTTTACATCTTTCAGATACACAATTCCCGTGGCGATCATCTGCACAAGTGAAAATCTCTCGCTTAAACTAGAAATCCACTCGTAGGTTTTGGTTTTGGAGGAATCTGCCATGACAAGGCTGTATCCGTCTTCACAGGGTTCCAGAGAGAAGTAGATTTTTTCCGCTTTGGAAGGCTCTGCAAAAACCTGGCTCTCAATATAAGAGGAAAAATTCTTTTTTACAAAATCATGGAAGGAATCAAGGGTATATGTGACAGAGGAGACTTCATCTGTGATTTTGTCCCCGCGTTCCAGACGGGTGCGGATCACTTTCAAAACTTCCACGGTCCAGTTGATAAAAGAAATGGAGCTGTAGTTCATGCTTTCCAGAAGCTGCTCAATCAGGCGTCTGGAGAGAATATTGGAGCGCACTGCCTCATTGTATAATTCCTGATTCATAATAAAATCCCCCTTCTATTTATTTACGTCAATATAGCTGTAAAGTGTATATTTGGAAATTCCAAAGTAGCTGGCAACCTTGTCTCCGGATTTTGTGATAAGAAAAGCGCCTGCGTCATTTAAAAACTGAATGGCAGTTACTTTATCGTCCTTATTCATAAGGGCTACCGGTTTACCCACAAGGGCAACAGACTCTTCAATGAGATGGTCAAGAAGGTCATTTACATTGTGCGTAATTTCTCTTGGCTTTTCTTCTTTGTTTTCCGGGGTCACAAGAGCATGAAGGGCTGTGTCGATCATGGTAAGCCTTGTAATGTCATAATTGATACCGAATACATAGTGAAGGCTTCCGTCATCATCGTGGATATAGAAGGTGCTGCACTTTAAAATTTTTCCATCAGAGCTTTTCATCAGATACCCGGTATGGTCTTTCAGCTCTTCATTTTTTTCTTTTCCCCGAATTGCATCAAAAACAGCATTGGAAGGACCGTCTCCTACATTTCGGTTTGTTACTTCTCCATTTATAATAAAAACAATGGAATGCTCCGGCTCTTTTGTTTTCAGATCGTGAATGACGATTTCGCAGTCCGGACCAAACTGGGAGGCAATTCCCCTTGCAAGCTGTTTCAGCATGGTAAGTCGTCCCATTTTTACACCTCCGTATTTATTTCTTCTTTCACTATATCACACCAAAAAGAAAATAAAAAGATATTTTACAAAAAAATTGACGAAACCTTATAAAAATTGTGAATATATAGAAAGGGCTGCTTGATGTATGCCTGAAAAAGTGATATATTTGAAAAAACGGATATGATGGGAGGGATTTTTTGTGAAATATTTACTGAAAAACGGAACTCTTGTATCAGGAGCGGGAACAGAGCAAAAAGATATTCTTATAGAAGGGGAAAAAATCGTAAAAATTGCCCCGCACATTGAAGAGGGGGACGCGGAAGAGATCAATGTGGAAGGAAAGCTTCTGTTTCCAGGATTTATTGACGGACACACCCACTTTGACCTGGAGGTAGCAGGAACGGTGACGGCAGACGATTTTGAGACAGGAACGAGGGCTGCCATTTTAGGAGGAACAACTCTCGTCATTGATTTTGCTTCTCAGGACAAGGGAGGACACACCTTAAAAGAAGGTCTTGAGAAATGGCATAAAAAAGCAGACGGAAAATGTTCCTGCGATTATTCCTTCCATATGTCTATTGTGGAATGGAACGAGGAGACGGAAAAAGAAATCCAGGATATGATAGAGGAGGGCATTACCAGTTTTAAGCTTTATATGACATATCCTGCCATGATGGTAGAGGACAGGGATTTATATAAAATCCTGAAAAAACTGAATGAATATGGATGTTTTGCAGGAGTACACTGTGAAAATGCAGGCGTCATAGATGCCCTTATTGAAGAAGCAAAAAAAGAAGGACGTCTCGGTCCGGAAAATCACCCGCTTGTGCGTCCGGATACAATGGAAGCAGAAGCAGTCCATCGCCTTCTGGTGATTGCAAAAGAGGCGGGAGCGCCCGTCATGGTTGTGCATCTCACCAATAAAAAAGCATATGAGGAAATTGTAAAAGCAAGAGAAAACGGACAGACGGTGTTTGCGGAGACATGCCCGCAGTATCTTCTTCTTGATGACAGTGCGTACAGCAAACCGGATTTTGGCGGAGCTGTCTATGTCTGTGCGCCGCCGCTTCGGAAAAAAGAGGATCAGGACTGTCTGTGGAAAGCCCTTGCAAAGGGAGAGATTCAGACTGTGGCAACAGACCAGTGCAGCTTTACGCTGGAGCAGAAAGCAATGGGAAAAGATGATTTTACGAAAATTCCGGGAGGACTTCCGGGCGTACAGACAAGAGGAACCCTTCTTTATACTTACGGTGTTCGTGAGGGAAAAATTACAGTGGAACAGATGTGCCGCCTTTTAAGTGAAAATCCGGCAAAGCTTTATGGTGTATATCCGAAAAAAGGCGCGCTTCTGGAAGGAAGCGACGGAGATATTGTAATCTTTGATCCAGAGAAGGAGAGCGTGATTTCCGCAAAGACACACGCGTATAACACAGACAATAATCCGTTTGAAGGCTTCGCTCTTCACGGAGATATTGACAAAGTCTTTTTAAGAGGAAATCTTGTAGTAGAAGGCGGAAAAGTGGTAAAAGAAAAGACAGGGGAGTATGTGAAGAGGGGGAAACGAATAAAATAATTGGGAAAAACGCTGGTATTTTATGGAGAGAAGATGATGTGTGAGAAAAAAGAATTAAATTTTTCAATTTTTATATTATATAGTCTTGCCGATAAATGGAAAATGTCCCCGGCTGAAGTGTATAAAATCTTAAATTCCACAGGAATCTTGGATAATTACATCATTGGCTGTTATGATGTGCTTCACACACAGGGAAAAGAATATCTGATAGAAGATATAACAGAGTTTGTGAGGGAAAAAGGGGGGAATACATGGTAAATAAAAAGGATCTGGAAGAGGTGTATAAACAAAATCTGGAAGAGAATATTATTTATACAATAGCGGAAATAAAAGGAATAGAGTTGAGAAAAGCCTTTGATGTTTATTATTCCAGTAAGCTGGCTGAACAGATAGAACAAGGACGCTATGGAATAGAGAATATGGACGCAAAATATCTCGCAGAAGATTTAATCGAAAATGAACCGGATTTATTTGTATGAAAAATATCGCGAAAAATCTCGAATTTTCACGAACGAAAAACCGTGAAAAATAAAAGCAAATATGGTAATATTTTCCTTGGGATAATCGTTAAAAGATGTGGAAAGCCCGGTTGGAGCTTATGCTTTGACCGGGCTTTTTGCATCTTTTTGTATTTGTGCAAAACGGATAAAAACAGAACATAATTCTTGCTTCATTTATGCAAAAATGGTAAAATCGGGATATACGAAACGGAGAAAGAGAGGGAATATATGGAGAATGTAGTTGTGAGAGAACGGAAGGTCGTGCTGAGAGTCGGGGGTATCTGCACGTTGTTTTTTGGAATCATGTATCTGGCAGCGCTTTTTTCGGCAATATCGGATCATTCGGGAACAGCGGTTTTTGTAGCACTTTCAGTTTTTATCCTGCCTTTTGTGGGCCTGGGATTGTATGTGTTCCTGTCTTACTTTAAAAGGCGTCTGGAATTTTCTTATAAAGAGTTTACAGTGTATTCTGTCCTCGGAAAGAAAAAGGTATATCCATATACAGATATACGGCGTTTGCTTTTCATAGAACGGGCAGGGGAAATCCGGATTGCAATTCTGGGAAAAGAAGGGGAAAGACTGGCATCTTTTGAGACGAATATGAGCGGGGCAGAGGAAGCGCTTTTATTTCTGGAAAAGAAAGGCATTTCTCTTTCAGAGAGGGATTTTGTAGGGGAGGAAGCCTGCGATGAAAAAACGAGAAAGGCTTTAAAATGGTATGAAAAATCTGCTTATCTTACAAATTGGAACAGAGAGAAAGAAGCAGAGAGGACAAAAAAGGTCTGTACAGAGGAAGATGTAAAAAGGCAGCAGAAGCGTCTTAAAATCTTAGGAAGGATTTTATTTGTTTTTGTCATTCTTGTATATTTTGCAGGGGCAAAATATATGGTGGCAGGCTGGGTGTCTGTTCTTCTTTTTGTCTGGTTTCTTTATATTTATCTCTACCCGAGAGCATACATAGAAAAATCAGGAAAAAAGAAAAATGATGCCTACACGCTTGTGATTCCCTGGGGAGGCGCTGTACTGGCTCTTCTGGCATGTCTTGCCGTTACGGATATGTTTAATGTGACAGATGGAGAACTGTTTGCTCATGCAGGGATTTTGGGGGCAATTCTTCTGATTCCTTATTTTATAAAAGTTCTTTTCTTTGCAAAGGAAAGCTCAAAGGGAAGAATCGTGTTTGTGATTCTCGCAGGTCTGTCAATAGCATTTACCCTTACCCTTCCTGTAAATTATCTTCTTACTACAGGAAAATCGAGTCATGTCCCCATGATCGTAACAGGGAAAAGAGAGAGTAGTTCTTCGAAAGGCGGAACAGATTATTATATTTCAGGGAATTATCAGGGGGAAAATATGGATATGACGGTGTCCAAAAGCCTTTTTGAGAGCGTGGACGAGGGAAGTCTTGTACAGATTTGTGAGAGGGAGAGTATCCTGGGACTTACATACTGGAATATTCATGAGTAAATTATAGGAGGTAAAAAATATGTTGGGAAGCGGTTTAAAGAAAATGGCAAAAGAGGCTGGGCTGAAGATAGATAAAGGCGTGGCATATGGAGAATATATGGGGTATTCAGTCACTATGTGGGAAGGAAACGGATATAAAGGGCTTGGAGTTTCTGCCAGATGTGCAGAGGAGAGCAGGCTTTCCGCATTTTTGCGGCAGTTTGATAATAAGGAAACGCGTAAAAAATACAGGATCGATCAAGTGCATGTTTGGATGGAGGGGATGCAGATAATATTTAATGATGCTCCGGGAACTATGAAGCGTTATCGGGAATTTACGGAGTGGTTTCTTCCTCAGCTTTCTCTGTATGGATTTCTTAGCAGTGACTATTGTCCTATGTGCGGGCTTTTATTAGACGGAGCTTCTTCCTGGAGACTGGATAAGCTGGCAGTACACGGACATGACAGATGTTTTGCTTCCAGAGAACAGGAGGAAAAAGCAGAAGTGGAAAAAATAAAGAATGAAGATACTGGAAGTTATGTTTCCGGCTTTCTGGGAGCTGTCCTTGGTGCGCTTCTGGGAGCGATTCCCTGGGCGATTGCCCTATTTATGGGATATATTGCGTCTGTTCTCGGATTGCTTATCAGCCTGCTTTCTGCCAAGGGATATGACCTTTTGCATGGAAAGATGGGAAAAGGAAAGATTCTCATAGTCACATTCGTATCGGCTGTGGGAGTTGTGTGCGGCAATATTCTGGGAGATGTACTTTCCATTGCAGTTATGATTGGAAAGGGAGAGCTTTTTGGAGCTTCTTTTGCAGATATTCCAGTCATTATGGCGGAATTGTTTCGGGATGCCGAATATATGGATGTGTTCCAGACAAATCTGAAACTTGGGCTTTTCTTTGCTCTGCTTGGAATGGCGGGAGTAATTTGGAAAATGTATAGAGAAAATCCTACCAGAATGGTTTCCTCAAAAAAACTGAATGGATAAAATCTGCATTTGCCTTTCTTTTTAAAAAGTGTTATGATAAAAGATACGACAAAAGAGAAGGGGGAAAGTTTTGTGAAACAGGATTCAATTTCAACAGAAAACAAAATGGGCGTTATGCCTGTGGGAAAGCTTCTTTTAAGTATGTCTGTCCCCATGATGATTTCCATGCTTGTTCAGGCTTTGTATAACATTGTAGACAGTATGTTTGTAGCACAGCTTAACGAGAATGCACTCACTGCCGTATCTCTTGCCTTTCCGGTGCAGAATCTTATGATCGCTGTGGGAACTGGTACGGGAGTCGGTGTCAATGCCCTTGTATCAAGATCTCTTGGAGAGAAAAATACAGAACATGCAAATAAGGCGGCAAATAACGGAGTTTACTTGTCTCTGTTCAGCTTTCTGGCATTTGCACTTCTTACCGGGATTTTCGGGAAGATCTTTTTCCAGGTACAGACAGGAGACGCGCAGATTATTTCCTACGGAGCAGATTATGTGAGAATTGTAGGAATTATGTCATTTGGAGTTTTCTTTCAGTTTATTTTTGAGAGACTTTTGCAGTCTACAGGAAAAACTCTGTACACGATGGTTACGCAGTCATTAGGAGCGATTATTAACATTATCCTGGACCCGATTATGATATTCGGACTGTTCGGTTTTCCAAGAATGGAAGTAGCAGGGGCTGCTCTTGCTACGGTTGTGGGACAGATTGTGGCTGCATCTCTGGCTTTTTGGTTTAATGTGAAAAAAAATAAGGAGCTTCATATTTCCATTACAAAATACCGTCTTTCCGGCATCGTGGTAAAACAGATCTACAGTGTGGGTATTCCGTCTATTATTATGGCGTCTATCGGTTCTGTTATGACATTTGGTATGAACAAAATTTTAATGGCGTTTACTTCTACGGCGACGGCTGTTTTCGGAGTGTATTTTAAGCTGCAGAGCTTTATTTTCATGCCGGTGTTTGGTTTAAATAATGGTCTTGTTCCCATTGCAGCATACAATTATGGGGCAAGAAAACCCAAAAGAATTATGAAATCCATAAAATTAAGTATTATTTATGCAGAATCCATTATGTTTGTGGGAGTGTTGATATTCCAGTTTTTCAGCGCAGGTCTTCTGGGTATATTTAATGCTTCCGATTCTATGCTGGAAATTGGAGTACCGGCTCTTCGGATCATCAGCTTAAGCTTCCTGCTTGCCGGCTTTGGAATTGTATGTTCTTCTGTTTTTCAGGCTTTGGGACACGGAATGTTAAGCCTTATTGTCTCTGTCCTGAGACAGCTGGTCGTACTTCTTCCGGCAGCCTTTATTCTTTCCAGGACGGGTGTACTTTCTGCCATCTGGTGGGCATTTCCTATTGCGGAAGTCTTTGCCGGAGTGATAAGTTTTATTTTTATCCGCCATGTTTACAGGAAAGAGATACATACGATGATGTAAAAATAAAAGGACATTTCCATTCACTGAGAGTGAGCGGAAGCGTCCTTTTTCTCGGTGTGTGCAGCAATAGCTGCTTCATAATACTGGCATTTGTAATTGATGGTATCTAAAATTGTCTGTAATTCAGCCATTTGTGCTTCGACTGCCTGTTTTCGTTCTAAAAACATTTCATACCGTTTCTGTAAAGTAACGTCACCCTGTTCAATCCAGTTGCTGAATTGTCGGATTTCTTTAATGGGCATTCCGGTTTTCTTTAAACAGTTAATGATACGAAGGGTTGCAATATCTTTTTCTGTAAAAACACGATAGCCGGATTCCAGTCTTTTCATAAAGGGCAATAATCCCTCTTTGTCGTAATAGCGAATGGTACTTGTCGGAACGCCCATCATTTTAGCGGCGTCCTTAATTGTGTATGTTTCTTTTTTCATAGAGAGCTCCTTGACTATAAAAATTTTTCGAAAAAGCTTGACTTTAAACTCAACTTTAATGTTAGACTGTAAGAAGACAAAAGTCAAGTATATAACAATTCAGAGGAGGACTTGATAATGAAAAAAATATTAGTTACATATTTTAGCGCAACAGGGACAACAAAAAGAGTTGCTGAAAAACTGGCAGAAGGAATCCAGGCGGATTTATTTGAAATCCAGGCTCAAGAACCTTATACAAGTGCTGATTTGGACTGGCGAAACAGTAAAAGCAGAAGCTCGGTTGAAATGAACGACAGAAGCAGCAGACCCGAAATCAGTCATACAGTTCAAAACATGGAGCAGTATGAGGTTGTTTTTATCGGCTTTCCTATCTGGTGGTACAGAGAGCCGTCCATTATTGACACATTTGTGGAAGCTTATGATTTTACTGGAAAACAGATTATTCCGTTTGCGACATCTGGAGGAAGTGGAATGGGGAAATCCGGTAAAAATTTAGAATCCCTTACTCATGGCGCAAGTGTAGATAATGGCAAATGTTTTGCTTCTGGAACAACAGAAACAGATCTTGCCGAATGGGCAAAAAAATGGTTGTGATTCAGACTTTTCTTATATCGTGCTGACAAAAAGGTTCGCAGAAGTTAATCGCCCGCCCTGTCCGATGGAATTATATACTGTCGGACAGGACGGGCTGTTTATTTTCAGAAAATCAATTCTTATGAAACCACAGTCTGTTCTCTTTTGGTAAGATGCTTATTAATAATAAGAAGAAACACAGTTGTAGATAAAATGGAACTTGTAATATCTGCAATGGGTTCTGCATAAAAGGCAGCTTTTGCAGTAAAAAGAGCAGGAAGCACAAAGGTACAGATTACAAAGAGCCCTTTTCGAAATACAGAGAGAGCAAGTGCTGTCTTTGTTCGTTCCATTGCGGTAAGTCCGTCCACAAATACATACTGGAAGCTCAATGGGATGATCATCAGAGTGTAGATGCGGATTGCCCATACAGAGCATTCCATGTATGCTGCCTCTGATGTGAAAAGCTTTACAAAATACTGCGGTGCAAACTGGGACACAAGAAACATAAAAGTAGTAAAGCAGAGCATTAATATAAGGATATGTTTTTCTGCATGCTTCACGCGTTTTGTCTGTTTTGCCCCGTAATTGTAGCTTAAAATTGCCTGTGTGCCGCCGCTTATCCCAATCATGGGAGAGGTGATCATAAGAAGGTAACTCTGAGCAATCGTCGCGCAGGTGATCAGCATATCTCCCTCTGAGGGACCGCCGTATTTCTGAAGGACTGTATTCATGGCAATGAGGATAATGCTGTCCGTTGCCAGAATAAGAAATGGAGAAAATCCCAGATATAGAATCCTGCCCATCACTCTGGAAGAATAATTTCCAAAAGAGATTTTTACATGAATTTTTTTGCCAAGTAAAAAGCAAAGGGCAAAAATAAAGGAAGCAAACTGAGAAATAACGGTTGCGATTGCCGCTCCTGCTACGTCCATGTGAAATACAAAAATAAACACAGGGTCAAGAATGATATTAGATACAGCGCCAATGAGTACAGTTGCCATTCCAATCATGGGAAAACCCTGACAGTTGATAAAGTAGTTCAGTCCCGCCGCCATCAGAGCAAAAAAAGTACCTGCTGTGTAAATCGTCATATAGGTGTTGGCATAAGGAAAGGTAAGCTCACTTGCTCCGAACCACATAAGGAGCTGGTCCTTTAAAAGCAGAAAAGCGATGGTAAGGATCAGGGAAAAAACACATAAAAGCAGAAACGAGTTTGATAAAATCTGTTTTGCTTTTTTGTAATTTTTTTCACCCATACGGATTCCCATTAAAATAGAACCGCCAAGTCCTACAAGCGTTCCAAAGGAAGTTAAAAGGGTGACGATCGGTCCGCACACGCCTACGCCTGCAAGCGCCTGTGCTCCGATAGACGGAATGTGTCCGATATACATTCTGTCAATAATGCTGTACAGTACATTTACAAACTGGGCGATCATGGCGGGAATCGCCAGTCGTAAAACAAGGGAAGAAACCGAGTCCCTTCCCAGATCAGCAGATGCTTTCATTTTCATTTCCTCCCGCAAAATCGTATCGTTCTTTCAATATGACACTATAACAAATTCTTTCTGAGGATTCAATATTTTTGGACAAGATTCGCCGGAAAAATATTTTCAAAATTTCTGTTTTTTGGTATAATTAAGATAATAAAGGAAGAAATGAAATAAGGAGAGGAGAAAATGGACTATCAGGGGATAATTACCTTTATAATGGAAATGATAGGAACCGTAGCGTTTGCTGCGTCCGGCGCTATGGTTGGAGTGGAAAGGAAAATGGACATATTTGGAATCAGTGTTCTCGGTGTTGTGACTTCTGTAGGAGGAGGAATGATCCGTGATATTGTGCTTGGCATTATTCCGCCGAGTGTGTTTCAGCATTCTGTATATGCAGTTGTGGCGACAATTACTTCCTGTATTGTGTTTCTTGTGCTACATCAGAAAAAAGAACTGCTTCAGGGGGAATTTCGTGTGCATTACGACAGGATCATGCTGGTAATGGACTCTGTAGGCCTGGGGATCTTTACTGTAGTAGGAGTCAATACGGGAATCCGACAGGGCTACATTGATCATACGTTTCTTCTTGTATTTCTAGGAACAATAACCGGTGTGGGAGGCGGTCTTCTCCGCGATACGATGGCAGGTGTGCCGCCGTATATTTTTGTGCGTCATATATACGCCTGTGCATCTATTGTGGGAGCGCTTGTATGTGTGTATATGTATCGTTTGTTTGGCGCTGTAGAAGCAATGGTGGTGTCTTCGGCTGTTGTTATTATTATCCGTTATCTGGCTGCCCATTACCGTTGGAATCTTCCGAAGCTCAAACTGGAGGAGGAAGAAGAAACAGGACGTTAAAAGATAGAAAGATTTTTAAAGTTATGTAAAAACTTTGTGAAAATATTACATGCAAAGAGGGGACTCGAAAAATCTCGAAAATGATATTGTGTGATTTGTATAAGAATTAATGGATATTTGATGGGAAAACAGTAAAAATAACATTAAAAATATTTGCGTTGCGAAAAAACAAGAAAAAGACAGGTATGTTGACAAAAATGAAAAACTGGCGCATAATGGCTTGAGTCCAAGGAAAGTGTATGATAGAAAGGATGAGGATTATGTCTCAGAAAATTAAATTAAGCGCGCCCGAGGATGTCAAGGAGTTTGTAAAAGCAGCAAATAAGTGTGATTTTGACATTGATATTTCCTATAACAGGGTTCTTGTTGATGCAAAATCTATTTTGGGGATTTTCAGTATGGATCTGACACGTATCCTGACGGTACATTGTCACGGAGAGAGCCAGGAATTTAATCAGGCGATTCAGAAATTTGCAGTAGCATAAAACAGAATATACCATATAATAGGGAGAACAGATATTTTTGCACAGATTGACCGGGCGTATCATGCGTGCAGAAATATCTGTTTTTTTTAATGCCAGGGTCAAAAGAACATAAACCACATTGTGGAAGCACGAAGTGCGAAACAATTCGTTGACATTTTTGCATTAATATCGGAATATATTTTCTGCTTGAAAATTTCATGTATCTTATTGACAGAAAGCATAAAATGTGGAAAGATAGAGAGGAAGATATTCGGACAGAATTACTATAATATTTCAGAAAAGAGGATGGCTTTATGAAAATCAGCAGAATTGAACATATGTGTGAAGGAAACGGACACGTTATTATTAAAGAGATTTTAGACGCGCCTCAGTTAAACGGAAAATGCAGAATGTATGCGGAAGTAACACTGGAGCCGGGCTGCTCTCTCGGATACCATGAGCATCACGGAGAAAGTGAAACTTACTATATTCTTTCCGGACAGGGAGAATATAATGACAATGGAGAATACCGCCCGGTACAGGCAGGAGATATTACCTTTACACCAGATGGAAAGGGACATGGACTTGCCAATACAGGAAATGCAGACCTGGTTTTCATGGCGCTGATTATTCTCGACTGAGAACAGAAAGGAAGCAGCAGATTTGCAGGGCTTCCTTTTTCTTTCAATATAAATAAAGCAGATAAAATAATGAAGGGACAACATTATGAGTAAAGAGACAGCAAAAGAATTACTGGAATTTATAAGGAAAAGCCCGGCATCGTTCCAGGCGGCAGAGGAGATGCGCCGCAGATTTAAAGAAAATAATTTTACAGAGCTTTTTGAGGAGGAAAAATGGAATCTGAAAAAAGGCGGGAATTATTTTGTTATGAGAAATCATTCTGCATTTATTGCTTTTTCCATTCCGGACAAAGGGGCGGATCAGTTTCATATCATGGCAAGCCACAGCGATTCTCCTTCCTTTAAAGTAAAGGAAAATCCGGAAATGAAGGTGGAAAACGCATACATTAAACTGAATGTGGAAAAATACGGAGGAATGCTGATGTCTTCCTGGCTGGATCGTCCTCTTTCTGTTGCAGGACGCGTGATGGTACTGGAAGACGGAGAAATCAGAGAAAAACTGGTATCTGTTGACAGAGATATTCTTCTGATTCCAAATCTTGCTGTTCACATGAACCGGGAGGCAAATGATGGTTACGCGTATAACGCACAGAAGGATATGCTTCCCTTATACAGCTGCAGCGAGGGCGATTTTATGGAACTTCTTGCAAAAGAAGCGGGAGTTTCCAAAGAGGATATTTTAAGCCACGATCTATTTTTATATCACAGAACAGAGGGAAGCGTGTGGGGAGAAAAGGACGAATTTGTTTCCGCACCGCGTCTCGATGATTTACAGTGCGCGTTTTGCTCCATGCAGGGATTTCTTCAGGCGAAAAGAGAAGATTCGATTGCCGTTCACTGCGTTCTCGACAATGAGGAAGTGGGAAGCGGCACAAGACAGGGAGCTGCGTCTACCTTCTTAAAAGATACGTTGATGCGTATTTATCTGGGGCTTGGACATGATTATGAGGAATATCTTATGGCGCTTGCAAAAAGCTTCATGATTTCTGCAGATAACGCACATGCGCTTCACCCGAATTTCGCAGATAAGACAGACCCGGTAAACAGACCGGTAATAAATGGCGGTATTGTAATTAAATATAACGGAAACCAGAAATATTGCACAGATGCTGTTTCCGCCGCATATTTTAAAGAAATCTGCAAAAAGGCAGACGTGCCGTTTCAGACCTTTGTAAACCGTTCCGATATGGCGGGCGGTTCTACTCTTGGAAATATTTCCGGAACACAGGTTGCAGTAAAAGCAGTTGATATAGGAATTGCCCAGCTTGCCATGCACTCTTCTTATGAAACATCAGGGGTGCAGGATACAGAGCGTCTGATAGAGGCAGTAAAAGTATTTTTTGCATAAAAGAAACAGGAGGGATAAAATGACATTATTTTTAGAATATCCAAAATGTACCACATGTAAAAAGGCAAAAGCCTGGCTTATGGAAAATGGTGTGGAATTTACAGACCGCCACATTGTGGAGGAGAATCCAACAGAAGAAGAGCTGAAAGAGTGGATCAAAAAAAGCGGGCTTCCGTTAAAACGGTTTTTTAATACAAGCGGAATGAAATACAGAGAGCTGGGATTAAAGGACAAGCTTGGTGATATGACAGAGGAGGAACAGACAGCTCTTCTGGCGACAGACGGAATGCTTGTAAAAAGACCCCTTTTAATAGGAGAAGATTTTGTAATTCCGGGATTTAAGGAAGCTGCATGGAAAGAAGCTCTGAATAAATAACAGAAAGAGAGGAAAGCGACATGAAGACACTGGAACTGAAAGATGGTTTTTACTGGGCAGGGATTGTAGACGACAGTCTGCGCGTGTTTGACATCATCATGTATACGGAGTTTGGAACAACGTATAATTCTTATGTATGGAAAACAGGGGATAAAACCATTCTGTTTGAAACTGCAAAAGGCAAATGCTTTGACGAGTATCTTGACAAGTTAAAAGAAATTATTGATGTGACAAAAATTGACTATCTTGTAGTAAGTCACACAGAGCCGGACCATGCAGGAAGCATTGAGATGCTTCTTGATTACAGCCCGCAGATGAAGGTGATCGCAACAGGCTGTGCCATTGGATTTTTAAAAGAAATCGTAAACCGGGATTTCTGTGCCATTGCAGTGAAGGACAATCAGGAAATGGTGATCGGAGAAAAAACTCTGAAATTTATGATCGTGCCAAATCTCCACTGGCCGGATACTATGTACACCTACATTGAGGAAGAGGGTATTCTCGTAACCTGTGATTCCTTTGGTTCTCATTATGGTTTTCAGGACGTTCTTGTAAGTAAGGTAGAGAACAGGGATGACTACATGAAGGCTGCAAAATATTATTTCGATTGTATTATCGGACCGTTTAAGCCATATATGTTAAAAGCTTTAAGCAGAGTAAGAGATCTGCCAGTTTCCATGATCTGTCCGGGACATGGACCGGTTCTTGATGAAAGAATCCAGGAAATGTACGATACGTATGAAGACTGGTGTACTGTCATCAATCCAAATAAGAAAAAGACAGTAGTGATTCCTTACGTGAGCGCTTACGGTTATACTGCCCAGCTTGCAGAGAAAATTGCAGAGGGAATCAAGGACAGCGGAGATGTGGAGGTGCGCTGTTATGATATGGTAGAGGCAGACCAGGCAAAGGTGCTGGAGGAAATCGGTTTTGCAGACGGACTTCTTTTTGGTACGCCGACCATTGTAGGAGAGGCGTTAAAACCGATCTGGGATCTTACCACTTCCATTTTTGCAGGCACACACGGCGGAAAGCTGGCAAGTGCGTTCGGAAGCTACGGCTGGAGCGGAGAGGGCGTTCCTCATATCATGGAGCGTTTGAAACAGCTTAAAATGAAGGTAACAGACAGCTTCCGTGTACGTTTTAAACCAAGTGAGGTACAGCTTCTTGACGCTTATGAATATGGCTATAATTTCGGCTGCATTCTTCAGGAAAAAGAAAATCCGAAGAAATCAGGAACACGTACACTTGTAAAATGTCTTGTCTGCGGTGAGATTTTTGATTCCTCTCTTGACATCTGCCCTGTCTGCGGTGTTGGTCGGGAAAACTTTGTACCATATGAAAAAGAAGAATCTTCTTTCAGAAAGGATTCCAATGAGTTTTATGTGATCCTCGGAAATGGAGCGGCAGGATTAAGCGCGGCAAAGGCAATCCGTGAGCGTGACCTTACAGGTTCTGTGATCATGATCTCCAATGAGCCGTATTCCACATACAACCGTCCAATGCTTACGAAGGCGCTTGCAGCGGGATTAAAGGCAGAGGAAATTGCAGTGGAGGACGAGAACTGGTATAAAGAAAACAACATTCATCAGATTCTCGGAAAAGAAGTAAAAGCGATTGATGAGAAAGAGAAAGAAGTAGAGCTTTCCGATGGCACAAAACTGAAATATACAAAACTGATCTATGCTCTTGGCTCAGAATGTTTTGTTCCGCCGATTCCGGGAGCAGACAGAGAAGGTGTGATCGCAATCCGCCGTATGTCTGATATTGAGAAAATTGAAGCTATGCTGGAGCGCGTGGATCATGCAGTTGTAATCGGAGGCGGCGTACTTGGACTGGAGGCTGCCTGGGAGCTCAGGAAACTGAAAAAAGAGGTGACAGTTCTTGAGCTTGCTCCGCAGATCATGGGACGCCAGCTTGATGGGGCTGCAAGCGAAATGCTGGTAAACATCAGCGAGGCAGCAGGAATCTCCATTCGTACAGGCGTACAGATTTCCGAAATTACAGGAGGATCATCTGCAGAGGGAGTTGCCCTTTCTGACGGAAGAACATTCCCGGCAGAGCTCGTCATCATTTCCGCAGGCGTCCGTGCAAATACAGCCCTTGCAGGCGCAGCAGGCGTGGAGGTAAACAGAGGAATCCTCGTAAACGCAAACATGGAGACAAGTGTGGAAAATATTTATGCCTGCGGAGACTGTGCGGAATTTGAGGGCATCAATTACGCAATATGGCCGCAGGCACTGGAGCAGGGAGAAACTGCAGGCGCAAACGCAGCGGGAGAAAAGAAAGAGTATACTACGGTTTCCGCAGGTCTTTCCTTCCACGGAATGAATACTTCTCTTTATGCGATCGGAGACAATGGAAAAGACAGTGCGAAAAAATACCGTACAGCAGAATTTAAAGACGAAATGAGAAAACAGTACGAAAAATATTACTTCTTTAATAACCGTCTCTGTGGTGCAATTTTAATTGGAGATACCTCCAAGATGGCTAAGGTGACAGAGGCTGTGGAAAAAAAGAAAACATTTCAGGAGTTTTTTGCCTGATAAAGGAGTGTCATGACAAAAAACCTTGTATATAAAGGGAAATTCTCAGAGTACACAGAAGAGCTTTTAAGTCTGAGGCGTCATTTTCACCAGTATCCGGAGCTTGCGCTTCAGGAAAAAGAAACTTCTTCCTTTATTCAGTCTTATATGGAGAAACTGGGGTATGTACTTACCCCGGTTCTGCCTACGGGCTGGATAGCAGAGCTTCCAAAATTAAAAGACAGAGAGAAATGTATCGTTCTTCGGGCAGAGATGGATGCGCTTCCCATAGAGGAGAAAACAGGGCTTTCCTATGCCTCAAAAAACGCCGGGTGTATGCATGCCTGCGGGCATGATGCCATTCTTGCCTCTGCTCTGATTCTCGCAAAAATTATTGCAGAGGAGAAAGACACCTTTCCTGTTTCCGTCCGTTTTCTTTTTGAACCGGCAGAGGAGATCGGCGAAGGGGCTGCTAGAATGATCGAGGCAGGCGCGCTTACCGGGGCGGACGCCTTCCTTATGTTTCACTATGCAGGAGATGAGAGCTTTGGAATGACGGTGCACGAAGGGCAGGCATCTTCCATGATCGGTGGAATGGAGATACATATCCACGGAAGATCCAGCCACTGGTGCGAGGCGGAAAAAGGCGTAGATGCCATTTACGGAGCTTCTGTAGCTGCAAAGGCGATACATGAGCTCAATCGGGATTATAAAGGCAGCGGAAAAGCTCTAATCGGGATCGGAAGCATTCACGGCGGCGAGTATGCAAACATTATTGCAGATCATGTAGTGATGAAAGGGAATATACGTGCATGCAGAGAAGAAGATTATCGCAGACTTCAAAAAGGTCTGAAAGATATTCTGAAAAAAACAGAAGAAGAGACAGGGACAGAGATTGTCGTGAGAGAACCGAAGCCGCCAGTTCTTCCTTTTGCAAATGATGCTCTTCTTACAGAGGCAGTAAAAAAAGCAGGGAAAAAAGTATTTAAAGAGCGTTTCTGGACAGAGGGAGAAGAGGAACTTTTCCTTTCCGGAGACAATGCCTACCGGTATTTTCAGAAGGTAAAGGGTGTGTTTGCCGTGTTTCTGGCAGGGCTTGAAGAGGGAAACTATCCCCTTCATCATTCAAAGTTTCAGATTGATGAAACAATCCTTCCATACAGTGTGGAAGCTCTTTATGAAATCATAAAAGAAGCGGGAAGAAAGGAAATCATATGAAATACGGAAAAATACGCATAGAAGACGGATACCTGATTTTTACAAAGCATATGATGATGAATAATCTTCCCTGCAGGGATATACTCTGGGCATATATGCGGCGGGAGGGAATGGACGGTGTGGAGGAACGCCAGCTCATTTCCAATTATCTGGTTATTGTTACAAGAAGAAGAAAACGTTATAAATTTGATATGACAGAGCGGGAAGTACAGGAGTGTATCCGGCTTTTAAAGGTTCTGAACCCGGAAATGGCAGTGGGCTTTCCAAAAGGCGGGAGGCTTCCTCTTCAGAACCTCTGGAATACCAGAGATTTAGGGGCGATCATTACAGAAGAGGAGCGCCATATTCTTCCGAGAAGACTTTTGCGAAGCGGGGATCTGTATCATCTTTCTCTGGCAGACCAGAAGGCGCTCTGCGAGGAATACCGTCTGACAAAAGTAATCGATCTTCGGACAGAGGCAGAGGCAAAGGAACGCCCGGATACCATTTTGCCGGGGGTGGAGTATTACCGCATTCCTGTTCTGGATGAACCGCGTCCCGGTATCACGCATATTCGGGATATGGACCGGGAATTTTTAAAGAATCAGAAAGACCCGGGAAAATTTATGGGAAAAGTATATGAGGAAATTTTAAGTGACCAGTATTCTGTGAAGCAGTTTGCACGTTTTGTAGATGTTCTTCTTCATCATGAAAACGGCGCTGTTTTGTGGCACTGCAGTACAGGAAAAGATCTGACAGGCATTGCAACGGCGATTCTTTTATGTGCTCTTGGAGTTTCCAGAAATGAAATCCGGGAAGATTACAGGAAAACAGACACCTGTCTGGATAAAGAGTGGATATATACAAAACGCCTCCTGGAAAGCTATCCGAGTGTGGGAGAGCAGGAAATGGAAAATGCAAGGGTGTTTTTTACAACAGAGGAACAGTGGCTTGCAGGAGCAGTTTCTGTGTTAGAAAAAACTTATGATTCTGTGGAACAGTTCCTGAAGAAAGGTCTGTATTTAACGCCAAAAGCTCAGGAAGAGCTAAAAACGAAGTATCTCATATAAAAAATACAAAAAAAGTCGGTTTTTTTGAAAAAAATAACCCCCCTACGGGCTTGTAGGGGGGATTTTTCACCTTTATAATAGAAGGAGTTCAAAGAAGGAGGACTTTACAAATGAAGTTAAAAAAAGTGACAGGTTTTATCAGTGCACTGGCGCTGGCAGCATCCCTGCTTATTATGCCGTCTGCAAGAGTGCAGGCAGGAGCAGAGGATTCTTCTGTTGTTGTTACCATGCCGACTACATCAGAGCCGGAATCCGGATTTGACCCGGCATATGGCTGGGGAGCAGGAGAGCACGTACATGAGCCGCTTATTCAGAGTACTCTTGTACGTACAACAAAAGACCTGAAAATTGAAAACGACCTGGCAACGGAGTATTCCTGCAGTGAAGATAAGCTGACATGGACAGTGAAAATCCGTGATGATGTAAAATTCACAGACGGAGAGCCGCTTACTGCACAGGACGTTGCTTTTACATATAATACCTGTAGAGATGAAAGTACAGTCAATGACTTTACCATGTTAAAAGAGGCTGTTGCAGTAGACGATACCACTGTGGAATTTCATATGAATGAGCCGTATTCTATCTGGCCATATACAATGGCAATCGTGGGAATCGTACCGGAGCACGCTTACAGCGAGACATACGGACAGAATCCCATCGGTTCCGGACGTTATATTATGAAACAGTGGGATAAGGGGCAGCAGGTAATCTTTGAGGCAAATCCGGATTACTACGGAGAAGAGCCGAAGATTAAAAAACTGACGGTTCTCTTTATGGAAGAAGATGCAGCTCTTGCAGCAGCTATGGCAGGAGAGGCAGACGTTGCCCACACAGCCGCTTCCTACAGCGACCAGGAAATCGAAGGGTACAGTCTGATGCGTGTGGACACAGTTGATAACAGAGGCTTTAATCTTCCGACTACAGAGCCGGAAGAAAAAGACGGCATTGTTTACGGAAATTCTCTGACTTCTGATGTGAATGTGCGCCGTGCCATCAACCTTGCCATTGACAGAGAGGAAATGATCGACAACGTATTAAACGGATATGGAACCGTTGCATACAGTGTATGTGATAAAATGCCCTGGTATAATGATGAGGCAGTGACAGAATACGATCTGGATGCGGCAAAAGCCCTGATGGACGAGGCTGGATGGACAGAAGGAAAAGATGGTATCCGTGAAAAAGATGGAGAAAAGGCAGAGCTAACTCTTATGTTCAGCAATGGAGATTCTGTCCGCCAGGCGCTTGCAGAAGATACGGCAAATCAGCTTCGTGAGCTTGGAATCGATGTGAAAACAGAAGGAGTAGGCTGGGATACGGCATACGACCGCGCACAGTCCGAACCGCTTATGTGGGGATGGGGAGCACATACTCCAATGGAGCTTTACAACATTTATCATTCTATGGAGGAGACAGGTCTTGCCCAGTATTCTCCTTACGCAAATGAGACAGTAGACAAATATATGGATGAAGCCCTGGAAAGTGATAATCTGGAAGAATCTTATGAACTCTGGAAAAAAGCTCAGTGGGACGGAACAACCGGTATCACACAGGAGGGAGACATTCCGTGGATCTGGCTCTGCAACATTGACCATTTGTACTTTGTCCGCGATGGACTTACTGTGGCGGATCAGAAAATCCACCCGCACGGACACGGCTGGTCTATTGTAAACAACATTGACGAATGGGAATGGGAGTAAGATTTTGATTAAAAAGAATGCGACATTATTGATGAAGAATTTTATGAGAATGATTTTACTTCTCTTTGCAGTCAGCATTGTTACATTTGCCCTTGTTTCCGCCTCCCCCATTGACCCCTTACAGGCCAATGTGGGGCAGGCTGCCCTGGGCAGCATGAGCGAGGCGCAGAAAGAAAAACTTCGTTCTTACTGGGGTGTGGACACCCCGCCGGTTCAGAGATACCTGAACTGGGCAAAGGATTTTATAAAAGGAGATATGGGAACTTCTCTTGTATACCGCCAGCCGGTTGCAAAAGTCATTGCGGTAAAGCTTGGAAATTCTCTGTTTCTCATGGGACTCGCCTGGATTATATCCGGGCTTTTGGGCTTTCTTCTGGGAGTGATCGCAGGCGTATTTAAAGGAAAGCCCATAGATAAGGCAATTAAGGGATATTCCCTTGTGATCGCAAGCACCCCGGCGTTCTGGCTTGCACTTCTTCTTTTAATTGTATTTGGGGTATGGCTTCGTGTGCTGCCCATAGGACTAAGTGTTCCTATAGGCGTGGAGGCAAGCGGCGTTACGTTTTTTGACCGTGTGCGCCATGCCATTTTGCCGGCGCTTACCTTAAGCATTACCGGTATTTCCAATATCACCCTTCATACAAGAGAAAAAATGATTGATATTATGGAAAGCGATTACGTGCTGTTTGCCAGAGCAAGAGGCGAAAGTATCTGGAGTATTGTGCGCCATCATGGTCTTCGAAACGTCCTTCTTCCTGCCATGACCTTGCAGTTTGCTTCTATCAGTGAGATTATAGGCGGATCTGTTCTTGTAGAGCAGGTATTTTCTTATCCCGGACTTGGGCAGGCAGCTGTGTCTGCAGGAACGGGAAGCGATGTACCGCTTTTGATGGGAATTACCCTTATTACGGCAGCCATTGTATTTATGGGCAATTTTATTGCGAATCTTCTTTACGGAACCGTAGATCCGAGAATCCGGAAGGGAGGCGCGCGATGAGAGGAAAATTTAATCAGAGACAGAAGGCAAAAGCACTTCTTATTTTTTCTGTTCTGTTTCTCGCGGCAGTGGCAGTGTCGGGTGTCTTTTTAAGAGATGCCGCAATGGTCACAGATTTTTCCAGAAAAAATATAGCGCCCTGTCTTGCCTATCCTTTTGGAACAGACTGGCTTGGAAGAAATATGTTTTACAGAACACTGACCGGGCTTTCCACCAGTATTTTAATCGGCATTACAGCGGCGGGGGTGAGTGCTTTCATGGCGCTTCTTCTGGGAACAGCAGCTGCAACCCTCGGAAAAAAGGCAGATTCCGTCATTTCTTTTTTTATTGACATGGTAATGGGAATCCCCCATATCCTTCTTCTGATCCTCATTTCCTATGCCTGTGGAAAAGGTTTAAAGGGAGTCATTATAGGCGTTGCCCTTACACACTGGACTTCTCTTGCAAGACTGATAAGAGGAGAGGTGATGCAGCTCCGCCAGAGTGAATATATTCTCATTGCAGAAAAGCTGGGGCACAGTAAATTTGAGATTGCAAAAAAACATATGCTTCCTCATCTTCTGCCGCAGTTTCTTGTGGGACTGGTGCTTTTGTTTCCACATGCCATTCTCCATGAGTCAAGCATTACCTTTCTGGGATTCGGACTTTCAGCAGAACAGCCGGCGATCGGTATTATTCTTTCGGAAAGCATGAAGTATCTTATCACAGGAAAATGGTGGCTGGCAGTTTTTCCGGGAATCATGCTTGTTCTGACAGTCGTACTTTTTGACAGAGGAGGAAGCGCCCTTCGCCGGATTTTAGATCCGGGCAGCGCCCACGAATAAGGAGAACGTATGAGTTGTACAAACAGACGACATATTTTGGAAATTGAAGAGCTGTCGCTTTCTTTTTCCCAGTATGAAAACGAAAGAAGCAGCAGAAAAATAGAACTTCCTGTTATTTCAAAACTGTCCGTTTCCGTCCATGAGGGGGAAATTGTGGCAGTGGTAGGTTCCAGCGGTTCCGGAAAAAGCCTTCTGGCACACGCCATTTTAGGGCTTCTTCCCTATAACGCAAAAGTGACAGGAAATATGTATTACGATGGAGAGCTTTTAACAGAGGAGCGTATCTGTGCTCTCCGCGGAAATAAAATTGCCTTTGTTCCCCAGAGTACTACCTACCTTGATCCGCTTATGACAGTTGGAAAACAGGTGCAGGGAGGAAAAGGAGAAGAGAAAAAGAAAAAACAGCGAGGGCTTTTTAAGAGGTATGGTCTTGGAGAGGAAGTAGATATAAAGTATCCTTTTGAGTGTTCAGGAGGTATGACCCGTCGTGTGCTTTTAACCTCAGCCCTTATGGGAGATCCGGAGCTTATTATTGCAGATGAGCCGACTCCTGGAATGGATCTTGCCCTTGCAAAAAAATCAATGGAAGACTTCCGGAATTTTGCAGATGAGGGAAAAGGCGTGCTTCTCATTACCCACGATATTGAGCTGGCACTTGAGGTGGCAGACAGGATTGCTGTATTTTATGCAGGAACAACTGTGGAAGAAGCGCCCGTATCTGATTTTGCCTCAGAAGAAACCCTTCGTCACCCTTATACAAAAGCATTGTGGAGGGCGCTTCCCCAAAATGGTTTCCAACCCCTTCCGGGTGTGCAGCCCTATGTAAAGGATATGCCGAAAGGCTGTCCGTTCGGACCGAGATGCAGCCTGTATACAGAAGCGTGTCAGGGGGAAATCCCCATGCAGCGAGTGGGGTGCGGAACGGTGCGCTGCGTGCGCTTTTCAGGAGAGCCTTTGGCAGTGGAACAGCACCATCATGAGAGAACAGGAGGGAAGGCATGATACTGGAGGGCAGAAATCTTACATTTTCCTATGAGCAGAAAGACGGGGCAGTTTTTTCCAATGTAAATTTACAGGTGGAAAATCACGAGAGAGTGGCAATCCTTGGTCCAAGCGGTTTCGGAAAGACGACACTTTGTAAAGTTCTTGCAGGATATTTAAAGCCGCTTGAGGGAGAGGTTTTAATTGACGGAAAGCCCCTTCCCCAAAAAGGATACTGTCCGGTACAGATGATATGGCAGCATCCGGAGCGGGCAGTCAATCCAAAGCTCCGTCTCGGAGATACTCTGGCAGATGGAAAAGAGGTAGATGAGCGGATCATAAGAGAGCTTGGTATAGAAAAAGACTGGGAGAAGCGGTATCCTCAGGAGCTTTCCGGCGGAGAGCTTCAGAGATTCTGTATTGCCAGGGCGCTGGGGAAGGATACGAAATTTCTCATTGCAGATGAGATCAGCACCATGCTGGACTTGATCACTCAGAGTCAGATCTGGAATTTTCTCTTAAAAGAGGTGAAGGAAAGAGAGATTGGTCTTCTTGTGGTTTCCCACAGTGAACCTCTTCTTTCCAGGATTGCAGACAGGCGCATTGTATTTTAATTACAATGCGTCATTTTTTTATTGACAAAATCATTTAACTTGCTATAATGGTAAACATATAATGATTTATTAGTTTAAAGTATTGAAAGCGGGTGGAGTATGCAGAAAAGAATTTTATCCCTGTTAGTGGACAATACAGCAGGTGTTTTGAGCCGGATTTCCGGACTTTTCAGCCGGCGCGGATATAACATTGACAGTCTTACAGTTGGCGTGACTGCAGATGAACGGTTTTCCCGTATGACAGTTGTGTGCAGCGGCGATGAAATGATCCTGGAGCAGATTACAAAGCAGCTTGCCAAGCTTGTGGATGTGCGCGATATTAAGGTGCTGGAGCCGGAGGAGAGCGTAAGCCGTGAGCTGGTGCTGGTCAAGGTTGCTGCCAGAGCAGAGCAGCGTCAGGGAATCATTTCCATTGCGGATATTTTCCGCGCGAAAGTAGTCGATGTAAGCAAGGATTCCCTTGTGGTGGAAATGACAGGTACAAAAAGCAAACTGGAAGCTTTTATCGACCTTATGGGTTCCTACGAAATTCTGGAGCTTGCAAGAACTGGTGTGACAGGGCTTTCAAGAGGGGCAAAAGATGTACGTTTTCTTTAATTAGAAAATACATATATATGACATTATAGGAGGAAGAAAAACAATGGCAAACAGAATTTTTTATCAGGAAGATTGTAATTTAAGTTTATTAGAGGGAAAGACCATCGCAGTGATCGGGTACGGAAGCCAGGGACACGCACATGCTCTCAATGCAAAAGAATCTGGCTGCAATGTGATCATCGGTCTTTATGAGGGAAGCAAATCCTGGAAAAAAGCAGAAGAGCAGGGATTTGAAGTATATACGGCGGCAGATGCTGCAAAAAAAGCCGACATTATCATGATCCTTATTAACGATGAAAAACAGGCGGCTCTTTACAAAAAAGACATCGAGCCAAATTTAGAAGAGGGAAATATGCTGATGTTCGCTCACGGCTTCAACATCCATTTCGGCTGCATCGTACCTCCGAAGAATGTAGACGTTACCATGATCGCTCCAAAGGGACCGGGACATACAGTAAGAAGCGAGTATCAGGCAGGAAAAGGCGTACCGTGTCTCGTTGCTGTAGAGCAGGACGCAACAGGAAAAGCGCTTGATATAGCACTTGCATATGCACTTGCCATCGGCGGCGCAAGAGCAGGCGTTCTGGAAACAACCTTCCGTACAGAGACAGAGACAGACCTTTTCGGCGAGCAGGCAGTTCTCTGCGGCGGTGTATGTGCGCTTATGCAGGCTGGCTTTGAGACTCTTGTTGAGGCAGGATATGACCCAAGAAACGCATACTTTGAGTGTATTCACGAGATGAAGCTGATCGTAGATCTGATTTATCAGTCCGGTTTTGCAGGAATGAGATATTCCATCTCTAACACAGCAGAATATGGCGATTACATCACAGGACCGAAGATCATCACAGAAGACACAAAGAAAGCCATGAAGAAAATCCTGTCCGACATTCAGGACGGCACTTTCGCAAAAGACTTCCTTCTGGATATGTCTTCCGCAGGCAGTCAGGTACATTTCAAGGCTATGAGAAAACTGGCTTCCGAGCATCCGTCTGAAATTGTAGGAGAAGAAATCCGTAAACTGTACAGCTGGAACGGCGAGGATAAACTGATCAACAACTAATTTAAAAAGAAAGCCGGACTGCTATATTGCTGTCCGGCTGAAAAAATCATGAAGAAGAGGGCTGACCTCTTCTTTTTTTCTGCACACAAATCCGATTTCTCTGGGAGGAAAGGTAATGCCAAGAGGGATTTCCTGTAACGTCCCATGTTCTAACTGATACTGAACAAATTCTCGAATCACACAGGCAATGCCAAGCCCGATCTGAGAAAATTCAATGAGAAGATCCATTGTATTGACTTCAAAAATATGGCGAAGCTCTATCTGTTGTTCCCGAAGCTGGAGATTTACCCACTGTCTGGAAATGTTTTCTTCATCAAGAAGCATAAAGGTTGCCGTTTCTGTGAGAGAATGATCCGGATAAAGCGCCTGATGATTAGAGAGATACTGAGGGGAAGCCACAAACGTATCCTGGATTTTCCGAAGGGGCATAAAATGCACCTGGGGAAGTTTCTGTGGTTTTCCGATTAATCCAAGATCGATTTTTCCCTCTTCGAGATTTCGCAGCGTCTCATAAGTAGACTGGCAGGAAAGCTGGATCTGCACCTGAGGATTGGAAGAAATATATCGTTTCAGATGGGGGAGAAGCACATATTTACTCAAAGTGGCGCTTGCTCCCAGGCGTAGCTTCGGGATTTCCCTGGAATGGTTGTGAAGTACGCCTTTTTCTCCCTCAGAGAGAAGGGAAAAGGCAGATTTTGTTTTTTCAAAAAGGAAGCTTCCGTCAGGCGTTAAGGTAACGCCTCTTGAGGTGCGCTTAAAAAGTGTGGTGTCCAGATTTTCCTCAAGCTTTTTGATCGCTTTTGTGATGGCAGGCTGGCTGATATAAAGTTCCCTTGCAGCCTGGGAAATGCTTCCTGTGCGGCCTACGGTATAAAAAATATGATATAAAGATAGATTTTCTTTCATTTGCAGATTCCTCCAGGGTAATATCTGTTTTATTTGAATTGCTGTTTGTGAATGACTATAACATAACTATAAGTTATGGAAAGTATCATAAATATATATTGGTATTATAACAGGAACAATGGTAAAATAACAGCAGAAGTTAAGAAAACAGGAGGAATTACAAATGGGAATGACAATGACACAGAAAATTCTGGCAGCTCATGCAGGTCTTGATTCTGTAGAAGCAGGACAGTTGATAGAGGCGGACTTAGACCTTGTTCTTGGAAATGATATTACTTCTCCGGTGGCAATTCACGAGATGGATAAAATGACAGTGGAGACTGTATTTGATAAAGATAAAGTAGCCCTTGTAATGGATCACTTTATTCCAAATAAAGACATTAAATCAGCAGAGCACTGCAAATGCGTCCGGGAGTTTGCATGCAAGCATGATATTACCAACTATTTTGACGTAGGAGAAATGGGAATTGAACATGCTCTTCTTCCGGAAAAAGGACTGACCGTTGCAGGAGACGTAATCATCGGGGCAGATTCTCATACCTGTACATACGGAGCTTTGGGCGCGTTTTCCACAGGCGTTGGAAGCACAGATATGGCTGCCGGAATGGCGACAGGAAAAGCCTGGTTTAAAGTACCTTCCGCAATCCGTTTTAACCTTGTGGGCAAACCGAAAAAATGGGTGAGCGGAAAAGATGTGATCCTTCATATTATCGGAAAAATCGGAGTGGACGGAGCCCTTTATAAATCAATGGAATTTACAGGGGAGGGAATCAAAAACCTTTCTATGGACGATCGTTTCACCATTGCAAACATGGCAATCGAGGCAGGGGGAAAGAACGGCATTTTCCCTGTAGACGAAATTGCAGAAGCTTATATGAAAGAACATTCCAAACGTCCGTATAAAGTATATGAGGCAGATGAGGATGCCGTGTACGAAGAAGAGTATACCATTGATTTAAGCGTACTGGAGCCGACCATCGCCTTTCCTCACCTTCCGGAAAACACAAAGACCATCTCCGAAATTAAGGAAGAGGTAATGATAGATCAGGCAGTCATCGGGTCCTGTACAAATGGAAGAATTGATGATCTTCGCACAGCAGCAGAGATTTTAAAGGGCAGAAAAGTAAAAAAAGGTGTACGCTGTATTGTGATTCCTGCCACACAGGCGATTTACTTACAGGCTATGGAAGAAGGGCTTCTGAAAATCTTTATCGAGGCAGGCGCAGTGGTGAGCACTCCTACCTGCGGTCCATGCCTTGGGGGTTACATGGGCATTCTTGCAGCAGGAGAACGCTGCATTTCCACAACAAACCGGAACTTTGTGGGACGTATGGGGCACGTGGATTCTGAGGTTTATCTTGCAAGCCCGGCAGTGGCGGCAGCAAGTGCAGTAACCGGAAAAATTTCTGCGCCGGAAGAACTGGGATTATAAGGAGGAAGAGTTATGCAGGCAAAAGGAACCGTATTCAAATTTGGAGATAATGTAGATACAGACGTAATTATCCCTGCACGCTATCTGAATTCTTCAGACCCGGCAGAGCTGGCATTACACTGTATGGAAGATATTGATAAGGATTTCGTTAAAAATGTAAAAAAAGGCGACATCATTGTAGCAGATAAAAACTTCGGCTGCGGTTCTTCCAGAGAACACGCTCCGATCGCCATTAAGGCAGCAGGGGTAAGCTGTGTGATCGCAGAGACTTTCGCCAGAATTTTTTACAGAAACGCCATCAACATCGGACTGCCTATTATCGAGTGCCCGGAGGCAAGCAAAGGCATAGAAGCAGGCGATGAAGTAGAAGTGGATTTTGATTCTGGAATGATTTATAACCGTACAAAAGGAACAGAATTTAAAGGGCAGGCATTCCCGGAGTTTATGCAGAAGATCATAAAAGCGGAAGGGCTTGTAAATTACATTAATAATAAGTAAGAAAAAGGAAAGGGCGGCGCAGTTGAATGACTGTGCTGCTTTTTTCTGCATATAAAGCAGAGAAATTTTCAGACCGAACAGGTGGGGGATTTAGAGATTAAGAAAAAAGTGCATTTGAAATAAGGCTATCGCAATCCCACTGACTTTAGCTATGCCGTTAAAAATCCGGCAGTCAGAGCTATTCCAGAACAGACGCGAAAAGCGGGGAGACATATTATGTCCGTGTCAGAACGTGTAAAATGGCAGATGGGGAACGCATATATTCCAACTGGAGCGGTGTAAAGAGTGTTGTTATTAAATAAGGGGACAGAGAAGGGCTTCCGTAAAGGGGCACTTCTTTTATTGCAGTTTATCTGTCGGCAGGTTATAATATAGAAAAGGCAGAATATAAAATAAATGGAGGGCTGTATATGGGAAGTTATCTGAATCCGGGAAGCAAACGATTTCGGGAAAGTCTGAACTCTCAGATTTATGTGGATAAAACAGGATTAATCGAAAAAACGAATAAAGTGCTAAATACAGAGCAAAAGTTTGTGTGTGTCAGCCGTCCAAGAAGATTTGGGAAATCTATGGCTGCAGATATGCTGGCAGCTTATTATGACTGCGGAGAAAATACAGAAGAATTGTTCGCAGGTTTAAAAATCAGCAGGGCAGAAACTTATCGGGAGTACTTAAACGAGTATGATGTGATAAAAGTGAATATGCAGCAATTTTTAAGCCTTACAAACGATATTGATGAGATGCTGTCGCTGTTACAAAAACGGGTGCTTTCTGAATTGAAACGTAAGTATCCGGAATATGCAGATACGATGTATCTTGTATTTGCCATGAACGATATATATGCAAATACAGGACGTCCTTTTGTGATTCTTATTGACGAGTGGGATTGTCTGTTTCGTGAATATCAGCAGGATTTTGAGGAGCAGAAGAAGTATCTTGATTTTTTAAGGCTATGGCTTAAAGATCAGGATTATGTTGCTTTGGCGTATATGACCGGAATTTTGCCTATTAAAAAATATGGTTCTCATTCTGCTTTAAATATGTTTACAGAGTATTCTATGACGGATCCGGGGAGTATGGCTGAATATTTTGGCTTTACAGAGAATGAGGTAAGGAATCTTTGTATAAAATATGAGATGAATTTCGAAGAAACAAAAGCATGGTATGATGGATATAAAATGTCTGCTTATCACAAAGATGGAAATATTGTTTATTCTATGTACAGCCCAAAGTCTGTTGTAGAAGCCATGCTTCGTCATAAATATGGCACCTACTGGAATCAGACAGAAACATATGAAGCGTTGAAGGTTTATATTCGCATGAATTTTGACGGACTGAAAGATTCTATAGTTAGAATGCTTGCAAATGATAAAATTTATATTAATACGGGAACGTTCAGTAACGATATGACAACATTTCAAACAAGAGATGATGTGTTGACTTTGCTGGTGCATTTAGGTTATTTAACATACGACGGCAGGACAGAAACGGTTACAATTCCAAATAAAGAAGTTTCTATGGAATATATCAATGCTGTTCGTACCCTGGAATGGCATGAGGTAATAGATTCTGTAGAAGCCTCGCGAAAGCTGTTGGAAGATTTATGGAAACGCGATGAAAAAGCGGTAGCAGAGGGAATTGATCGTGCGCATAGAGAAATTTCTATTTTGCAGTATAATGATGAAAATTCTTTAAGTTGTACGATTAATTTGGCTTTTTATTTTGCAAGAGAATTTTACATGATTATTCGAGAGTTACCAACAGGAAAAGGATTTGCAGATATTTGTTTTATTCCAAGAAAGCTATATGCAGATAAACCGGCAATTGTGATGGAATTAAAATGGAACAAAAATGCATCAGGAGCGATTGATCAGATTAAAAACAAACAATATATAGATGCTTTAAAGGAGTATCAGGGGAATCTGCTGCTTGTAGGAATCAATTACGATAAAGAAACGAAGAAACATACCTGTATGATTGAAAAAATAAAGTGGAGTTAGAAAGAAACTCTTGAAGAGTTTGCAGAGAGTGAGGGTATTGACTTGAAATAACAATAAAACAATTATACTCTGATTTGATTCAGTTTGGAATATTCATTTGCACCCTTGTAGGATTGTGTTATACGATTTTCAAGGGAAAACGAAAATAGCCGCCAACTATTCGCACTAGCTGACGGCTGACATCACAAAGATGTAAAGCTGTAAGTTATTGAGGGGAAGCCGCTTCTCTTCCTGGACATACAAAAGAAGTGAATGAACAATATTATAATACGTTTGATATAGCTTCGTTAAGGGAAAAAACAGATATAATTATAAGACTTAGTAAGAGTAATCAAAAGTAATTAGAACATTCATTTGTATAAGCTCTAAAACCCTTGATTTTAAAGGGAAAATCGGGGCAACAGGATTTGAACCTGCGACCTCACGGCCCCCAGCCGTGCGCGCTACCAAGCTACGCCATACCCCGAAACGAATTTTATTATAACATATATTTAAAAAAAATCAACTATTTTTTGGGTGATTTTCAAAATTTACGAAAATGCCTTGACAAAATCACGTTGAAGTGCTAAACTGAGAACGTGTTAGTGAGACATATAAATACAGATAAATGCAGAGAAAAGGAATAGTATATATGGACTGGAGCACAGAGAGCTGTCGGTGCTGAGAGACAGCGGAAGGGAAGTATAGAACTCACCTTGGAGCATCTGGCTGAAATCCTCTGAAAGGAGAGTAGGAGCAGACGGGTTCTCCCGTTACAGAGAAAGGATATAAGGACGTATTTGCGTTCCGTATCCGGCGAGGGTATGATTTTTCATAAAATAAGAGTGGTACCGCGTAAGATGTAAATGTCTTCCGTCTCTTGCATATATTGCAGAGATGGAAGGCTTTTTTATGGTGCGCCTAGCGGCGCACGTTTCTAACGGGTTAAAGTCCCGAATCCGCCCGGTAGTGGGAAGGATATAGCCGAAGACAAGGGTGTCCATCGTGAGGTGGAATCTGAAGGAAGCTGGATGTGAGGAACATACTAACTCACGGGCAAATCTCTGGTCTGACGAACAGAAATCTCATATGAGGTCATGCATGAGGGTAAGGCTGCCATTCAAGTCGAAGCCCAATAACTACACAGAATCATGCATGATAGATGAGGCAGATAGATGGAGAGGAAGAAACGTGTGGTACCTAGGGAGGTCTGTGCGATACGCCTTGAAAGAGGTAACCACTGCACAAAGCAGTGCTGAACGTGCAGAAGTCAGCAGAGGTCATAGTAGCCGAGTATCCACAGGGCACTTAGGCGAAGGACCGAATCAGTAGGAGTCTTGAGTATGACCGAGAAAGGAGGAGTGACCATTTATGGCAGAAAACATTGAAAACAATGGCTGTTCGCAAAGAGATAGTGCGGAACACGAAGGGTATGCGAAAGTGTCTAGGTCATTTAATCGGATATGGAAAGAAAGAGACAGTGCACAGCCGAAACTCTTGGAAGCGATACTGTACAAGGACAACTTTAACAGAGCGTACAAGAGAGTTAAGGTAAACAAGGGAGCGCCAGGAATTGATGGGATGACCATTGAGGAGGCTCTTCCGTATTTGAAGGAACATCAACAAGAGTTAACAGACCGCATTTATCGTGGAAAGTATACTCCGTCTCCAGTGAGACGAGTCGAGATGCCAAAACCGGATGGTGGTGTGCGAAAGCTTGGCATACCAACAGTGATAGACCGTACACTTCAAC